>JBBPIS010000047.1:0-48271 GCA_038040225.1 Planctomycetota bacterium
CTTCGTCACGGTCACCAACTGAAACACCATCGTTCCATCGAGATCGGCGTTGGCAATCTGCGGTGCCGATCTGTTGGGCGTCATCATTTCCGCAGCTTCAACTCTGGAGTCTCTGTCATGTTCAATCGAACTCTCCTTCTGGCAACTGTTGGCACAATCATCTCTCTTGGGTTTGCCGATGCAGGTGATTTCATCCGATCGAAATCAGTGACGCGACCAAATGAACCAACCGTGCGTTATCAGCATCGCTTCAGTGACGGCACCTTTCGCGTTGATTTCTACTCGATGTATGGTGGAGCGCCACTGGAGATGCAACACCAGGGACGGCAGATCATTCACACGCATGCGGGCGAGGGGTTTCAGTTTACGGTGGAGACCGGTCAGGATTCGACCCAGGCCTCGGCGAACGGGATCGATCCGTTTCCGATTTGCAGACTGAACGAGGCACCGGCCGCCGTGCCCTTACTCAACTATTATGCCCGCGAGGTTGAGCTGACCATGTCGAGGTACACGGTTCGCGGATTCTTTCCGTTCTTCTGGTACTCCCACGATCCGACGGACGACTTCATTCCAAAAGCGACGCCCCTTCAAACCGGCTGGAGGACGAAATATTCACTCGGAGGTCGCTCAGTAAACGACTTCTACAACTTCGGCACGCCGATCTGGTTCGAGTCCACATCAGTCCGTCCCTCGGGCATTCTAATGGTTGGAAACGAGATGGCCACGGGCGCGACTGATCCGATGGTCCGCATTCGTGAGGGACGTGTGTCGTTCAAGACGCGCGTCTTTCTGGGAGAGGCTTCGGCGGACGCCTTTGCCGGAGTCTTGTACCGCAAGTCACTCAATGGCAGTCCAAATACCACCATGGACCAGTGTTATGCGGCTCCCGGTTACATGCTGCTCGTCAACAAAACAGGGGGCGTGCAAGTATTGGGTCCGCGCGGCATGCTGTGGGATGGAGGAGTGAACTCGCTGGTCAAAAACAATGTCAACGGCAAGGGAGTTCTCATCGAGATTCGGACTCACAATGCCCTCCCGAGTTACCAGGAAGTTTGGATCGAGAACCAACTTGTCAAAATCATCGACACCAAACTCGACCCGGCCCCGGTGTTGGGGCCGTACGTTGGAGTCATCGCCTCCTGCAAGACTGGTCGCGTCCGCTTTTCGGAGCGCCAAATCTTCGATGTCAGCATGGAAACCGAAGCAACATACACCGCGCGGAACGACGGTGGACTGGAGTCGCTGCTCACCGTTCGCAACGCACCTGCCGTCACCAGCCCGATGCGGCTCTATCGAGTCAACCATGTGGCCTTCCTCGAACATTCGGCTGCTTCATCGGATTTGAAGGCCATCCGCAGTGATGACGGAATCCTACTGACGGAAAAGGGAGCCTACCTGCCGTATCTCTTCGGCCTCGACAGATCCCCCAAGTCGCTTTGGGCGGGACGCCGCAACTTCACCCTGGGATTGGCCTGCGATCCTACTCTGGCGACGATCGATGGCCAGCATTCCCCGGGTGCACATGGCTTGATCGCCACTCCACCCGCCATCATGCACCTCAACGCGCTTCCGTTCGCGGCCAATAACACTCCGATTTCAACCTACGAAGTGAGGCTGGGGGCCAAGTGGTATCCCACGGATGCCCCGTGACAGTCTGAATTCTGATCGCAGTCACATGGCACGCTCAAAATGCATGATCCCACATGTCGCCGGTCCCTTTGACCCGAAGGGGGGCGAAGTGGTGTTTGACTCGGCCGAGCAGATCGGTCGGCTTGTCGAAGTAGTCGCCGAGTTGCCTCGTAATCGCAGCATCGATCGCTTCGGATTCGTCTCGCGATTGGAAGTGGGACAGGACCAGGATGCGATAACTTCCGGCGGGGAGGTCGAGGTGAAAGCGGCCCTGTTCGTCGGCGGTGGCCAGCGCGCCGCCGAGGGCCTTCAGTGCGGCAGCGGCCACCTTCGCGTCGGCCTCACCATCGGCGGGACGGAAGCCGGTCACCGGCAGTTTCACTTCACCGGTCCGTTCGGTCGGGAAGACGATCAGCCGCGCTCCACGATCGGGCTGGCTTTCGCCTTCCGCCGACTTGAAGGTGATGCGGCCCGTGACGTCGCCGGAAACTGCGGCGACGGGCGCGGGGGACTCGGCGGACGAAGGCGCTGACGGGTTGAGTGACTCGATGATCCGCGCGAAGCGTTCGACGAACATCCCTCCCACGAACAGGACCAGGACCGCAAACGTCGTGCGCGCGGCGGAGGGACGCGAACGCAGGACGCGTGTGTCGGCCCGCGGCAGGTCGGAAGCCTCCACTTCGCGCTGCGGCCCGCTCGGAGTGGCGGCGGGTGCATCGGGCGGCGTAAGCGAGGCGAGTTCGTCGAACAGGCGCTGCTCGCGTCCTGCGGCCGGCCCGTTCGGACTGCCAGCCGCGTCGTGGCTGTTCGGGACCGATTGCCCCGGTGTCACCGAGGACGAATCGGGGACGGACTCCAGCGCCTGGGCGGGCGGGCTGATTTTGATCGGCGTCGGCGCGATCGGGACTTCGATCGGGATCGGTTCGGGGATCAGTTGAGGGATCTCGTTCTCATCATCGTCGTCGTCCACCGCCTCGTGCGAATCAGACCGAACGGCGTGAAGCGGCTGGTCGAGCATGTCACCCAGGTTCGCGAGTTCGTCCAGCGCGCGAGCCAGATGTGCGTCCTGCAGGTTCAGTTCGGGAGTGGGCAGCGGCTGCACGGTGCCGTCGAGCAGCGGTACGCGGATCGACCGACCGCACGTGGGGCAGTCGACGACGCCTCCCGCCTGAGCCCGCGAGATGCCCAGAAACTGACGGCAGTAATTGCAACGAAACTTGATCGGCATCAGGGGGGAAATCTCAAACTCGAAACACCAAAGCCCAAACGAATTTCAAATCCCAAAACTCAAGCTCACCGAGGCCACAGCCGCGTTTCGTTCCGCCGCATCACTTGTCGTCTGGCTTCTGCAATTCATTCGCCGCGAGCAGCACGACGAGCGCGACGACCGCCAGCCCGCCGACACACATCGCAACCAGCATCACTCCGCGTACGGCCGCCGCCCCCGATCCATCTCCCGTTGCCTTGAGCACCAGCGAGAGCAATCCGGCGACGAGGCCGATACCGAGCGAAGCCGCTCCACTCCACAAGGCTCGGGCAATCCAGGGACGCAGATTCACGATCGGTCTCACGGAGGAACGGCAGTTCGGTGGATGGCCATCACGGGCACGGCCACATTGGCGGCGCATCACACTGGAGAGGCGCGGGAGTGTCAAGCAGCTCGTGCGGTCCGCTCGACAGGACGAGTTCAAGCGATCTCGACCCGTTCGGAGGGGGGCACTAGACTTCGACGGCTGGTGACCAATTGCCCCTCACCCTCGGCCCCTCTCCCCAAAGGGGCGAGGGGAGGAAGAATAATCAGGGAACGGACGCCCGATGAACGATACATTGCGGATTCTGGTGCTGGCCGTGATTCAGGGAATCACCGAGTTTCTGCCGATCAGTTCGGACGGGCATCTGGTCGTCGGCAACGAACTCTTGAAGCGCTGGCAGGGGCGGACTCAGCACGAAGAGGCGCTGACGCTGATCCTCGCGCTGCATCTGGGGACGCTCGGTTCGATCGCGGTCGTCTACTTCGAGCGGCTGCGGCGGATCGTCGCGGAACTGGACTGGCGGCTGTGTGTCCTGATCGTGGTGGCTTCGATCCCGGCGGCGATCGTCGGCATCGGATTCAAGAAGACGTTTGAAGAGTTGTTCAATTCGCCGCTCGCCGCCGGATACGGCTTTCTCCTGACGTCGCTCATGCTGCTGCTTGGCCAACGGGTTCAGGGCGGATCGATTACGGAGAGGCAACTGCCGTGGCCGATCGCGCTGATCGTCGGCTGCTTTCAGGCGGTGGCGATCCTGCCCGGCGTCTCCCGCTCGGGCTGCACGATCTCGGGAGGATTGCTCTGCGGAATGGAGCGCGAGTCCACCGCAACGTTCTCATTCCTGATCGCGATCCCGGCGATCGGCGGCGCGGTGCTGCTCGATGCGGTCAAGCTGCTCAAACCGGGATCGAACGCGGCGACGGAGGCGACGCCGTGGGGACTGTATGCCCTCGGTGCGGTGGTCTCGTTCTTCGTCGGCATCGCGGCGTTGCGGTTGCTGATCCGGATGCTTTCGCGGCAAAAGCTGCACTGGTTTGGCTACTACTGCCTGGCGGCGGGGCTCGCCACGATTGCATGGCAGGCCTGTGAGGGAGAGTCATTGGTCATTAGTCACTGGTTTCCCTTGCCGAGCCCGCCCCGCGCATGAGGCTCGAAACGGGTCATTTCCATAACCCATTACAGAATAGCCTCGTCCGTCTATCAAAAACGTTTTTGTCCGATAAACGTGAGACGTCTTCCAAGCAAAACCTCATTTGTCCGACGAACGTGAGACATCTGGCCAACAAAAGCGCCTTTGGCAAACAAACGTAAGACGTTTGGCCAGAAAAAATGTCCTTGGCCAACAAACGTAAGACGTTTGGCCAGAAAAAATGTCCTTGGCCAACAAACGTGAGACGTTTGGCCGACAAAAACGTCTTTGGCCGACAGATGGGAAGCGTTTGGCCGGCAAAAACATTTTTGGACCACAAACGAGAGCCGTTTGTCCGGCAAAAACGCATTTGGCAGACAAACGGGAGCCGTTTGCACGGCAAAAACGTTTTTGGACTCCAAACGACTCCCGTTTGCCTCAGGAATCTTCCGCCGACCTCCAATCGGCTCCCCGCTTCGCCGCTCAATCCTCTCCGATCGTCGATGTGGCCTCGACTTCCGGACGGCGGCGGAGTGCCGCGCGGGCGGTGGCGATGGTGATCATCAGCGGGCCGAGGAATCCCGGTGTGAGATAGAACCACCACACCAGGCCGAGCAACAGCCACGAAATGGTGACCCGCGCGCTGAGCCATTCGCCCCAGTCGAGTCGGATCATTTTTCGGAGCGAGGGGATCACGATCAGGCCGAGCAGCAGAGCCATCGCAACCGCCAACCCGCGCCGGTCGACAAGCCAGAAGGCGACGCGCGGCGCTTCCGCCGTCGCGACAGTCCGCAGCGCCTGCGGGTGGTCGACGAATTGTTCTTCGAGGTACGAGAGGGGTCGCGCAACGAGCCGCTTGTCACCGGTGTTCGTTCGTTCGAGACCGTTGATCATCTCGACGATCCGGTTCCAGCGTTCGAGTCGCACGGCGAGTGCCGCGGACGCCCGAGTCGTGCGCGCCGGCAGGCGGGCGGCCACGCGCAGTTGCAGTTCATCGATCAACTCGCGGTTGGCTGCCGCCGCGCGCGGGTCGTTGTCGAGCGATGCCTGACGGTCGAGCAACATTTCCAGCCGATCAAAGGCCGCGTCCATCCAGTCGGTCTGTGCCTGCCGCGTGCGACCGATCACCAGACCATTGCGATGCGGCAGGACCGTGACCAGCGAGCGAGCCACCGTCACACGCGAGGGCCACGGCAGCGACGCTCGCTCCGACCGCGCATAGCCTTCTGATTGGGGACGAAGTTGTTCCCAAATCAGCACGAGCACGGATTCGCGTCCACCTCCGACCAGCGGCACGCGCAGCAGGCCCTCCATCACCGCAGGCATGGGCAGCGGCCGGTCGTCGAGGAAGAGAGCGACCGGATGCAGGCCGTCCGGCACGTGGAACTCGATCGACTCGCGCGTTTGAGACAGGAACGCACGCGTCAAACCGTGTCGGCCTCCGTCCGCCGCGAGCCACAGCAAGTGATCGAGCAACCTCACGACGGGCTCATCGACCTGAGCCGTGGAAGCGTGGCGGCGCAGTTTCACCGGGGCCGCCCCCAGGCGATACAGGGCCGAGGTCGTTTCGGGCATCCGCTCTTCGAGAAACTCGTCGGCCCAACCGGGCGCTTCGTCCGGCTTCAGCTCCGTGCCCACCAGCGGTGTCCAGACGTCGGCCGGAGTCGCGACCAGGCACATCTCGTGCGAAGTCGACTGCAACGGCGCGGGCCAGGGCAGCTCCCAGTCTCCGCGCGGCGGCTCTTCGATGACGACATCGAACGTCACCGAGACCTCGGTCGGATCGGGAGGCAGTGTGAGATCGAGCCGCCTCCAGCCATCGACCGGATCGTGCCACGTGGCCTCGGCCTGCTCGACGCGGACTCGCGCGGGATCGACGGAGTTGGCGGGAAACCGCACACCCAGTCGCCGCGGAGACTCACCCTGGGGAGTCAGCCAGAGTTGGCCCGTCAGCTTCCAGCCGCGCGCATCGGTCTTCGCGAGCACGGCCACCGTCCGCGCGGTACACGGGGCGTGGCGGGACGAAACCTTGACCGAGGTCTTCGGATCGGGATCGGCGATCTGATAGCGCGCCACCAGCAGCGGACCGTCGTCGGTCGCCGGACTGTCGGTGGTCTCGAAGGCCGGAACGCCGCGCGGCAGGATCAGATCGACGTCGAACTCGGGATCGCGAAACAGTTCCCACCGCGCATCGACCAGTTCGGCTTCCTCGCACCGCACGAAGGGCAGCCGGACTTCGCGTCCCTGACGCAGCGTCATGCTGGCCGTCAGGGTCAGCTCCTGCACGCCGGTCGTCTTGTCGCCGAGGAAGATCACCACGCGCGTCGGCGAGGAATTCTGACGCGCCCGATCCTCGGACCAGCGCACCAGCCGTTCGGCTCCGTTCTCGCGGATCGAGATCGATTCGACTTGCAGCCGACGATCGACGAGCAACACATGCTGGTAGACCGGCGCCTGCGTCGTTTCCAGCTTCGCGGAAAGCGTCCAATCGAGATGCCGCTTGCCAATGTGGCCTGTCTGCGTCCAGCGGAGCGCGCGGCGGCGGGCGACCTGCGGCGCAATCGAGAACTGCGGCGTCTCCCCGTCGCGCGGCTGAAACACCACCTGCGGCCGACCCGTCGGCGGTGAGTCGCCCCACTCCTGGATGAACTCCGCCGCCGCCAGATTTCCCAACAGTTCCGAGTCGAGGTTCTGTGCCTCCAATCGAAACTCGGGAGCCGCACCGATCCACCACCAGTTTTGCAGGGTCGAGACGCTCCAGCCGGGACCGCGCGTCAAACCGAACCGAGGCAACGGCACCGAGGCGCTCGACTCGGCCGCCGGAATCAGCAACACGCCATCCACGGTGAATTTCTGTCGCTGCGGTTCGGCGAACGTCACACGCAGTTTGGCAAGGCCGTCGGCGGCGGTCAGCACTTCCGTTCGCAGCAGGCTCGCGGCGCGAATGTCTCCGTCGCGCAGCAGGCAACCCTTGGGCAGGTCGAGTTCGAGGAAGTCGAGCCGACTGTCACGCGGCTCGCACCGCACGCGGAATCTCAATTCGGAATGTGAGGGGCGGATGTCGAGCGTCTGAAGCAATGAGACATCCAACTGCGCGGGCTTCGTTTCGGGAGCCGCCTGTGACCACCGCACGTCGAGGTGCGAAGTGGCTCCGCATTGAGTCTCGATGCCGCGCCGATCGGCCGTGCGCGTCGAAGCACCGCGTCCGCCGATCACGTCCAGTATTTCGATCGGCTCCTTCAACTCGACCTGCCAACTCGTATCGGCAATGACGGGGATCGTGGCCGAGAACCCGCCTCCCGATGACGTCTTGCTGCCGACTCGCTTCAGATCAAGTTCCACATCGAACGAGGTGGTGTCGGGTGCCACGGACGGCTCTGAGCCGCCCGTGTTCTTCAAAGACACGGGCGAGCGAAGCCCCTCGCCAGCGGCACCCGGAGGCGACCAGGTGATGACGAACCCCAGCCCGTCGGGAGTCATCGTCACCGGAGACGGCTTTCCGTCGATGCGGCAGGCGTCGGCACCGGCCAGCACCGCGTCCGGAATTGGAATGACAATCTGTCGCCCGGCGGAATTGTCGAGGACATGCACGCGGAACTTCGCCTGAAGACTCACACTCCCCTGCCCGCCGACAACGGCGCGATAGCGAGCCGACGCGATCAGCCAGTCGGGAGCAGGTGCCGCCGATTGCGAGGCCTCTTTCAACTTCGCCAGCAATTCCGGCACGACATAGACCAGCGGCAGGGTCTGCGACGGTCGACCTGTTTCATCCACCGGGACAAAGATCCTGGCGAGGGTGCCGGGTGCCACTGGCGGCTGATTTGAGCCGCCAGTGTTTTCAAAGAGCACTGGCGGGCGAAGCCCCTCGCCAGTGGCACCCGGCGCAGTGGCACCCGGTGCCGCAGGCGTCGCCGCGGGAGGCGTCTCCTGAGCCAGACTGACCGCGACCCAACACCCGGCCATCACCAGGCCGCACGGGATGAGAACCGATCCGGTCGGCCTGCCGACATGAAAACTCTGCGTACTGCCGCCCGGAACCGGCGACGGCGGATCGCGACGGCGCACGAGCAACGATCGGCGCGGGGCCAACAGCGCGATGATCGTTCCGGCAATGGCTCCACCCGCGATCTCGGCAGACGGCGACGGACAACAGACGGCAGCGCAGATGAGCAGCGTCAGCCAGTAAGCCGCCAGTCGATCGCGATACCTCCAACCAATGATCCGCAGCACAATTCCGGCGGACAGCGCGAGGGCCAGCGTGATCCAGGAGAGCAGCCGCGTGCGAGTCGAATGCCACGTCTCCAGCCACAATTCGTCGGGGACGATCGCGGCCGAGGCGCTGTGAACCTGCCATTCGACCGGCGCGATCAACTCGGCGTTCAACTCGCCGACCGACGACATTGGGACTTCGCGCGGTTGCAGCAGTTCGCGCCACGAGTCGATGGCAAACGGATTGAAGAGTGCCTCGTCGCGCGGCCGACCGAGCGGGCCGAACAGTCGCTCGGTCCACGTTGAACCCGGCAGCGGCCGCGCCAAACGAACGCCCAGCGGTTCGGAGAACAATCGCACCGACGGAGGGAGCGCAAACTCCCAGTCGAACCCGAGCACCGTAGCCGAGACGACGGGGACGATCACGCGGCGGACATCGCGCACCGTGTGGCCCCGCGCGGGAACGCGGTACAGCAGCTCCACGACATCGCGTCGCGCGGCATTCAGGCCGGGGATCAACAGTTCCTCGCCCTGCGCGTTCGGCACGATGGCCTCCCCCGCCACCGTCGCCTCCTGCAATACGGCGGGCGACGGCAGACGAACCCGCAGCGTTTCCTGAGCCGATCCGTTTTCGAGGCGGATCCGCGCGCGATACAGATCGAACCCGTCCGAGTTCGACGAGATCAACGAGCGGAGTTGCAGCGACACCATCGCCGGATATTCGCGCGACGAGATCGGGTCGCGCAGCGCCATCGACAACTCGTCGTCGAACGCTTCAAACTGCCAGACGGTGGTGACGACGGACGGTGCCGCGTCGGCGGCGATCGCCGCGTGAGACACTTCGTCGGCCGCGGCGGCCTGCGGATCGAGTCCGTGCGTGTCGATCGTCAACTCCAGTGTCTCGGGCCGCCGCAACTGGAGTCGACCGCGCCGCTCGGCGGACTGCGGCACGAACAGCAGCGCGGGTCGGGCCGTCTGCGACCAGCGATTGCTGCGCGTCCCTTCGATCTCAATCGGACCGTCGGGCAGCGGTGGCAGTCGCAGTTCCCACAGTTCGCCCGTCGCGGGGCAGTTCCATTCGGCATGCTGGGACGCGGGCAGACGCACGGCGCTCAGATCGTCCGGTCGGGGGAGCAGCACCGACCATCGAACTTCCGAACCGGGCTGGGTGAGATAGACGAGCAACCGGTCGAGCGGCGAGCCACCCGAACGGCAGCGGATTCGGAATCGCTCGCGGTACTCGGCCGGAGCCGTTTCGACGATGACCTCGGTCGTCGCCGAGACCGGCCGCAGTCGGGACACCAGTTGCAGCGAACCGGCCGCTTCGGGGGTGTCGCCACGAAACCAGAACTCGCCGCGCGTGCGAGTCGGTGCACGGCGGCGCACGGCCGCGATCGAGGAGTCATCGGGGGGCGAGATCCGCTCCAGTCGGGTCTCTTCCGACAACAGCGGATTCAGTCCGGCCGACACCACGAGTCCGAGTGTTGTTTCGATCGAGTCGCAGTCGCGCGGATGAGGGACCGGCAACGCAAACGATTGACCCGCCGGCAACGCCCTTCTCCGCGCGAGAACCTTCACCGTGTGAGGCCGTCCCGGTTCGATGGCCTCCAGAAACTCCACCGACAGCAGCGTGTTGCCGCCCGACTGCGCCTGCACGTCCCACCCGGCGAGCCTCGCCCCGCTCTGCTTCGACACAAACTGCACGTCGGTGATTTCCCAGTCGGGCGGGAACAGGCATCCTGTTTGAAAGACGCCGCCGCTGGACGAGGCCCACACGAGTTCCGACGTCAGCGTCCACGAGTCCTCGCCCGTTTCGAGCAGTGCGAAAACCTGAGCGGCCAGTGACGCGCGCGGCCGCTGCACGTCGAGGATCAACTTCGCATCGGGCAGCAGTTGCCGAAACGAAAAGACTTCGCCCTCGGCCGCCGGCGCGACGGCCCCCTGCTGACGGAAGCCGCTCGCGCGAACCGACCGCAACTGAATCGGGGCCACGATCGTCAGCGTTTGCCGCCCCGCCGAGAACACGCCCCCCTTCACGTCGATCTGCGGCGAGACCGTCGTCTGACCCTGCTGGTGAACGGCCAGACCGTCGATCCGAATCTTCCGGCTGCGTCCCTGCAGGGCACCCGGCAGTTGAACGGTCAGCGTTCCACCAGCCTCCGCCTTGTCCGAGCGGCTCCACTGGAGCGGCAGATCGGCGCCGTAAGTCACGGCGTAGACTTCGACGCTCGCCGGAACCGTGAACGTCACTTCCTGGACCGGCGCATCGAAGACTTCGAGTTGAAAGAGCGTTTGGAACCGCAGGTCTTCCTCGCGCACGACCGCCGCCAGCTCGTGCTCGTACAGAATCGTCGGCTTGCGTTCGCGCGAGTCGACTCGTTGAGCGATCGACAACCGACAACGCCGTTCGCCGCCGAGTTGGATGCGCCACACCTGCCAGTCCGGATCGGAGCCTTCGTCGATCCGCCGTGCTTCGGGCGTCGCACGCACGATCCGATCGCGCGGCACCTTCACGTCGAGCACCGACACCAATGCTGAAGGGACGGTCAGATCGAAGTCGATCTCCCCCGGCAGGCTCCGCCCCGCCGCGCTCCATGCCGCCGTCAACTCGCCCGTCGGCGCATCGGCCAGCAACCACGAATGCCCCGCCGCATCGGAGCCCCACACGGCCGGCCGGTCGGACCACGCCAGGTCTTGCAGCGCGAGATTGAACTCACCCAACGGATGCAGCGCCGGCTCGGCCCCCACACGCTGCACGGTCAGTGTCGCGCGGCCCTCTCTCAACGACGGACCCGCCAGCGTCGCCGAGTAATGAGCCGACGTCAGACGCACGGGATGCGGCTTGCGTTCGCCGATCTCGGCCCCCTTCAACCAACGCTCGAATTCGTCACGCGGTACGGCCACCGACTGCGATACTTCGCGAGGCCACTCCTGCGGCCGATCGGCCGGAACATCGATCCGCTGTATCTGAGACGCCAGTGACTCGGGCGGTGCCGCGGAGACGATGCCAGAGGCGAGCGCCCACCATCCCACACACAGGGCCACTGAACCGCGCGAGATCGTCATGACACGCCGCTCCCGGATTCGGTGCGGACGATGTCGCGGCTGTCGTGGATGGGAATGCGCAGGAGCGTCGGATCGTCGCCGTTGGGGGAGATCAACAACTCCTGACGACTCGCGTGCGCGGCGGACAACTCGGCGGGAGTCGGCAGCGTCAGGATCGTGCCGCCGTAGCGGCGACGGAACCAACCTTCAATCAACACCGCCACAGTCGGCAGCAGCAGCCCGACGATCATCGGCTGCAGCAGCAGCTCCAGCGGAGCCGCATACCACAAGCCAATCGCAGCCAGCACCAAACCGGCAAACAACACGGTCAACACGTGACGCAACGCCGGAATGCGCAGCATCGCAAACCCCGCGATCAACGACAGGCTCGCGCCGAACAACACCACCATCGGCCGACTCAACACGCGAAACGACAACGCACGCGGAGCGCCGAACTGGCTGAAGGCGTACAGATTGCCGGCCAACTCGGGGGAGTCGACCTCGCCCGCCGTCAGCAGGGGCGGGCCGAAACCGGCTCCGATCCACTGTCGCAACTGACTGGGATCGGGATCCGAAACGCGATGCCAGAACAGCCCCTGTCGTCGCCAGCGAAACATCGGCGTCGCCGAGCTCGGGTACGTGAAGACATGCTGATCGGCCGGCAACACCACCTGCCAGACGACTTGAGCCACCCACGAACTTTGCGGCAACTGCGGCGACAGCAGTTCCAGCGAATCGGTCCCGCCCGAATCCGAGGCACAGGGCATTTGATAGTCGATCGTCAACAGGTGGTCGATCGCGTCGTCTTTCAGATCGGGCAGCCGCAGCGTGTACTTTCGCGAACCGGCGGGGAGTTCGACGGCATCGATCCCCTTCGCCAACGGGGTGCGATCCCAAACCACCTGCGACAACTCGGCATTGGTGGGCAGCGTCATGTTGAGTGACGACGATCGCGACGCGATGCGGAACTGCGCGCGAAGCTGCCCTTGCCCCGACTGCTCGATCTTCGCAGTGACCAACCCTCGTGACACACTGGCCGTCCCGTTCGCACTGCCGCGCGAGCGGGTCATCCGCAACTCGAACTCGGACTGTGAGCCATCGGTCGACCAGAGCCAGGCCTCGGGACGCAGCGGCAGCGGCTTCCAGACCTCGGCGACGGCAGCGGCCTCGAACCAATCCGTCCTCGCCAGCGAGAACCGCGTCTGCGAGAAAGGCTCTTCGCCACTTTGCACGATGGGGATCGCCAGCGTCGCGTCTCCCTCGGTCGAGGCATCGTCGGGCACTCGCACGAAGAACCGGGCCTGAACCTCGAAGCGTCCGATCTTCGGTTCGGGTAGCGCGAGACGGACAAGGCGCGTCGGCGAGTCGGGCTCTTCCGTCCACTCGGGCGTCAGTTCGACATCGCGCTCGGCGAAAAAGCGGATCCGCTCGGCCGGCAGGTCGCGCGGCACCTTCAGTTTCAGTTGCGACATGCGCTCGTAGGCGACATCGCACGCGATGCGCTGTACGACTTGCACGCGATCGTTTTGCCAGACGGCTTCGCTCGACGATTCGATGCGCAGACGCCGTTGCTGCGCACTGATGTGCAGCGCGAGCGACTGCTCGTCGGTGTCGAGTCGATAACCGGTCCACTTCAGGCCGCGCAGCGACTCGGGAAGCGTCGTCTGGTCCGGCGCGGTGGAGAGCATCGGACGCAGCACGGTCTCACCGCGCGCGGTCAGTTCGGTCTCGACATTCTCGGCATTGGCCACGATCAGCGAGACCGTCGGTGCGCTGGAGGCTTTGGCGCGCGGCAACGTGAAGGTGACGTCTTCGATCCCCGTGATCGCACGCCGGGCGCGCAGCCGGATTTGAAACGCACCGGCCTGTCGTTTGACCAGTTTCACGCGAATCGAGTGGCGATCCTCATCGAGTGACGCGGCTTCGACGAGGTCCGGCGGATCGAGACCATCAATGATCCAGCCCTCCGCCTTCCAATCGGGCCAGAGAATCGTGACTTCGGAAAGACTGTCGCGATAGACCTGGTACTGGAGTGCGGCGTCGAGACTCAGTTGGTGAACGGCCGCCGACAGGAACAGCTTCGGTTCGACGAGAAAGTACGCTTCGATCGGCTCGACACCGACGGACAGATGGAACGGCTGCGTCAGGAATCGGTAGGCCTGCGTCGCCTGAACGGACCCGGGCTTGGCACGCAACTCGCCCGCGTTGATCCGCAACACGTTGGCGTCCTTTTTCTGCTGGGTCGATGACAGGCGAAGGCCATCGTGCGGCGCGAGGCCGATCTCGCCACTCTGCTTGCGCGCCCCTTCCACCGCGAATCCTTCGAGTTGCAGCCGCTTTCGTTCGGCTCCCGGCAGGCGCACGGTCCAGCGCAGCCGCACCGGACCGCTCGTGGCCTTCGACAGCAGGACGACGGCGCGAGTCGGCTTCGTCGGATCGGGACGATGCTCGCGGTCGCGATAGTCCTCCCCCTCGATCTTCAAAATCTCGGCACCGGCGGGAAGCTGGACGGCAAAGGAATCGAACGTCCCCTGAAGCGCCTGCACTCTCTGGTCGACATCGAGCAGCACCGCGTCGGTGTCGACCTGCGCGAGGATCGTCGTGTTGGCTTCGAGTGACGATTCCGTCGGCGACGCTTCGGGCGTCGGCTGCCAACTCAGATCGATCAGTCGGCCGAGACCAAACGCCTCCAGTTGAGTCTTGCCTCCGTCCAGAGGTGTGATTTCGAGCGGAGTCTGCTCCACCGCCTTGAGCGTGTCACCCGCACTGGCCGTGACCGCACGATGAGGCACCGTCAACTTCAACTTCGCGACGGGAGACGCCGGCAGCGACAATTGCAGACGGCGCGTCGGCAGTTGCCTGCGGATCGGCACACTCAGCGAAAGGTCCAACTGGTGCGGACCGGCTCCGCGAAACCACCAGACATGACCGCGATCCGGATCCTTCCTGTCGGGAATCTCCTGTCCGTCACCGGTGTATTTGTGAGACTTCGTCAGCACGGCCTGGTTGAGTTGCAGCGGAACCTGCACCCATTCATTGGGCTGCCGCAATCGAACAACCAACCGCACGTTGAGCGTGGCCCGTTCGTCGTCCGCGTCTCCGGTCAGTTCGATCGACGAAACGGTGGCGGCGGGAGCCTCCTCACGCTTGGCAGCGGCGAGATTCGCGACGTACTCGAAGTAACCTTCCAGCGTCGCGTTGGCGGGAATCGGGACCAGTTCATTCAGTTTGTTGGGCAGGAAGCGGATCGAGACGGGCAGCGCATCGAGGGGCGTCCGTTTGTCAGACCTCGCCGCGCCTGAAGCGACCGCAGGAACGGCGGTCTTCGTTTCGCCAGGGGCCGGATCGCGCGGTGGACTCGGAGACAAGGCATCGGCCGGACGCGCCGGCTCCTGTGTCCGCGCGGGCTCTCCGACGAGCAGCAACACCGCGCAAAACGCGACCGCCAGACGCCATTCCCGCTTCGTCACGAGCTTCAGACCGGCCATTGTGAGGACGTTCCCATTCGTCGCCGCTTCAACCACCCAAACGCGGTGAGTGTACTCAGCCACAGAGCCTCACGGTAGCCGCCTCACGGCAGCAGGCCGACCAACTCTTGATGGATGGCAGAGCCGTTCGTGGCAAGCAGGTTCGGTACTTCGACGTCAAACGCGGAACCGTCGATGCATGTGACCAATCCCCCCGCCTCCTGAACCAGCACCACTCCTGCGGCCATGTCCCACGGCTTGAGACTGGTGGACCAAAAGCCGTCCACTCGCCCGGCCGCGACATACGCCAGATTGAGCGCGGCGGAACCGGTTCGCTGAATGGTCTGTGCGTGCGGGATCAGCTTCAAAAACCGGCGCACCGACGGATCCTCGGCGCTCGTCGCCACCGGCAGGCTGGCCACCAGCATCGACTGGCCGAGTTCATCGTTCTCGCTCGGACGGAGTGGTCGGCGGTTGAGCGTCGCACCGGAACCGCGCGCCGCCAAAAACATCTCGTCACGCGTCGGATCGAACACCGCACCGACGACCAGCTTTCCCTCAAACTCCAGCCCGATCGAGACGGCGTAATACGGAAAGCCATGCACGTAGTTGGTCGTGCCGTCGAGCGGATCGACGACCCATCGATACGGAGAATCGGGGCGTTCCTCGTTCAAGCCCTCTTCGCCGTGAAAGCCGTGCTGCGGATAGCGGCCCCGCAGAAAATCATGGATCGTCTGCTGTGAGGCCAGGTCGGCTTCGGTCACCAGATTCGACCGGCTCTTTTCACGAACGGTGAATTTTGACGACCACGCACGCAATACGTGTCCTGCCCGCCGTGCCGCTTCCTCCGCCGCCTGCAAGAATTCGAGCATCCTTCCTCCAAAATACTGTCCGGTAAAACTTGCCGATGTCCGATTCTTAGAATCGACCCGTCGCCTCGCGCGAGTGAGGTCGCATTGTTCGAGACAAAATGGCCCGATGGGGGCACGTGCCCCCTCCATCGCAGGGAGGCGGTCAGTCGGCTGTCGCAGAGCTTCGCAAGCCCCGCGTGCAACGGTCGACTGCTCCAGGATCGCGATTATGCAACGGCTCACCCGGGTGGGCCAGTGCAGACGACAGAGTGACCACCGCCACAATCCCTAGAGCCGTCACAACCGGCTCGCCTTGCCATGAAAGCCGATCGAACGGACGGCAACGTCTGTGCGCGAAAGTCCGGTCTCGCAAGACTAATGTCGCCACGGGGATCTCGGTCTTCAAAGCAGACTTCGCAGTCAGCGACTGACCGCGTTGCCCGCAGGCAACATTTCGGACTGTGCGTGGTTTGCTTGTCAGCAAAACTGGTTACGTTTGGCAACGCCTGACGTCACTTCCGTAAACGTGTGTTATGTTTTGAACAACGAGTGTTCCGATGCGCGAAGCGCGTTCGTGAGACTGCGGTCACAGCGAATGAACTGTTCATCGGGACGGTAACGATTGAGTTGATCACACGGCCGCCCCCCGGGCCGATGGGAACGACGACATGTTCGAGTGGACGATACAGCACATCGTGTTCATCGCGGGAGTCGGCCTGCTGACCGGCATCGCGGCGTACACCGACACGAAGCTGTGGAAGATCCACAACAAGCTGACCGTCCCCTTTTTCGCGCTCGGCTGGGTTTATCAACTTGCCTTCTGGGGACTGCCCGGTTTGCAGGACGGTCTGGCCGGCTTTGTCGTCGGCTTTGGAACGTATCTGCTGCTGTTCATGGTGGCCGGCGGCGGTGGTGGCGATGTGAAACTGGTCGGTGCCCTGAGCGTCTGGCTCGGACTGAGACTGACCGTGTGGATGATGGCCACCAGCACGCTGATCGTGGTCATCGATGTCGGGGCGATCACGTTTTACCGGGTGCTGCGACACGGAATGCAGAAGTGGAAGAAAGACTATCTGGCGACGGGCAGGGTCGACGCCAAAGGCAAGACCGTGACCGTGCAGGAAACGCGCGAGCAGAAGCAGAAGCGCCGCATCCTGCCGTTCGCGATCCCCGTCGCGATGGCCACCTGGCTGTTGATGCTGCTCAACGGAGCGGGCGTCATCAAGGAAGGTCAACTGGGGCCGCCACGGCAGCCGGCCAAGCCACAGGCTCAGGTGGTGGAACGTTGAACAACATGACCATGATCCCCACGACAAACCCTCGAACTCGAATCGCCTTCGCGGCGAAGCCGCGCGCCAACGTGCGGCCCCGACGGGGCGTGCTCAGCATGGAACTCGTGCTGACGCTGCCGATCCTGTTCGTGCTGATGCTCGGTTTGTTCGAGTTCACGATGCTGTTTTATTCGCGCAGTCTGGTGGTCGAAGCCAGTCGCGCGGCCGCTCGCAAGGCGAGTCTGCCGGGGGCCACGGACGAGGCGATCGAAGCCGAAGTCCGTCGCGTCCTCAGTCCCACCCTGCAATCGGGAATTCAGATCGGCGTCGATCTGGGAGACCGCAGCGGAGACCTGGTGGTGGTGTCGATCGAAGTTCCGATGAGTTCGGCTTCGCCCGACCTGCTCTGGCCGATTGGAGTCGGCCTGAACGGACGGAATCTGTATTCGGAAACACGGATGGTCAGGGAATAACCACACACACGTTCAAGATCGTTCGTTCCATCGTCCGGAGACATTGCCGGCCGACCGCTTCAACAGACACAGACGGATGCGATCCGTCGCTGCGAACCATGCGGACCGGCCAGGAGGGGATACCAAGTGAGACGTCTGACACCTGCCACACTGACATTGGTTATGTTCGGAATTGTCGGGATCCTGGTCGTGGGCTATGTGGCCAAGACCATGCTCGCGGGGCAGGAGAAGCCCGCGGCTCCGGCCCTGCGCGACATCCCCGCAGCCGTCGCGGACCTTTCGCCGGGAACCGTCATCACCGAGAACCACCTCGGGATGGTCAAGGTTCCGCGCGAGAAGCTCGAAACCAACGTGCTGCTCGCCAACCGGGTCATCCTCGGTCGCGTGGTGAAGGAACCGATCAAGTCGGGCATGCCCATCAAGGCCAACCAGCTCTATCAACCCGGCGAACTGCCGCCGCTCGACGTGGCGGAAGGCATGCGCGCCGTATCGGTTGAAGTCGGCGATGGCGTCGCGATGGTGGACGGCATGATCAAGCCGGGCCAGTACGTCGACATCCTGTTCACCGCCCAGGGCGGCGGAGCGGGCGTGAACGATGCCTCTTTCCAGGGCGGACTCACGATGAGGCTGTTCGAGGGGGTGAAGATTCTCGCCATCAACCGCAACTACACCCAAAGCCGCGTGGACCGCGGGAACAATCACGTCACATTGGAACTGACCGAAGCGCAGGCCAACATCGTGGTGCTGGCTCGCGACCGGGGCAAACTGACGCTGACTTACAACCCGTCGAATGCCGTCGGCGACGGTGGACTCGCCCTGTCCAACACCGAGCGCGTCACCCTGTACGAGATTCTCGGACTGAAGAAGCAGGATCCCGCCAAGGATCCGTTCCAGACCGAGATCTATCGCGGCAACAGCCGGATGACCAACCAGTTCGACGAGAAAGGTCGCTTTGTCGGTGGAGGCAACGGCAGCGGGTATGGCTACTCCGGCTGGAACACCGGCGGTTACCTCGGTGGCACGATGGGCGGCGTGTATGGCAACGGCAACGGTGGCCAGTATGCCCTGCCGAACGATGCCACGAACAACGGCGCTCCGCAAAACAATGGTCGCTACAACGTGCCAACTCCGGGAATCAATCAAACGGCTCCGCAGCAACAACCCCAGGGTCAGCCGAACAACAACCCCGGTACACCGCGCGTGCCGACCGCTTCGCTGCCGCTGCCACTGCAAAACTGAAGACGACTTACACGACATGCCCGACCCGCCCGCTTCGGTGTGCGGGTCGAGGTGTGTCTTCGGGCTGTACGGTGTCTCCCGCACATCGACTGACAGACGCGTTCCCCCTATCGACTCGGTGTCATGCTGCGAACCCACTCACAACCGCTTCGATCGCACCCCCGGCGCGGACTGACCACGCCGGCGGTCGCCGTGGCGCTGATCGTGGCCATGGGTGGGCTGGCGTTGATCGTCGATCGACTGTGGCTGGACGCGGCCGATCTCGAACTGACGACCGCCGCTGAATCCGCCGCGCTGGCGGCGGCGCGCAGCCTGGCCAGCGACGACCTGCTCCGACCGAACGCCGATCCCGCCGATCGATTGCTGGCCGCGCGCGAAGCGGCCTCCTGGATCGCCGGCCAGAACTTCGTGGCGGGTGATCCCGTCACGATCAACTCGGATGCGGAGGGCGACGTGCGGCTCGGTCGCCTGATCCTCGATGAAAAAGAGAAACAAGTGCGGTTCGAGGAATCGAACGAGCACCCGACGACAGCCGTCGTGACCGCGCAGCGGACTCGCAGCACGAGCAATCCTGTCGGACTGTTCGTCACCGGCCTGACGGGCATCCCTTTCGGCGACGTCGTGTCGCGTGTGGAAGCGACAATCGACAATCGGATTGTTGGCGTCAGGCCTTTTGAAGGAACAACCGTTCCCGCACTGCCTGTGGCAATCTGGCTGAAGGATCCCACCCAACAGCGTCGCGACACCTGGGAACAACAGATCGAAGCCCGACGCGGTTCGGACATCTTCGGCTACGATCCCGTCGCTGGCGAAGTCTATCGTGGTGCGGACGGCATCCCCGAGATTGTGCTGCGCAGCCAACCGCGAGACCGGGATTCGAGCGATTCAAACATGCTCGTGCTCGACATCGGCACGAGACTGCAAGACAAGGACGTTGCGCGGCAGTTCGTCTCGGGTTGGTCGGCCGAAGATCTGACGGACCTGGGTGGCGAGATGCGAGTCTCCCCGACAAACCCCGAAACGTTTCCGGCCTCTCCCAAGCTGACGCACCACGACCGCGAAGCACTCGACAACCTGATCGGCGAGCCGCGCATCTGTCTCCTGTACTCCGACGCCCGCCCGAACGTCAGCAGTTCGCTGTTGCAGGCGACCTGCGTGCGACTGGTCGCGATTCGAGTGCTGGCGGTGCGAGACGGCGGTGAGGGTTCGTGCGAGCTGATCGCCCAGCCCTGCGTCTTCGCCACGCGAACCGCCCTGCTCGACGAACAGACTCCGTATCACACCGGCCTCGCCAGCGACGCCTCAACCGATTACGCCAACCCGTACATCTACAAGCTGCAACTGACTCACTGATGAAGAAGGGACGAAGGGGACTGAAGGGACGAAAGTCTACCCCTGACGCCTGACCCCTGATTCCTGCTGCTCTGACTCCTGCTTCCTGACCCGGAAACACGCCATGATTGCCCAAGCCACTGCCCCGCCAGTCCTCGATCCGCGACAGGCCTTTCAACAACTGAAGACGCGCCTGCACCGACAGATGGTCGATGCGATCGACCTCTCCAAAGCCGGTCAGTTGCCCGAGCGCGACCTGCGCTCGCAACTGCGATCGCTCGCCACGCACCTCTGCGGACAGCAGTCGGTCAACCTGCCGCCCGAAGACCGCGAGGCGATGGTCCGCGAGATCATGGACGAAATCTACGGCTTCGGTCCGATCGAGCCGCTGATGAACGATCCCGAAGTCAGTGACGTGCTGATCAACGGACCGGACAGCGTCTTCATCGAACGCAACGGCCTGCTGGAACAAACCGACATCCGGTTCGCCAGCAACGAGCATCTGATTCACTTCATCCAGCGACTGGTCGGACGAGCCGGCCGGCGCATCGACGAAGTCTCCCCGATGGTCGATGCCAAGCTGCCCGATGGTTCGCGTCTGAACGCCGTCATTCCGCCCCTCGCCCTGCGCGGCCCGACTGTCTCGATTCGCCGCTTCAAATCGAAGGGGATCTCGTTCGAGGAAATGGTTCGCACCGGCACGCTCACCCCCGAGATGGCCGACTTCATGGTCGCCTGCGTGCGCGGCCGCATGAACCTCATCGTCAGCGGCGGTACCGGTGCCGGCAAGACCACGATGCTCAACAACATCGGCCGGTTCATTCCCGAGTCCGAGCGCGTCGTCACGATCGAGCAGACCGCCGAGCTTCAGATGGTGCAGCGCGACGTGGTGGCCCTCGAAACGCGACCGCCGAACGTCGAGGGGCGCGGCGAGATCACGCAGCGCGATCTGCTCAAGAACAGCCTGCGGATGCGACCCGACCGAATCATCGTCGGCGAAGCGCGCGGCGGCGAAGTGCTCGACATGCTGCAAGCCATGAACACCGGCCACGACGGTTCGATGAGTACCGTTCACGCCAACGACACCCGCGACGCACTCGACCGCATGGAGTTGATGATCGCCCTGTCGGGCGTCGAACTGCCGACGGTCGTCGCCCGCCAGTACATCGCGTCCGCCGTGCAGATCCTGATTCACATGATGCGTCTGTCCACCGGCGAACGAAAAGTGATGCGTATCTCGGAACTGTGCGGCTGCCAGGACGGTGCCTATCAACTCGAAGACATTTTCGTGTACCGCATGTCGGGCGTGGAGGCCGGCGGTCGGGCGCGCGGTGCCTTCTACGCCACGGGCTACGAACCGCAGGCACTCAAGCGACTCGCCAGCCGCGGCCACGACATCCCCTCGCTGATGTTCTCGGCCCGCGAATTGAACTCGAACCGTGAATACCGACCGCTTCGGTAAGAGCATTGGGTTGAAGGTCGAGGGTTGACGGTTGATGGCCAGAGAGGACCGACACTTCACCACGACAACAATTTTCTGACCATCAACCGTCAACCCTCGACCTTCAACCTTCCATCAATGACCACCCGACCGGAACCATTCCGATGGCCGCAACAACATCCACCTGGCAACCGCCCGTCGCTCAATCCGAGTTCTCCGGCATCCTCAAGGAACGGGAAACGTTCGGAACCGGACGCGGCGACGACACGGCCGACCAGATCAACAGTTGGTTCGATGAGCTGATGCTTCAGTCGGGACTGGGCATCTCCCCCTCGATGCTGCTCGCGACCTGTCTGTGTTCGGGCATCGCGTCGGGTGGCCTGGTCTTCGTGATTCAAGAGAATCTGCTGACCACTGCGCTCACCGCGTTGATCGGCTTCATGCTGCCGGTGTTTGTGGCCATCATCGCGCGGACCCGGCGCCAGGATGCGATGACTCGACAGATTCCGCCGATGCTGGAGGAACTGGCTCGCGCGGCCAAGACCGGGCGCAGCGTCGAACAAAGCCTGTCGATGGTCGCCGCCGACACACCCGATCCACTGGGAGCCGAACTCAAACTGGCATCCGGTCGCGTCGAGATGGGCATTCCGTTGAAGGACGCCCTGCGTGACCTGCCGCAACGCACCGGGCTGATGACGCTCAGCCTGCTCTGCATGACGCTGACCGTTCAGCAGCAGACGGGCGGCGACGTGGCGACGGTACTCGAACGATTGTCGCGCACGGTGCGAGACCGCCTGTTGTTCCAGGGCCGTCTGCGCGCCGCCACGGCCGCCAGTCGGGCCACCGCGATCCTGATGATCGTGCTGCCGCCATCGGTCCTCGCGTTCTTCGTGTTCCGCAAACCGACATACCTCAACGAATTGATGGCCTCGTCGTGGGGCCGCAACTCGACGATCCTCGCCATCTGCCTCGAAATCATCGGTGCCATCTGGATCATGCAAATTTTGAAAAGCAGCGAACAGGCGTAGGCACTTTGGCAAGCCGCGCCCGTCGCATGAATCGAAGCCTCAACCAACTTTTCGTCGAACAACCTGATCGCCCGCCAAGCCGCTTCAGCGGCAGGAGTCCGCGATGATCGTCCCACCCTGGTTCTTTCCCGCCTTCTACGGCACGTGCGGCGTGCTGATCGTGGTGCTGCTGTATCGTATCTGGTCCAGGAACCGAGCGGCCGCAGTGCAGAAGACCGCCACCCGGCGGACAGTGGTACCGCCGCAGCCAACTGTGGTTCCCACGGCACCGGCCATGAAAGCGACCGCAGTCCCTCCGCCGATTCCCACTCCGGTGACCCACGCTGCCGCCGTCACTCCGACCGCTGCACGACCCGGCATTCCCGAGCCGTACATCGCCGCTTCGTCGTCCACGATTTTGCGGGGAGACGCCACGCCCACCTGGGAAGACCGGCGGCTGCTCGAACATCGCGGAGTCCTCTCGCGCGGTGAGACGAATCCGATGCCGCGCGTGCTGGCGGAGGACATCCCCGGCACCGACGACTCGGATCGCAAGTTCGGTTCGCTCCTCAACCCAACGTTTGCCGTGCTGCTGCCCGAATCGCCCGAACGGCGTGAGCAGGCCCGCAAGGACCTGCTCGCCGCCGGCTACCACACTCCGCATGCGGTCGAAAACCTGTCCGCCACGCGCTACGTCTACATGATGCTCGCGCTGATCGTCTTCGGGGCCCTGCTGCTGATCGTTCCGGCAAGACTGGAGCCGTGGGCGATCGGCGGACTGGTCTTCGGGCCGATGCTCGGCTGGGCGCTGCCGATGCTCCGCGTCCGCGGTCAGGCCGAAGCACGCAAGCTCGAGATCGAGAAGGCGATGCCCGACCTGTTGGACATGCTGAACATGTGCGTCAGCCAGGGACTGACCGTTCCCGATTCGCTCAAGCGCATTCTGCGAGACTTCCGCGGCGTCTACCCCGCCCTGTCGCACGAACTGAGCATCGTGACCGAGCAGACGCAGATCACCAACCTGCACACGGCCCTCGAAAACTTTGGCCAACGCGTCGATCTGCCCGAAGTCCACTCGTTCACCTCGCTGCTGATTCAGACCGAGCGGATGGGAACGAGCATTTCCGACGCCCTCACCACCTACAGCGACACGATGCGGGAGAGCCTGCGCCAGCGAGCGGACGAGAAGGGAAATCGCGCGACGTTCCGGTTGCTCTTCCCCACGGTGCTCTGCCTGATGCCGGCGGTCTATCTGTTCCTGCTCGGCCCCGCCGTGATCGGCCTGTCGAACTTCTTCTACTCGGGAGGTCGTGACTCGCTCGACTCGGGCTCCAGCGCCATCCAACGCCTCAACGCCCAACGCACCGGGGCCGCGAACCGACAGCCGTAACGGTTTGACGTACTTTGACCGACCGCTGAAACTGTCCAACGGCACGACGAAGCAACCGAAATCATCAGCCACAATGGGCAGATCGAGCGATCTGTCCTTTTTCGTTCCATTCCGTCGGCTCAATCGGCCTCATACACGGAGAGGCTTCGCGGGACATTGGGCCGCGTTAGGCGAACTTCACTCAAACGTGAGACTCCGTCGCCGCGCGAGTGCCAGCGTCGGCGGGCAGTCTCAATTCGCGAGCCGCTCGATACGCCGCGTTGCCCCAGTGACAGAGGTTGCTCGCCGCGACTCCCACCGCCAGATCGGCGGCGACTGTCTGCCGCGTCCTCACGCCATCGACGAAGTTGCGCAAATGAGTCGCCAGCAAATCTGACGCATCGGCCGCGACGACCTCGCCGTGGTCGTAGACCTTCCAACCGCCACGATCGACGACCAGCGTGCCGTTGTCGCCGTGAAACGCCACGCCCGAACTGCGGCCTTCCGGACCGTGTGACGACCAGAGTCGATGCTCCCACAAGATCGACTTCGCTCCAAAGTCGTATTGCACCGACAGCGCGTCGGGCGTTTCCTGATCGTCGTCGAATGAATACTTGCCTCCCACGGCCGAGACGCGCTGCGGGACTTCGACATTCAATCCCCAGCGGGCCACGTCCAGCATGTGGACGCCCCAGTGAGCCAGCTCACCGCCGCCGTAGTCCCAGAACCAGCGCCAATTGAAATGGAAGCGGTTCGGTTGAAAGGCCCGCGCGGTGGCGGGACCGAGCCACGCGGCATAATCCACCTGCACCGGAGCCTCACACTCGGCGCGACGACCGACGCTCTTGCGACGATGCACAACCCAGGCCTTCGCCATCCGCACGGTCCCGAGTTTCCCCGACCGCACGAACTGAATGGCCGATTGAAAGTGCAAGCCGCTCCGCTGCTGAAGCCCGACCTGCACGACGCGCTGCCCACTGCAAGCCGCCTCGATCAGCGACGCCCCTTCTTCCACCGAGTGCGTCGCCGGGCTTTCGAGATACACGTCCTTGCCCGCCTGCAGCGCGAGCAGCGTCATCGGCGCGTGCCAGTGATCCGGCGTCGCGATCACCACCGCATCGAGCGACGGGTCGTCGAGCAACCGTCGGAACTCGCGCTCCGTGGTCGGCTCCTTCTGCCCCGCCTCAACCACCGCACGCACCGCTGGAGCGAACTGAGATTCATCGACGTCGCACAGCGACCTCACCTCGACATCGGCCAGCTTCGCCAACTCGCCCGCCAGCAACCGCCCCTGATTCCGCACCCCGATGATGCCAAAGCCAACACGCTCATTCGGAGACAAACTTCGCCCCGCCGAGCCACTCGCCACCCCGGCCGCCAGCCCGACAACACCGACCGCGACCCCGGCCGCCTGCTGCGCACTGCGCCCCAAAAACTGGCGTCGATTCACCTCACGGCGTTTGAATTCGTCGGTGTTCATTCTGTCTTCGTCTTCTCTTTCGGCCTTCTGCCTTGTCCCCTCGCCCCGGCCTTGCGGGGAGAGGGTGAGGGGTCTTCTCCAATTGTCACCAGGATCAGATTCTATCCAAACAATCCGCCCAACGCCCGATCTCATCCAATGCGCCGAAATCACGGCGCCTCCAATTCCCCTAAAATGTGCGTACTCGTATCAGAGGACCAAATCACTTCATCGACCAACTCGTCGGAGACCGAATCGTCTATCGCAACGCATTTTCCTTCTTTGGCGTACAAGCTCGCCTCTTCTTTTGACAGACAGTAATGAACCTTCTTTTGGCACGTCGGACAAAACCGAATGTAAGCGTCGCTTGTCGATGCAAGCTGATTCCACTGCTTGGGGCAAACGAACTTGAATTTCAGATCGCAGTTACCGATCGGAATCGAAGTCGTGTCCACGATGCAGCCTCTACTCTGTCGGGCGGTCATTGGGAAGTACGAACGTCAATCGTGATACACAATCGAAAACCGGACGTACACCAACATCTTCAGATTCTATCCAAACAATCCGCCCAACGCCCGATTTCGTCAACTTCCGTCTCGCTGGGATACTTCGCTCCCAACCCCTTCACCATCGTGAACGAGACCGGGAACTTCAATTTCTTGAGGGCTTCCACCGTCTTCTTCACGGCAGGGAGAGCCTTGTCACCGTCGCCGCAAACGAAGTGGAACTGCTGCTTGAAGTCGGGCTCCTGATCGGCGACCTGTCCCGCAAACGGAGCACCCGCCAGCGAGAGACCCCGGAAGACTTCACGCTGCTTCGTCGCCAGCAGACACGCCAACTGAGTCCCGCTGCCGTACGAATGAAGGAAGATGCGTTGAGCATCGATCGTGTACTTCTCGCGCACGTGAGCCACCAGTCCCTCAACGAATTTCGCCTCACCAGGTGTCCAGTTGGCGGGGCTGTCCGCTTTGGGAGCGACGAGAATGATGCCGCGCCGGTCGCAGAGCGACTTCCACTGCTTGCTGATCGTCGCCTCCATCGTGTCCCCGCCGGGATGAATCCAGACCATCAGGCCGTAGGCGTGCGAGGCGTTGTAGTTCTCGGGAACATACGCCCAGAAGCCGTGATCGTGACCGGCCAACTCCTCGGTGAATCGCCCCGTCTTCGGCCCCTTCGCCGGGGAGTCGTCTTCCGCAGGTTTCGCGTCGCCCGCTTTGGCGGCATCGGCCGGCGTCTTGTCCACATCGGCAGCGGCCTCACCGGGCGACTCGATCACTTCCGCAGACAGCTCACCAACGATGGAGTCGGGGAGCGTGGCCAGCGTCACTTCGACCGTTGTCTCCCGACCGTCCCTCACAGACGTGACCTGAGCCTTGTCACCCGGACGTGACCGGCCAACGAGATCGCTCAATCCGCGAGCGTTCTCCACCGGCGAGCCATTGAACTTCACAACTCGATCCCCGCGCAGCAGCCCCGACTTCTCGGCTGGACTGTCGGGGAAGACGAAACGCACCACCATGCCCGGCTCGGCTGAAGCCGCCCGCTTCGGCAGCAGTCCGAGAAACGGAACCTCATACGGCACGAGTTCCCCCGCCAGCGCAGGCTCGATGGCCAGCGACTTGTCGTCGCGCTGAATCGTCAGCTTGATCGAGTCCCCTCCGTAGAGTCGTCCCAACACGTGCTTGAGCTGTGCGACGCGGGCGATCTTCTCGCCATTGGCCTCAACGATCCGGTCGTTGGTTTTGAGTCCCGCCTGCTGCGCGGGTGAGTTGTATCGCACGCGATCCACGACCACGGGAACATTCGTCGATGGCCCGCCGGCAAACGTGATCCCGAGCAGCCCCGGCAACAAATCCTTCCCCTGCTTCAACCGGTCGAGCGATCCGTAAACGTCCTCCAGCGGAATGGCAAAGCCGATCCCGCCGTCGTACCACTCGACCCCCGCCGTCTCGCCATTGCCCATGGGAGACAAGGGAGCGATCACGCCGAGCACCCTGCCCTCGACATCGACCAGCGCCCCGCCGTAGTTGACCGGCGACGTCTTCGCATCCGTCTGAATCGCCTTCCCCCAGATGCGGTTCGTCGCACTGACAATCCCGACCGAAATGCTCGGCGTCGTGAGGTCGAACGTCCGCCCCAGGGCAATCGCCCACTGTCCAACCTTCACCGCTTCGCGCGACGCCGGCCTGGCCGGTGTCAGTCCCGTGGCCTCAATCTTGAGCAGTGTCAACAGCTTGAGCTTGTCGCTGGCGATCAGCTTCGCGGGGAAGCGTCGTCCATCGGCGAGCGTCACCAGAATCGAAGCGGGCTTCGACACAAAGTTGAACGAACTGGAAATGACGAACCCATTTTCAGACACCACCAACCCCGAAGTCGGCCCCGTCCCCAGCGTGACCTCACCGACCTGCTCCAACCCGCCGACGGTCTCAATCCGCACCAGCGACGGATCGACCAGCGCCGCCGCCTGCTTGAAGGCCTGTTCTTCGAGAGCCTCCAGCCTGCCATCGGCCGCAAGGGATGCTTGTCCCATCGCAAGATTGAGTATCAGGCAAGCGGAAATTACGCGAATGCAGGTCATTGGTCTGTCTTCTATTTCAAAAACGATGTCGATGTCAGTGGGTGTGGAGAATTCAACGTCATCAAGGGGCGGCCCCAATTGTGTCCAGCGACGACCATGAAGATATGGAGACGGTTCCCTGACAGGGCTCCTTTGGGGTGATATTGCCGCTCCGATCCATGAGATCAAGATGCCGAGCCAAATCGGCGATAGAAGGGCGGCCAGAAACGCCGAAAACCTGGAGACATCGAACCAAATCTGTAGGATGAAATTCCAATCGTACATTGGTTACTCCACTGCCTTTCTCGGCGTCACCATCTCGACGCTGACCAGCACGTCGCCGCGCCGAACGATGACCTTGAGCGGGTCATTGGCTTCGAGTCTACCGAGTTCATCCTTCAGCATCCGGCACGATTGAACGAGGTCTTCTCCGACGAACAGGATCAGGTCGTTGGGCAGCAGGCCCACCTTTTCGGCCTGCGAGCCGGGGAGGATCCGATCGATGTAGGCCGGAGTACGGGTGAGCACATCGGGGATGGTGACGATGCCGAAATCGAGGGCCTCGTACCGGCGCGGCTTCACCTTGCCGGGGCTGTCTTCGTCCTCGTCCGTTCGTTTCGTCGAGGAGAAGCGGCCCGAGATGATTTCCTCGACGGTCGGCTTCAACTCATTCATCGGCATCACGTAGTTGAGCCAGGTGTTCGTCTGCGTGTTCCGCAGTTCCTTGCCGAGCATGCCGAGCAGCCGCCCATCCCACGTCGTCAGCACGCCGCCCGCCGCGCCCGAGTTGTTCGTGATTGCATCAACCACGTACACAGGGCCGTTGTAGGGGGACTCGAACGCCCCGCGCCGAGCGGTCAGCGATGTCTTGGCCGAGATCACGCCGTGCATTACCGTGACCGGTTCGTCTCCCGTCGCGACCTTGAACGCATTGCTGAATGCCAGCACGCGCGTCCCCGGTCCCACCGCCGCGGCCTGCGCCAGATCGAAGTGCGGCAGTCCCTCGGCTTCAATCTTGAGCACCGCCATGTCGAGCGGCGGCTCGGCCCCGACGACCTTTCCCTCGAAACGCCGTCCATCGTGCAACACGACCGTCACGGTGTCGCCATCCAGAATGTGACTCCACACGGTGACAATGTGCCCGGTCGCAGAGACCAGAAACCCCGAACCATAAGCGTGCAACTTCTGCCCGCTGCCAGCGCCGAAGATTTTCACAACCTTCGGCGAGACGGACGCGATCGTCTCGCCCGACGACTGCGCACATGACACTCCTGCGCAAGTCAACAAGATGGCTGCACACGCGAGTCCACTCGTCAATCGTCTGAACATATGATTCACAGTGTCAGCCATCCCCTCATCCGGCATTTTCCTTCGTTGCCTCCGTTGCCTTCTGTCAAAAATCTACTGGAAGAAGTGGAACAGAAGCCAACGGAGGCAACAAAGAAGTGAAATCGAGTTTTGATGGTCAATTGGAAGCTTCTCCCGTTGAGGCTGCGACATCCAGCGTCAGCACATCGAACGTCGCAAACTCGGCGTCTCCGCTGCGGACGACGAAGCGGGAAGGAAACCGCCTTCCCGCGAAGTCGCCGAATTGCAGGAAGCGGATTTCGCACGGATCGACATCCGTGCCGAGGGCCGAGTCGAATCCGACAAACGTGCCGTCGACCTTGCGGAAATACCAACGAGTTTCGACGCCCGACTTGCGTGTGAGCAGCACGTCGACCGAGGCACCGCGCCCGTCGAGCGGCTGGCTGCCGACATACGAAAACTCAGTGAACGCCTCCGTCCCCCTGGTCAGCAGCAGTTTGAACTGTTGCAGCGCGGCGAGCAGTCCTCCCGAACCGGGCGGCTCGTCGAGAAAATCGGTTCCATCAAGCGGCTGCAAACCGGGACGGTTCGGCAGTTGAAGGCCCAGTCCCTTGTCGGTCATCGTCAACGAAAAATCTTCGTTGGCGGCGGTCTTGCCCGTCAGCTTCCAGCGTCCCTGGATGGCTCGCCAACTTTGCAGCGTCTCCAAGCCACGCAGGACTCGCTGCTGCTCCTGCTGATTGAAGTAATAGTTCGCATAGCCCGCCTTCTTGACGTGGAGCTTTTTATATTCGGCGGGCAGTTCTTCCGCGGGAAGCTTCGCGCCGGGGGGCTTGTCGCCGTCATCGCCCGGCCCCGGCTTGCCCTTCGATTTTGGGCGAGGTTCCTTCGGAGCCGGCTTCTGTTTCAACTCCGACGCGCGATGCAGGGCCCTCAATTCAACGACGATCTCCTGCTTCTTGCCCTCGCGCCGATAGACGAGCGGCAGCGACCAGCCCTTGGGATAGATGCCGAGGATGTTCTTGAACTGGTTCACGCTTCCGATGGGCCGTCCGGCGAACGAGATCAACTCGTCGTCTTCTCGCAGTCCGCGTCGAAAGGCATCGGACTGTTCGAGGATTGTGTCGACGAGGACGATGCGATCCGCTCCCGTCCTCACGGTCGCTCCGAGCGTTGCGTGATCGACGACATGTCCGCCCTTGAGATGATCGAGGAAGTGCTTGATCTGGTTGATCGAGATCGCATAGCCGGCCCCGACGTTCACGCGGCCACGCTTCTCGACCGAGATCCGCCCGTTGATGCCGACCAGTTCGCCGGCCGCATTGAACAACGGGCCGCCCGAGTTGCCGGGGTTGATCGACGTATCGACCTGGATGCAGTCGGTGTATTCGAGCAGCGTGCCGGCCGGGTACTGATAACGGTGCAGTCCGCTGACGATTCCCGCCGTGACGGTCGGCTGGAAGTCGGTCGCCAAGAGAAACGGGTTGCCCATCGCGTAGGTCCAGTCACCGACAGCCAGCTTGTCGCTGTCGCCGAGCGTCGCGTGGGGAAAGTCCTCGCGCCCGAGCAGTTTGATCAGGGCCACGTCTCCGGTCGGATCGATGCCCACGATCACGGCGTCGTACAGTTTCCCGTCGTTCAACCCGCACTTCATGAACTCACCGGTGGCACTCGTCACGTGATAGTTCGACAGCGCGTAGCCATCGGCCGAGATCAGGACTCCCGACCCGCCGCCGTTCCCATCCGCCGAGAAGATCGCCACGACAGCCGGAGCCGCCTTCTGCACGACCTCCACGCGAGCCTGCTGCGCCTTGAGGACGTCGGGCTCGGCGGCGAATGCTTCTCCCGCAGAGACCAACATCCAGACCACCGTGCAAACCGCCCGTTGAAATCGGCTCATCGGAAATGTCCCCCTGTCGAACGTCGAGTGGCATTCAACCCAGCGCTCCCAGCAATGCGGCGGCAAACACTCCGGCAAACATCAGAACTCCACCGACTGCCGCGGGCAATTTGTAGTGAAGTTCCGCCCCGATCAGGAACAGGACGAGTCCCACGAACAAGCATGCAATCGAAACCACTCCGGGCAACAGCAGCAGAGCCCCGGTCAACGTCAACCACGTCACCGTGGCTGACAGCGTCAACTTGGCCATCTGGAGGAAGTAACTCAAGAAACACCGCCCTCATCTATTTCACCACCTTCGCGTCGGCCAGATCGAGGCAATCACCCACGTCGGTCAGCTCGCCGAAATCGACGAGGATTTCCAGTTCGACGATGCCGGTCACATCGAGATCCAGCTTGATGGGCTGCATCAACCGCGGCTCGGTCGAGTTCGCCGCGCCGGGTTCGGATCTCTCGTGGATGCTGACCGGCCCTTTGAACAGCGTGCGACCGTCCCCCTTGATCACGACGTCCACATCGCCGCCGTTGCGCAGGCTGTCGTCGATCCCCATGATCGTTTGGAATCGCCGATAGTTTCCGCCGATGCGGTACTTGAGCAGGGTCCGCGAGTGAATTCCCAGTCCCTTGGCATACGTCTTGTTTCCGACGCTGATCGGCCCGCCATGCGTCATCCGATCTCGGCGGTATTCCCATGTGTGGAGGTTCTCCCAGAACGGCGTGTACTTGATCTCGCGCGGTTCGAGGTTCGACAGGTACGCGATCTTGCCGAGAGTGAAGTCGACCGTCTGCACGAGCGGCATCGGAAGCGAGACTTCGGCCCCCGAGACCAGCTTCACCTTCCAAGCCTCGCCGTCGAACGAGACCGCTTTCGCCGCCAGCCGGTCGCCGGAGGAGAGGTCCACCGCCGCAACCGCCTTGCTCGACAAGTTCTCGCGCCGCGCGTAGATCAGCCCGAAGACCCGCTCGCGCTTGACCGGGATCTCGTCGCCATCGAGTTGAAACTTGACGGTTGCTTCATCGAGCGACCCGATCACACCGTCGAGATGGTCCAGCACGTCGCCCTTTCTCACCGCAACCTGATCCTTCTTGACCGTTCGGTCGAGCAACTGGTTCCACGCCGCATCCACCTTCGGATCCGGGGCCGAGAACCGCACGCTCTGCACGACCGTCACTGGCAGTTTGAGTGGCCCCAATTGCGGATGCTCGATTGCCGCTTCCGTTCCGGTCGAGGCAAAACTCGACGCCCGCAACCGCGTTCCGTCAGTCAGTCGAATCTCAATGGCGGTCTCAGAGATGGCAGGAACGGTCGTGCCGGCGGGGACTCGCACGGACAGCAGATCCGCGCCGGGGATGGTCATCGCGCCCGTCGGAGTCTTCAGGACGACTTCTTCGCTCGACAGGCGTTCCAGCGAGCCGACGTACTGCTCCCCCTTGAGCGTCGAGACTTCGATCGGCGGTGTGGCGGCAAGACAAACGACGAGCAGAGGCCAGGCAAACATGGAGGCAACATTCCTGTGGAGGAGTTTATTTTTCGCAGGGCGCGTTCAGGGCTTGTTCTTCGCCGCGCGCTCGGATTGTTTGCGGAAGTACTGGTCGATGGCACGGCCGTAGTGTGACGGGAAGTTCCGGTTCAGGTCGCTCTTCGCCTTGGCCTGATCCTTGCCTGGCAGGTTGCCCCAGTTGCCATCCTTGGAGAATTTTTTCTTGTCCACGTCGCCGGGAGCCTCGGCCCCCTTGATGCTGCTGTCGTTGGCCGGATTGCTCGACTCGTTGCTGTTGCCCCCCTGGCCATCGCCAGCTCCTCCGCCGCCTCCCTGCTGCGCCTCGATCTTTTTGATGATCTCGTCGAGTTCCGCGATGATCCGCTCCTGAACGCCCTGCACTTTTTCACCGGCTCGACCCAGATCGAGCCGCCGTTCCGAGTCGCTCATCAGCCGGGCGATCTCACCGAGCGACTTCTCTTCGAGGCCCTTCAGGTCCGCCTCCATCAGCGTCGCCGTGGCCGAATACCTCACGGGAACACGCTCGACGTTCTTCAGCAGCATGTCGAGTGCCTCGAGCGCGGGCTTCACTTCCAGCATCCCCTGCGCGGCGACGGCCTTGAAAAAGAACAGGCTCGCCGGATCGACAACTCGCTGCGGATCGACGGCCTTCAGTTGTTCCAGGGCCTCATCAAACATCCGCCGTTCGACGAGGAACCGGCCGTAGAACAGACCGAGGTTCGCGGCGAAGAACGGATCGCGACCGGGTTGCTTGAGAAACGCCCCATCCGGTGGCAAAAGGCCCGGTGCAGACGTGTTACACGCAGCGAATAACTTCGCGGCATCAACATCCACGGCGGCGAACGATCTCACGACGAGATCCAACAACCGATCGGCCTCTTCGGACGAAGGGCCAGCAGCCCACAGCGCCGCCAGTTCGCGCTGCTTGTCTTCAGCGACATTCGGCTGAGACGCGGCCCACGCCAGCACCTGACTCTTCGCATCATCGACCTTCATCGGCGCGAAGACCTCGCCCGCCGCGAAGACTGGAGATCCGATCGCCAAGCCGATGGCGATGGCCAGCATGGGAATAGAGATTCGCATAGTCGAGACTTTCGTCAATCGCTTCGTAGGATGGGCACTCCTGCCCGTCCTGCATTTCAAAAAGAGGACGGGCAGGAGTGCCCATCCTACATCCTCGCCATCATTCATTCTTGCCCGTCGCCAAATCGTGAGTCGCCTTTTGTACTTTGGCCTGCCGTTCGGACAATTGTCTCAACTGGCTGACTACATCCGCGTCGAGGGCCTGTTCGCCTTCGACCAGTCGGCCCATCTGCTTCGTGCGACGATTGACTCGATATTGAAGTGACCTCAGCATTTTCAGTTCCGCCAGCTTGTTGACCAGCGGCGGTGGCTTCTTTTCCTGTTGCTGCTGTTGCTGCTGTTGTTGTTTTTGATCCTTGAGCTTTTCGAGTTCCTTCTGCATGGCTTCCAGGATCTCGCGCAGCGATTCGACGATGTCGGCTTCGATGTTCTGTGTAATCTCGCCGACATCGGCCCGTTCGAGGCGGCGGGCAACGGTCAGCATGTCGTCCCGGATTTGTTCGACCGCCTCGGGGAAGGCGACGGACGAACCCTCCTCTTTCAGCAGCGTCAGTGCCTTCGCGGCGAGCAGCGAGATTTCGTCCTCGTTCCGCGCCAGTTCGACCGCCCGGTTGCGGTGTCGGTCGGATCGCTTGTCGATGGGGACGGCGTGAATGCCGAGCGTCCCGTTGTTGACTGCCTCCTGCTTGAGCAGCATGTCGCGGAAGCGAGCCTCCAACGCGGCAAGAACCATCGCCCGTTCTTCTTCACGAAGTTGTCGCAGGATTTCTTCCAGCTTCTCCTTCGCCTTGAGCAACTCGGCCAGTGCCTGATCCTGTTTGTCCGAGGCTTTGGCGTTGCGGTTCTTCTTCAACTCTTCGATCGCCCGCTCCATCTCCTGCTTGGCCTTTTCGACCTCATCGCGACCGGGAGTCTTATCCGGCTTCTTGGCATCGTCGCTCTGTTCCTGTTGATCCTGCGAGTTCTGATCCTTCGGCGGCTGTCCGTCCTGGGGAGGCATGTCCTGTGGCTCGCCACTCTGCCCCTTTTGAGGCTTTCCATCTTTGGGCTTTCCGTCCTGCGGCTTGCCATCTTTCGGCTTCCCCTGCGAATCGCTCGGTTTGCCATCTTTGGGGTCGCTGGGCTTCCCGTCTTTCGGATCGCCCGGCTTCGAGTCCTTCGGCTCACCCGGCTTGCCGCCCTTGTCCTTTCCATCTTTGTCTTTGCCGTCCTTGTCGTCGCCGGGTTTGGCGTTCTTGTCTTTGTCATCTCCCGGCTTCGCCTCTTTGCCATCGGTCGGCTTGCCATCCTTGTCTTTCGAGTCCCCATCCTTTGCATCGCCGTCTTTCGGATCGCCCTTGTCGGACGGATCCTTCGGTTTCGCATCTGCGTCCTTCGGCTGGCCGTCTTTCTCGCGCTGCTTGGCCGCGTTCTTGACCGCATCCTGCCCGTCGATCTTCTGAACGAGCTTCTGCGCACCGTCGGCCACCTGCTTCTGTTGCTTCTGCAGATCGCCGGGGTCTCCGCCCCGCTCGGTGTTCGCCCGCGCATCGGTCTGCTTGCCGATCAGCCTGTCGACGTCCTTGATCAGATCCTTGATGCGGGCCTTCTCCTTCTCGATCTCATCCTTGCGATCTTCGCTCATGAGCAGGTCGAGCATGGCCTGCATCTGCTTGATGACCTCTTCCTGACGCTCGATCGCATCGCCGAGTTGGTCGTTCTTCAACAGATTGGTCAGCGTCTGAAGCTGTTCGGGAACGCGGCCTTCCTTGCTTTTGCCGATGGTTCGGACCAGCAGGTCTGCCCGCTGCGGGTCGGACTTGCGGAGGTATTCGGAGAGCTGTGTCAGCGTGTTCTCGAACCGCAGGTAGCGCGCGCGAATGGCCTCCTGCGTCGAAGCCAGCGGCGTGGGAGCTTCCACGGCCGGAGCGGATCCCGCGGCGGGAGGGTTGTCCACCGCTGCGACACGCCCGGCGAACACGAATGTTGCAACGGCGAGGAGCGGCAGGAACCAGCAAAAACGAGAGAGGCGAATCGTCATGGAACAGTCTCCAAACGGACTGAATACGAACGGGGACAGTATATCCTCGGTCACGGGCGGCGTCTTGGTGTGGTTTTCTTACTGCGAGCGTCAGCCCGTCCTTTCCGCTTCTCTTTTGCCGTTTTTCTGAGCGGACGGCGTCAGCCCAATGGCACTCGCTTGGGTTTGTAGCAGAACTCGCAAGAGTTCAGAGGGTCGCCAAACCGACTGAATTCTTGCGAATTCAGCCACGTCGAACAGGGCTTGCCGTGCGAAGACGATGGATTTGGATTGACCATTCACTTACTCCAGCGCCTTGATCGCATTTTCCTTTCGCCTGCGTTTGGTTTCCTCGTGCAAATCCTGCAGGGATTTGATGTTGGCCTTGAGCTGTTCGACCACCTCGTGGAACTTGGCCAGTTCGCGCATCTCGACCAGGATCTGTTCCATTTTGTCGATCATCGATTCGAGCGTGTCGGTCGCCTCGTCCATCGAACCGGTCGGGTCGGAATTCTTGTCGAGGGCGAGCTTGAACAGGCCGAGCGACGTGTCGGCATTCGGGAAATCGGTGCCGTTGAGACGATGCAGCGGCGCGATGATCTTCCCGTCGAGCCGTTCGAGCAGCAGCGGCGTGTCGGCGGCGTTGTTCACGAGTTCCTCGCGGATGTCGGCGAAGGACGTTTCGACGCCGGCCGTCTCGACGGAGTTCTTGCGGATTGCCTGAAGCGTCCGATCCGCACTCGAGGACAATCCCAGCGCCAGCGTCGCCAGTTTCTCGTCGTCCGGTTTGGCTCCCGGCTTCTTCAGAGCCGCCGCTTCGTCGGCTTGGCCGCGCGCCTTTCCCAGCAACTCGCGCGTTTGCTTCATCTCGGTGATGATCTGCTCGAACCGCTTGCGGATGTTGATCTCCCGGACGTAGAGCATCGAGAGGAGTTCTTCCTCGGAGACGATGTTGAAGACGTACTTCTGGCCCAGCGCGCGGTGAGCCTCGCCAACCGTGCAACCATCCAGTGCCGAGACCGTCACTGTCAGACGTTGCTTGATCGACAGATCGAGCGGCAGGACATCGAACCGTTCAAACGGTTCCTCGTCGGCGCGACGCAGCTCAAACTCGCGCAGGCTGCGCGGCGGAGTCGATTGGAACTCGCGGGGCGACCACGCGACGGCGTCATCCACCTTGTAGTCGAAGCGGGCCGAGACGACTCCGTAGTCATCCGTCAGCAGGCCCGCAATCGGAACGCGGGCCTTGCGAGTGATCGACGAGCCGATCCCCTTCAATTCGGTTGTAACCAGTGGCGGTTGATCCACGATGCCGTTGATCGTGAACTTGGCGGGGGCGGTGCTTTGAATCTGATCGGTGTCTTCGAGGGAGACTCGAATCATCGCATCGGGCGGCAGCGGCAGCGGGAACTCGATGGGCTGTTTCGATTCGGCAGCGGCCCGCAATTTGGCGGGAAGGCTCGTCGCACCATCGGGGGCGAGGACGAACGGCAACGCGACGGCATCGTGTTTCATGGACCAGATCGCTCGCGCCGCAGAGGCCGGGAACGGGACACGAATCTCCGGCCGACCGTCCTGAGATTTGAGCGAGATCGATTCGGAAGACCACCCGGGGCGCGAGGCCGATGCGGAATCGGTTGAGTCTGGGACTCGCAACTCGATCTCCCAGCGATCCGTTCCCGCATCGCCCTCGATGCGGATGTGTCTCAGCGGCTTGTTGGCGATCAGGTCGAGCACGAAGTCGGTGGCGAGTGGCAGCGACGTTTGAGCTCCGTTCACCTGCTGCTTCGCACGGACGGGCTTCCCTTCGACGCGCTCGTTCAGTCCCGTGTACTCGGGGTAGAGGCAGTGCAGCGTGACCGATTGGATTTCCGGCGGCTGGACGACCTGCACGCGATACGGCCGCGCGTTGACGAAGTCTCCCCCCGTGACCCAGATGTCGGCGTCATCGAGCAGCCCCGCAAGCGTGTGTCGGAACGGCTGGTCGCCGACGCGCGTGAGATACGCCCGCACGTTGCCGCGTCCGTTGGCAAGGCGTGCATCGAACCGCACCTGTTCGGGAGCCTTCTTGCCCGGTGCGACTTCAATCTGAAGCGAGAGGTCCGATCCCTTCGGATGCTTGTAGCGTCCGTCGGTGAACTCGCGCACGCGGTCGCCCGGCTGGACGATGACCTTCACGATCAGTTCGGTCTCGCGCGGCCAGTAACCGTCGCGCAGACCGAGATACCCGGCGACCCACCGCTCCATCGCGGCACTGTTGGCGACGGCCAGGCCGAGAATCGACGCCACCATCACGCTCGCCGTGATGACCGCGCGGCGCAGCGGCTTCCGATCGAAGACGCTTCCCAAATCGAGGCCGCTCGCCGTGCGGGCCGCCTCAACAATCGTGTGCCTGAGCATCGCGGACGTGACCGGACTCTCATTCGCCTCAGTTCCCTCGGCTGCTTCCACGGCGGTAATCAGCCGGTCGTCGAGTTCCGGAAACCGCCGTTCGAGAACCAGCGCGAGGGCCTTGATCCGAATGGCTCGGAACAACCGCAACGCGATCCAACTCACCGCACCGGCCGCCAGCAGACCGATCCCACTCACAAGCACCGTCGCCCGAAACCACCTCGGCAGTTCGAGGCGACTGAGTTGGAAGTAGCACCAGTCAACGAGGAAGCTCCCCCAGAACAACGCCCCAAGCAACACGACGACCAGCGCGATCCCCTCCCACATCACGTAGGAACGGATGCGCGACCGGAGGCGATCCAAGACGGAGACGGCTTCTTGAGGCAGGGGAACGGTGGGCATCGTCAAACTTTCGATCAGTGTCTCACGCCAGCTTCAACAGTTTTCTTGTCAGCCATTCCACGGACAAGAGGCCAACCAGCAGGTACATCACCCAGTCGCGGTCCCACAGGGTTCGGAGACGCTCGGGGATGAAGAATTGTTCCCCCCGGTTGGGCAGCAGGGCGGGCAGTTCATCGACGGCCTTGTCGATGGACAGGTACTGACCGCCCGTGTCGCGGACCAGTTCGGTCAGCAGGCGGACGTTCTGGCGGATGTTTTCGTCCTCCAGTTTCGGGATCGCGACGGCGACTTCACTGCTCAGACGTTCTCGCGATTCGGGAAGCGCGAGTTCGAGCTTGTAGGTTCCCGGCAGGCTGGCTCGGAAGTCGCCGACATACTCGCCCGGTTGAGACGGCTCCCTGCGAAGCTGCCTCGTCGGAGTGAGCGGCTTGCCCGCGGGGTCGAACACTTCGAGCGGGACAGATTCCAGATCGAGCGGTGTGAACTGCGCATCGAGCAGCCGCGCGAAGACACGCACCGTCTGGCCGAGCGTGGCCTTTTGAGCTTCCGGTCGCAGTGAGCCGCGTTTGACTCCCTTCTTCGTGCGGCCCTGGGCCACCTCGCGGATCAGCTTCGTCCAGAAGCGGTCGTAGTCCCCGTCGCTCACCGCGCGCAGCCGCCACATTTCGGGACTGCCCAGATAGAACGACTGGCCTCGTCCCACATTCTGAGCCGCCATCAACACCGGCGGTTCGGCGACGGCTCGCGGGTCGGAGAACCTGGCGAAGACACGCGCCGCCGCCTTGTGGCCTCCGGTCGGATAGGCCCGGTAGAACCCGGCGAACTCCTTCCAGCGCGCAGCCGACGTGGTCGGGTCGTCCGTCAATTGCAGGAAACCGGCCCCCTGCCCTTCCGGCGTGAAGGCGATCGGCCACGGCTGGCTCGAATCCTGATCGAACCGCGCGGCGGTGAAGTACGAACTGAGAAACACCGGGTACAGCTTCCGCAGCGGCGACAGTTCGTCCGTCGCCTCATCGGCCCCTTCCGAACCGGAGGCAACCTGCGGCGTGTTGACATCGCCCGCGACCAGGATCAGTCCGCCCGATTCATCCGCGACCCAGTCGTAAATCAGCGGCAGGGCGTCGCCGGGGATCGACTTCCAGTCGGGATCGAACGCGACGATCGCGTCGTATTCGTAGAGCTGTTCCCTCGTCGCGGGGAAGGCGAGCAGCAGGTTGTTCGATTCCTGACTCGTGCCGGGCGAACCGGTCTGGAGCAGCACATCGACGTCGAACGACTTGTGCCGGAAGAGCATGTTGCGGACGAACTGATAGTCGCGCATCGGGCCTCCCGCGACGAGCAGCACTCGCGTCGGCCGGTCGAACACCGTGACCGCGAACGTCTGCGAGTTGTCCTGCGGATTGAACTCGGTCACGCGCGCAATCGGTGTCGTGCGCACCGTGTAGTTCGTCCGACCGGCCAGATTCGGTGCGCGGTCAAACTTCACCTCGACCCGCGCGCCGTCTTCGAGCAGCGTGACGGACTTCTTTTCGACGAGCGTCGGCTCGCCCTCTTCGCCCTCGCCCTGCGCAAGCAGTTCGACTTCGACCTCGCCGCCTGCCAGACCCTGCCCCTGGACGAAGACCTTGATTTCGTAGGGGTCGTTGATGGCGACATCCGTCGGCGACGCGACCTCGGCCACCGCCAGGTTGACCGGCTGCTCGGTCGTCCCCGTGCCGACCGCGATCAACCGCGTCTTGGTCGAGACCGCGCGATCATGGGCCGTCGCCACATCGACCCCCGCGTTCGACGCCCCATCGGTCACGATAACGATCCCCGACAGAGTCCGTCCCGCCGCCTGACGGATCAATTCGCCGAGGCTCTCGCCCAGCCGCGTTTCCAAACCGCGCGGCCGCAGCGTTTCGTCCCAGTCGAGCGGTGTCTCGACCTTCGTGGTCGCGGGCGGCTGGCCTGTGGCGGGCTTCGTTGCGTCCGAAGAATCAGCAGGCGAGCCGCCCGCTGCCACGGTGACGAGCGGATAAACCCGATGCGGCCCGTTCAGCGTCGAGTCGAACGTGAACAGGCTGACCTCGTGCTGTTTGCGGAGTCGTTCGATGAGCGTCGTCTGCGCGAGCAGCCTCTTCGCCGCATCCGCCCGCGACAGCCCCGCACTCGCGGCGGGCGAGCCGTCCGCACCGGGGGCCTCATTCGGGTGTCGCATCGAAAGCGACGTGTCCACCATCACCGCGACTCGCGACGGACGAAACGCCTGCTTCTGGGTTCGGTCGGACGGATTGAGGGCGATCACCAGCAGCGCGGCCAACACGCTCAATCGAAGCGCCGTCAGCCAGAGCTTCCATCCCGCCGACAGATCGCGCGTGTCGCGCACATACAACCAGACGACCCACAGCCCGAGAACCAGTCCGCCGCCGAGCAGCAGCAACCAGCCGAACGGCGATTCGGGCCAGTCGAATTCGCGCGACGTGATCGTCGCCGAGGCATCGACCGCGAGGAGAAACAACGAGGTGGGGTCAGGCGTACTCATGCGGTGGTGACAGTTCGTCGTTTGGCTTCGCCTCTTCGTGCGGACGATTGCGGTCGCTCGGACGGAGTCGAAGGGTGATAGCTGAGTTTGTAAGCGAGCGCCTGTTCGGCGATGAGGAACGCGAGGAGCGACCACAACAACCAATGCCGGATTTCGGAACCGGCCTCTTTGCCCTGAACCCACTCCAAATGGCCGAACTCCTGAATCGTGACGTGGCTGTTGCCACCAAGTCGCTTGCGCAGGTCGGGCGTCGTCGCCAGTTGCAGGTCGCCCTCGCGAGGCGACACGTTGTAGGCGATCAATCGATCCTCGCCGACCTGGCTCTGAGTCATCAGCCGGACGGTGTAGATGCCCGGTTCATCAGTGTCGCGGAACGTGGCGGCCAGTCGCAGTGAGCCGAGTTTGGCGGGAGGGGCCGCGCCGTCTGAGGGCATGGCGTTTGCCTGTTCGGGCGACGCTTGCAACCGCGTCGTGTGTTCTCCATCTGCGCCGGGAGACAGTACCTCGACCGTGTCCGTGTAATCGGCGGGGTTGAGCGACAGTTGAATCGGTTCGCCGATCTGCCGCGTCTCGGGGCTGCGGTCGGTCCGCGCGATGTGCTTGATGAGTTCAAGCTGCACGACGACGTAGCTGTAGTCGGTCGCCCAGTTGTTCCAGTCGGGCGAGACCGTGGTGAGGCACGTCAGCACGCGGCCCTTGCCGTACGAATGCTCGAACAGCAGCGGATCGCCATTACGCAGCGTGCCGAGTGTCCGCACGCGGTCCTTGCGCTGCTGATCGTCCTTCACCCACTCCTTCAACACGGGGAAGTAGTTGTCGATCCGCACGCGCCCGATGGTCGAATCGCCCTCGCCCTCGAAGATCCGGAAGAGGGGATGGTTTACCGTGCGCAGGTCCGCTCCAGGGTTGGTCGAATCGGCGACGAGTTCCCTCGGCGACGCATCGAGCGGCACCGGGAAGAGGCCCTCGCCCTTGCGATACAGCGCGTCGTTGTAGTGAGCCGCACGCAACGACTCACCCGCGAACCACGCGAGGCCGCCGCCCGCCGCGACGTACTTCTCCAGCGCGTCGAGGGCATCGGCGGGAATCTCGGGGACGTTGAGCAGGTAGATCGCGCGGAAATCATCGAGCGGTCGGCGACGCAGGTATTCAACGTTCTCGATTACCGGCGCGAAGCCCGTGCTTTTGGGGTCGGCCGCCAGCGCATCGGCCACGTAGGAACCGTCGTCTCCCGACGGATCGCCGTCCACGATCAAGACCGGCACCGCCTTCGGCACATCGACGGCGAGCGACCGCGCGTTGTCTTCGGCCAGCGAATCGGTGTCGAGGCTCACCCGCAGCTTGTGCTTGCCCGAAGTCGTGAGCCGGACATCGACCTCGTGCGTGACCTCGGTCTGCGGGTCGATCTTCTCGAACACGACGCTGGTCGGGATTTTTTCGTTATTGTCAAACAGGGCCAATCGAACATCCGACGCGACTTGCAGACCAAAGTTTTTCACGGCCACCTTGAGTCGCAGCGGCACATCGGCGGCGGCGACCTGCACATCGCCCGCCAACTCGGTCACGGCGAGGTTCGCATGAAGTTCGGGCACGGTCCGCACCAGGTTCACCGAGACTCCCGCATTGGTCAGCTCCTCGACCGCCGCCGAGATCGCCTTCTGATCCTGCCAGTCCCGTTCGCGGAAGTCGGAGATGACGTGCAGGTGCTGCATGGCCCCCTTCTCTTCCGACAGCAGCTTCCGCGCGGCGCGCAGGCCCTCAACCAGATCGAGCGCCCGATGCGTGCAGGGGAACGCCTGCGGATCGAACTTCGCCGACAACTCGGTCACGAAGTCCTCGTTCACGTCCCGCTCGGACAACACCGGCTGATCGGGCTTCGAGAGCCTGAGCAGCGTGAACTTCTGCGTGTTCGGCTGCTCGGCTCCTCCCGCGACGAGCCGGTTCACAATCTTCAGGGCCTCGCCGAAGGAACTGGTCTCACCCCAGCGATCGCGCATCGAGAGACTGTCGTCCAGCAGCACGACGTGATGGGCGCGGGCTCCGCGAAAGATCGACATCTGTGACGGATCGAGAATCAACCGCGAGATCAACAGCACAATCGCGGCCACGATCAACAGACGCAGCAACAGCAGCAGAAGCTGTTCGAGCAGCAGCCGACGCCGGTTCCGCTGCTGGCTGGCGAGCAGGAACTCCATCGCGGCAAACCGCACGCGCCGGAACCGCATCCGGTTGATGAGATGGATGATGATCGGGGACGCCAACAGCATCGCACCGCCAGCGACAAACGCCGGATTGAAAAAGTGATTGGCCAGCCAGGCGGTCATGTTGCTTTCTGTCCCGGCAAACGAAAGAAATCGGACATGGGCTTGATTCTCAACGGATTCCGAGTAAGTCCTACACCGCTTTCAAAAGACAATCGAGTTCGCCTGCCTTGGCGTCACCCAACACTTCCGGGAACAACCAGCACAACGGCTCATGTGCCACCGAGATAAGCCAGCACTCGCCCGTCGGCAACTGATAACTGATGTCTTCAGGAAAATCCGGGGCGAGCCAGCCATCAAGCCGTTCCACGCGGGAGAAGATTGGCAGCGAATGCTCATCACAGCGATACAAGCGATACCAAGCCTGACTGCCAAACAAACGAGTCCCCGGCCATTCATCAGTCAGTCGTTCTTCGACAAGTGACGGCTTTAGATCGGCAGCAATTTGCTGGGCGGATGGAGAGAACTTCAGTTGCTCACGCCAGACTAGACCAACCAACGACTCTGTTTGGCGAGCCAAGTCAAGCAGGCCAAGATACGCATTACCCGTGATGCAGCGTGCCTGCGCAACAATCGGATCCCTGGTGGTGATTGTCATATCAGCGGTCCTCCTAGAAACCAAAAGTGCCACTCGGGCATGTCTTGGAGATGGAAGTGAAATGGCCCATCCATGTGGCTCTCCGGGCCACGCAGTTCGGCGCGGCAACCGAGTTTCGCAGCCACGTTACGGGCAAGTCGCTCAGCCGAGTCGATGTCCGGGCTGAGTGTGCCTCGAATCGTTTGCCGCATCGTGCGAAACGCCACGATGGCTTCGTCCACATTTCGGTTAAGCCCACGCGAGACAAGGCCGTCCGGGCCGAGATGGGCCGGGGCGCTGAAGGGCGGTTCATCGGACATGCCGTGGTTTCCGTGGTCATGCTCAGTTCCTCACCGATTGTCTCATGCCGACGCGGTGCGTGAGGTAGTGGGCCAGAACCGCATCGAGGTGTTCACTCGAGCGGATGGTTTGGTAATCGACCATCTGGCGGGCACAGTTGCGGCGCAGGTCTTCGACGAATTGCTGGACCGCCTGCTGGTAGCCCTCGCGCAGGGAGCGCGGGTCGCAGATCAGGTCGCCCATTTCTTCCATGCCCTCAAACTTCGTTGTGCCCGCGTAGTTGAAGTCGAGTTCCTCGTCGTCCATCACGTGGAAGACCATCACGTCGTGGCCGCGCGTGCGCAGCAGCTTCAGCCCCTTGAACAGACCGGCCCGATCCACGAACAGGTCCGATACGAGCACGATCAGGCCGCGCCGAGTCTGTTCGTCGGCGACCTGGGCCAGCATCTGATAGAGGTCCGTCTTCTTCGCCGGTTTCTCGCGGTCGAGCGACGTGAGGATCGCCTGCAAATGGTTCTGCTTGCTGCTGGACTGAACTCTCGCACGGATCACATTGTCGAACGTGACCATGCCAACCGAGTCCTGTTGCCGCAGCAGCAGGTACGCTAGCGAGGCAGCGATCTGGCAGGCGTACTCGTACTTCGTGAGCTTGTGCGAACCGAACAGCATCGACTCGGACAGGTCCACGAGCAGCGTCGTGCGAAGGTTGGTCTCCTCCTCGTACTGCTTGATGTAGTAGCGGTCGGTCTTGGACCAGACCTTCCAGTCGATGCGGCGGATGTCGTCACCCGGCGCATACTCGCGGTGTTGGGCGAACTCGACCGACTGGCCGAAGTACGGGCTGCGATGGAGACCAGACAGAAAGCCCTCGACGACGTTGCGGGCCAGAACCTCCAGCCGCGCGATCCGCGCCACGGCTTCAGGCGGCAAAAATCTTCGCGAGGTTTGGGTCACGGGTCAGCTCGCCTTCCTTTGACGGAGTGGACCGAAGCAATTGTTCGACGATCTGGTCGCTGGTGATTCCCTCGCTCTCGGCCGAGAAGTTCACCACGATGCGGTGCCTCAGGACGGGAGCGGCCAGCGCCTGAATGTCGTCGGTCGAGACATACGTCCGGCCGTTCAGGAGCGCTCGTGCCTTGCCACCGAGCAGCAGGAACTGCACCGCGCGGGGGCCGGCTCCCCAACTCAGTTGCTCCTCCACGAACGCCGGGACCCCCGATTCGCCGACGCGCGTCTGTCGCACCAGGGCGAGGGCATAATCGACGACGTGATCGCTGACCGGAACCTGGCGGACGAGCTTCTGCAGCGCGAGGATTTCATTGGCGTCGAGAACCTTGTCGACATCGTCGAGCTGCAGCGTGGTCGTTCGCTTGGCGATCTGCCGCTCCTCTTCAAACGTCGGATACTTCACGAAGACCTTGAACATGAAGCGGTCCTGCTGCGCTTCGGGCAGCGAGTACGTTCCTTCCTGTTCGATCGGGTTCTGCGTGGCGAGGACGAAGAACGGGTCGGCCAGCACGTGGCGCGTCTGGCCGACGGTGACTTGCCGCTCCTGCATCGCTTCCAGCAGCGCGGCCTGCGTCTTCGGCGGGGTGCGGTTGATTTCGTCGGCGAGGATCACGTTGTGAAACAACGGCCCGTTGATGAAGTGGAGTTCGCGCTTGCCCGTCTCACGGTTCTCCTGCAACACGTCCGTCCCGGTGATGTCGGCCGGCATCAGGTCGGGCGTGAACTGGATGCGGGCGAAGGTCATCGACAGGCAGCGGGCCAGCGTGCTGATCATCAGCGTCTTGGCGAGGCCCGGCACCCCTTCGAGCAGACAGTGGCCGCGACTGAAGAGGGCGATCAAAAGCTGCTCGATGACCTGGTCCTGGCCCACGATCACCTTGCCCATCTGCTCGCGAATCGATTCGAAGGCCGCGCCGAGTTTGTGGATCGACGCTTCGAGTTCTGCCTGTGACACGGAGTCGCTCATGGCGAGGCGGTCTCCCAATTGGAGTCGGTGATGGAACGGCGGTTGTGAAAAACTCGTGAACGCCGGAATCGTAGCGGCCCGCAGAACCAGACGCGACCCCGCTGACAGTCGTTTCGCGCAGCTTGGCTTCAGGTTACCGAAGAGATTTGCCGCAACGGTGCCCGCACTCGGCGAGCGACCGTCATTGCGAATGCCTCTCCGCCTTCGCAGCGGGAAGAATCTCGTTCAGCCGTGCGACCAGCGAAGCCGCGACGTCCCGCCGCTGCCCCGACAGATCGTTGACTTCCCAGATGTCTTCCGGTTTGGCGAAGAGCTTCGCTGCCGGTTCAGCCGCATCGGCCGAGACCGCATCATCGACGAGGCAACTCCACTCGGCCGTCCGAATCCCGCGCGAACCTGCTCCGTCGGTGAAACAAACCATCTCGCGAGGCGACTGGGTCTCGGCGAGTTCCTGCAGCAGACTGCGCCCCTCGCTCAGGGACTGGGTCACCGGCAACTGAAAGTAATCGAGCAATGTGGCGGAGAGGTCCGCCGTTTGGACGAGGCGGTTGGACCGTGTCCCGGCGAATTCCGAACTGAACGGACCTGGATCGAACAGACGCAGCAGGAGCGGTGTGCGAGTGATTGTGTCCGAAAGTGGGATCGCCTCGCGCGGGATCAATGGCTCGATCACCTTGTCCCGCTGTTCCACGACTTCCTCTGAGGAGGGCGGCGATTCCGGCGAAGTCGACAATGCCTCCTCGCTCACCGACCGTTTGGCTTGCTCGGCAGAAAGCGTCATCCAATCGCAACCCCGCGCGGCAGCGACAACAAGCAACGTTGGTTCAGTCTTCGAGGCGGCCTCCACGGCGGTCACGAGTTCACCCAGCCAATGATCCAGCAGCGACGCATACCCCGCGTAGGCCGCGGGGTGAGTTCCCCAATTGTCTTGCGAGACGAAGGCCGTCTCGCAACCCCGCTCTTCGTATTCGTCGAAGTAGAGCGTGGCAAAGCCTTCCGGAGGGAGCCACGGTTCGGGGACTCCCGCCGAGTGCAACCACACGATGCGCGAAGCCTCTCCGCGCGGCACGACCAGCCGTTCGCAAGCGGCTCGAACCAGACACGCGAACGGAATTTCATCGGGCTTGGGATCGGGTTCGTGTCGAGCCGCGATCAACGTCCTCGAAGTCTTGTTCAGCATCATCGACCAGGGCAAGACATCGAACTCGGTCAGGAGATCCAGTTCGATTTCGGCGATACCCGTCAACATCGACCAGGCGGCCTCGAACTCGTAGGGCCGGGTTGACGCATCCTTCGGGAGACGCCCCGTGCCAAAACCCATTCCGGCCGAGACTCCGACATGCTCGGCGAAGTGCCGGTCGAACACCACGGCCTGCGACGCAAGGCGATCGAAGTGCGGAGTCTCGATCCACTCATTGCCGTAACAGCCGAGAGCCGTCGTCGCGAGACGATCAAACGTGACGACGATGGCCTGCATGGGGAACGTCCATCAAAAACGATGCCCGGCTTCCATCGAAAGCCGGGCGTCGAGAAATTCATCAGGTCACATCGGCCACTGCATCAGGCCGCCATGCGCTCCAGATCACGCCGCCATCGGGGACTCGACAGGATTCCCTCGACCTGCATTTCGTGAAGCTGGTCGAGCCACGTCCCGTCGAACTCGAAGACCTCATACATCCGCTGAGACCGATCGAAGCGCGGGTCGGTGGTGCAACCACCCTCATCGGTCCTCGAAAGCTGGCTCGGAACAATCAGCAACCACGTCCGGTCGCCCGCTCGCTCCCAAGTCGGTCTCGTCCAGCGAAAGCCCACATCCTGCAAGTCTGATTGAATCATTCTTCGGCCTCCCTGCCATTGTGATGTCTGCGATCCAAGCCTTTGGACCGCCCGATTCCGTTCGGGGCGGGATTATCGACACCTCCCCCGCCCGCGGTCAACGGCAGAGAGGAAGTTTGCCAGAGAAAATGACCCGGATGTTTGAAACGTCCGGGTCGCTGCGTCACCAAAGAAAACATGGTGCCGCGTACTGACAAGCCAGTACG
>JBBPIS010000048.1:0-47908 GCA_038040225.1 Planctomycetota bacterium
CCCGGCGACTTCCTCCCCGCCGCGATGCAAAGGGACAAGAGCCGCTTTCGGCGGATCGAACTCGGCGGGAGACCACAGGCGGTGGAGTTCGTTGGCGAACGGACGGTCGTCGTCTCCAACTACTTCTCGAACTCTGTACAGGTTGTCGATCTCGATGCCCGCGAAGTGACGAAGACGATCGCGCTGGGTGGGTCGAGCGAACCGAGCCTCGCCCGACGCGGCGAGCACATCTTCTACGACGCCGATCGCTCGATGCACAGTTGGTATAGCTGTCACACCTGCCACACCGACGGCCACACAGCGGGACAGGTCTTTGACACGCGGAACGACAAAAGCTACGGCACTCCCAAACTGACGCCGTCGTTGCGGGGAGTCGCCGACACCGGCCCGTGGACGTGGCACGGCTGGCAGACCGACCTGCACGACGCCATGAAGCGGTCACTCTCCGAAAGCATGGCCACCAAACTTCCGGTGACCGACGAAGACGCAACCGCTCTCGTCGCGTATCTCAAGACGCTCGATCATCCCGCGAATCCGCGAGCCACCACCAGCGACACGGCCCTCGCGAGGAAGATCGAACTCGGCCGCACGCTCTTCTCCGGCAAGGCCGCCTGCACGAGCTGCCACACCGGCTTGCAGTTCACATCCGAAGACAAATTCGATGGCAAGGTCGAGGACAAGAAGGATCGCGATCCGAACTACAACCCGCCGACGTTGCGCGGCCTCGCCTCCCGCAGACGATTCCTCCACACCGGCAAAGCCCGCTCGCTCGACGCCGTACTGATGAAGCATCACCGCCCGGAAGACCTCGTCGGCGAATCGCTCTCCGATGACGAACGCGATGCGCTGGTCGAGTATCTCAAATCGCTGTGAGACATGCGGTATCAATTGACGGGGGCCAGCCACCGAACCACGTCATCACGTGCGGGCATCGCCGGTTGCGCACCGAACTTCGTGCAGGCGAGTGTTCCCGCCGCACAGCCGAATCGCGCGGCATCGGGTAACGACCGGCCTTCGGCCAGTGCGACCGACAGTCCCGCCGTGAAGGCGTCTCCGGCGGCGGTGGTGTCGATAACGCTGGCAGCACGCGCGGGAACGTGTTCTTCTCGTCCGGTCTCATCCAGCACGAACGCGCCGAGTTCTCCGAGCTTCAGGACGACAGCCTTCGCGCCGAGTTCGCGCAGCCGGTGCGCGGCTGTCCTCGCGGTTGCAACATCGTGGACGGCGATGCCAGTCAGCACTTCGGCCTCAGTCTGGTTCGGGCTGAGAATCTCGACTGCCAACAGTTCGGCGGGCAACGGACCGGAGGGGGCCGGCGCGGGATCGAGGATTGTGCGCACGCCCGCTTCCCGCGCGAGGCGAATCGCGGTCGCCACCGTGTCGAACGGGGTTTCCAACTGCGCGATCAGCACGTCGGCCGCCGCAATGACATCGGCGCGCGAGGTGACATCGTGCGAAGTCAGCCGACCGTTCGCACCGGCAATGACCGTGATCGAGTTCGCACCAGTCGCCTCGACACCAATCAGGGCCACGCCACTCGAACAGCCTTCCGTCACGAGGACATGCTCCGTTGAAACACCATATTCGGCCAGCGACCGCCGGAGCGTCTCGCCGAACGAGTCGTCTCCCACACGGCCGATCATCGTCACGCGAGCGCCCAGCCGCGCGGCGGCCACCGCCTGGTTGGCCCCCTTGCCGCCGGGAATCGTCTGAAATTCGTCGCCATGCACGGTCTCCCCCGGCCTCGGCAGCCGAGCCATTCGCGCGACGAGGTCCATGTTGATCGAACCAACCACGACGATGTGGGGGGGAGTGTGTGTCATCGCCTGCTTTTCTTCCTCCCCCTCGCCCCCTTGGAGCGAGGGGAACAAGACTCACTTGGGCGGCTGACTGCTCAGTTGAACCAGTGCCTCCAACACGCGAGCCCGCTGCAGATCGGACAGCTTGAGATAGCGATGCTTTCCCTCAGCCAGCGGCGTGAACTTGGTGAAGCCGTCCGCCTCGACGATGACTCGGCCGGGAGGCGACAGGTCGAAATAGCCGCGATCGGGATGAACGGCATACAGCACGCTCGTCAGATCCCATGTGGGGCGGTCGTGCGGCTGCTTCTCATAGCGGCGATAGGCTTCGGCGAGCGGGTGGTCGCTCAAGTAGCTGTAGTCCTTCACGATGCTCTCGGCGGGATACGGCAGCGCGATGCCGATTTCAAAGCCGCTCCAGACGACGGGCGTCGGCCACTCCTCGGCCAGCTTGCGGCAGTTGGCGATGTCCTGCTCCACGTTGTATTCGCGGAAATGCTTGTTCCCGTTGATGTCGGTGAACGCCCCGGCCATGACCGACAAGAGCTTGATCTTTTTCTGGATGAGTTCGACACCGGAGAGCGGCGACGCTTCATCGGCCTTCGAGTCCAGCAGCCGCGCGAGATTCGTCGAGAATCCAACCTGCGCAATGCTCACCGAATCATCCGGCTGCGCGGCGAGCGTCTTCCTCAACAGAGCCACCGCTTCGGGGGCGTCCTTGCTGCTGAGAAGGTCGTGCGGGTAGCGAAAGGCCGCGCCGCGCTTCTCGGCGGCCATCGGCAGAAACTTGCCCGGCTCGGGTGTTTTGCCGGGACGAACGACTCCGATTGGCGTGTCGCCCCGCCCGTAGAACGTGTTGATGGCATCGACGAACGGCCCGGCGAGTTCGCTGTCCTTCGTCACCGTCACCGCCAGCAGCTTGCACGCGCCGCGAGACTGAAGCGAGTGAATCATCCCCTGCGCCAGCACGTCATCCACATCGTTGCCGATGTCGGTGTCGAAGATCAGCGACACCGGCTCGGCCGCGCGGGACGAAACGGAAGGGATAAACAGAGCCAGCAGGCACAACGGCACAGACCACAGCAGACGATTCATGAGCGACAGGCTTCCACACAGAGGGCGGCGAATGTTCGAGCAGCCTCAAACGATGCGAGGCATGAAACCAGATGGCCTCACGCCCCGCAAGCCGCCGCCTGACCCCGCCCCGCTCACGGTCGCGACGCGACACTCAGAAGCCCACCGCAGGCTTCTTGCTCTGCGGGCTCGGCATCAGCTTCATTGCGGCCTTGACCAGTTCGACAAACTCCGAACGACGGCCGGTTGTGTCGTCGCCCTTCGCGCCGCGAGCCGTCTCCAGCACGTCGGCCATCGTCCACGTTCCGGCGTACTTCGAGTGACGCAGTTGCATCCCGAACGAGGCGACGGAGGCGGACCAGAACAGGTCGCGACTTGGCGTCACCTTCTTTCCCGCAATGTCATCGACAACGACATCGACGGTGCGGACGCTCGCGGCGGCGTCGGGCTGCTTATAGCGGAGCTTCACGGTGAAGAGATCATCGGCGGCATCGGCGGGGACGTTGGCTTTGGGTTCGACAGCCTTGGGGGCTGGTTCCGTGGCCGTGTACTTCAGCGGATCAACCGCTTGGGCCTTCTGCCACTTGCCGCGCGGGACGATTTCGTAGAGGGCCGTCACCGTATGACCCGCTCCGATTTCGCCGGCGTCTTTTGCGTCGTTGTTGAAGTCCTCGGCGGCCATCACGCGGTTCTCGTACCCGATCAGCCGATAGGCTCCGACCGTGAGCGGGTTGAATTCGACCTGCAGCTTCACGTCCTTGGCCACCGTGTACAGTGTCCCCATCAACTCCTCGTTGAAGTTCTTGCGGGCCTCGTTCAAGTCGTCGATGTAGCCGTAGTGTCCGTTCCCCTTGTCGGCCAGCTTCTCCAGCTTCGAGTCCTTCAGGTTGCCCATTCCGAATCCGAAGATGCTCAGGAAGACACCACTCTTCGCCTGAGCTTCGATCAGCTTGACCAGTTCCTCGTCGCTGCTGACGCCGACATTGAAGTCGCCGTCCGTGCAGAGGATGACTCGATTGGCCGCGTCCTTGCTGAAGTGACGCAGCGCCTGTTCGTAGGCCAACTGAATCCCGGCCGCTCCGTTCGTCGAGCCTCCCGCCGACAGAGCCTCAATCGCCTGCGTGATCTTCGTCTGGTCCGAGCCAGGTGTCGGCTCCAGCTTCAGCCCGGCATCTCCCGCATAGGTCACGATCGATACGCGATCGCGCTCGCCCAACTCCTCGATCAGCAACGACATGGCCCGCTTGACGAGCGGCAATCTGTTCTCGGGCTGCATCGAACCGGAGACATCGAGCAGAAAGACAAGATTCGTCGGCGGACGCTGCGCCTTGGCGATCTCGCGCGCCTTGAGACTGATGCGGGCGACATAGTGCTCGCGCTGCCACGGACACGGCGCGGCCTCGGCCACCACGCGGAACGGCTGCCCGTCGACGGGAGCGGGGTCGTCGTACTTGAAGTAGTTGACCAGTTCCTCAATCCGCACGGCATCGGCGGGTGGCAACTGCCCCTGGTTGAGAAACCGCCGCACGTTGGCATACGACGCCGTATCGACGTCGACCGAAAACGTGGAGAGCGGCTGCTCGGCCGGCGTCAGGAACGGGTTCTCGACGATCGGCGCATACGCCTCCGTGCCGAGGTGATCTCCGAATTTGCTTTCTCTACCCTCAGGCTCGAAATAGAAGTCCACTCCCGGATTCGCTCTCTCACCCCGCAATTGTTCGACCTGAACCGGCCGAGCACTCTCCGCCAGCTTCTGAATATCTTTGAGTTCTTTGGAGCGATTCTCGACTCCCTGACTCGATGAGGGATCTGTCACAGACGAAATTGGCTTACCCTCAGACTCCGTTCCCAACGAGCGTGCCACACCGGACTTGAAGAGCTTGGTGGTTGCTCCACTTACGACTCCGCTGTCACCCTTGAACCGCTCCTCCCGCTGAACGTCACTTCGGCCGTCCGAGGAAGTGGCAAAACTCGTGACGGGCCTATTACCGCGCACTTTACCAAGATCGAGCGTCCCACCCACAGGCGTCGAGTCTTGAACGCTGAGAGCCACATTCGACGCAGCGGAAAATCCGTCCAACTGGCTCTCACGATCACCCCAGAGTGCGGCGTCTCGCCCTTTGTCCTTTCCAACGACGACTTGCTTCAACCCGAAATCCGTCAGCCCATCGTCCGGCGTCGTGAACTGCATCACGCCGTCTTGAGGCGCATTCGGATCGTTCTCATTGACGTGGAAATATCCTCGCCGTTGACCGGTGGCGCTCGGAGAGTCTCGCATCGCCAGCAACTCGCTCAACGTTCGCGGAGATGTCGCGGGCCAGAACATCACAGCCGCACTCAATGCCGCCGTCGCGGCGGCTGCTGCGAGCACAGCCCAGCGGTGACGAGCTTGCTCGCGGCGCGAGTCGGGGCGAACAAAGGCCAAGCTCGTCAGCGGCGGCTCTGTCCCCTCGCCCCGGCAGGCACCGCCGCTTCGGTGGTCCGGGGAGAGGGCCAGGGTGAGGGGATTCTCTTCGGTCCCAACTCCCTGCGCGATGTGTTGCTCCAGTCGCTGATGCTGCTCGGACGACAGGGCGAGGGCCGGTTCAGCGGCCAGTTCGTTGCGAAGCCAGCCGGTCGTCTCGCGAATCTCGGCGAGAGCGTCTCGTGCGGCGGATGACTCTGCGAGGAGTTGCTCGAACTCGGTCAACTCATCGCCGTGGAGTTCGCCCAAGGCGTAAGCGGTCAGTCGCGGATCGTTGGGATCGAACATGGTATTGATGGCGGTGGTCATGGTCATGGCTCCTGTCGTGGGTGGCGACACGGGTTGGTGTCGGTTCTCAGCCCCAACGGGGCATATTAGGCCAGCCCAGGGCAACGCCCTGGGTGACGAGTGGCGAGTGACAAGCCCGGAAGGGGCGAATTACGCGACGGATAATGCGACCTTTCAGGGCTGGCTTGGTTTGCGGCCTCAACCCCAGGGCGTTGCCCTGGGCTGGCCTAATTGCGCCCCGTTGGGGCTGAAGAGTCTGGACAGGACTGAACGGACGAATGGGACTGATGCCGCCCTCAGACGACTGGCCTCTGACTCTTCATCCTTCATCCTTCATCATCTCTCTCAACCGCTTGATCCCCGTGTGGAGCAGGAAGCCGACGTTTGAGACGCTGTGTCCCGTGATGTCGGCGATCTCGCGGTAGCTCAGGTCGTTCTGAAACTTGAGCCGGATGACTTCCTGCTGGTTGTCGGGCAGGCGGTCGAGGAGGCTCATCAGCCGTCGGGCCGTCTCGCGCCGCTCCAGCAGTTCGTCGGGAGGCACCTCACCGGGCGAGGTCCGTTCGTCGAGATCGAGTACCGCCGACATGCGACTCTCCTTTCGCCGGACATCCAATGCGCGGGACCGACAGACCGCAAACAGCCACCGCGCCAGATGCTCTTCCACTTTGGATCGTTCTTCGCGACACAGCCGCAGAAACGTCTCCTGCACAACATCGCGTCCCAGATCGAGGTCTCCCGCGACCCGAGCCGCATATCTCACGAGCGGGCCTTCCCACCGAGCGATCACCTCGCGCAACCACTCCACGTCTCGCTCTGAGTTCGCATCCCCCCCGCAGGATGGGCACTCCTGCCCGTCCGTCTTCGCTTTGTTTGCTGCGACCTCGCGGACAATATCCGCGCGATCACCTTCCCGAGGGACGGGCAGGAGTGCCCATCCTCCAAGTGGAGCGGCGGCCGGATCGAGTGTGATTGCTTGCGGCTCCATCTCGCATTCCGAGAGGCATGTCAGCGGCTGTGCCCTCAATGACGCACGAGCGGCGGAAGTCTTAGACGAAAACTTGGTGACGACGCGAGAATCCCGCAATTCGCGGTCGCTCGCCGATTTCTCATCTTTGCTTGAGCAGCTTCTGAAACTGGGGCCATGACCGCGCGTTGGCGACGTCGTCCTTCGTCAGCCCCGCGCGGCGGGCTTGATCGACACCGTAGGGCAGGGCGTCGAAACCGTTCGTCGCGTGGGAGTCGGTGTCGATCACGATCTGGATCCCGAGCGACTTGGCCGCCGCCGCCTGGATGTCATCGAGATCGAGCCGCAACGGGCTGGCGTTGATCTCCAGCATGACGCCGTGATCGGCGGCGGCCTTCAGAAACGTCGTGTAGTCGATGTCGGCGGCGGGTCGGCTGCCGATCAGCCTCCCCGACGGATGGCCGATCGCGTCAACATTCGGATTGCGGATCGCGTTCAGCAGTCGCTGCATGATCTGCGCGCGCGGCTGCTTCAAACCGTAGTGCAGCACGGCGATCACCCAGTCAGCTTCGGAGAGGACTTCGTCGTCGAGGTCCATCGTTGCGTCTTCGAGGATGTCGCATTCGATGCCGCACAGAATCTCGATCCCCGAGACCTGCCCGCGCACCTTCTCGATGTCCCGCCAGTGCTGCCTCAGCCGCGTCGCATCGAGTCCGTTGGCCATCGTGACCCGCTTCGAGTGATCGGTGATCGCGATGTATTTCAACCCGCGCGCCTTCGCCGCCTCCGCCATCTCGCGAATCGTGGCCACTCCGTCGCTGGCGGTCGTGTGCATGTGCAGGTCGCCCTGCATGTCGCTCACTTCGATCAACTTCGGCAGGCGGCCCGCTTCGGCCAATTCGATCTCGCCCCGGTTCTCGCGCAGCTCGGGCGGGATGAAGGGGAGGCCGACGGCGGCGTACACGTCTTCCTCGGTGCGTCCCGCGACGTACTCGTCACCGCGAAAGACGCCGTACTCGTTGAGCTTGAGGCCGCGCTCCTGGGCCCGCCGCCGGATGACGATGTTGTGCTCCTTCGATCCCGTGAAGTACTGCATCGCCGCGCCATACGACTCGACCGGGACGACTCTCAGATCGAGTTCAATGCCACTGCGCAGCCGCACGCGCTGCTTGGTCTCTCCGCGCGCCAGAACCTTCTCGACGAGAGGATGAGCGGCCAACCGATCCATCGCCTCGGCCGAATTGCCCGCCACGGCGAGGACATCCAAATCGCCGCACGTCTCCTTCCGACGACGGCAACTCCCCGCCACCGACACCAGCGAGACAGACGCCACCTGCTGCAAGTCGGCGACGACGGCTTCGGCCGACGCGCTGGCCACCGAGATCAAGACTCGCTTCCCCGCCTCTTCGACATGCACCATCCCGTCGAGGATTGACTGAGCCGTCTTCTTGCCGAAGCCCTTGAGTTCGGCGACCCGCCCGGCTTCGCAGGCCGCCTTCAAATCGGCGAGCGTTGTCACGCCCAGCTCGTGAAACAGCGCGGCCACTTTCTTCGGTCCGAGTCCCTGAATACGCAGCATCTGCACAACTCCGGCCGGGACTTCGGCTCGCAACTCTTCGAGCTGAGGCAACGCGCCGGTCTGCACGATCACCTTGATCTTGTCGGCCAGATCCTGACCGATCCCGTCGAGTTCCGTCAGGCTGCGACCGGGCTGCGCCAGGATGTCGGCCGCCGATTCGGACAGGTTCTCCAACGTGCGGGCCGCGTTACGATAGGCCCTCACGCGGAACGAATTCGCCCCCTGAATCTCCAACAGGTCGGCCAGTTCCTCGAACAGCGAGGCAATGTGTTGATTGTGCATGTCGCTGGTGTCCTGCGGCTTTCTTTGTCCCCTCGCCCCGGCCTTTCGGGGAGAGAGGGTTAGGATCGGCGCGTCAATAACTGTCGGGATCGATCTTGTTGCCGCTAGCCAGCAGCGACAGGCACACAAGGATTGGCAGAACAATGGGGGCAGAATGATAATGATGAGGAAACAGAATTCGTTTTTCTCTTCATCATTCTGCCCCCATTGTTCTGCTCGTCCGTTTCGTTTTCAGACAGTTGTTGAAGCGCCGATCCTTCGGGTGAGGTGCCAACTGTGGCGCTGCGACCTCGACGTGATCCAAGCCCGAAAACTCGACGCGGATGATACACCACCGGAGCGAACCTGTGGCCTTGCCCGGTGTCTCGATTTTGCTATCATCCCGCCGCGTTCGGCTAAGTCCGAACAGCAATCTTGCGATGGCCGCCGACTCTTTCTGAAGCGTGTCATCCTCGCCGCCGTAGCTCAGTTGGTAGAGCGACGCTTTCGTAAAGCGTAGGTCTTCGGTTCGAGTCCGAACGGTGGCTCTTGTTTTCGGTGACTTCGATCCGATGCAGTTCAATTCGCCCCCTCTTCACAGGGGGCGTCTTCGTTTGAGGTCGCTCTCGATTGCATCGACCGGAACTATTTTCAGTCTGCGGGATTCACGTCGTAATCGACTCGCATCAGACACAGTCCGTGTGCGGGTGCCGTCTCGCCGGCGGCGGAGCGGTCGCCGGTTTCGAGGATGCGCCGCATGTCGTCCGCCGACCAGCGGCCTCGACCGACGTGGATCAGCGTGCCGACGATGGCTCGCACCATGTTGTAGAGGAATCCGTCGGCTTCGATGTCGAAGCAGAGGAAGGGAAGGTTGAAGGTTGAAGGTTGAGGGTTGAGGGTTGAAGGGACTGCGACCGTTTGGACAGTCTCCGGCTCATGACTCATTGCTCGTTGCTCATTGCTTTCTCCCCAGACCGGCCATCCCGCCGCACGGGTCACGGTGGATCGGAAGACGGTGCGGATGCTTGACGAGCGGTTCGGCCACTGGGTCTCGAAGCAGCGGAAGTCGTGAGTGCCGAGCAGGACGCCGGCGGCCTCGTGCATGGATTGGTCGTTCAAGTGGCTGCGTTGCCAGAGGGCGGATGTGCGGAGAAACGGCAGCCGAGTCGGGCTGTTGTGGATGACGTAGCGATACCATTTTCGTTTGGCGTCGTATCTCGCGTTGAATCCCGACGGGGCCTCTTCGACGGCCCTCACAACCACGTCGTCGGGCAGATGCACGGGCAGGCCGTGAAGGAAGCCGTGACACGGCGCGGTTGAGGTTGTTTCAAAACTGATGACCTGGCCGATCGCATGGACTCCGGCATCCGTGCGGCCTGACGCCGTGACGCGGATCGGTTCGTGAGTGAACTGCGACAGCGCGTGCTCGACGACTTGCTGCAACGAGACGCCGTTCGGCTGCAATTGCCAACCGCAATAGTTCGTACCGTCGTAGGCGAGCGTCATTCGCAGCGTGCGCATCAGGGAGTCAGTCTCTCTCGCCACGCGACGACTCGTTCGGCGACGGCGGCGCGGCCTCCGCTGCCGAAGCTGCTCAGGCGCGAGACGACGTTCCGCACGCCCACGAACCCGGACACATCGGCCTCAATCTTGTCGCAGGCTTGTTGCAGTTCGGCCAACGGGAGATCGACGAGCTTGCAACGCCTGGTCTCACACAAACGAACGAGCTTGCCGACGACTTCGTGGCCGGTGCGCATCGGGACTCCCTTGCCGATCAGGTATTCCATCAGAGTCGTCGCGTCGAGAAAGCCCTCTTCCAGTCGCGCGTTGATCGTCTCGACTTGCAGCTTCGCGTGACGGGCGATGCTGGGTGCCAGTTCGAGGCACGCTTGAACGGTGTCGAGGGCATCGAAGAACGCCAGCTTGTCCTCCTGCAGGTCGCGGTTGTACGCCAGCGGCAGGCCCTTCAGCAGCGTGAGGATTTGCTGCACGTCGGCGATCACGCGGGCCGACTTGCCGCGAATCAGCTCCAGCACGTCGGGGTTGCGTTTCTGAGGCATGATCGACGAGCCGGTCGTGTACGCATCGGACAGTTTCAAAAAACCAAACTCCGTCGTACACCACAGAATCCATTCCTCGGCCCAGCCCGACAGATGGACCGCGATCAGTGAGAAGCCAAAGATCGCTTCGGCCAGAAAATCACGATCGCTCGACACATCGAGGCTATTCGCGGCGACCTCGCTGAATCCGAGCAGCCTTGCGGTTTCATTCCGGTCGATGGGCAGACTCGTTCCCGCCAGCGCCGCCGCGCCCAGCGGAAGGATATTCACCCGCTTGAGGCAGTCGGACAAGCGCTCCCGGTCGCGTTGAAATTTCTCGCAGTAGGCCAGCCAGTAATGCGCGGCCATCACCGGTTGGGCACGCTGCAGGTGCGTGAAGCCGGGAAGGACGACATCCGCGTCGAGGTCGCAGCGATCGACGAAGGCTCGCTGGAGTTCGAGCAGCAGGCCGTCGACCATGACCAGCGCATCACGCACGTAGAGCTTGAGGTCTGTCGCCACCTGGTCGTTCCGGCTGCGAGCCGTATGCAGCTTGCGGCCCACATCGCCGATGCGGGCGATCAGCGCGGACTCGATGTGCATGTGGATGTCTTCGAGTTCCGTCTTCCACGCCATGTCGCCCCGTGCGATCTCCTGGCCGATGACGTCGAGCGTCTCGACGATCTGCCGACACTCGTCGGCAGTCAGCAGTCCGACCTTGGCGAGCATCCGCGCATGAGCCTGCGAACCGCGAATGTCGACCGCGGCGAGACGACTGTCGAAGCTGATCGACTCGGTGAACTTCTCGACGCGCGAATCGGTTTTCTCATCGAACGCGCCGCCCCAGGCTTTGCCAGACACGCGAAGGCTCCCAATGAACTTGGACATCACACGAAAACTAGCCCGACGCGCAAGCGAGGGCTTCGCAACCAACCACGCTTGGCCCTCGCTTGCGCGTCGGGCTGGTTGGTCTTGTTCGGCCGACGTTCTACCAAAACCGAAGGGCTGTCGAAACGAACCTTGATGTCTGCGGGAATGGGATGCCGGTGTGTAAAGGCTGCTTGACGTCGCGTCTGGCCGATTCCTTGCAACTCGTCCCGATCGCAAGAATCTGGATCGAGGACAAACTCGCCATTTGACAGCGGTCTCCCCCAGCCTCTAGCGTGGGGCTGGCACTGGCGACTGGAAGCGGTGCGAGAGGGCGAGAACTCGTGAAGGTGCATGGTATGAACAACAAATTGACTCGGTGGCTGGTCTGTGGAGCGATGGCATTCGGCAGCGGAGCGACTGCATTCGCGGCGGACGCTGTGGTGCAGGACTTTGACGGTTGGAAGATCACGATTCAGCCCGGCGACTTCCCCGTGGCAGCGGGGGCGAAGGATCATGTGCCACCGTCTCCGACCGTCTTCTCGACGCAAGCCGGATCACAGGCCAAGTCAGCAGTGCGACTCGTTTCGCTGCGGCACAACGCGGGCATCGAGTTGCCAAAGCCGGCGGTTCCGGCCCCCGAACCGAGTGCCGACGGCTTGCCGGTCATCGTCCCCGGTGAGTGCTTCGACAAGGAAGGTGTCGTCTCGGTCGAACCCCCCGCCGGACGGGTCGATCCGCGCTACATGTCGCAGATGTACTACGAGATCTACAAGTCGATTCCGTTCATCCGCGCCGAGTACAACGCCAATCCGAGCTACATCCACGACTCGACGATGGAAATCCTGTTCGGCCAGATGCGGCCGACGGTGATCCATCGCGGCACAACCACGGTCAATCACAACTATCCCGACTACGGATACGGCTTCAACGGGTACGCCTATCCCCCCGTCCAACTGGTGGTGCCCGGTGTCGGGCTGCGAATCCACCGCAGTTGGTGAATCCTCGACAGTCGCCGCGCTGGCCTGATACCTTCGTCACGGATGTGAAGGATTCTCGTCGCGTGGACAGGACTCATGAGTGCGAACAAATCTCGTCGGGCGGTCGTGCTGGTCAGCGGTGGCCTCGATTCGACGACGATCCTCGCCATCGCAATGGCCGAGGGATTCGAGCCGTATGCGCTGTCGTTCGACTACGGCCAGCGGCACCGCTTCGAGTTGGAGGCGGCGGCTCGTGTCTGTGCCGCCGCGGGTGTGAAGCGTCACATCGTCGTGCCGCTCGATCTGCGAGCGTTTGGTGGATCGGCCCTGACCGATGACATCGCCGTCCCCAAGGATCGCACGGACGACGAGATGTCGGGCGGCATCCCGATCACGTACGTTCCCGCGCGCAACACGATCTTCCTGTCGGTGGCCCTGGGCTGGGCCGAGGTGCTCGGGGCGAGCGACCTCTTCATCGGCGTGAACGCGGTCGATTACAGCGGCTACCCCGACTGTCGGCCCGAGTTCATCGCGGCGTTTCGTCAACTGGCCCACCTCGCCACGAAGTCGGGCGTCGAGGGAACCGCCGCGTGGCACATTCATGCCCCACTGATTGCCCTCACCAAGGCCGACATCATTCGTCGCGGCCTGGCACTCGGAGTCGATTATGGCCTGACGCACAGTTGCTACGACCCGGACGGGCAGGGCCGAGCCTGCGGCCACTGCGACTCATGCAGCCTGCGACTGAAGGGCTTCGCCGAAGCAGGGCTGTCCGATCCGGCTCCGTATGTCGAGACCGGACGGTCGCCCGCGCAGCAGCCGGTTGAATCATGAATTATCGTGTGCCACGGCTGTGTCAGCCGTGCGGATTTCGCGGGACTTTTGACAGTTCTCACGGCTCACAGAGCCGTGGCACACGGATTTCAACGGGCTGCCGAGCGTCACGTCACGAGTTCGATGTCGTCGCCACCGAGGCAGGCCATGACGTGGTAGAGCATCTGCGCTTCGCAGCGCGAGACGTAATCGGCGGGCATCGCGTCGAGTGTGGCTCCGTCCCACTCGACGATGAATTTCTGAGCGGGCGGTTTGCCCGAGACTTCCATCACGGTTCCCGTCCAGCCGCCGAGCGAGACTTCCGGAAACTCGGGTGAGGGGACGTTGGGTTTGACTCGAATTCGAGCACCCTCATCGAGTCCTCCCGCTGACTTCTTCTTCGCCATGAATCCTGATCCCTTGGAACCGTGGCCTCGCGCGGCGTCTCGTCGAGCGTCAACCGGCCGACCGCAGAGGTCGCGACACTATCCATGCGCCATGCCGGGATTTCAAGTTACCTGAGAGTCGGTCAGAGCATCGTCCGACACCGATGAACGGGATTGTTCAATCAACCCGGCAGGCATCCGAGCGAGACCGGCTTCGACAGCCAGCCGACTCCCCAAGTCTTGGGCGATCCGATAAGCGCCCCTCTCGCGAATCTGCTTCCGGGTCAGACCGCTCTCCTTGTAGAAGTCGGCCACCGCGCGAAGCCAGTAGTTTTCGTACACAGTCCATTCGCCGAGTTGTTTCGCCTGCCGTTTCAATTCGGCAACGAACTCTTGCTCGGCAACCGTGAGGCTGGAAACGGAGATGACATCACCGCGAAGGGCCATGTAGTTACTGTCGTGAATCATGGTCGTCACTCCGTGGGGTTGCTCAACAGATACGCAATCACATCGCGCAGCTCATCGACCGTCTTCACAACACCCGGGGGCATGGCCGAGGTGTCGGTGAGTTTGCGTTCGTCGATGTCGGACTTGCTGATCGTGACGCGCTTCGTGTCGGGGAGCAGCACTTCCAGCTTGTCGCCCGTTTCGGAGACGATGAGGCCCGTGATGATCTTGCCGTCGGCCGTGAGGATGATCGAAGACTTGAAGACGGGCGAGATCACCTTGTTCGGAGCGAGGACTGATTCGACGAGGTACGGGACTGTGAAGCGTTTACCGGAATCGGTCAGGCTGGGGCCGCCGCCGCCCGCCTGAGTGGCCGTCGCGGCGTGGCACTTCGCACAACCGAGCGACTCGGCGGCGAAAAGCTTTTTGCCGCGAGCGACATCTCCCTTTTTGACCGCTTCGGGCCAGTCGACTTCCAGAAACTTGGGGTCGATATGCAGCCACGGTGTTTTTTCGGGTTTCAATCGCTCGGCGAGAGACAGGCCATCGGGCTTGTCGGGGATCGACAGTCTCACGTCGCCGAGATGCCGGTAGTGGAGGTATTGGCCGCCGAGTCCCTGTCGCATCCGCACGCGGACCAGCACGTCGTTGCTGCCCGGTTGCAGGTCGAGCGGCACGACGTCGTCGAGTTGAATCAGCGGGCGGACGACATCGTTCTCGAAGACCATCCGGCCGTTGTGCCAGACCTTCACGCCGTCCTCACTGCCGACGAGCAGTTGCATCCGCTGAGCCGTCGGGACATCGAAGCGAAAGAACGAATAGACCGACGAATTCGGAGACGGCCCGAACATGGAGTGGAAGTCGTACAGCGGCCGATCCGGGCTGCTGGGTTTGGTCAGCTTCCACTCGAACGATTTCCCGGCAACCTCGTACTTGGCGGCGAGGTCGATGGCAGCGGTCTCGACGGGATGGATGGTCTTGAAGCCCTCGGCATCCGGGACGGGGCCGAGCATCCAGACTTCCGGCTTGAGATGTTCGAGCTTCCCCAGATGCAGCCGCTTGTCCTGCACGTTGGCGGTGACCAGCGCGATCTTCGGTTCGCTGCGGGGATCGTTGAGGAGCGACAGGAAGTGCGCCGCCTGCAACCGGACCTTGTCGTCCGTATCGTCGAGCCGCTCCATGAGCAGCGCAAAAAGCTGCTCCTGTTCGTCGGTGTGCTTGAGGGCCTTCCAGTGTTCGGCCACGGTGTAGTTGCCGACTCGCCCCAGCGTGCGGAGGTCGATCGGCTCCTTCTCGTCCGCGAAGAGGATGATGTTCGCCTCCTCCTTCTGCTGCGGAGCCAACGGCGCGTCATCCGTCAGCTTGGCATCGACGGGAGGAATCGTGAGCCGGAAGCCGGTCATGAGGACACCCAACATGCGAAACCGTCGCTCAGGGGCTCGGCAGTAGGCGGCGCTCAATTTGGGTAGCGGGTACGTGGAAGAAGCGAGACCTTCCCTAGCCAGATCGGAATCGGAATTGTCGTCTCGCTTTTTCTTCTTCAATTCCTGCCGGTGTTCTTCTAATGTTCGATTCGGATCGCGCTCAATCTCCTCGATAGCCGACTCGATGTCGAAGTCGAACTCACGTCCGGAAAGAACCTTTGCCAGCAATGGTTTGATCAACAACTCCCCCACCAGAACTCCAACAAGACGGGACTTGTCGAGATTTCTTTCGGGACGCGCATTGGTTTCGGGGGACTGTTGCCAACGACGCATCAGTTCTTCAAACGCTCTTGACGATCGATTCCATTCGGCCCTCTTGCGCTCTTTATTCAACTTCCGGACACCCACTTTCGTCACGTCATACCCCTCAAACGGCATCGTGTCAGGATCGTCCTTGCGAGTGATGACGGCGAGGTCGCTGCGGTAGGTGGGTGAGCCTTCGTTCTGGGCCATGTAGCAGATCGTGACGAAGACTCGGCCGCCGCGACCGACGCAGACGCCGACCGGGCGGGCCTGATCGCGGCCCTCCAGCAAGACATGCTCCTTCGCGGTGAAGGTGCTGCCCTTCGGTTCGAGCGGGAAGTACGAGACCTGTCGGCGGCACCAGCGGGCGACCATCAGCGAGTTCTCGTACTTTGCGGGGAGATAGCCGTCGGCGTAGTACGTTTGCAGCACGGGGACCGCTCGGCCCATCTCTTCGTTCACCGAGGGCAGGATGTCGGCTCGGTCTGGCGTTTTACTTTGCAGCCAGCCGCGAGGCCAACTGAAGTACGAACCCTCGGTCACATGCAGCAGCCGCCCGGGGGCATAGAGTGACGGAATCCCCTCGTGATCGTTGTCGTTGGTGAACAGGTTCCAGTTCTTGTCGAAGCAGAGTCCGCACGGGTTCCGCAACCCGCGCGAGAAGCTCCGCAGGTTGGTCCCATCCGCCCGGATACGAAAGACGGCCCCAACGCCGTTGTAGGGCATCGCGGCCCAGTCTTGGTTGCCGACGCGGATGGTCTTCTCAAAGTAGCCATCACGCTCCGCGTGATGAGCCTTGTCAGTTCCAAGCTGGATCGTTTTGACGGGTTCGGCTTTGTTTGGGCGCTCGCCTTGAGAAGGCTCCTCACGCGGAGCGTGAGGGCTACTTTTGAAGAACATCGTCCAATGCCCCCAGTGATCGGGGCGGCTGAAGTCGCCGTAGTACCAGAGCGGATCGCCCATCGAGACGTACAGGTCTCCCTCCGGCCCCCACGCGCAGGCGTGAAAGCACTGATGGACGTGGCCGTTCGGCACGCCCCACAACAGCCGCTCGGGTTGGACTCCCTCGCGCTTCACCCTCGCGCCGGGCAGGCGATAGACGGCGCTGACCGTGACGACGTACAGATCGTCGCCGCGCACTTCGATGTCGTTGACCCAGGTGTGGTCGGGGAACTCGCACAGCAGATGTCGCGGCTTGTACCCGCCCGCCTCATCGATGTCGTAGACGTAGAGCGTCTTTCGCCCGCCGACGAAGATGCGTCCCGTGGTGTCGGTCCTCACCGATAGAAACGAAGCGTCGGGCGACGAATCGAGCCGCACGACCTTCAAGTCGGGATCGGTCACGTGGTAGTCGAGGTCTTCGGCGAACGAGGTCGCCGCCAACGAAAGGCCAACGAAAGCGAGCCAGAAACGAAGCATGAGGATCTCCGGTGAGTTGAAGGTCGCGACACTCTAACCCACGCCGCCGACAACAACAAAACAGACGCTGTCCCTGCACGATCACGCTGCGGACAGCGTGTCCCTGTTCATCGGACCTCAAAAGCCCAAACAACCCGATCGAAACTGTTCTTGAGTTCGTTCGCTGACTGTGCCAGAATCCAAATTGCGTTGGCGGCTTCGATGCGAACTCCACCTCCTCTGACCACGCCGGGAAAGAGTGGAGCGTTGTGTTCGTCATCGCTCGCGGTATGGGGCCGCCCATCAACCGCCAGGGAATGGAATTGAGGTCACAGTGCGAATCATGAACCCTCCCTATCAGTGTGCCGGGCGCGGACACCGCGGGGGCATGACGCTGATTGAAGTCCTGGTGGTGATCGGGATCATTGGGCTGTTGGTCGCACTGCTGCTCCCCGCCGTACAAAACGTGCGCGAGTCGGCCCGTCGAACCCAGTGCCAGAACCATCTGCACCAACTCGGCCTGGCACTGCACAACTACCACGACACTCACCAGGTCTTGCCCCCGGGCTGCGTCTGGTCGTCGATGGATCCGACGCTCAATCAGGGCTGGGGCTGGGGTGCCATGTTGCTCCCCCATCTCGACCAGCAGTTGCTGTTCGAGTCGTTGGGCGTGAACGACGGGACGCTGGGAACCGCCCTGGCCTCTGCGGGGCAGCAACCGTTTTTCAAGAGGCCGTTGCACTTCTACGTCTGTCCGTCCGACACGACCCAGGCACTCGCTCATGACTATCGACTCTACAACGGATTCACGCCGGTGACTGCACCACCGGGGGGCGTCGTGATGCGGCATGTGATCCCAGGCGGTGGCGGTGCGGGTGTTTTTGGAGTGCCGTCGTCGGTCGCGAGTTATGTGGGTTCGTTCGGCGACACGTGGCGTCCCGATTGCACGGTGACGAGCCTCGACGACCTCTATGGTAACGGCGCGTTTGGCAGCAACGCTCGTATTGACTTCGCTTCGTTCACTGATGGAACGAGTCAGACGTTCCTCGTTGGGGAACGCACCTGGAAGAACTATGCCGCGACGTGGACGGGGGTCGACTACTGGGACACCTACGATACGCTGGGGCTGTCAATGACGCTGGGGACCGCGTTCTATCAAATCAATGATGACCCGGAACCGTACAACATGAGTTGCGACGGCAAAGGGGCGGCCGGTTTCAGCAGCCGTCATCCGGGCGGATCGCAATTCGTCATGGCGGACGGATCGGTGAAGTTCATCTCCACAAACATCTCCAGCGCGGTGTCCTCCAGCCCGGCCCAGCGCGGTGTCTACCAAAAGCTCGCGGCCCGCAACGATGGCCAAAGCATCGGAGAGTATTGAGCATGCGTCTTCGCATCGCAGCCCGTCAGCGCGCCGTGCTGCTGACAATTGTCCTGGCCGTGTTCGGCGGCGGATTGCTGTATTGGTTCTGGCCGCGCGGAACTCTTCCACCCGACCACGGACACGATCCGGGAACACACGGCGGAATCATTGTGTCGGTCGGCCCCGAGCACTACCACGTCGAGGCGGTGTTTGTTGCGGGCGAACTGCGGCTCTTCACGCTGGGACAGGACCAAACGCAGATCGTGTCGGTCCCGAAGCAGGATTTGACGGCTTACGTTCGCTCGCCGCAGTTGGTCGAATCCGTGTCCCTCGTGTTGAAGCCGACCCCGCGCGACGGCGACCCGCCCAGTGAGACCTCGGCCTTTGCGGGACGCCTGCCCACGGAACTCATCGGTTCGGAAGTCATCGTCATTGTGCCGCAGATCGCCCTGGGACGCGGACGCTACCGCATCAGCTTCCAGGCGAAGGCGGGCAGCCACGACGACGCCATGCCAACCAAAGTCACCAACGAAGCCGAGAAGCAACTTTATTTGACGGCCGGCGGAAAATACACGCCGGCCGATATCGCGGCCAACGGTTCGCAAACGGCCTCGCAGAAGTACCGCGGGTTTAAGTCCGAGCACGACTTTTCCCCCAAATCGGGCGACCGAATCTGTCCCATCACCCGGACGAAGGCCAACCCGAAGTGTTCGTGGATCGTCGACAGCCGCGAGTATCAGTTCTGCTGTCCGCCTTGCATCGATGAATTCGTCAAGCGGGCCAAGGGCCAGCCCGACGAAATCCAAGCCCCGGATGACTACGTCAAACCGTAGAACGGGTTCGGCATCGGGTGAACGAGTTGCCTGGCCTCGAATCTCCGCGGCGTTTCCCTGCCGCCCGGCGTGTGATAGCGTTCCTCGCGCCACGTGGTCCTCATCGAGAGGTCTCATCCGTCGATCCACTTCAAGTTCCGAGGAGCCGTCCATGACCGAGCATGATGTCACGCCATCGTCCGACAATTTGCCGCCCGCTGTTTTGCCTCGCCGTTCGTTTCTCGCCGCTGCTGCCGGCGCGATGGGGCTCGCGGCGATGGAGGCCGCCGCGCGAGACTACGGGCCGGGAACGCAACCCGTGCGCTACCCCGATCCCGACATCGTGACGCTCGATCCCCGGTTCAAGAAGTACGCGCTGGGCAACACGCCGATTCAGCGGCTCTATCACAGCCCGAACATGATGTGGGCGGAGGGTCCGGCATGGAACGGAGTCGGGCGGTATCTGCTCTGGTCCGACATCCCGAACAATGTCCAGATGCGCTGGCTGGAAGAGGACGGGCACGTCAGCACGTTCCGCTCGCCGGCGGGCAACAGCAACGGCAACACGTTCGATTATCAGGGCCGTCAGATTTCGTGTGAGCACGGTAACCGGCGCGTCGTGCGGTACGAGTACGACGGCTCGGTGACGGTCCTCGCCGACAAGTTCGATGGCAAGTCGCTCAACGCCCCGAACGATGCGGTCGTCCACCCGAACGGCGACATCTGGTTCACCGATCCCGGATACGGCAGCCTCATGAACTACGAGGGGAACAAGGCGAAGGGCGACTCTGTGCAGCCCTATCAGAAGGAGGCGATCTACCGCATCGACGGCAAGACGCTGAAGGTCGAGAAAGTGACCGACGACATCTTCAAACCGAACGGCCTCTGTTTCTCGCCCGACTACAAAAAGCTGTACGTCGCCGACACGGGAGCCTCGCACTATCCGGACGCTCCCAAGAACATCAAGGTCTGGGACATCGTCGAAGAGAAGAAGCTGGCCAACGGGAAAGAGTTCGCTTCGATGAAGCTTTGGACGGTCATCAGAGATGACAAAGCTGATGCATCTCAATTCAAGGCCGGTTTCGCGGACGGCATCCGGTGCGATGTCGATGGCAACGTCTGGGCCAGCGCGGGCTGGGTGGGCGACGGCTACGACGGCGTTCACGTCTTTGAGCCGAAGGAGGGCGTCCGCATCGGCCAGATTCGTCTCCCCGAGATTTGCAGCAACGTCTGCTTCGGCGGCTCCAGGAGAAACCGCCTGTTCATGACCGGCAGCACGTCGTTATACGCCGTGTACGTCGAAACGCAGGGGGCTCACATCACGTGAGCCAATTCAGTCCCACGGCTTTCATCAACTGAAAGCATGAAGAGACTCACCCAGCCCCGATCTGTCTGCCAGGTCGGGGCTGCTCGTTTTCCGGGACACCGACTTCGTTTCAATGAGTTGTGGAGTCAACCGGCTGAGTTGTCCTCGCCGAGTCCGCTTGACCGATTTTGGGGTTTGCTCTGTAATCCGCAGCCGCGCGTCGGAGTCTCCAGAGAGGGGCAGGGATCGCGCGTCGCTGAGGACTCGTGGCGACATGACGTACGACCGCTATCTGCTGCGCAGTTTCCTGCACGTTTTCGCCGTCTGTCTGACGTCCACCCTGGGTTTGTTCGTCGTGATCGACCTGTGCGAGAACCTCGACGCTTTCCTGGTGAGAAACGCCGAACGCGGGACCGGGGCACTGCTGTGGACGATCGGGGAATGCTACGCCTTTCAGTCGATCTTCTTTCTCGACCGTGCCGGCCCGACGCTCACCGTCGTGTCGGTGATGGTGGTGTTGGTGTTGCTGCAGCGCAGCGGAGAGCTTCATCCGCTGCTGGCGTCGGGAATACCGATGTACCGCGTGCTGGCTCCCTTGATCGTGGGGAGTGCGGGGTTCAGTGCGCTGTTCGCCCTGAATCAGGAGTTCGTGATTCCGCAGATCGCTCACGCCGCGTTCGAGCAGCGGGGAGAAGCGGGCTCGACGAAGCATCAGGTGGAGTCGCTGACCGATCACTCCACGCGAATCTCCATCGACGGACAGTCCGTTCGTCTGGGGGAGCGGACCGTCGATCAGGCAGTGTTCGTACTTCCCGCTCCCACGTTGGTGACGGAGATCACGATCCTCGAAGCCTCCGAAGCGAAGTTTTATCCCGCGAAGGGCTCGCGATCCGCGGGTTGGTTGCTGCGCGGCGTTCAGCCGATCCCGAGCGAGATTGAGCGGCGACTCACCGACCGCGGCCGTGAACTGGTGCGGCTGCAATCCGACAGTCCGCATGCCTTCGTGGCCACATCGGTGACGTGCGACCAGCTTTTCAAACGAAACTCCAGCTTCTCGCTGCTGTCGACCCCCGAATTGATCGACCGCATCCACTCGCCCGCGATGGGCCTCGTGTCAGTGCATCGTCTGGTGCTGCATCTGCATTCGAGACTGGTCCAGCCGTTGTTGAACTTGATTGCCGTGCTGATCGCCATTCCGCTGATGGTTCGTCGAGAAAGTCCCGGACTGGTGGCCGATTCGGCTCTGTGCGGGTTCGTGCTGGCGCTGGTGTTTGGATTGACTCAGGCCAGCCAGGTGCTTGGTGCGAGTCAGGTTGTCCCGGCCGATCTGGCGGCATGGATCCCCGTCGTGTTTGGCGGCACGATTGCAGCGTGGCTGTCGGGAGTCATCCAGTCGTAAGGCCCGGTCCGGAAACAATTCCACGATCTCGAACCGGCGAAATCCCAAATCCGAAGGACCAAACACCAAACGAATTTCAAATCCCAAATCTCAACAAACCAAACGGGGGACCGATCCCAACCATCCCATGTTTGTGCCGGTTTTCGTTTCTGACATTGGTGTTTTAGATTTGAGATTCGTTTGGTGCTTGGTTCTTGGTTCTTGGAGTTTTCCCGGAGAGAAGTCCGACTTTCGGAAAAGCCGGACTTCAAATGGGATCACACCAGCGAATTGACGACCAGTCCCGACAGCAGCTTGGGATAGAAATACGTGCTCTTGGGAGGCATCGTTTCGCGACCGGCGGCGATCTCGCGCACGTGGTCGATCGTGGCGGGAGCGACCAGACAGCCAAGCTGATGCGACTTCGCCTGGAGCGCCGACGTGGTCTCATCCAGTCGATGCACGTACTGGAATTTTGGGGAGCCACCGAACTGCTTGAAGATCAGTTCGTCGAGCAGCAGTTTGTGGAGCAGGCTCACGCCGAGTGACCGCCACGCCTCACTGTGCTCGGCCGCCAGCCTGGCCATCGGACTGGCATCGGTCACGCGGGCGAGGAGCCAGGTGTTGTCGGCGGCCGTTCCGAACCCAAACACGTTTTGGCCACCGTCCGCTTCGATCAGTTCCCAGGTTTCGCGAGCCGCCTCGTCACCGGTGCCGATCCGTTCCACTTCGCAATGGGACGACAGGCAGCTCTGCAACTGATCGGCCGTGATGTCAGGCAGTCCCGAGACCAGACGATGTGTGGGAAGAATCTGCAAACCGGGATCCTGCATCCCGACGAACATCATCATCACGAAGTTTTGTGCCGCGTTGTCGCCCGTCAGTTTGCCGGCCGCCTGCAGTTCGCGGCGGTAATTGAGTGCCGTCTCGTAGCGGTGATGACCATCCGCAATGAAGACGGGCTTGTCGTGCAGACCGGCTTGCACCTGGCTGATGACGTTGTGGTCCTTGACCACCCACAGCCGGTGGATCACGCCGAGATGGTCGGTTGCCACCGAGGGCGTCAGCTTCAGGCATTCGTCGTCGAGGGCTCGCTGCACATCGGCGTTCTCGTCGGGATACAGGCCGAAGATCGGAGAGAGGTTGGCATGGGTGGCACGAATCAGCATCAGCCGGTCGAGCTTGGGGCCCGACAACGTTTGCTCGTGGGGAAAGACGTTGCCGGTGCCGAACTCTTCGAGCCGGATGCGCGCCAGAAAGCCGCCGCGCACGAACGTCCGGCCCTCCCACTCGAATTCCTGCGAGTAGACGTACAGCACGTCTTCCTGCTCGTGTTGCAGGATGCCGTCGACCATCCAGTGCTTCAGGAAACCGGCGGCCCGGGCGTACTTCGCGTCGGGGCTGGCATCGCCGGGCTCTTCGCGGTTCAGCTCCAGCCGGATGAAGTTGCAGGGATGTTTCTTGAAGAGGTCATCCTGCTGCTTCTCGTCGATCACGTCGTAGGGGGGCGTGATCACGTCCGACAAATCGCCCACCTGAGACACGTCATAACGCCAGCCACGAAACGGACAGACTTCCACCATGTTGCAAATCACTTCCTGAATGTTGGGTCGAATGAACTTCGGCAGCCTCCGGCCGAAGCGGGCCATAGGATGAGGACTGACTCGCGCAGCAGCAAGGATGCCGGAGTGAGATTGGGAGCCAATGCCGCAGCCATGAGGGCTGGCGAGGCGTTGATCCCTGCCAGCGGGTTGCCAAATTGACTCACGGGGCTCAAGTTGCCCTCTGCGACGTGATTTCTGCTGTAACTTCTGTCGAATCGGAATCTTCCGGCGTTTCCCGGTCGTCCGCACCCGCCGTCCGTACAAGGTTACGGATCATTTGTGGGAGGTAACGCAGAGTTCGTTACCTCTAACAAACTCCGCGTTACCTCCACCAAGCTCCGCGTCACCTCCCACAAATTCCACGTCACCTCCCACAAGCTCCGCGTCACCTCTGACAAGCTCCGCGTCACCTCTGACAAATCATCCGTCACCTCTGACGGACGCCAAAAAAACTCCCGCAAACCGTCCGGCACCTCCGCCGCGAGACAAAAAACCTCTGCCGAGCCGTGCGTGACCTCTCCGGAGCGGCACAAAACCTCTCCCAGATCGCCCGTCACCTTGGACACCGGACGGATAATCTCTGACGGGGAGAGGGATCATGGAGATAGGCGACGGCTCGCGTCAGCTTTGGCCGTCAAAGAACTTCGCGAAGTCTTTCTTCGCGGCGGTCAGGCCGAGGACGACCAGTTTCGTGTCGTTCACCGGCGAGATCATGCGGCAGCCCTTGCTGACCAGCATGTCGGCGTGCTGGGGATTGAAGGCCACCGCCGCCCACGATTTGCCCGTGTTGCGGCACGCGGCGGCGACGCGGTCGATCGCGGCCAGGCACTTCTCGTGGAAGAACTGCCCGGTCACGCCGAGGCTTTGGCTGAGATCGGCCGGTCCCACGAACAGGGCGTCCACGCCGTCGATGGCGGCGATCGCCTCGCACTCTTCGACCGACTGCAGCGTCTCGATCTGGATGGCCACGAACGACTCTTCGTTCGAGCGTTTGGTGAACTCGGCCGCGGGAAGCATCGTGAACTTCGCGTCCCAGCCGCTGGTGTTCAGACCGCGATAACCGCGCGGTGCGAACTTGGACCACTTCACGAATTCTTCGGCCTGCTTGGCCGTGAAGATCTGGGCGGCCATCACGCCACTCGATCCGGCTTCCAGGCAACGCGTCACGATGGCGTAGTCGGTCGGCGCGATGCGGCAGAACGTGTCGAGGCCGTGACTGCGTGCGACGGCGGTGGCGATCTCCAGATCGTTGATCGTCAGACCGGTGTGTTCGAAGTCGAACCACAGCCCGTGAAACCCGCCGCTGAGGCCGATGATGTTGACGAGGTTGTGATGCCAGACTCGGCCAATGCCGCAGATCATCGCGGTTTCACCTGCCGCCAGCCGCTGTTTGAGGGTTCGCATCGAGCCGTTCTTTCATTGAGAATTTTGTGTGAAGATCCGTGGCAAACCGAAGGGGCCCAGCCACACGCAGGAGTCCGTGGGGGCGGGTGATCCCGGTCCGGTCGGGGCGTAGCATAATTGGAAGTCATCCGGACTTCACGCCGGTTGCAAGTTGGGGTGTGGCTGCCGTATCTTCCCGCCCCGTGGAATTCTGATGCGGGCTTTTGGGAAAGCTTGGTGGAGCCTCTGCATGGCGACGGTCCTTGTCGTCGACGACTCGCCGATTGATCGCCAGCTTGTGGGTGGTCTGTTGCAGCAGGACACGGACTGGACCGTGACCTACGCCAGCGATGGCGCAGCTGCTCTCAATTCGATCCGCTCCGGCCCGCCCGATATCGTCGTCACCGACCTTCAAATGCCCGAAATGACCGGCCTCGAACTGGTCACGGCGGTGCGCAAGAGCTTCTCGCAGATTCCCGTCGTGCTGATGACGGGGAAGGGGAGCGAAGAGATCGCCGTCGAGGCTCTGCATGCCGGCGCGGCGAGCTACGTGCCGAAACGCGTTCTCTCCACGATGCTCGTCGAGACGGTGCGACGCGTGCTGGCGTCGTTTCAAGAGGACCGGCATCGCACGGAACTCATGAAACGAGCCAACGTCCGCACGGAGTCGTTCGAGATCGAGAACGACGTCAACCTGCTCCTCTCGCTGTCGCGACATCTCCAGCAGACGCTGGCCGATGCGTGGAGCCTCGACCGGACGGACCGCCTGAGAATCGGGACGGCTCTGGAAGAGGCCCTGCTCAACGCCCTCTATCACGGCAACCTCGGCGTCCGGTCGGAACTCAAGGAGACCGATCACGACGAGTTTTACAGGCAGGCCAACGAACGGCGGATCACTCCACCGTGGAGCGACCGCCGCGTTCGAGTTCACGTCCGGATCACGTCGGAGGAAATGGAAGTCACCATCCGCGATGAGGGCAACGGCTTCGACCCGTCCAAGCTGCCCGACCCCACCGATCCCGAAAATCTCGACCGCCCCTGCGGCCGCGGCGTCATGCTGATGCGCGCGTTCATGGACGACGTCCTCTACAACGCCACCGGCAACGAAGTCACTCTGGTTCGGAAACGAGTCCGGAAGTGACCCAATGCCCTGTGACGGCTCCGTCCAGTTTGAAGTTGCACAAAATGTAGGGTGGGACCAGTGGCGCTTCGCCGCGCCGGCCCACCATCAATTCTCGAAGGTTTTTCATGGTGGGCCGGCGCTCGAAGCGAGCTTGTCCCACCCTACTTTGAAATTGGAAAGAGCCCTGGATGCCCTGTGGGGCCGCGTTGCGATGGTCTCCGCCGCGTGCGATACTCCGTTTCGTCTCACCTGGAACTTTCGCCGCGATGGCGCGGCATTCAACAACGGACGCTCCCCGCGGCATGGCTCAACACGAAGTTCATCACGCGACGCTGGCCAACGGATTGACCGTGCTCGTCGAGACGATGCCGGCCGTGCAGTCGGCGGCGTTTGCGATGCTGGTTCCCGGGGGGAGTGCCTTCGATCCGCCGGGGCACAACGGGACCGCGATGGCTCTGTCCGACTGGATTTCGCGGGGAGCCGGGGATCGGTCGAGTCGCGAGGTGCTCGCCGAACTCGATCGGTTGGGCGTGCAGTCGCGCGAGGCGGCCTCGCCCCAGCATCTGGTCATCAGCGGAACGTGCCTCGCCGAGAATCTGGCCGCGGCGCTGCGGCTCTACGCCGACGTCCTGCTCCGGCCGCGTTTGGATGAGGCCGAATTTGAGGCCGTGATGTCGGGGTTGGAGAACGGACTCCTCTCCATCGAAGACGATCCTCAGAAGAAGGTGATGGTGGAACTGGTCCGCCGCTGCTATCCCTCGCCGTGGGGACAACCGACGGAGGGGACGCTGGCCGATCTCGAAAACCTGTCACCCGGGTCAATCCGCGAATTCCACCGCCACACGGTGCGACCGAACGGTGCGATTCTCGGCATTGCCGGCAACGTGACGCTGGCCGACGTGCTGCCGACGCTGGAAGAACTGCTCGGCGGTTGGAGCGGCTCGAATGAGATCGCCCTCGTCGAGGGTGAGCGCGGTCCCGCGCGCGAGCATCTGCCGCAGGAGTCGGCTCAAACGCACATCGGCCTGGCGTATCCCGCGGTCGCCTACGCCGATCCCGATTACTACGCGGCGTGGGCGGCGGTCAACGTCCTCAGCGGCGGCATGAGTGCCCGGCTGTTCACCGAGGTTCGCGAGAAACGGGGCTTGTGTTATTCGGTCTATGCGTCGCTGAGCACACTCAAGGATCGCGGGCAGGTGCTGTGCTACGCGGGAACGACGGCCGAGCGTGCTCAGGAAACGCTCGATGTGCTGTGCAGCGAACTCGTCCGGCTCGGCGAGGGGATCGGTGAGGACGAACTCGACCGCTGCAAGGCCCGCGCGAAGAGCTCGCTCATCATGGCCCAGGAGTCGACCGGATCGCGCGCGTCGTCGCTGGTTCGCAACTGGTATCATCTCGGCCGCACGATCACGCTCGAAGAAGTCCGCTCGAAAATCGAGGGCCTGACGGTGCAGACGGTCCTCGACTACGTGCAGGCTCATCCGGCCGGGGACTTCACGATCCTGACGATTGGTCCGCAAGAGTTGAAGGTCGAGGGTTGATGGTTGAAGGTCAGAGAGGATCCTTGAGATGTTCGGTTTCGAGAAGCTCGAAGTTTGGCAACTCGCCATCGACTACTCGGACGAGATCTATGCCACGACACGTTTGTTCCCGAACGACGAACGATTTGGGCTGACAAACCAAATTCGGCGGGCATCGGTTTCGATCTCATCGAACATCGCCGAGGGAAGCGGCCGTTCCTCACGAAAAGACTTCGCACGGTTCGTGGAGATTGCCTTTGGTTCTCTCTTGGAAACAGTCTCTCAATTCACAATTGCGAAACGACAGGGCTTCATTGAACAACCCGATTTTGATCGACTCTACGCCGCAGCCGAACGGTTGGGCCGAATGCTCAGCGGTCTGAAAAACAGTCTTGAGTCCTAAAAGGAGGTTGATGGTCGATGGTTGATGGCCAGAGCAGGCTTTTCCTGCTGACCCTCAACCATCGACCCTCAACCATCAACCATGCATTTCCATCACACAACCCTCCCGAATGGCCTCGAAGTGGTGGCCGAGTTGAACGACGACGTGTACAGCGTCGGGTTCGGCTTCTACGTCCGAGCCGGTGCGCGGGACGAGACCCCCGCCGTGTCGGGCGTCAGCCATTTCCTCGAACACATGGCGTTCAAGGGGACCGAACGGTTCTCGGCCGAGGACGTGAACCGGATCTTCGACGAGGTCGGTGCGGACTACAACGCCATGACCGGCGAAGAGAGCACCGTCTTCTACGCCGCGACGCTCCCCGAGTACCTGGCCGAGACGTTTGACGTCCAGTCGAGCATCCTCTTCCCGACGCTCCGGCAGGACGACTTCGACATGGAGAAGAAGGTGATCCTCGAAGAGATCGGCATGTACGAGGATCAACCGGCGTCCGTCGCCTACGACCGCGTGATGCAGCTTCACTTTGCGGGACATCCGCTCGGCCAGTCGGTACTGGGAACGAGCGGCAGCGTGTCGGCACTGACCTCGGAGCAAATGCGTGACTACCACGCCGAGCACTACCGGGCGGGCAACATCGTTCTCGCCGTGGCCGGTCGGACCGACTGGCCGACCGTTTTGGAGTTGGCTCAAAAGTATTGCGGTCACTGGCCCGCCGGTGGCTCGCCGCGTCCGCCCGTTTCCGCACGAGCGGCTCCCGCCACGAAGTACATCGTCAAGGAGCAGTGCCAGCAGCAACAGATCATCCAACTGGCGGCGGCGCCGTCAGGGACCGATCCGCGCCGGTTTGCCGCCGAGTTGCTGTCGGTCATCGCGGGCGACGACACCAACAGCCGCCTCTATTGGGAACTGGTGGATCCCGGCCTGGCCGAGTCCGCTGAAGTTGGCTACTACGAGTACGAGGGGGCCGGCACGTTCATGACGTTCCTCAGCGGATCGCCCGAGTCGACGCAGTCAAACCTCGAACGGATCGCCCGTCAGTACGCGGCGATGAACGCGCACGGCGTGACGCCCGAAGAACTCGAACAAGCCCGGAACAAGGTCGCCACGCGCGTCGTCCTGCGCGGCGAGCGTCCGATGGGACGGTTGGGTTCACTCGGCGGCAACTGGCTGTTCCGGCGCGAGTACCGCAGCATCGCCGACGATCTGGCCATCCTGCGCGGCGTGACCCTCGACGACATCCGGCAACTGCTGGTCGAGTTCCCTCTCACCCAAACCACAACCGTCGGCGTGGGGCCGCTGGCCGGGTAGCCCCGCAGCTAGAAGCTCGGTCTCCCAGATCAGGGGTCGGGTGTGACTCTACCGGACAGATTCGGCTGTCCTCTCGCCGAGCGAGAGGGCTACGTCGCTCAGAACGAGGTCGCGGAGTTCGGCGACGAGAAAGAACGAGCCGGTGATGGCGATCAGATCGTCGGGGCCGGCCCAGCGCTGCGCGAGATGCCACGCCGCGGAGGGGTCTTCGGCCAGATGGGCTTCGCGGTTGGAGACCGATCTGACGAACGACTGCAACTCCTGCGCTGGCACGCCGCGCGGGTTGTCGACGTACTTGGTGAAGATGATCGTGTCGAACTCGGGCAGGAGCAGCCGGAGCAGTCCCGCCACATCCTTGTCGCGCGTGGCCGCGAAGATCAGCACACGGCGACGCGGACGAAACTCCTCGCGCAACGTGGCGATCAGCGCCCGGACCGACTCCCAGTTGTGAGCCGCATCGATCACGACGGTCGGTCGCCGCGAAACGACCTCGACCCGTCCCGGCCAGCGCACTTCGGTCATTCCCGCTCGAACATCGGCTTCGGAAATCGAGACGTCCTGCTGCCGCAGTTCGTCGATGGTCGCCAGTACCAGCGCCGCGTTGGTCGCCTGATGCGCCCCACACAGCGACACGGGAACATCCCGCCACTCGGAGTGCGATGTTTGCACATCGACGGATGAAGTCGAGTCGCCGTCTGCTGAGGCCGCCTCACACCGATGTCGGGCCGTGACGTGAATCTCGCGACCGAGCAGCCTCAAAGGTGAATTCCGTTCGCAGCAGATCTGCTCGACGATCTCAACCGCATCGTGGTGTGAGACGCCACTGACGAGTGGCACGCCCGGCTTGATGATGCCCGCCTTTTCCCACGCGATCTGCCGAACGGTGCTCCCCAGAATGTGCGTGTGATCGCGACTGACGTTCGTGATGACGGTGACCAGCGGACGGCAGACGTTGGTCGAATCGAGCCGTCCGCCGAGTCCCACTTCGAGCACGGCGAAGTCGGCGTGCCGATCCTCGAAATGGAGCCAGGCGATGGCCGTCGCCAACTCGAAGTACGTCGGCTGCATCTGTCCCGGAAGACCGTCCATGTGGGCAATCACCGGGAGCAGCCGGTTGACGAGCGCCACAATCTCGTCGGGCGTGGGGCGGACGCCATCGACGGTCATTCGCTCTTCAAACGCCGAGATGTGCGGCGAGATGTACAGCCCGGCGCGGTGTCCGGCAGCGGTCAGCACCGACGCGATCATGGCACACGTCGAGCCCTTGCCCTTGGTCCCGGCGACGTGAATCGCCGGCAGTCGCTCGTGCGGGTTGCCGATCAGCGACAACAACACGCGCATCCGTTCGAGCTTGAAGTCACTCGTCGAATACGCCTCGACCTGCACGCGCTCATAGTTGATGCGGTTGTACAGGAATTCGATGGCCGCTGCGTACGTCTCGATGTGAGCGGGCATGACGGGCCCCGATTTCTCGCAGCGCGGAACTAGCGGTCAATCTCACCCATGACGATGTCGAGCGAACCGACGATGGCGGGGATGTCGGCAATCAAAATGCCCTGACAGAGCGGGCCGGTGACGGACAGGTTGCAGAAGCACGAGCTCTTGGCCCGCGCCCGGAACGGCTCCGCGTCGCCATCGCCCACCACGTAGAAGCCCATCGCCCCGCGAGGAGCCTCCGTTTCGAGGTAGACCTCGTCGGAGGGGAGCTTCTGGTTCATCTTGAACGGGACGCGGTACTCGCCCTTCGTGGTGGGGTAGCGGTCGAGGGCCTGCCTGACGATCTCAATGGCTTGTGCGACTTCCATCATGCGGACGAAGAAGCGACACCAGTTGTCGCCCAGCTTCACTTCTCTGGGTATGCGCCCAAACTCGGGATCACCGAACGGCGCGACGGGAATCTTGTACTTGTAGCCCTGATACATGCGGGTGTAGATCGGCTCGCCGTCGCGGCGCAGGTCGTGATCGACTCCGCTGCCGCGCAGAACCGGCCCCGTGCAGCCGTAGCTGATCGCCATCTCGCGGGTCAGGATGCCGAGGTCAGCGGTGCGCTTGATGAAGATGGCGTTGTGAGTCAGCAGCGTGTGGTATTCCCTGATGCGCGGGCCCATCCAGTCGAGGAACATGCGCAAGGCATCGACCCATTGCAGCCGCAGGTTCGGATTGCGACCGGTCAGTTGGGCGAGGCCCGGAGGAATCGTGATCTCACCCGGCAGATCGTGTGTCGCGCCGCCGATGGTCAGGTAGCTGTAAGTCAGTCGCGCGCCGCAGGCCTCTTCAAACAGGTCGAGGATGATTTCGCGTTCGCGGAAGGCGTAGAGGAACGGGCTGAACGAGCCGAGGTCGAGGCCGTAAGCTCCCATCCCGACGAGGTGACTGGCGATGCGGCCCAGTTCGGAGATGATGACCCGCAGCGTCATCGCCTTGTCGGGAACCTCCATCCCGATCAGCTTCTCGATGGCGAGCGAGAAGCCGAGATTCATGTTCATCGCGGCCAGATAGTCCATCCGGTCGGTGTAGGGGATCCACTGCGGGGGCGAGAGGTTCTCGCCGATCTTCTCGGCACAGCGATGCAGGTAGCCGATGTGCGGCGTGACCTCGTGAATGACCTCGCCGTCGGTTTTGAGGAGCAGCCGCAGCACGCCGTGAGTGCTCGGGTGTTGCGGTCCCATGTTGACGAGCATCTCGTCGGTGCGAACATCGAACTCGACGATGCGCGGGTCTTCCAGTGTCAGGCTCATGTCTGTCTCTTTGTCGGGGAAGTCCGGCTTAGCTTTGTTAGCCGGACTTCTTCTCGGAAAACGTATGTCTCAGAGAGAAGCCCGGCTTTCGGAAAAGCCGGGCTTCTGTTGGCTGTTCGTCACTTGCCGCGGACACCGTGATACTCAAGCGGGAATTCGTAGTCCTTGCGGAGCGGATGGCCCTCCCAATCCTCGGGGCACAGAATCCGACGCAGGTTGGGGTGATTCGTAAAGAAGATGCCCACCAGATCGTAGGCTTCCCGCTCATGCCAGTCGGCGATGCTCCAGACGTGCGAGACGCTCGGAAGTTCGGGCAGTTCGCCCGCGACACCGCCCTGCCAGCGAGGCAACTTGACCTTCAGCTTGCACCAGTGGCGATGCGTGTAGCTGTAGAGGTGATAGACGACTTCGACATGCGGCTCGCAGGGAGCCTTCTTTTTGGGATCCGTCTCCAGCCAGTCGGACCCGGTCAGATCGTTGAGCGAGTCGAGCAGGATGTCCGCGTCGTCGTGGAGGAATTCGGCCACGTCGGCGATTCGTGCCGGGGCGACTTCGATCCACGGATCTTTCACACCGGTTTTCAGTTCGCGAATGGCATCGATGCCGAACTTGTCGACCAACCGTTGATGGATGTCTTCGATGCGCATATCGCCTTCCGAGAACAGTTCGATTCGTAACACACGCTAACTGGCGGTGTGGGGGGTGGGTTGTGGCAAACGCTGACCGGAGCCGCTCGACGCCGACGAGGCCAGCTTGGACTGCTGACTCACGGCCCGCACCCAGTCGAGATCGCCGCGCTTCCAGACGTAGGCGAATCCGACCAGCAGCACGGCGAAGAAGACGAGGACATCGACGAATCCGGTCCAACCGAGCATGAGGGCCGTCTTCGCCGAAATGGCCGTTTCGGAGGTCAGGCTTCCGGACGGAAGACTGAGGATTTGTTCGCTGAGTTTCACACGGTCAGCCGGTGTGAGCAGCGAGTCCGTCAATTGCGTCGCGTTGCCGAAGACCGCTGCCCACGGAAAGAAGAAGACGACTTCGACGTCGAAAATGATGAAGAGGAGTGCGACGACGTAGAACCGCAGGTCGAACTGGATGTAGCTGCTGCCAATGGTCGGCTCACCGCACTCGTAGGTCGCGTCCTTCTCCAGCGAGTGGATTCGCGGCCGAAGAAGTTTCCCAATCAGCAGGGGGGCGATCAGGAAGCCGATGGCCACCAGAGTGAACAGCAAAAAATGTCCGACGATTTCCGTCATCGTGTTTGATCTCGATCGTTCGCAAATGGAATGACTGCGTGGGCCGAATCAGTGTGCGTCGAACTGGTCCAGCGGCTGTCGGCCGGTGTACCCCGCATCGCGTGTGTGCCAGTGAGCGATGGTCGGCTCACCGAGTTTCCAGCACAGACAGACTTCCTGCCCGTCCCGCATCGCCGGGAAATCAATCAGTCCCAGAACCGGGTCTTTGAACTCGACACCCAACTCCTGCAACTCGTCGACGAAGCCCTGCAGCTTCTCGACATCCTTTTCGAGGTCCGAGCGAATCTGCTCGACCTCTTCGCTGTACGCATCATCACGGTTGGAATTGCCGGTCTCTCCGCGGCGGAGGCCGTTCAACCGCTCTTCGCGATCGCGGACGTCGCGGAACAGTTCCACGATGTCGCTGACGATCACACGGACCAACGGCAATGTTCGGTTGGCGGTTGCCAACGAGAACATCTGGCGGGGTGCCACCTTGGCGTTCATCGAAGATTACCCTTTCACCAACGTCGCAAACCCGTTTTCACCAATTCTGAAAACCTGTCGCGACGGCTAAGCCCGACCGCTGGACAACACCGGTTGTCACGGTCATTCCTCCTGGGGCGCAAACTGGAAGGGACTTTGCTCGCCCTTCACCCACACTGGCTCGTACAGCACTTTCGACTCGGCGACCGCCGTCGGGTTGAGCGTGGCCTGACCCCAGGCCACCTCCAGCGGCAGCTTGGCGTAGTCCACGATGCATCCGTCGCGGCTGAAGCAACTGAGGTCGTGGTTCGACCCCATGAAGATGCAGTCGACGGGACACGGCTCGACGCACAGGGCACAGAACATGCACTTCGTGTAGTCGATCGTGAAGCCGTCGACGCGGAAGCCCTTGCCGACCGTGCTCTTGGATTTCTCGATGTAGATGCAATCGACGGGGCACGCGACCGCACACTTCTCGCACCCGATGCAGGTGGTCAGGTCGAAGCGGTGGAAGCCCCGATAGCGCGCCTTCACCGGGACCGGCACTTCGGGGTACTCGTACACTTCGGTGAATGTCTTGCGGCGATAGGTCAGCAGCATCGTGCGAGCGGTGACCCACATGCCACTCATCAACGTGGAGATGGCCACCCAGATGTTGCGGCACCACTCTCCAAAATTTCTCAACCACGACATGGTTGGCTCGCTTGAAAACAGTCACGACTCGGGAGGCTCAGCAGGCGTCGGATTATAGGCCGCGCAGGGTGCAACGCAAGCGACGCCCTCGACGGTGGCAAAGCGGCGCGAGATGTTCTCAAGAATCGGAATCCCGGCTCTGCGAGTGCGATCGAACCAAGTCGGTGACGGCCTGCGCGTGGCGGGTCAGTTCGTCCTGAAGGCGTCGAGTGTGAGCCCCGTATCCCAGCCGGCGGGCCAGCGATTCAAAGTCGGCCGAGTGGAGTGGTGGCGCGGTCAGATCGCGGGCATCGCCGCGCACCATTCGCAGAGAATCGATCAACCGGCGCAGAAAGTTGTAGGCGTCGGACAGTCGTCCGTGATCGCCGGCGGTCAACGCGCCGACCTTCAGCAGGGCGTCGAGCGTCTCGCGCGTGTTGGTCGTGCGGAGTTTGGAATGCTTTGCGCCGCGATCGATTTGCAGCGCCTGCACGAGGTATTCAAGATCGACCAGACCGCCCGGGCTGAGTTTCGCGTTGAACTCGGTTGCACCGACAAGCTGATGCAACTGACGTTCGCGCATCGCGCGAATGGCCGCGAAATCGACGGGCCGGCTCGTGTAGAGCACCTCATCGCGCAAAGCCGTCAACGCGCGACCGAGTTTCACGTCGCCGGCAATGGGCCGCAACTTCACGAGCGACTGTCGTTCGTAGGGCCACGCCGGTCCATCAGGTTGGAAGTAGCTGCGGAACGAATCGAGCGAGACGGCCAGACTGCCGGCGCGACCGTAGGGTCTCAACCGCAGATCGATCCGAAAAATCCCCTCGCTGCGCGAGTGAATCGCATGACTGACGTTTTCAACGAGCCGTGAGAAGAAGCTCGCGTTGGCAATCGACTCTCGCCCGCTTGTCGAAGGTTTTTTGGCTGCCGTTCTCTCGGCCCGCGTCATTCCGTCGGCGGCGTAGACGAACATCAGTTCAATGTCGGACGCAAAGCCCAACTCGCGCCCGCCGCATTTGCCGAGAGCACAGACCGCCAGAGGACAGGCTCGTCCGTCGTCTGTCTTCGGAACGCCAAATCGCTCCACCAGCTCGGCACTGCAAAACCCAACGGCCGCCGCGACGACGACCTCGGCCAGATCAGTCATCTCGTAACCGAAGGACTCGATGCCGCCACTGTGTCCCAGAATGTGCCGCATGTCGATGCGGAAGAGTTCTCGATCCTTGAACTCATTCAGAAGGTGACGTCGTTGGTCGGGCGAAGTGGCCGACTTCAACACGGCATTCAGTACCTCCGCCAATTGCGATTTCGATTGTGCCTGCTGCAAACCGGCGATGTCGCGCAGGACCGGGAACAGGTTGGCGTATTGGAGCCGCAGGAAGTCTTCCCACAGGAAGTCGCTCACGCCGAGCAGTTGGGCCAGCGCAGCCAGGACCTCGGGACGTTCGAGGGAGGACAACTGGTCGACCCAGTCTGGTCGACGAAACAGATCGCGCAGGAAGGTTCGGAAGTGAAGCAGCGCGGCTTTGGGATTCGGTGCGGCGGGCAGCAGATGCGTGAAGTGTTTGATGAGCACCACGGCGGCCTGCAATTCCTGAAGCCGCGCCGGGTCGAGAATCTTTCCGCCGGAATTCGTATCCGTGACGAGCAGTGTGTCGAACGCCCGCTGCTGCTCGGCGCGGATCGTGACCTGCTCAATGCTGACGCCACTGAGAGTCAGCGCGTTCGACAGTTCGTACAGGAAGCCCATCGTGTCGTCGCCGCGAATGTGGAGGATCGTCGCGCGGTCATGAGCCTCGTTGTCGAAGCGAACTTCCAGCGGAGCCGGCTTCGTCGCCGTGTCGGGAGCATCTTCGAGTGCCTCGGCGACGCGTTTGGCCAGCAGTCCCTGAGCCTCGTCCGCACGGCCGCCGCGCGCCATCAGAACCAGTTCCGCCAAATCCTCCTCGTACCGCTGCCAGACGATGGGCAGCAGCACTTCCACGGCCGAGCGCACGGTGAAGACATCGACGAAGCTGTGCGGAGTCCGTTCGCGCGCGCTGTCGGCTCGCGGGCGCGTGTCGGTCGAGACGAAGCCCGTCACGATGTCGAAGCCGTAGGCGAACAGCAGGCCGCAGATCATCGACAACTCACCCGGGCAGTCGTGCCCCAGCACGGTGACTCGCCACTTCTCGTGTTCGGCGGGTTCCGCGACGACTCGCACCGGATGCTCGTGGTCCACCTCGGCCAGCAGGTTCGAGTGCCTTCGCCGTTCGGCGTCGGTGAACACGGATTCGTAGGTTTCGAGCGTCGGCAACTTGCAGTGTTTGCGAACGGGAATCGGGGTGGCCGTGATCGGATCGGTCAGCGCCCGTTCGTGCGAGAGATACTTGTCGAAGATCAGGCGGATCGATTCGCGGTGGCTGTCGAAGTGAGCCAACAATTGGTCCGCGTTGGCAAAGTCCAGCCGTCGGGCGAGCGATGTCAATTCGCGCGGGTCGGTCGGCAGCGAGTGCTCCTGCCGGTTGTTCATCAGTTGTAGCGAGTGCTCGATCGTCCGCAGAAAGACGTAGCCATCGGTCAGCCGCCGGTACTCGTCGGCGTGCAGCACGCCCGCGTCGGTCAAGCGGACAAGCCCGTCGAGCGTGTTCGGCGTGCGGACGTGCCGGTGTTCGGCTCCATGAACCAATTGCAGGGCCTGCACGACGAACTCGACGTCGCGGATCGAGCCGGTTCCGAGTTTGACCTCGCCCCATTCACGACCGCGCCGGCGCAGGTCGGCCTCAATCCGTTGCTTGGCCTCGCGCACCGACTCGCGCACATCCTCGGGAACGGCTCCGAAAATGAACGGCTCCGCGCGACGAAGGAACTCGCGGCCGAGCTCCTTCGATCCCGCGATCACCCGCGCTTTGAGCAGCGCCTGCTTCTCCCACATCTCCGCGTTCGACTTGAGGTACTCGAGGTACGACGGAATCGTGGTGACGAGTTCTCCCGACCTGCCCCACGGCCGCAACCGAACGTCGACGCGGTACAGGAAGCCTTCGCCGGTCGAGTCCTGCAGCGCCTTGACCAGGCGCTGCGCGATCGGCAGCGCCTCCGTCGGGCTGCGGTCCGTGAGAAAGACGAGATCGATGTCCGAACTGTAATTCAGCTCCTCGCCGCCGAGTTTGCCCAACGCCAGCACGGTCACGTTGGTGGAGTGCAACATCAACTCGTGCCCGGCCAGCGTGAGACACGCCTGAACGAGACTGTCGGCCAACAGACTGAGTTGGACCGTCGCCGCGCGCAGGTCAATCAGACCGAAGGCGTCGCACGCGCCAATCCTCAGCAACTCCCAGCGCTGAAACCGCCGCAGCGCATCCAGCCGCGATGCGTTGTCGCGCGCCTGCCCGACGACCGACAACGCGCCGTCCAAAAACTCCTCGCGACTCTTCAGATCGGCGAGCCGGCGGTGGCGTGTCAGCTCGCGCAACGTCTGCGGATACCGCAGGACGGTCTCGGTCAGATACCGGCTGCTGGCGAACAGCCTCACGAGGACGTCAATGGCGCGCGGGTTATCGTCGAGGAACTGAAACAACTCCACCCGGTCGGCGGCTTGCCGGACGAAACGCTCGAAGTCGATCATCCCCGCGTCCGGATCGGCAATTTCCGAGAGCAGCCCGATCAACTTGTGCAGACCGTTGGCCGCAAGCGCCGCCGTCAGCTTCGAGTCGATCAGCCCGCGCAGTCGGTTCGCCGCACCGACGGCATCGCGGAAACCGAGCTTTGTCAATCGCTCGACCATCGCCCCGCGAGCGGCCTCGTCACCGCCGAGTAGAGATCGCAATCCCGCCAACATGTCGGCTGCCTTCACTCCATTGCAATTCTGCAACTCGCATCACAGGGTTCAACTCGCATCACAGGGTTCAGCCGACGAGGTCTCAAGCCATCCCCGTCTCCGGCTGTGTTGTCCACCAACGAATAGTGACGAGTTGGCGAATGGTTTGCGACCGGATGCTCACAGGCAATCATGCCCCCCGTTGAAACGGCGAATCTTGGGCGAACCCGCTCTTTTTCCCTGCGGCTTGCTGTACGTTCAAGAAACCGCTGATATCATGCCTCGTCCGACCCGCAGGCACGCCGCTGTGCGAGGAATCTCTTTCATTTTCAAGAGCAGAGGGAGCATCACATGAGTCGTCAGTCAACACGTCGCGAGTTCCTCCAGCAGTCCTCCGCACTGGCCGCGGCCTGCTGGGTGGGAGCCACCAGTCAGGGGTGGACTCAGGAGAAGTCCGCCAATTCCGTCATCCGCTTCGCCTGCATCGGCGTCGACGGCAAGGGGTCCAGCGATCGCGATGACGCGGGTCGCCACGGTGACATCGTCGCCCTGTGCGACATCGACGAAGATCGCCTCGAAAAGGCGGCCCTTCGGTTCCCCAAGGCCAAGAAATACGTCGATTACCGCAAGATGTACGACGAAATGGCCAACGAGATCGACGCCGTCACGGTCAGCACCCCCGATCACTCGCACGCTCCGGCCGCCATCCGCGGAATGAGAATGGGCAAGCACTGCTTCTGCCAGAAGCCGCTGACCTACACCGTGGCCGAAGCCCGCCTGATGCGCGAGGTCGCCGCCGAGAAGAAGCTTTGCACGCAGATGGGCAACCAGGGAACCGCCGCCAACGGCCATCGCGAAGCGGTCGAGATCGTTCGCAAGGGCGACATCGGCGCGGTGAAGGAAGTTCACATCTGGACCAACCGCCCGATCTGGCCACAGGGGGGCGGCTATCCGAAGGAAGTCGAAGAGTGTCCCAAGAACATTCACTGGGATCTGTTCCTCGGCCCCGCGAAGGATCGCCCGTACCACTCGGCCTATCAGCCGTTCAAGTGGCGCGGCTGGCTCGATTTCGGAACCGGCGCGCTGGGTGACATGGCCTGTCACACGACGAACATGGCCGTGACGTCCCTGCAACTCTTCAATCCGATCTCCATCGAAGCGATGCCCGATCCCGAATGGACTGGGGATGCTCGCGAGGCCTCCTACCCGAAGAACTGCACGATCAAGTTCGAGTTCGGTCCGCGAGGCAATCTCGGTCCCTGTACGCTGTACTGGTACGACGGCGGCAAGCGACCCTCGGAAGAGTTGCTCATGGGTGAAAAGCAGGGCGCCAGCGGATCGCTGGTCATCGGCGACAAGGGCCGGATCTTCTCGTCCAATGATTACCACAACGACTACGTCATCCTGCCGAAGCAGGAATTCCTCGAATACAAGAAGCCCGAGTACTTGGTTTCCCCCGGCCACTTCACCGAGTTCGCCAACGCGATCAAGGAGAGCAAGCCGGAACTGGCGATGTCGAACTTCGAGGTGTCCGCCCGTCTGACCGAAACAATTCTGCTGGGCAACGTCGCGCTGCGCTCGGGCAAGAAGGTCGAATGGGATGGCGTCAACATGAAGATCACCAACGACTCCGATGCCAACAAGTACGTGACCCGCGAATACCGCAAGGGCTGGGAAATCTGATCGACTTCCTCGACGGAAGCGATTCGCCGACTCTCGCACCCCGGCTGTTCACACGGCAGCCGGGGTGTTCTCGTTCCAAGGCGGGAACCTGTCAGCGGGAAGCGCCGCAGTCCTCACCAGGCGCACGACTTGGGAGGCGACTGTCGGTATACTCCCGCCTCCCTGCGAGACCCCCCGCCACATGCCTGCTCCGCTGCGACAGACGCGAACTCATTTGATGGCCCTGTTTGAGAAACTGGGATTGCACCCGCGCGGCGATCTGGGGCAGAACTTTCTAATCGATCTGAATCTGCTCGAATGCATCGTGGCCGAGGCGGATCTCGGACCGGACGACGTGGTGCTGGAGATCGGTGCGGGGACGGGCGGGCTGACGACGTTTCTCGCGGCGGCGGGAGCGGTGGTGTCGGTCGAGTACGATCCGAACATGTACCGCCTCGCCCTCGAAGCGACGTCGCATCTGCCCGACGTGCTGCTGCTGAACTGCGACGCACTGAAGAACAAGAACCAACTCAACCCGCTCGTCACCGACGCCGTGTCAACGCGGTTGGCCGCCGCGCCGGGACGACGTTTTCTAAAACTGGTCGCCAACCTGCCGTATCACGTCGCCACGCCGGTCATCGCCAATCTGCTGGCCTCCGACTTTCCGTGGACCCGGATGGTGGTGACGATTCAGTACGAGATGGCTCAGCGGCTGAACGCCAGGCCGAGCACCTCCGACTACGGGGCGCTGTCGGTCTTCGTGCAAGCCCAGTGCAAGGTGACACTGGTTCACAAACTCGGGCCGACCGTGTTCTGGCCGCGTCCCAAGGTCGATTCGGCCATCGTGCGGATCGAACCCGATCTCGAAGCCCGCTCGCGGATTCACGACCGGGCCGCCCTGCAATCCTTCCTGCGGGATGTCTTCACGCAGCGGAGGAAGGTGCTGGGGGGAGTGCTGGCTCAAATGTACAAGGGTCGGCTCACCCGGGCCGAGATCGACGAGCTACTGGGCGAATTGAAGATCCCCGCCGACAGCCGCGCGGAGGCTTTGGAAGTGGCACAACTTGTTGCGTTGTCGAATCGGTTGCAGCGGTCGGTTGCGGGCGAGACACTGGCGAACAGACATGACGAAAGTGGCACGACGGGTGACGAAGGCGAAGACCCCTCACCCTAACCCTCTCCCCGCAAGGCGGGGGCGAGGGGACAGGAGCGTAATCGGAGACACAAAGAGAGGACAGGACCATGGAAGATCGCATTGTTTATCGCGGCGTCACCTTTGACGACGTGTTGTTGGAGCCGTCGTACAGCGAACTCGTGCCGGGTGACACCGACGTTTCGACGCAGTTCACCCGCAACATCCGGCTGAATGTGCCGATTCTGTCCAGCCCGATGGACACCGTCACGGAAAGTGAGATGGCGGTCGCGATGGCTCAGGAGGGTGGCATCGGCATCATCCACAAGAACATGACCGCCGAATTTCAGGCGATGCAGGTCGAGCGCGTGAAACGGGCCGAACACGGCGTGATCGTCGATCCGGTCACGCTTCCACCCGAGGCATCGGCCGCCGATGCGTGGAAGATCATGGAGGAGCGGAACATCGGTGGCGTCCCCGTGACCAGGGACGGCAAGCTGATCGGCATCCTGACTCGCCGCGACCTGCGGTTTATGCAGTCCAAGGACGCGCAGATCTCCGTCGCCGATGTCATGACGAAGGAAAACCTGATCACGGCCAAAGAGGACACGACGCTCGAACAGGCGCAGCGCCTGCTGCTGGAAAATAAAGTCGAGAAGCTGCTCCTGGTGGACGAACATTTCCAATTGAAGGGGTTGATCACGATCAAGGACATCGACAAGAACCTGCGGTACCCGCGAGCGGCAAAAGATGCCCGTGGGCGACTGCGGGTCGGAGCGGCCATCGGTGTCGGCGATTTCGAGCGAGCCGAGCAACTGATCGGCAAAGGCGTGGATGTCCTGTGTGTCGATAGTGCGCACGGGCACTCGAAAAACGTGATCGACACGGTCAAGGAACTGAAGCGACGGTGGACGATCGACGTCGTCGCGGGCAACGTGGCCACCACGGAGGGAGCACGAGACCTGATCCGCGCGGGAGCGGATGCGGTGAAAGTCGGGATCGGACCGGGATCGATCTGCACCACGCGGATCATCGCGGGGATTGGCGTGCCGCAACTGACGGCCATCGCCAACGCCGTCCGAGCCACGGCCGACACCGATGTCCCCATCATCGCGGACGGAGGCATTCGATACAGCGGCGACATCACGAAGGCACTCGCGGCGGGTGCTCACACCGTGATGCTCGGAGGATTGCTGGCAGGGCTGGACGAAAGCCCCGGCGAAGTGGTCCTCTACCAGGGGCGACGATTCAAGCGTTACCGGGGCATGGGCTCGCTGGGCGCGATGGTCAAGGGAAGCAGCGAACGATACCGGCAGGGGACGAGCGAAGACGGTCGCGCACCGAATTCCTCCAAACTGGTGCCGGAAGGTGTGGAAGGCCGCGTCGCCTACAAGGGCTCGCTGCCGGTGTTGTTGTATCAGTTGATCGGGGGCCTGCGGGCCGGCATGGGATATTGCGGCGTTCGCACGATCGCCGAACTGCGTACGGAAGCGCGGTTCATCCAGGTGTCGCCGGCCACGGTGAGGGAAAGCCATCCGCATGACATCACGATCGTTGAAGAGTCGCCCAACTACTCGGGCGAACACGCGCCGATGGAATCGGCTTGAGTTTGTCGTGCTCGGCGCGTGGCTGGCCGCCGCGTCGCCCGCCGCAGTGTTCGCCGAGCCGCCATCGACCGTCGGCCGCGCGTCGGTGGTGGACGATTCGAGTTCTCGCACGGCCGTCGATCGCTGGCGTCGTCTGAAGTCGCTCTATCCGATTCAGGAGCCGCCCGCACCGGCGGCGACTCGATCTTCCAATGTGCCTCGCGCCGCGAAGATCGAAGCGCCGGTCCGCCCGATCCCAGATGAGCCGACGGCGGATTCGGAACGACTCGCGCCGGAGTCGAATTCGACGATTGCCGATCCTGCGCCGAGCCGTTCCGCATCGGAAGCCATCGAGTCGTCGTTGTCGTCTCCGCCTCCTCGGCCCGCGCTGCCGATCGCCCCGGTTGACGAAGAGCCGGCCTGGGTCTTGCCCGTCGTGGTGGAACCGGAACCGGAGCCGGACTTCAAATTCGACGAAGCCGACGACGGTGGAGTTCACGCTCTGGAGCCGACCCACATCGTGCCGGCACCGGTCGAAGAATCGGCGGCACTCGCACGGGAGTCCGCGTCCCACCAGAGTGCCTCGTCCGCCTGGCCGTCCACGAAGCAGGTCTCTCACGCTCAGATCGCTCCGGTCCGGTATCGCCCGATTGACCGCATCAATCCGTTCCGCGATTGGACGGCCGACGGACGCGAGAGCGACAACGACATCCGCGAGTTCGCGAAAGGCGAATCGGACAAGTTGAACCTGGCGTTTGGCGGTGAACCGTTTCCCGAACGAGCCTTCCCGGCGACCGTGAAGCCGTGGGATGCTCCGAATTTCTTCAACTACCCGCTTTACTTTGAAGACCCCGCGCTGGAGCGATACGGTCACACGCGTCGACCGCTGATTCAGCCGGTCGTTTCGATTGGCCGGTTCAGCGCTCAATTGGTCTGCCTGCCGTATCTGATGACGCTCGATCCGCCCTGCCGCGAGGTCTATTCGCTCGGCTGGTACCGTCCCGGCGAATGCGCTCCGAAGCTGCACTATCAAGTGCCGCTCAACGCCAAAGCCGCCGCCGTACAGGCGGCGACGGTCACGGGATTGGTCTTCCTGATTCCGTAGTCGACCGGCGGAGGGCGGAAGGGAGAGGGTGGAAGGGGGAATGAATTGACGCCGAGCGAGTCGCCCTCGTTCAGCGTCCTTTCATTCCGCCCTCCGCCTTCCGAACTCCTCCCTTTCCTTGCCGCGCTACAACTTCCTCCGCGTGGCTGCTATCCTCTCGCCCCGCTTCAGGAACTACCGCCACGGGACGGAACCATGACCTCTTCCATCAGTGAGACCTCGACCTTGGCTGACCGCATTCTTGACCGCCTGGAAGAACTGATCCTCGACGCCGAGCGAAAGACCAAGCCGCTGGAGCTCGATCCGTATCGCAGCCAGTTGTTCGAGTTGTTCGTCACGGCCGAGGGGGCCGGGTACACCAAAGAGGGATCCGAACCGGACTTGTCTGCCGATGGATTGTGCCGACTGCTGGGAGCGCGCTGGGGGCTGGCCTCGGCCGCGAAGGAGGCGATCAGCCAGCAGTCCCGCATGCCGCCGGAACATCTCGCAAAAATGAGACTGCTGTGGTCTGTGATGCGAATGTGGATGGAGTGGGACTATGCCTGGGAACGTTGGCCCGAGTTTCACGGTCACACAACCGGCCAGCCCCAAAACTCGGCCAACTAAACGAGCACATTGCGCCACTGATCGGCCAGTAATCGTGCGGCTCGCGCGATATCGAACTCGCGCACGGCTCGCGCTCGCGCGGCGAGACTCATGCGGTGGCGAACCTCCTCATCGGCGAGCAGTTCGTTGATGACGAGAGCCAGCGCACTCGAATCTCGCGGTGGTACGAGTCGTCCGGTTTCGCCATCGACCACGATTTCCGACGTGCCGCCCACGTTCGTCGCCACGACGGGAACACCGCACGCCGCCGCTTCGAGCAGCACGCGCCCGAACGGTTCCTGGTGAGCGGGATGCACCAGCAGCGTGATCTCGGCCAACAGGCTCGGTACATCGTCGCGAGTGCCGAGTCGATGCAGTCGGTCCGCGAGACCCTGCTCGGCGAAGCGGTCCACGATGGCCCGCTCGAACGCGATGCTTTCCTCCTTCGTCGAGGACCGTTCGCCCACGAGGACAAAGTGAACATCGGAGTGTTCTCGCACGATGGTCGGAGCGGCGGTCGCCAGGACGTCTTGCCCCTTTCTCAATCCGATCTGGCCAATCACGGCGAGCAGCTTCGCCGATCGAGGCAGCTTCAATTCGTCGTGCAGCCAACCGGTGGCCGCCCGCGGCTGAAAGCCTTCGAGATCGAGGCCGTTCCACACGACGATGACTCGGCCCGCGTCGAGTCCCCGCGCGATATGAAACTCATGCGTGGCGTTCGAGACGGCAATCAGTCGCCGGTTCCGATTCAGGTCGGCGATGGAAGCCGTGCTCAGCTTGAGGATGTCGCGCAGGTGCGAGGTCGTCGGGATCGCCAGCCGGTTGGCAATGCGTCCGGTCAGACGGCCCATCGCCAGACTGTTGGCATGCAGCAGGTCGGGCCTCGCACGATGAACGGCCTCCATCAGCGATGTTTCAATCGCCTCGCGACTCAATCTCGCGCGATCCGGCTCCGCGGTCATCGTCCACGGGATCACGTCGATGTGCCGCTCTGCAAGTGCCTCGGCCAGCCGACCGCTTCCTGGCGCGATGGCCACGAACTCCCCACCCGATTCGTTCCGTTGCAGCCAGTCGAGACAGGCCAGCATCGACCGTTCGCCACCGTTCAACGTGGCGTACTCGAACAAGATCGCAATGCGGTTTGGCTTCGTTCCGGCGGACATGCCGGTATAGTACGCGGCACCATTGTTCGGCGGCAGTGCCGCCCTCCCCCGCTGCTTGAGGAGTCCTGTCATGTCGCGTTCTCATCACCTTCGCGCCGGGTTGTTGCTGAGTGCGATCCTGTTGCTGACCACGTTGACCCTCGCGCTGGCCGTCGATCGCGAAACCAAGGTCCGCGACGACCGCAAGCTGCTCGAAAAGGACGACCACTGGATCTACAACGACCTTCCCAAAGCGTTCGCCGAGGCCAAGCGGACCGGCAAGCCGCTGCTCGTGGTCTTCCGCTGCATCCCGTGCGAGGCGTGCAGCAACTTCGACGACATGGTCGTCGCGCGGGAGCCGCGCATCCGCCGATTGATGGACCAGTACGTCTGCGTGCGAGTCCCTCAAGCCAACGGCATGGATCTGTCGCTTTACCAGTTCGACTACGACATGTCGCTGGCCATGTTTTTGATGCGGGCCGACGGCACAATCTATGGACGCTTCGGCACACGCTCGGGTCAGAAGGACGAGGATCACGAGATGACCATCGACGGCCTCGCCAAGGCTCTGATCCGCGGGTTGGAGATGGACGAGGAATTCGACCGTTTCAAGCCTCAATTGACGGGCAAGCGCGGCTCCGACGTGGCGATTGCCAAGCCCGAGGAACATGCGTGGCTGAAGGGCAAGTACACCGATCGACTCGACTACGAGGGGAACGTCGTCAAGAGTTGCATCCACTGCCATCAGGTGCGCGAAGCTCAGCGCATGACGATCCGAGCCGAAGGCAAACCGATCCCCGACGACCTGCTCTACCCGTGGCCGAATCCGTCCGTTCTGGGCCTGCGTCTTGATTCGAATGAGTGCGCGACGGTGAAGGAAGTCGCCGCCGATTCACCCGCCGAATCCGCCGGTTTTCGAGCGGGCGATGAACTCGTGACCGTGAACGGTCAGCGCCCGATTTCGATTGCCGATGTGCAGTGGGTGCTGCACACGGCCAAAAACGATTCGGAACTGAAGACCGTCGTGCGGCGAGGAGGCTCGAAGGGTGAGACGCTGTCGCTGACGTTGCCGCTCGCGGACGGCTGGCGTCGCCGCGTGAACATCTCGTGGCGGGCGACCACTTGGGATCTGCGGCGAATCGCCCTCGGCGGACTGTTGCTGGAAGCGGCGACCGCCGCACAGCGGTCTGAGCAGGGAATCGCGGATGACCGGATGGCGCTGCACGTCAAACACGTCGGTCAGTACGGCGACCATGCCAAGGCGAAGCAGGCGGGATTTCTCAAGGGAGACATCCTGATCGAGTTCGACGGCGACGACTCCTCGCACACCGAAAGCGATCTGATCGCCTCGACAGTCAACGGCAAGAAGCCGGGGGACAAGATCACAGTCAAGGTGGCACGAGGGAAAGAGCGGCTGTCGATGACGCTGCCGATTCAATGACGAGACCGCGAGGTCTGTACACAGTGGCAACAACCAGGGGAGTAGGACATGATGCGACGCAACGTGATCGCGGTGATCGCCCTGACGGCGGTGGCCGTGGGAGTGGGAATGAACCTCTTGCCGGGAACTTTTTCTATGGCCGATGATGCGAAGCAACCGATGCTGATTCACAACGTCTATTTCACGCTCAAGGAGGGGACTGCGGAGAACACGCAGAAGCTGACCGACGCCTGTTACAAGTACCTGAAGGATCACCCCGGCGTGGTCTTCTTCGCCGCCGGACCACTCGTGCAGGAGTTGGAACGTCCGGTGAACGTCCGCGATTTCCATGTCGGCCTGAGCGTCGTCTTCAAGAACAAGCAGGCTCACGACGACTACCAGGTCGCCAGGCAGCACCTGCAGTTCATCGAAGAGAACAAGCCGAGTTGGGACAAGGTCCGCGTGTTCGACACCTACTCGAAGCCGTAGTCGGTGCCGTGAGTCGTCAACATCGCGATCGAACAATGCAGCCCTCTCGCTCAGCGAGAGGTTTGACCGGATGATCATCGACGCTCGACGCGTTCACCGGCTTTCATCTCGCCGAGCGAGAGGGCTGCGTGGGAAATGGTTGCGAGTCTGGCCGTTTGAATGTTCGTGAAGGAGCATTTCCGCAATGGGCGATGACCATCATAAACCGCCGCCAACCCAACCGGGTGGCGTGGTCACGTTTGTCAGCAGGCTGTGTGTCATCGCGTGGATTTGTGCCATCTCCTTTGAACTCCTGCCGCGTGGTCCACTGAAGTCCCTCTGTCTGCTGTTTGGTTCGCACGCGGCGGCACTCGGACTTGTCACCGGCTTCATCTTCTGGCTGCTGCGACGGCAGGCATTGCTGTTTCTGCTGATCGTCGCGACAGCTCCACCGGTTGCCTATTTCGGTGTCGTGATCTGGAATATCGTGAAGGCCAGACACTCCATCGACTGACATGCGGCGCGGCATCCTTCCGCCAGTGGCCCCCGAATGGAACGAAATCTGATCTACCTGCCTCTTCCGAACGGAGAGTTC
>JBBPIS010000049.1:0-29023 GCA_038040225.1 Planctomycetota bacterium
CTCAACGTGGCCGGTTACTTCGATCCGCTCGTCGCCATGATCGACCGCTCGATCAAAGACGGCTTTTGACGCGACGAGCATCGCCGGCAGTTCGTCGTCGAGACCAAGCCTGCTCGACTCCTCGACCGGCTGCACCAGCATGAACCTCCAGCGGTGCCCAAGTGGATTCGATCGACTGATGAGACGTGAGGCCCCTTACGCTGGAGTGCCTGACCCCGTTGGATGACTGCGCTTCCTGTCACAGAGCGACAGGGCTACCTTGGGCGATATTCCCGTCCTGCCGTTCACCTGGACTCGTCCTGTCACCCGGAATCGTTTCGTGAGTCGAAGTCGCCCCCGCTCGGAATCCGTTGCTGCAAACAGCCCCGCCTCGACGGAGCTTGCTCTCCCTCACGGGATGACGTGGCGCGTGGTGCTGGGTCTCGTGTGGCTCATCGCATTCACCGCGTGGTTCCACAGCTTTGGCCTCCCCAACAATCCACCCGCGGCGCGGTGGATGATCTGGGCCAAGTTGCCATTCGATTTGATGGACCTGCTCGACCCGCCCGTGATTGCCAACACCGCTCCGTGGAGTTGGCTGTATCTTGGCCAGCGCGTGCCGTTCCTGCTCAGTGCATCGGTCATCTGGCTGGGCGCTTGGGGAATGGGTTCACTCATCCTGCGCGGCATGGGTCTGCACTCGGGTGCCACTGGCGAGGGGCTTCGCTCGCCAGTGGTCTTCGACGAACATGGGGAAGAACACTGGCGGCCCAAAGCTGCCGCCAGTGGCATCCCGCGCGAGGTCCTCGATCCTGCGGAGCGATTGTTCTTCGCAGGCTGTCTCGGACTGGCGGGCGTGTCGTTGGCGATGCTCGGCTTCGGCCTGCTCGGTTGGATGTCACGCTGGCCGTTGGTGGCGTTGACCATCGCGAGTGTCGTTGTCGAAGTCTGGCTCTGGCGTCGGGAGGGCGAGGCTCCTGCCGAGCCGCGCGGTCGTGTGACACCCGAAAACAAGACGGCTCGGCAGGAGCCTCACCCTCCGCTTGCGAACGCACTGGCTCGTTGGGTGCCGTTTGCGATCGCACCGTTTGTGTTTTGCATGCTGCTCGGCGCGATGTCGCCTCAGACCGACTTCGATGTCATCGAGTATCACCTCGGCGGACCGAAGGAGTGGTTCCAGCAGGGCCACATCGCGCGGCTGCCTCACAACGTCTACACGAGCTTTCCGTTTCTGACCGAGATGCTGCTGCTGTGCGGCATGGTGTTGCATGGCGATTGGGAGTCGGGGGCACTTGCGGGACAGGCCGTCCTCGCGGGGTTCGCTCTGCTGACGGCACTCGGTCTGTATGCGACGGGCAGGCGGTGGTTTGGCCCAACGGCGGGATACCTCGCCGCGCTCGTGTGGCTGACGACTCCGTGGACCTACCGCATTTCCATCATCGCGTACGCCGAGGGGGGGCTGGCGTGCTACCTGTTCGCGGCGCTGGCAGTCGGACTGCGGATCGCGTGGGAAGAGACGGGGATCAGGAGTCAGGAGTCAGAAGTCAGGGGGCGGGAAGCAGGATCACGACTGAGATTCGTCTTGCTCGGCGGTTTGCTGGCCGGTTCCGCGATGGCTTGCAAGTACACGGGAGCAATCTCGGTCGTACTGCCGCTGGCGGCGATGATCGCGCTGCGTGCGGCCTTCGCCAAGGAATCTGTGGTCGTTCGCGCGCGGCGCGGCTTCATCGAGCTGGCTCTGTTCGGCGCGGGAGTCCTCGTCGCTGTTGGACCGTGGCTCGTGAAGAACGCGGTCGAGACGGGCAATCCCGTGTATCCGCTCGCGTACTCCCTCTTCGGTGGTGCGGGGCGCGATGTGGCGATGGACGCGCAGTGGCGGGCCGGTCACGCCGCACGGACGTATGGCAGCATGACGGAATTGCTGGCGGACCTGTTCGTGAAGCTGACCGATGTCGCGGCGAACAACGACTGGCACAGCGCGCTGATGTTTGGATTGGCTCCGATCGCGCTGCTCGCTTCGTGGCGACGGCGAGTCTGGTGCGTGTGGGCGTTCATCGGCTGGCAGTTCCTCAGTTGGTTCCTGCTGACGCACCACATCGACCGCTTTTACGTGCCCATGTTCCCCGCCGTCGCGCTGCTTGCCGGAGCCGGTGCCACATGGCTGTACGGCGTCCTGCGAAGCCCGCTCCGAGTCATCGCAGCCTGGCTCGTGACGCTGATCATTGCCGCGAACGTCCTCTACAACGCGGGCATGATGATAAACTTCAACGGTTTCAATGCGGGGCGGACCGATCTGAAAGCGGCGCGCGAGATGGTGAAGTCTCCGTCGCAGAAGTGGCTCGACGACGAACTCGCAGCGGGTCGCCTGCCGCGCGAGATGAAAGTCCTCTGCGTCGGCGAAGCGGCTCTGTTCCATGCCCGCTTCCCCTACGTCTACAACACGGTGTTTGATCGGTCGCTGTTCGAGCAATGGTTCTTCGAGAGAACGGCCACTGGTGAAGTGAGGCTGCGGCCCGTCGATGACATCCGCGTGACGCTGCGCCAGCACGGCATCACGCACGTGCTCGTCAACTGGTCGGAGATCCTGCGGTATCGTGAGCCGGGCAGCTACGGTTACACCGATGTCGCGCACCCGAGCCGCTTCGCCGAGTTGCAGGCGGCGGGAGTGTTCGACTCGCCGTTGCCTCGTCCCAACCACGCGGCCTTCGGAGCGTTGAACGATACTCGCCGCCAGCAGATCGAGGCGTGGGCACCGAGCCTGCTGACGACGATTGAGGACAAACCGGTCTACGTCTCGGTACAGATCTTTCCGGTGAAACTATGATCCGTCAGTTCCTCTGCTCCCCTCGCCCCTCCGGGGAGAGGGGCCGGGGGTGAAGGGCGATTGAGAATGAGGCTCGTACCACGATTGCCCCTCACCCCTCTCCCCAAGGGGGCGAGGGGAACAAGAGAAGAAGAGGGGAAACAGGAGTCTTCGCTGATGGCCGCCGCTTCCTCCTTCCTGACCGCTCAGTGGCGGAATCTGGTGCTGCTGAATTATGAGATCGATCCCGAGTTGCTGCGCGACCGCGTGCCGCAGGGGACCGAGATCGACATCTGGAACGGCCGGACGTTTGTCAGCCTGGTCGGCTTTGAGTTTCTGGACACGAGGCTGCTGGGGATCGGCATCCCCTTCCATCGGAACTTTCCCGAGGTGAACCTGCGGTTCTACGTGCGGCACCTCGCGGCCGACGGATGGCATCGCGGCGTCGTGTTCCTCAAGGAGATCGTCCCTCGCGCCGCCGTGACGTTCGTCGCGCGGTGGGTCTACAACGAACAGTACGTCACGCTGCCGATGCGGCATTCGGTCGAGTTGCCCTCGGTACAGAACGGCCAGCGCGGTGCGCTCAATTACTCGTGGAAATGGGCCGGTGGTTGGAGCGAACTGTCGGCAACAATGCACGGCGAGTCGAGTCCGCTCGTGCCCGGATCAGAGGAAGAGTTCATCACCGAGCACTATTGGGGCTACACGGCACAGCGCGACGGCTCGACGCTCGAATATGCGGTGGAGCATCCCTCGTGGCACGTCTGGCGGGCGGACGAGAGCCGCTTCGAGGGGAACATCGCGACGCTGTACGGCCCCGCGTTCGCGAACGTCCTCGCGGGCCGACCGAGTTCCTCCTTCGTGGCCGATGGCTCCGAGATCGTCGTCCGCCAGGGGAGGCCAACTCGCATCGGGTGAACAGCCACCAGCGGCATGTCATTTCGACCCTGAATCATCCGGGCTAGACTGTGGCTGGTGAGGTTCCGACGGTTGGACTGCGATTCACTCGAAGATCCACTGGGAGAAATCAATGGCCCGTCAGCTTGGATTCGTGCTCGCGACACTCCTACTGCTAGTTGCAGGAGCGGCAGCGCAAGAGATTTCAACTCCGCGCTGGCGGCGGCCCGTGGCGTTGGTCGTCGTCGATGAGGGGCGTCGGCTCGTGACGGCCAATCAACGAAGCGGCTCCGTTTCATTGCTCGATCCCAACGCGTTGAAGTTTGTGCGCGAGGTTCCGGTCGGCAAACAGTTGTCGGACGCGGTCGTCTCTCCGACGGATCGCTCGCTGCTGCTGGTCACGGACGAAGAGGCACACGAACTGATTGCGATGCAACTCGCTGGTGACACGGCGACGATTCGCAAGCGATTGGGCGTCAGCCCGTATCCCGTCACGGTGCGAGTCTCGGCGAATGGCACTCTCGCGTTCGTCGCGTCGTTCTGGTCGAGAACGATCACCATCGTGGACCTCGCGTCGTGGCTGGGGGATGCGGCCGAGTTGCCGAAGGGGACCGCCCGAACAATCCGGCTGCCGTTCGCTCCGCGCGAGATGCTGTTCGTCGAGGCTGCCAACAAGCTGATCGTGGCCGATGCGTTCGGGTCCAATTTGGCCGTGGTCGATCCGGTTGCGGGCTGCGTCGAATCCGTGCGCGATCTGCCGGCGCATGGCATCCGGCAACTGCGACTCCATCCGACGAAGCCCCGACTGGTGCTGACGCATCAGATGCTCAGTCGTATGGCCCACACGACTTTTGACGATGTGCATTGGGGCGGCCTGATGGTCAACTGCCTGCGGTCATTGCCGCTGGCCGATGTGCTCGATCCAAAACTCGATCCACTCAAGGGGAGCGATCTCGAATACCTCGGTGGGCCGGAGCGAGGTGCGGGCGATCCGGCCGGGTTCGTGATGCGGCCCGATGGCGTCATCGCCGTCGCGCTCAGTGGCACGAACGAACTGGTCCTTGACGACGGCAATCATCTGTTTGCAAAGCGGTTGAAAATGGAAGAGCGTCCGACGGCGGTCGCCCTCAGCCCGGACGGCCTGCACGTGTTCGTGGTCAACACGCTGAGCGACTCCGTGACGGTGGTCCATCTCGCGCGACGAGACATCGTCGGCACGATCTCGCTCGGCCCAACCCCCGAGCCGTCAGCAACCGATCGCGGCGAGCGGCTGTTTCACAGCGCGAAGCTCTCCCACGACAGTTGGTTCAGTTGCGCGAGCTGTCACGTCGATGGACACACGAACGGGTTGCTCAACGACAACTTCACTGATGGCACTTTCGGCACGGCCAAAAGAGTCCTCTCCCTGCGCGGTGTGGCCGACACGGCTCCGTATGCCTGGAGCGGCCGGTTCGAGACGCTGGCCGATCAGATCAGGCACTCGATCCAATCGACGATGCAGGGCGAGGCCCTCTCCAACGAGCAGACTAGCGATCTGGAGACCTATCTGCGGACGCTGCCTCCCGCGCCGCCGGTTGGCTCACCCGATCAAACCGCCGTCACCCGCGGAGCCGCGCTGTTCGAGCGACTCGATTGTGCGCGGTGCCACGCGCGCCCGGCCTTCACCTCGCCGCGACTGGCCGACGTGAAGCTCAAGGACGAGCAGGGCCTCTCCAAATTCAACCCGCCGTCGCTGCGAGGCATCAGCCAGAACAGCCCCTACTTCCACGACGGCCGAGCCGCCACGCTGGACGAAGTCTTCACCAAATTCCGACACCAACTCGAAGCCGAATTGTCACCGACCGAGTTGAGAAATCTCGTCGCGTACTTGGACAGTTTGTAGTCGAAATCACGGAACCGTGTGCTGCTGGTAGCCGTATTTGGCTCTGTGAGATCCTGCAATTTTCTGGCGACATCTCATCAAAAACACCCTTGGTTGAGACGCCGCGCGCCGGCCGGTACGATCCCTCCACTGATCGCTGTGCGTAACGCCCACGTCTCGCCCCACGATCCTCATCGCCCACGCACGGAGGTTTCTTGATGCTTGAACCCAACACGATTCACCGGCTCGACTGCATCAAGGCGATGCAGAAATTGGAAGAGGGTTGCGTCGATCTCGTGTTCGCCGATCCGCCGTTCAACATCGGTTACGACTACGACGTCTACAAAGACCGGAAGGCTCCCCAGCAATACCTCGACTGGTCGCGCCAATGGATTGAGGGTGTCCACCGCGTCCTCAAACCGACCGGCACTTTCTGGCTGGCCATTGGCGACGATTATGCCGCCGAACTGAAACTGCTTAGCCAGGAGATCGGCTTCCACTGCCGAAGCTGGGTCATCTGGTACTACACGTTCGGTGTGAACTGCAAGTACAAGTTCAGCCGCTCGCACACGCACATCTTTCACTTCGTGAAGGACTCGAAGACGTTCACGTTCAACGGAGCCGCCATCGCCGTTCCCTCTGCTCGACAAACGGTCTACGCCGATAGTCGAGCCAACGCGACGGGCCGCCTGCCCGACGACACGTGGATTCTGCGGCCGCAAGACCTGACCGACGGCCTGAACCCCGATGAAGACACGTGGTACTTCCCGCGAGTCGCCGGAACGTTCAAGGAACGCGAAGGCTTCCACGGCTGCCAGATGCCCGAACAGTTGCTGGGCCGCATCATCAAGGTCTGCTCGAACCCCGGCGAACTGGTCCTCGATCCGTTCAGCGGCAGTTCGACGACGGTTGCCGTCGCCAAGAAACTCGGCCGCAATTTCCTCGCCTTCGACATCAGCGACGAATACATCACGCGCGGTTTGGAACGGCTGCGATTCATCAATGAGGGAGACCCGCTGGTCGGTGCCCCCGAACCGAAGGTCAGCGCGCCGGCAACACCTGCAGTCCCGAAGCAGCGAAAGTCCAAGATCGCAAGGAACGAGGCAGACGAACCAAAGTCCGAGGGCGAACCAACGGCCGAAGACATCGCTCCGAAAAAGCCTCCCAGGCAAACCCGCTCAAAACGGGCCAAGCCCACTCCGAAGCCGCCGTCAACGGAACAGACGCGCCCCTTCAACTTCGACGAAGCCGCCGAGTGAGGCGTAGCGCTCTTCTACTGTAGGCTTGTCGCTCCGCCGACAAGCGTCCCGTCGGCGGAGCGACGGGACTACAGTATCTCGCCCAACCCGACCCCGCGCGTGGGGGTGACTCACGCGACGCGGCCGAAGAAGAGTTCGGTGTCGTAGTCGAACTGCACCTGGCCACCAACGGCGTATTCGTGGAAGAGGCGTTCCAGTTCCGCAAGCATCGGCACATGACGCGGATGTCCGGCGGCGGGGGCGTAGGAGGACGACAGCAGTCGGCCGCGCAGGCCCTCGAAATCGAAGTGCTGTGAGTTGGGAAACGTCCGCGTTTGAAAGTGGTCTCCGCCGAAGAACTGTTTCAGCACGGCGGCGTCGATGCGCTTGTGATCGACCTGCTGGTAGTCGGTCGCGAAGTCCTGCAGCAGTTTCTCGTAGCCCTTGAGGAACGGAGTCGTATCGAGATGGCGCGAGTTCCAGAACAGGGCGACGATGCCGTCGGGATGCAGGATGCGGGCGAACTCGGTCCGGATTCGTGCGACATCGAACCAGTGAAACGCCTGTCCCGCGGCGATGAGGTTTACGGAGGCCGCCTCCAACGACGTGGCTTCGGCCGTCCCGTCGATGCTGTGAAAACGGGGCTGTTCGCGAAACTGGGCCTCCGCCGCCTCACGCATCTCACGATTCGGTTCGACGGCCCACACCACGCAGCCGAACCGCAGAAACAGCTCGGTCGAGATCCCCGTTCCCGACCCGATGTCGGCCACGACGGACGAGGGCTTCAAGCCGGCTTCCTCTCGCAACATCTGCACGAGATCCCCGGGATAGCCCGGTCGATAACGGACGTAATCGGCCACGCGGTTCGAGAAGCGGTTGGTTGAATCGTGGGCGGCGTGCGTCATGGTGTCAGGCGACCTTCGAGGAGAGGTCCGCACGTCGGGCAATCAAAGTCGCCGTTCGAGCAACACGGCGGACGTGTCGTCGTGGCGTCCCGAGCCTTCGGTGTAGGCTTCCGATTCGTCGAACAGCGCCTGCAACGATTCGGCGGCGGTGGCATCACGTTGGACGGCCAATGTGCGTTTGATCCCCGCCACGCCGAACTCACCGGTCTTGGTCGCCTTGTGTTCGGGAAAGGCCTCCTGCAAGCCGTCCGTGTAGAACAGCAGGCGGTAGTTGTCGGGCAGCTTCGAGTGCAGCGTGTCGTAGTCCACCTCGGGATAGATCGCGAGGGGAAGGCCCGCGGTGTTGTCGGCTGCGAGGGCGCGAATCTCGCCCGTGTCGAGATCCTGCACCAGCGGGATCGGATGTCCGGCCGAAGTCCATTGGAGTTCGTTCGTGTCCAGCGTCAGCAGGCCATACGCCAGCGTGATGAAGCCCCCCTCCTCCTGCACGATCGAGTGCTCGCAGAGTTGGTTGTTGATCGCCGCGACGAAGGCGGCCGTGTTCTGATACCGCTGCGTGCGGATCATGCGGACCAGGGTGTGCATGACCATGATCGACATGGCCGCCTTCATGCCGTGCCCCGACGCGTCGCCGACCAGCAGCACGACGTGGTTGTCGTCCAGGGTGAAGACGTCGTAGTAGTCGCCTCCCGCCATCGTGACGACCCGGCCGCCGGCGACCCGAATTTGCGAGGGCTCGTACCGCGCGACGATCTGACAGCCGGCGGGGGCGTCGATGTGTGCCGGGATCATCGACTCCTGCAGCTTGCGGACGGCCTGCACTTCCTCGCGCAGCTTTTCGGCGACCTTTTGGTCTTGCAGCGCCCTCACCGATTCAACGGCGCTCTCCAGCACGGCGAGCAACATGAACAGATAGTCGCCGTTGGCATCGCGGATCGCGTAGGCGCACATCCCGTGCGTCATGAATCGGACGATGCGAAACACATCCGCGGGGTCGCAGGCTCCCACGATGGGGACATCCGGCCGAAGCCGCTTCAATTCTTGAAACGTGTCGAATCCCGTCTCGACATCGGGCAGGGTGATGGAGAGGAACACCACGTCGCACTCCTCCCCGCCGCTCAACCGGGAGATCAGTCCCTCACCTCCGAGCACGACTTCGATTTCGTGCTCGCCGATGCCGAGATACATCGAAATCAAGTCCGCCTGTTCGGAATTATCCCAGCCAACCAGAATCCGCATGGTCCTGCTCCGTGAGTGCTGAACGAAGTCGGGCACTGAGATACAGGACTGACCCGTGCGGGGCAAGCCACCCCGCTCGGCCTCCCGCGAAGGACGGAACGTGTTCGACTCACACCAACCCGAAGCGTGAGCGGGGATAATTCATGGTCGCATTGAAGCCTGACGCGCTCTGTCAGGGATCTCGACGCTGCTCACGGCAGCAGTTCTTCGTCAACGGCGGCATCGGCGTTGGCCGACGGACTGGAAGATCGAGCCGCCCCGAACTGGACGATCATCACCATCACGAGCACTCCCAGCAGCGCGACGATCTGTGTCGAGGTGACTTCCTCACCCAGGCCCCAGCCCCACAAGACGGCTCCCAGCGGAGTCAGGTTGATGGTCATCGTCGCGAACAGAGACCCCTGCTCCCGCACCAGCTTGTTGAACAGAAACGTCGCCAGTCCGGTTCCCACCACGCCGAGCACGGCCACGGCGAGCAGCGCGATCCCCCACGGAGCCGCCTCGTCCACCGTCGGTCGCCCCACCACGATGGACAGCGGCAGCAGCACGCACGAGTTCGCCGCAAGGCACAGCAGCGTCAGCTCCAGCGGCGGCAGATGCTTCAGCGAACGCTGAATCAGACAGTTGGCGACCGAGTACGTCATCGGCACGCTGATCGCCAGACCGAGATCGCTCAACGGGATCGCGCGGCCGAGGCCGTCTCGCATCAGGACGATCAGAAAGAACAGCGCGCCCAAAACTCCCAATCCCTGCCGTGCGGTCGGCCAATGCCCGAGCATCGGGATCGCGACCAGCAGGGTGATAAGAGGCGTGAACCCGACCGACATCCCCACCAGGCCGCTGCCGATCCGCTCGACGAGCCACGGTTGCAACGAGTGCGGCCACGCGAACCCGAGCACGACCACCGCGAGCAACGCGCCGACATCGCTCCTGCGAAACGTGAACCGTCGTCGCGCGATGAGGAAGAACAGCGCCAGCACCGCCGCGCCGCCGATGGCTCGCCCCGCACCGACCTCGATCGGAGTCAGGCATTGAGTCGACAGCTTCATCAGCATGAAGCTGCTGCCCCAAATCAGGCAGACCAGACAGAAGAGAACGTAGGGCATGCCGGAGAAATCCCAAACCCCAAGAAACAAACACCAAACGAATTCCAAATTCCAAACCACAAAAGACCAAGCGGGGGACCGATCCCAACCAAGCCGCCTTCAGATCGGTTCTTGTTTCTGACTTTGGGATTTGAAACTTGAGATTTGTTTGGTGTTTGGTTCTTGAGATTTGGAGTTTCGCTTAGCTGGCGTTCTTGGCCCGCAGGGAGCCGGTACGGAAGGCGTCGGCCATCGCGATTGGGATCTCGGCCTCGGCCAGCACGACCTTCGCCTGGTTCTCGACGGTGAGGGCCTTCATTTCCTGCTCGGCCGCCACGGCGCGGGCTCGCCGTTCTTCGGCATGCGCCCGCGCGATGCGCATGTCGGCTTCAGCCTGGTCGGCCTGCAGTCTCGCCCCGATGTTGTCTCCCACGTCGATGTCGGCGATGTCGATCGACACGATTTCGTAGGCGGTCTGAGAATCGAGGCCCTTGTCGAGCACGGTCTTCGCGATCAGCATCGGGTTGGCGAGCACCTCTTTGTGCGACTCGCAGGAGCCGATGGCCGAGACGATCCCCTCTCCCACGCGGGCGACGATGGTGTCTTCCGTCGCTCCGCCGATGAGCTGCGCGAGATTCGTCCGCACGGTGACTCGCGCCTTGGCCTTCAATTGAATGCCGTTCTTGGCGACGCCGTCGAGCGTGTTCCGACCGAACGCCTTCGGATCGGGACAGTCGATCACCTTGGGATCGACGCTGGTTTGAACGGCTTCCAGCACGTTGCGGCCGGCCAGGTCGATGGCCGACGCCGTGTTCCAGTCCAACTGAATCTTGGCGCGGTGCGTGATGATGAGTGCGCGAATCACGTTCCGGATGTTGCCGCCCGCCAGATAGTGGGCTTCGAGCCGCTCGGTCGTCACCTCGCGCAGACCGGCCTGCACGGCCATGATTTTGGCATCGACGATGGCCGTCGGATTAACCTTCCGCAGCGACATGAACAGGAGCGAGAACGGCCCGATCTTGGCTCGCGTCACGAAGGCCCGCAGCCAGAGCTTGAAGTACGCCGCAAACACAGCCAGCACGATGATGGCCAGCAGCGCGCCAAACCCGACACCGATGATGATCAGAATCCGCCAGGCATCGCCCATTGTCACTCTCCGCAAAAAGGACCGCTCGAAGTGTCCGGGATTCTAAGCGTCCCCCTGTCGCCGGTCGAGCGTTCGCCGCGAGATAGTCATGACGGCGTCTCGGTCCGAGGCGCAGCCACATCCGTAATCAGGCGGGCCGAGCGATTGAACGTCACGTAATTCCAAGCCCATTGGATCAGGACGAGAATCCGGTTTTCAAACCGGACCAGTTGCATCAGATGCACGAACAGCCAGATCAACCACGCGGTGAATCCGGTGAACTTCCAACCGCCCAATTGAGCGACCGCGGCCGACCGGCCGATCGTCGCCATGTTGCCGTAGTCGAAGTACTCGAACGGTGGAAGCGATTTGCCTCGCAACCTCGCGGCGATCAACCGTGCCGCATACTGGCCCTGCTGAATCGCCGTCGGAGCCACGCCCGGCAACGGCTTCCCGTGCTTGTCCGCACAGTGGGCGAGATCTCCCAGCACGAAGACCTCGGGATGATTGGAGAGCGTCAGATCGGGCTGCACGATGATGCGTCCCATCCGATCCGTCTCGCAGCCCGCCACGATGGCCAGCTTCTTTCCCAGCGGTGAGGCTTCCACGCCGGCCGCCCACAGAATCGTGTGAGCGGTGATCGTCTCCGGCATCGCATCCGCCGTCATCGGCTGCAAGACGACGCTTTCCTCATCGAGCGATTGCACGCGAGTCGACGTTCGCAATTCGATCGACATCCGCCGAAGACGACTGGCAGCAGCGGCACTGAGATCGGGAGGGAACGCGGTCAGCACCCGGTCGGCCAGATCGACGAGCACGATCCGCGCATCGGCCGGATTGATGTGCCGGTAGTCGTATTTCAGCGTGTGCGACGCGATCTCGGCCAACGTCCCCGCGAGTTCGACTCCCGTCGGACCGGCTCCGATGATGACGAACGTCAGCCAGTCGCGCCGCCGCTGCGGATCGGTCTCGCGCTCGGCCGCTTCAAACGCCGAGAGGATGCGGTGGCGGATGTCGAGCGCGTCCTCAATCGACTTCAACCCGGGAGCCGCCTTGGCCCACTCGCCGCGTCCGAAGTAACCGGTCTGCGCCCCGGTGCAGACGATCAACGTGTCGTAGCTCAACTCTCCATCGGCCAGCTTGAGGCGACAGCCCGCCAGATCGAAGTCGGTCACCTCGGCCAGCAACACCTCGACGTTGCGCTGTCGCCGCAGGATGGACCTCAGCGGCGCAGCGATGTTCCCCGGCGAAAGCCCTCCCGTTGCGACCTGATAGAGCAGCGGTTGAAACAGATGAAAGTTGCGACGATCCACCAGCGTGACCTGCACGTCCGCACGCCGCAGCGAGCGAGCCGCATTCAGTCCGGCAAAGCCTCCCCCCACGATCACGATGCGCTGACGGCCGATCATGGAGCCCTCTCCATCGGAGTCTCTGTCGACCGACGTCTCAAGAATGTTCGTCCCGCCCAAGCTCCCGCCCGTCGCGAAAGGGTGCGCGACGCGGAAATGTTTTTCTGCCCGGCCAGATGCCGCGCGAGGTCGCCGAAGGTGACAATGCCTTGCGGAAGCGGGTTCGCTCGCCGGTGCAGCCACCAGCCGAACAGAATCCCCTTCAGACACAACAGCCACACGGCTGCGAAGAATGCCCAATTGACCAACACACCAAATGCCAAGCACGCGGCCGACGCGACCAGGAGCGCGTTCGCGAGATGATTCAACCAGAACGACAACTCCGGCAACGAACGGCCCGCCGCGCGACTGAGCCTGCGCCAGAACAATCTCAGCGAATGCGAGGGCAAGGTCTGAGTAATTGGCGTGCTCGGTCCAAACCGCTTGGCATCGGGGCGAACCTGCTGCACGAGTTCACTCATCCCGACAAAGTACCCCGCCGCCGGACAGGGTGGCGAACCGAGAACGCTAACCGGTTCAAATGACACGGGGACGTATCGTTCACGGACAAAGTCAGCCAATCTGGCGACGGTCAAAGTCGGTAAGACTTCCCGTTCCCATTCGCTCCAGGTTTGGATCGGATTCGTCGGTATCTTCCCCAACGGCGAGCGATAGAAAGCATGCCATTCTTCGTGCGCCAGCTTGATGCCGAGTTGCTGCTCAATGCTGAGCACAAACTCGAAATGAAACAGACTGTCTCCCAAATCCTTTTCGAGTTGGACGACATTCGTTGTCGGTTCAACCTTCACAACGTCGTCAGCGAGTTTCTGCAGCGCTTCGACCACGGCTTTCTGCACAACATCTCCGCCTTTTGCGATCGTTTGGAAATCATTCTCCATGACTCTCACCCTCACGTCCGAAACCGGACCTTGTGCGCCTTACCGTCCCAGCACCTGCAACATCCCCTTGCAGAAATCGGGCAGGTCGTCGGGCTTGCGGCTGGTGACGTGGTGGCGGTCGATGACGACGGCCGCGTCCTCGAACAGACCGCCCGCGTTGATGAGGTCGTCCTTGATGCCGGGGGAGCCGGTCACTTTCACGCCGCGATAGACGTTCGCCGAGATCGGAATCCAGCCGCCGTGACAGATCGCCGCGACCAGTTTTCCGGACGAGGCGAATTCGCGCGTAAGGCTCAGCACTTTCGGATCGCGCCGCAGTTTGTCGGGCATCCACCCGCCGGGGCACAGCACGCCGTCGAAGTCGGCCGAATTCATGTCGCTGATCGCCGCATCGGACTTGCACGGGTAGCCGTTCTTCCCGCGATACGTCTGGTGAGCCACAGCTCCCGCCACAACGACCTCGCACCCCGCTTCGATCAGCCGCAGCTTCGGATACCACAGTTCGAGGTCTTCGTAATCGTCGCCGACAAAAATCAGAACGCGCTTTTCACTGAGAGGCATCTTGGTTCCTTCATGACTGGTTGAAGATCGGCCGGAGCGTATCATAGCCGCCACGTGGCGACGCCAAACCCCGCGAACAAATCCCAAACTTCAAGGACCAAACACCAAACGAATCCCAAATCCCAAGACTCCAAAATTCAAACCAATCTCCGTACGAGCGGCGACGCACAACATCGAGTTGGGAGCTTTGAGATTTTCCCGTTTGGGATTCGTTTGGTGTTTGGTCCTTGAGATTTCAGATTTCTGGACAACAGATGCCACTCCACCCCCAAGCCGCCGCGTTTCTGAATGGCCTCAAACTGCAGAAGATTCCCCCGCTGGAGGAGTTGCCGCTGGAGACGGCCCGCTGGGCGCTGGTGTTTGGCAGCCAGGTGAAGCTCGCGCCGCCGGACCTCGCCCGGATCGAGACGAAGACGATCCCCGGCCCCGACGGCGGCGAACTGACAATCCGCCTCTACCGACCGCACGGCGAGGGACCGTTCGGCGCATGCCTCTACTTTCACGGCGGCGGCTGGGTGCTGAACAACATCGAAACGCACGACGATGTGTCGAGGAGGCTGGCCGCCGCATCGGGCTTCGTGTTCGTGTCGGTCGATTACCGGTTGGCTCCCGAGCACAAATACACCGCCGCGATTGAAGACGGATACACCGCGTTGCAGTGGGTCGCACAGCACTCCGACGAGTTGAATGTCGATCCCGCGCGCATTGCCATCTGTGGAGACAGCTCCGGGGGGAACATCGCCGCCGTGGTGTGCCTGATGTCGCGCGATCGGGGCGGTCCGCCGATTGCCTTTCAGGCGCTGATCTATCCGATCACCGACTGCGACTTCGACCGGCCGTCGTATCGCGACAACGCCGACGGCTACTTCCTGACCACGAAACAGATGAAGTGGTTCTGGAATCACTACGTCAGCTCACCCGAGCAAATGCGCGAACCGTATGCCTCGCCGCTGCGAGCGAACTCGTTGCGCGGGTTGCCTCCCGCCCTGATCCAGACCGCCGAATTCGACCCCTTGCGCGACGAGGGGGAAGCCTACGCCGACGCGCTGCGTGAGTCAGGCGTTCCCGTTGTGTTGCACCGTTACGACGGACTCATTCACGCGTTCGTGAAGCGTGTCGATCAGTTCGATGCGGCCTTGGATGCGATCCGCGAAATCGGGGAGGCACTCCGGCGGATACCGTGCGATTGATTTAAAGTAGCCATCATCGCTCCGCGTGATGAGCCTTTCAGAGTGGACGTCTGATCTTCAACAGGCTCGTCACGCGGAGCGATGACGGCTACTTTGGTCTGCGGCAGCATCTCGCTCACTTTTCTGGAAAGGCTCTCGATGAAGACGCTCGTTCGATGGTCTTGTTTGCTGGTTACCGTGTTGGCTGTGGTTGTGAATGCTCACGCTGCCGATGCTCCCAAGCTCAACGTGCTGCACATCGTCTCGGACGATCTCTGTGCGCGGCTGGGTTGCTACGGTGATTCCCTCGTGAAGTCGCCCCATATCGACAAACTGGCGGCGCGCGGGGTGAGGTTCGACAGGGCGTACTGCCAGTTCCCGCTGTGCAACCCGTCGCGGGCCTCGTTCATGACGGGGCTGCGGCCGGACACGACGAAGGTCTACGAGAACGCGACGCAGTTTCGCAAGAACGTGCCCGATGCTGTCAGCATCCCACAGACGTTTCGCCGCGCGGGCTACTTTGCGGCTCGTGTCGGGAAGCTCTACCACTATGGAGTCCCCACGCAAATCGGGACCGATGGCTTGGACGACCCGCCGTCATGGCAGCAGGTTGTCAATCCGAAGGGCCACGACAAAGAGGTCGAAGATCGCATCTTCACGTTGAGCAAGAATGCGCAGGGAGTCCCTCAGTTTGGCGGGACACTCAGTTGGTTGGCCGATGAGGGAGAAGACGCCGCGCAGACGGACGGCATCGGTGCAACCGAAGCCATCCAACTGCTGGAGACTCACCGGGCCAAGCCGTTCTATCTCGCCGTCGGCTTCTTCCGCCCGCACACTCCCTACGTCGCCCCCAAGAAATACTTCGACCTCTATCCGCTGGAGGCGATCAAACTGCCGACGTCACCGGACAACCTGCGCGATCTCTTCCCGAAGCTGGCTCTGAACATCAAGCCGGTCGAAGAGGCGATGACGGATGAACAACGGAAGCAGGCGATTCAGGCGTACTCGGCATCGACCACGTTCATGGATGCCCAAGTCGGACGGGTGCTCGACGCGCTCGATCGACTCAAGCTGACGGAGAAGACGATCGTCGTCTTTCACAGCGACCACGGATACCACCTCGGTGAGAAGCGGCTCTGGCAGAAAATGAGCATCTTCGAGGAATCGGCCCGCGTCCCGCTGGTCATTGCCGTGCCGGGCAACAAGGCCAACGGTCAGGTTTGTGGACGAACGGTCGAGCTGGTCGATCTGCATCGCACGCTGGCCGATCTCTGCGGCATCGCAGCCGACGAGAAGACCGAGGGAGCCAGCCTGAAGCCGCTCCTCCAGAACCCGCAAGCGGCGTGGAGCCGGCCCGCCTACTCACAGGTCACGCGCGGCGTGGCCGTTGGCACGGACACCGCCAAGAAAGCCAAGGACCGTCCGTCGATCATGGGCCGCAGCGTCCGCACCGAACGCTGGCGCTACACCGAATGGGACGAAGGCCGTCATGGCACAGAACTCTACGACCACGATGCCGACCCGCGTGAGATGAAGAACCTCACGTCGGATTCAAAGCAGGCTGAGACGGTGGCCGAACTCAAGCAGCTTCTGTCCACGGCAGGCCGATAACCATCCCGCTTAATTCCGGTCGTGGCGGCGTTCGGCGAGGCGTTGGCGGATGTAGGCGGCTCGCGCGACGTTGCGTTCGGCCGATTCGAGCTTCGCGTGGCGGATCTTTTGCAGGTGCGCGGGCTGGGTGTGGATGAACAACTCGTTGACCGTCGGGATCTCCAGATCGTCGATCAGGCCCATGTTGATCCCCATGCGGACGCTGGACAGCAGTTGCATCGTCTCTTCCGAGCTGATCTTTTGAGCGGTTTGCAGGATGCCCAGCGCGCGGGAGACCTGGTCGTGCAGGCCCTGCCGATTCTCCTTCACCAGCGCCGTGCGGACCCGGCGTTCGTAACCGAGGATGTTCGGGACGACATCCTTAATCGTCTTGATTAGATCTGGCTCGCTCTTGCCGAGCGTGACCTGGTTCGAGATCTGGTAGAAGTCGCCCATCGCCTGGCTGCCCTCGCCATACAGACCGCGCACGGCGAGGCCGATCTTTTGCAGGGCCTGGAAGACCTTTTGAATCTCCTTCGTCGCGACGAGGGCCGGCAGATGCAACAGCACGCTCACGCGGATGCCGGTGCCGCAGTTGGTCGGGCACGCGGTGAGATAGCCCAGCCGTTCGCTGAAGGCGTATGTCACTTCGGCCTCAATGGCGTCGTCGATCTTGTCGATCTCGGCCCAGCATTCATCGAGGGCGAAGCCGCTGCGGAGCACCTGCATCCGCAGATGGTCCTCCTCGTTGACCATCAGGCTGATGTTCTCTTCGTCGCTGATGCCGACTCCGCGCCGGCCCTGAGTTTCAGAGTGCTCACGGCTGATGAGTTGTCGCTCGACGAGCATCTGCCGGTCGAGGGGTTCCAGCGTGCTGACCGGAATGTAGTTGAGTCGTTTCCCGGCCGGCCGATGTTCGATCAGGCCGTGCAGCAGTTCCTCGATCTCGGCCCGCGCGGTGTCGTCGGCGCGGGCGGGGAACGGAAACTGGGCCAGGTTGCGTGCCAGCCGGATGCGGCTGGACATCACGATGTCGGATTCGGGTCCGGTCGCCCGCAACCACTCGCCGCTCGTTCGTGTCAGGGACTCGAGGTCCACGTCGATTCCCTTGTAGCACGGGCTGCCAGCCGGTGCGTTTTCATATTCTTACTCATAATCGTAATCCTCTTCAACACCGCGTCAGTCATCAGCCAAGAGGAGTAAGAGCAAGAGTAAGATTATGAGTAAGAGGACGCACAAGCTGGCAACATGTGCTTTGAATTTCCGTCGTCCCGATCCGGGCTCAGGCTCCGTGCGGCGCGTGGACAGTTCGTTCGTTCTCGATCGTTTGAATCTCGTCTCGGATCCTGGCGGCCTCTTCGTAGCGTTCCTCATCGACGGCTGCCCGCAGTTCGTTGCGCAGCTTGATCAGCTTGAACTGCCGCTGGCTGGAGTCGGGAGCCCGTTTGGGAACCTTGCCGATGTGTTCGGTCTCACCGTGGATGTTCTCGAGCAGCGGCAGCAATTCGTCCTCGAAGACCGTGTAGTCGTGAGGACACCCGAGTCGCCCGCCCGCCCGGAATTCTTTAAAGGAGATCCCGCAACTCGGGCAGACCTGCTGATCGATCTCGTCCAGTTCCTCGCTCGGATCGTCGGAGACTCCGGCTGAAGCCGATTCCGCCTGCTCGTCGGGAGACTGGCTGAGGTACTCCTTCGCACAGGCCTCGCACAGGTGCAGGGCCTGCACCTCACCCTGCCGAAGTTCGGTGATGTGAAGTACGGCGGGTTTGGAGCAGCGTCCACACTTCTTCATGACGGGTTCGCATTCACCGTGACAGCAGTCGTTGGTCTGAATTGGAATCGGCTGGGGATTCTAGCTGGCCTCAGAGGGGTGTCAATCACGATGAGCCGCGCCAATTCGGATGTGTGCTCAGGGAAAATTCCTGAACGTCTTGATGCGCACCGAACTGTTGATGAGCCGAATCGTTTCCCGGCCCGCTCCGCCATCGAAGAGGGTGATCGCCACCGTGGAGCGGTTCGTGATCAGCAGCGTGTCGTCTCCCGTTCCCATCTGCAGTGTGGAGATGTTGACGGTGGCCTGGGTAATTGTGAGCGTATCATTGCCGCCGCGCAGGTCGGCCGTCATCGCCAGCGGCCCGGCGTGAGCGACCGAATACACGGTGAGCCCGTTGACGGTCGTCCCTCCCACACCGGTGATTTGCAGGAACCCGGCCTGAACCGTGAGGGTGATGTTATTGTTGAACGAATCGCCGGTCAGCAACAACGTCCCCGCGCTGTAGATCGCCGTGACGTTATTGGCCCCCGGCGCGGCGTGGACACTCTGTGCCGCCGGGCCAGCCACCCACAACAGCCCGGCGCAGGCCACGGCCACACAGCGCAGGCCACTCATTCGTTGCCGGGATTGTCCCGCGACAGTTATCAAACGGTGTTGTTTCATCATTCTCTCTCCAGTCGTCATCGCACGTCGTCATCGCACAAGGATCTGCCACCGCGAGTCGTCTCCTTGGGGATCGACCGGCGTGAGACCCTCACCACAATGTCGGAGCCGATGGCGACCGTCAAGCAGTCTGCGTCGCTGGACGCTGCCCCTCCGTTCCGAGTAGCCTCGTCAGACATCCCGTCTGCGAAGAATGATCACGCGAGACAAGTCATCCGATTGAATCGCCTCAACCCGGGGAATACCGATGCTGGCTGTTGATGTTTCCAACCTGTGGGTGAAGTACGGCAAGCTCGAAGCCGTGAAGGGGATCACGCTGCAGATTCCGCCGGGCGAAGTGTTCGGGTTCATCGGCCCGAACGGAGCGGGCAAGTCCTCGACGATCCGAGTCCTCGCGACATTGCTACCGAAGTACGACGGCCGGGCGAAGATCATGGACCTCGACATCCGCACCAAGCCGCATCTGGTGCGGGAAAAGATCGGCTACGTCCCCGACTTCTTCGGCGTGTACGAAGACCTGACCGCGCGCGAGTACCTGCACTTCTTCGCCGCCGCCTACCGGCTGCCGGTGTCGCGGCGCAAGGCCGTTGTCGATGACGTCCTGCAATTGACGGACCTGACAAACAAGGTCGACTCGCAGGTCGACTCGCTGTCGCGCGGGATGAAGCAGCGGCTGTCACTGGCACGCGTGCTGCTGCACGATCCGGCCGTGCTGCTGCTCGACGAACCCGCGTCCGGCCTCGATCCGCGCGCTCGAATCGAGATGCGCGAACTGCTGAAGGCCCTCAAGGAGATGGGCAAGACGATCCTGATCTCCAGCCACATCCTGCACGAACTGGCGCAACTTTGTACGAGGATCGGGATCATTGAGACCGGCCGCATGGTGGCCGAAGGATCGGTCGCCGAAATCTATCAGCGTCTCGGCGTGCTCAAGATCGTCCACGTTCAGGTCGCCCACCAGACCCCCGAACTGGTCGCGAGTCTGCGATTGCTGGCGGGAGTCACCCAGGTCGATGACCAGGTCGACCGCCTCTCGATCCGCATCGAAGAGGGCCGCCTGGAGGTCGAAGACCTGCACGATTTCATCCACGAGCAGGGAGCCCGCATCCGCATGTTCCAACCCGAAGTCATGGACATGGAAACGGCGTTCATGAAACTGACCGAGGGACAGACGGCGTGAAAAGGAAGGTTGAGGGTTGAGGGTTGAAGGTTGAAAAAATGACGGCCGATTCGGTCCACCACAATGATGATTCCCCATCCTTCTTTCTCAACCTTCAACCCTCAACCCTCAACCTTCTCCCGCACAAAGGCCCCCGGTGAATCTGCCACGACCAACCTTCGACCTGCCGCTGCTGACGAAGGATCTGATCGAGCAGGCGGCGCTCAAACGCACGTACGTGTTGCGGGTGGTGTACGCCGTGGTCTTGTACGGCGCGGCGTTGTGGGTCTACAGCGACATCTCGGGCCGGGGAGTGCAGTCGAGCGTGTCCAATCTGGGGCGGGGTCGTGAGTTGTTCAACATCCTGGTGATGTGCCAGGCCATTGCGATTCTGGTTCTGCTCCCGGCGATTTCATGCGGCGCTGTCACAGTTGAGAAGGAGCGGGACACGCTCGGTCTGCTGCTGATCACCAAGCTCCGTCCCGGCACGATTGTGCTCGAAAAACTGCTCAGCCGACTGCTGGCGATGGGCACGTACCAGCTTCTGTCACTGCCGTTGTTCGCGGTCGTGTACGGCATCGGCGGCGTCGAACTGGGCGAACTGATCAGAGCCATCTGGCAACTTGCCTGGCTCAGCGTCGCGGTCGGGATGTGGTCGATCTTTTGCTCGACGTGGCATCGCACGACGGCGGGAGCGTTCTTGTCGGCGTACGGTCTGATGCCGGTCAGTGTGATGTTGACCCTGTGCTGTTGCGGGGGTCCGGCCTCCCCGTTTGCCAATGCCTTCCTCCGCAACTCGGCCTACTCGACGGCAAATGGTCAACCATTCTCGACTGGACTCTTCATCAGCCTCGCGCTGGCCTCCACCATGCCGTTGATGATCATCTCGGGCGTCCTGTATTTGATGGCGACTGCGCTGCTTGTCCCACGCGCCTTCCTGCCGCCTCGCAATCTGCTGCTGGAGCTGTTCCAGCAGCTCGACGGGTTCTTCGAGCGGCTGAATGAGGCGACCACGCGCGGCATCGTGCTGGCGCGCGACCGCGACTTCCTGCCGCTGTTCGATCCGATCGGCTGGCGCGAGACGCGCAAGAAGTCGCTCGGCACGGTGCGGTATCTGTTCCGCCTGCTGGTGCTGCTGGAGGCTCCGCTGGCGGCAGCCATCGCCTGGACCGTCACCGACTGGCAGACCCGCTCGTTCGACGGACCGGTGACGTTCTTCCTGTCGGTGCTGTGGCCGATCGCCATCGTGGCGGTGGTCGTTCACACGACGAGCGTCCTCGCGTCCGAGCGGTCCCGGCAAACGCTCGACGTGCTGCTCGTCACGCCGTTGTCGCAGGCGGAACTGGTCACAACGAAGCTGGCCGGAGTGCGACGGCTGATCGCGGTGCTGTCCGTTCCGTTCGCGACACTCGTCGTGTTTCAAGCGATCTGGAATGCGTATGTCGTGCGCGGGCTGGGCCTGATGCAGAGCAATCGGGCCGAGTTCGACCTGTTCCTGCACGATCTGCTGGGCCTCGGGCTGGGAACGCTGCTCTACCTGCGGCTGCTCCAGTGGCTGACGTTTCACGTCGCGATGCGGCTCAAAAACCAGACGCAGGCGGTGTTGATCTCGCTCGCAGTCGTGGCGCTCCTCTGCCTGGCACCGTTGGGTATCGCCGGACTGATCGAATCGGTGTTCTCTTCGTGGGGAGACTTCTCGCCTTTTCAGATGATCGACATGATCCGCTGGTTCAGTCCGGTGCGAGTTCTGTTTCACCGGCAGTTCCTCGTGCCGACGCTTTCCTATGGAACTCCCGCTGTCGCGCCAGTTCTGAACGGTTGGTTACCTGTTCCGGTGCCGTTGCTGCTGCACTTCGGCGTGGTTGCGGGAGTATGTTTGGTGTTGAAGCAGTTCGCCCTCTCCGGCTTTTCGGCCTGCGTGGGACGAACGGAAGCGGAGGCCGACGCACTGGAATCGCCCGCCTCCGTTCCGGCGTCTTGACCTGACTGCTCGACAAACACATCCTGCCGTTCCGCGACCCTCCGTCATCCCGATTGAGAACGACATGAGCTTCTCTTCCAGACTCAACCTCGGACTGCCGCTGCTGGCGAAGGAGTTGACCGAGCAATCGGCGCGGCGGCGCACGTACATCATCCGCGTCGTGTACGCGGCGGCGTTGTACGGCTTCACGTTGTGGGCGTCCTGGAATCAACTTGGCAGTTGGAACAGCAACGCATTTTCTGTCTTGGGAAAGGGCCGCGATTTTTTCGAGGCCATCGCCGGGTTGCAGTTTGCCGGCCTGTACCTGTTCCTCCCCGCGATGACTTGCGGTGTGCTGACCAGCGAAAAGGAACGCGACACGCTGGCTCTCCTGCTCCTCACCAAGCTTGGTCCGTGGACGATCGTGTTCGAGAAACTGCTCGGTCGGCTCGTCCCGATGGCTTCGTTTCTGTTGCTCTCGACCCCGCTGCTGGCCATCTCCTACAGCCTGGGTGGTGTTGAGGAAGTCGCGATGGTCAACCTCGCGTGGGCGTTGGCGGTCACGGCGGTCCAAGCCGGATCGCTGGCGATCCTGTGTTCGGCGTGGTGCCGCACGACTTCGGCAGCTTTTCTCGCAACGTACCTGATCGGTGCGGCGGTGATCCTCGGCCCACCGATACTCACGCAGGGTGGACAACGCGACCTCTTCGGGCTGGTGAGTGCCTTCACTCTGTACTTCCAGTCCCTCGGCATTCTTGAAGGCCAGCAGCCGGAGTACGGCGGCAGTGAGCGGGAGGCCGTCTTCGTATTGTTCGGGCCGTGGCTGGCGTTGCATCCCGCGTCGAAGAATCTGCCGTTTCCGCTGACCGTCGCACGGAGCGTGCCGATCATGATGTTCTCGCTGACGTGCCTGTTCGCGGCGAGACTCGTGCTGTGGCGGCGAGCCTTCGTGCAGCCGTCGAACTACCTGCTCAAGTTCTTCAAGTCGCTCGACGGCTTTTTCTGGAAGGCCAACCAGAACCGCTTCACGAAGGGGATTGTGCTGATTCACGAATCGGTGACGCTGCCGCTGTTCGATCCGATTCGGTGGCGCGAGACAAAGAAGCGATCGCTCGGCACCACGCGGTATTTGATTCGGATTCTGCTGGCTCTCGAATTTCCGGTGCTGTTCGGCATGTTGCTTCCCGATTACAGCCGAGACGATGGCGGGTTCGGCCCGACCGTGATCGCGTGCGTCCTGTGGGTCGTCGTGGCACTGGTCTTGACGGTTCAATCGACGGCACTGATCGGGCTGGAGCGGTCTCGTCAAACGCTCGACGTGCTGCTCACGACGTCGATGTCGAGCGAACACATCGTCCGCGAGAAGTTCGCGGGTGTCTGGCGGATGATCCGCATGTTGTGGATCCCTTTCGCGACGGCCTATCTGTTCCGCATCTGGTGGCAACTCGCTGTCAACACCCGAAACCTCTTTGACGGCTCGGTGATGTTCGGAGCCATTGCCGCGTTTCTCGCCGTGGCGATCTATCCGCCGCTGATTGCCTGGATCGGCTTCCATCAGGGCATGAAGCGTCGTTCGCAAACACAGGCGACACTGGTCACGCTGGGGTTGCTCGCGGCGGGCTGTGCCATCCCGATACTGATCGCCGAACTGGTTGTTCCCGGAGGGGCAAGACCGGGGTATGGTCCGTTCAATCGGACTTTGGGCAACACATCTGTCTTCTATGCCATGCGCTGGCTCAGTCCGGCGTTTGTGCTGACGTTCCACTCTGCGTTTGGTCGCGAATTTGGCGAATTCGCACATGTGTCCTATGTGCCGTATTTCGTACTCCTGATCGGCCACTTCGTTTCCGCAGGAGGGCTGCTCGTATTCCTTCGGTCACGCGGCCTGAGAACCTTCGCCCGACACGTGAATCGGAACGACGGACAGATTCTGGACGACGACGACATTGACCGGCTCGCCTTGCTGCGGAAGCAGATCGTCGGCAGCGGAGTCTTCCGCGCGGAAGCGGACCAATGACCAATTCGCAAGCCGCCCGTCAGGCGCAGGAAGTCGTTCGGCACGGTGCTGCATTTGTCTCGCCTGCCGGTGCAGCGGGAGGCTTCACTGGCGGAGGTCATCGTTCCGAAACCACCGCTCTCCCCGCTCCGGCGTCTTGACCTGGCTGCTCGACGAACACATTCTGCCGTTCAGTAGCCCTCCGTCATCCCGATTGAGAACGACATGAGCTTCTCTTCCAGACTCAACCTCGGACTGCCGCTGCTGGCGAAGGAGTTGACCGAGCAATCGGCGCGGCGGCGCACGTACATCATCCGCGTCGTGTACGCGGCGGCGTTGTACGGCTTCACGCTGTGGACCTTCTGGAATCAACTCGGCAGTTGGAGCAGCAACTCGTTCGCCATGATCGGGAAGGGCCGCGAATTGTTCACGGCCCTCGCGTATCTCCAGTTTGCCGGGCTGTACCTGTTCCTGCCCGCCATGACCTGCGGCGTGCTGACCAGTGAAAAAGAACGCGAAACGCTGTCGCTGCTGCTGCTCACCAAGCTAGGTCCGTGGACGATCGTGTTCGAGAAACTGTTCGGTCGCCTCGTCCCGATGGCTTCGTTCGTGCTGCTTTCGACACCGCTGCTCGCTGTCGCGTATAGCCTGGGCGGCGTGGAGGCGTTCGAGATCGGGCAACTGGCCTGGTCGCTGAGTGTCACCGCGCTGCAAGTTGGCGCACTGTCGCTGGCCTGTTCGGCATGGTGCCGCACGACATCCTCGGCGTTTCTGTCCTCGTACCTGGTCGGTGCGGCACTGATTCTCGGCCCGGTCATTCTCACGATGGAAGGCCAGAACGATCCGCTGGGCATTCGTGCCGGCATCTTCAGCGTCGGACAGCAGCTTGGGTTGATGAAGTATTCCGGTGAAGCGACGGCGATCTTCTTTGGTCCGTGGATCTGTCTCCTTCCGAGTGCCTCCGATGTCGCCTTCTCGACCGACGGCATTCGCGATCCGTGGTTGGCGATCTTCGTCGGCGGGTTCTGTGGCCTGCCGCCGGTTCGATGGTTGCTCGATGCGGCGAACAGCACGCAGGGTGGAAAGATGATGCTGGCCACAGTGCTTCGGAGCATCCCAATCTTGATGTTCTCGGCGGCGTGTCTGATCTTCGCGCGACGCGTCTTGTGGCGGCGGGCCTTCGTGCAGCCGTCCAACTATCTGCTCAAAGCCTTCAAGTTGCTCGACACGTTCTTTCACAGGGTCAATCAGAACCGCTTCACGAAGGGAATCGTCCTCACCCACGAGCACGTCGAGTTGCCGCTCTATGATCCGATTGGCTGGCGGGAGACCAAGAAGCGGTCGATCGGGACGACACGGTATCTCGTGCGGTTCCTGATTCTGCTGGAGATCCCCGTCGTGATCGCGATGCGGCTGTCGATGTTCGGCCATGACTCGCGCATGGGCATTCCGCCGGTCTACGTTGCAGCCTGGGCGTTGTGGATCGTGGCGGCACTCGTGCTGACGATTCAGTCGACCGGACTGATCGGATTGGAGCGGTCTCGTCAAACACTGGACGTGCTGCTGACGACGACCCAATCGAGCGACTCGATCGTGAAGCACAAGTTTGCCGGCGTGTGGCGGATGATTCGCACGCTGTGGGTTCCGTTCGCGACGGTCTACTTCTTCCAGATCTATTGCCAGGTCTTCATCGACGCCGACCAAGACTTCTTCAACCGCCGCCGCGGCTATTCCAACAATGGAACGTCGCTTCCTTTCGTCTTTCTCCGTGCCTTGCTGGCGGTCGCCATCTATCCGCTATTGATCGCATGGATCGGCTTTCATCAGGGAATGCGACAACGTTCGCAAACGCAGGCGACTTTGGTGACGCTTGGCCTGCTGACGGGAATCTGTCTGATTCCCATTGTCGTGGCCGAGTATACGTTGCCCGATATTCCGCTCGGTGTGGGATGGGGGGGATACAACTACGGAGGTAAATGGTCACCGTTGGTCGTGGTGTTGTTCGCGCTCAAGTGGATCAGTCCCGCTCATGTCTTGAGCATGAGTCCGGCACACAGCTCCGACAAATGGTGGTTCTACACGGGCAACTCGGAAGCCCCGGCGTGGCTGGGTCTGTTCGCGCACTTCACTCTGGCGGGAGGACTGCTCGTGTTCCTCTGGGCGCGCGGGATGAGGAACTTCGCCAGCCATGTGAATCGCAACGACGGCCTGATCGTGGACGACGACGACATCGACCGGTTAGCCTCGCTGCGCAAACAGATCGTCGGCAGCGGAGTCTTTCGCAAGGCGACGGATGAATAAGAGCAGAATCGCCGGGCTGCGATCTGTCAGAGTGCGAAGTGAAAAATGGCAAATGACCAGTGCAAATTGAGAAGAGCAGACCGGCGTGTGGCTTCGGTCACTTGCCACTTTTCACTTTTGATTTTGCACTTCTCACTCTCGTCCTTGACCGCCGCCGAGCCGGAGTTCCCTCGCGAGCAGATCGACTTCTTCGAGAAGCAGGTTCGCCCCGTCCTGGCCGCGCAGTGCTGGAACTGCCACGCCGAGAAAAAGGCCGAGTCGGGACTGCGGCTCGATTCGCGCGAGGCCATTCTCAGGGGAGGCGACCGCGGCGAAGTCGTCAAACCGCGCGAGGCGGCAGCGAGCCTGTTGATCCACGCGGTCCGACGCGACGGCGAACTCCAGATGCCTCCCAACGGACGGCTCTCGCCCGAGCAGGTCGCCGCGCTGACGAAGTGGATCGACCTCGGACTTCCCTGGCCGCGCGAGTCGTCCGGTTCCGCGTTGTCTCAGGCGTGGCGAACCCACTGGGCGTTTCAACCGGTGATGAAACCGAGCATCCCCGCAATCGCCGATGACTCGTCGTCGCAAACGCCGATCGATCGCTTCGTGCTCGAACGATTGCGAGCGGTGAACTCGTCATCATCTCCGCGAGCCGACCGCCGCACGCTGATTCGTCGCGCGACGTTTGATCTGATTGGCCTGCCGCCGACTCCCGAAGAGGTCGCCGAGTTTGAAGCCGATCCCGCGCCGGATGCCTTCGACCGGCTGGTCGATCGGCTGCTCGCCTCGCCCAAGTACGGAGAGCGCTGGGGCCGGCACTGGCTCGACGTGGCCCGTTACTCTGACACGAAGGGCTATGTCTTCTTCGAGGAGAAGTCGTACCCGTGGGCCTACACCTACCGAGACTACGTGATCCGGTCACTGAACGAGGACAAGCCGTACGATCAGTTTGTGCTCGAACAGTTGGCGGCCGACTTGTTGGTCCGGGCCGACGGCGAATTGGATCGGGACAAGGGGAAAGAAGAAGCTGACGCACGTTCGTTCATCCCCTTGTCCTCTTCACCGTCAGCACAACTCAGCGCGCTCGGCTTCCTCACCGTCGGCAGCCACTTCATGGGGAACGTTCACGACATCGTCGATGACCGGATCGACGTGGTCGCTCGCGGGTTGATGGGACTCACCGTGACGTGCGCCCGCTGTCACGATCACAAGTACGATCCGATCCCGACCGCCGACTATTACTCGCTGTACGGCGTCTTCCGCAGCACGACCGAGCCGCTCGTGCCGCCGTTGTTCTCGCCGCCGAACGACACGTCGGACTATCGTCGCTTCACCATCGAACTGGCGTTGCGGCAACAGCAGCTCGACGACTTCGTGACGCAAAAGCACTCGGCCCTGATCGACGGGGCGCGAACGCGAGTCGGCGAGTACCTGCTCGCCGCAAAAGCCGCCAACGAAAAACCGCCCACCGACGACTTCATGCTGCTCGCCGATCCGGGCGATCTCAATCCGGCCATGATCGTCCGCTGGCAGGCGCATCTGAACAAGGTTGAGGGTCGAGGGTTGAGGGTTGAAGGTGAAAGCCAGACGGGCATTTCGACAACGCACCGCGTCTGGGGGCCGTGGTTCGAGCTGGCGTCTCTCAACGAGGAACGATTCAAGGGCGAAGCGATCACGGTCTGCGAGCGATCCGGAAAGGAAGGTGGAACACAGTTCAACGCGCTCGTCGTGAAATCCGTCTGCGGTTCGGCACCACCTGCGTCGCTCAACGAGGTCGCTGCGCGGTACGGCGAGTTGATGAAGTCGATTCACATGAAGTGGCAGGCCGCGCTGCGCGAGGCGGTGGTTCTCAAGCGGCCCGCGCCGGAAAGGCTTGCCGATCCCGAGGAGGAGGAACTGCGGCTCGAGTTGTACGGCGAGGCGGCTCCCGCCAGCGTGCCGCTCATTTTTGGCTGGGGTTTCCTGTCGCTGCTGCCGGATCGGGCGTCTCAGGGTGAGTACCAGAAGGTGCTGAAAGAGGTCGAACAATGGTTGATTCGCGGACCGGGAGCACCGCCACGCGCGATGGTGCTTCTGGACGGCGAGTCTTACGACCCGCGCATCTTCGTCCGCGGAAACCCCAACCGACTGGGTGACGCCGTGCCGCGACAGTTTCTGTCGGCGATTGAACGAGACCATCGAAAGCCCTTCGCACACGGCAGCGGTCGTTTGGAGTTGGCTCGCGCGATCGTCGATCCCGCGAATCCGCTGACCGCGCGCGTGATGGTCAATCGCGTCTGGCAACATCACTTCGGCGCGGGACTCGTCCGCACACCGGGCGACTTCGGAATGAGAAGCGATCCGCCGACGCATCCCGAGCTGTTGGATTGGCTGAGTGCGGAGTTTGTGGCGAGCGTGGAACTCGGAGCGGGAAGTGGGGGGGGGAAAGCGCACCAAAAGGGATCCGGT
>JBBPIS010000049.1:29033-47589 GCA_038040225.1 Planctomycetota bacterium
GGGGGTTGTGGGGGGCGGGTGGAACCCCGGCGCGCAATGGGCGCGCCCACCCCCTAACAACGCTGGCCCGGTCCCGACCTTGGCGGACCGAGTTCCACGCTCGCCGTGGTCCCTCAAGCGTCTCCACCGCCTCGTCCTGTCGAGCCGCGTCTATCAACAGTCGAGTCAGCCTCCGAGCAGACTCGACACCGATCCCGACAACCGTTGGCTGTGTCATGCGAATCGCCGGCGGCTCGATTTTGAGGCGACTCGGGATGCGCTGCTGTCCGTCACCGGGCGGCTCGACGACCGGCTCGGCGGCCCGTCACTGCCGATGCTCGACGGAGGCTTTCAACCGCGTCGCACGTTGTACGCATTTCTCGATCGTCTCGATCCGCCCGGTTTGTTGAGCGTCTTCGATTTTCCAAGTCCCGCCGCGACGAGTGCCTCGCGCGACACGACGACCGTCTCACCACAGGCCCTGTTTCTGATGAACGGTTCGCTCACCGCGACGGCAGCCGACTTGGTGGCGCAGCGCCCGGACGTGACGCGAGAAGTCGAGACGCTGTCGCGGGTCAAACAGATCACTCGCATCCTCTTCTCGCGCGAACCGAAGCCGACGGAAGAACGGCTCGCGTCTGAGTTCCTCGGTGCGCAGCCGTCAACCGCCGCGTGGCAGCAGTTTGTTCACGCGCTGCTGCTGACGAACGAGTTCATCTTCGTTGACTGAAGACCACGTGCCGGAAACATCATCCCGCGCGATGCAACTTGCGCCCGTTGACCAATCGATACTGAAGGGGTGGTGCATCGCCGGTGCGTGTCGCGCGGTTCTGGCATCGTTCGGGAGCGGGCAGTAGACTCTGCCCGCGATGAGTCACCTCCGCGTCACCTGGCTGCCAGTTGAACACGTCGTGGAGCCGGTTTCTCAGCGAATTGCTTTCCGAGGTCTTTCATGCCCGCCGCCTTGCCCGTGCGTTCCGGATTCCGTGTCGGCAGTCCCGACGTTTCGCCGCCCGAGTACGCACATCCGCCACTCGTCGAGTGCTGGCTCGCCCTCGATTTCGTGGAGGGTCGCGAGCGGTTCGAGGTGGATGATGTGGCCCTGCGCGAACGGCTCGGTCCCGAATGGTTCGGTTCGTGGCAGGTCGTCGATGACGACTCCAAGTCCGACGACCAACAGCTCGGCAATGTCATGGGCGATCGCGCGGTGAGGCTCACCACGCGCGGATTCGCCTTCGGCTGGTTGGGATACCGGGGCGAACACTATCCGCGTTACGAGACGATTCGCGACGGATTCGTCGCCACGCTGGATGCCATGCGTGACGTGGCCCGGCGCGACAACCGGGATCTCGCGCCGCGACGCTGGTCCGTGCGGTACGTCAATCGTATTCCGCAGGGAACGGTCTGGATGACTCCCGGAGACTGGTCCTTCTTTCGGCTGTGGCAGCCCGTGCCGCTCAAGGTTCTGGGGATCGAGTGCGACGGCTGCAAAGCCCGCTGGGAACTGCCGCTCGAAGCGGAACGCGGGACACTGACCGTGAAGTTCCGCCACGGTGCCAGCGATGCGACGGACGGACTCGATGACGTCTGGATCACGCTGCAAGCGAAGGGGCCGATTGACGGGGCCGACACCGGGCTGTTCGACGGCCTGGACTACGGGCGAGAAGCGATCGTGCGTGCCTTCAACGAACTGGTGTCCCCCGACGCCAAGACGTATTGGGGTGTGACTCGCCGTTCACGATGAAGTGACGGAACGAAAAGACCGCGCGTCGAACAAACGACGCGCGGTCATCATGGATCTGAATCGATCGCCTCGGTCGACGGGACTCGAATCACTTCCCCTTGCCGCCGAACAGCTTGCTGGTCGCTCCGGATGAGACCTGCTGCGGAACAGACCTGGGACGGAACACGTCCCTGGAACTGGCGCTGTCACCCAACGGTTCATTGACAATCGGCTTCAAGACTCCGCTGTTGAGCGAATAGGGTTTGTCGTCACCCGGGCGGAACATGCGTCGCTTCGCCTGGAATCCGACGTGGGCCAGAAAGTCGTTCAGTTTGACGATTCGAACTCCATTTACCCGGGCTTCCTTGCGCAATTCTGCCAGGTGACTAATGAGCTTGTCGACGCGGGCCTTCTCGCTGTCGTTCACGATGTCCGCGCGATCCGGAATGTTGCCGAGGACGAGAAACTTCGTTTGAACCGTGATCTTGCCATCGGCGGGGAGTCGCTCGCCGGCGTCATCCACCTCGTTGTCGATGACGACACCCGATACGGACAGGAACTGGTGGAACTGCTCACGGTCGCTCTTGCCATCGCCGTCGAGGTCAATGTCACCGATGATCGAAATCCTCTCGATCAGACCGGGACTCCAGGTCGGGGTATAGACCACGTCGCCGGGAACCATGGGCCGGTAGAGGTCTTCTTCAATGATGCGGGCTTCCGCCGAATGGGGTCCGAGCAGTCGCGTGACTTCAATCTTGCCCTTCATCCCGGTGAAGCTCAGCACCTGCTTGCGATCGTCCCGCTCAGTGATGTTGATTCTGCCGTCCTTGTAGGACTCATCGACGTTCGACTTGAGTTCGTCGAGTTCCGCGCCAAGAGCCCGGTTGTCAATGGGATAGATGCTGAACGTCATGCGCGGTTTCAACTGGTCCTTCTCGCCGAGATTGATCACCACGGTCCTGGACGTGTTGTTGACGGCCACAATCAATCCATCGGGTTGCTCGAATCGGACTCCGGAGAGGACGTTGTTCTTGTCCTGGAGGATGTCGATGCGGGTTTCAAGTTGGGTGAGGTCTTCCTGCAGTTTCTTCACCTGCTTCTCGCGTCCCTCTTTCTCCTGCGCGAGTTCTCCCACGAGTTGGTTGATGTCCGCCTTGTTGCGGTCAATTTCCGTCTGCTTGGCGTTCAGCTTCTCGTCGCGGCTGGCAACCAGATTTCGCAGATCGGCCTCGGCCTTCTCCTGAGCCTTGCGGTGCGTGTCGATCTGGGCATTCAGCCGGGTCTTTTGGTCGTTCATTTCCTTTTGCAAGGTGGCGATCGCGGCGGTCTTGGAACCGGCATCGGTCGACGCGGCGTCCAGCGCTTCGCGCAACTTCTGCAACGTTTCGGCATAGGTCGTCCCGGCGAGATCCTTGCCGAAGTCAGCCAGGTCTTTGACGATTGCTCCGATGACGGTGTTGGCATTGGCTGCGTTGGCCGGATCCTCGACCTGCTCGAAATTCCGCCCCGTCTTTTTCTTCAGGGCCTGAATCTCGTCGTCGTATTTTTTGATGAGCGTCGTCTGCGTGCCGGTTTTGCCTTCCAATTCGGTGATCTTCGCCGCGCGGTCGGAATACTCGCGGTGGAACATGTAGGTCGTGATGCCCAGGATGACCGACATCATCACGAAAACGATCAGGGCGTAGTGAACGGCACCCGGCTTGTTTGAGGCGGCGGCCATGGCAAATTCCTTCCGACGGCAAGACGTGATGGGCGATCAGGCAACGTGCCTGAGGGACGGGCTGGTGTGAGAGGCGGCGGTGACCGGAACCGACCAGTCGACCGCACCGACATTGGCGAGAGACGGTCTCAGTGTAAGACGCCTCACCCTTGAGTCAAGCACCTCGTGCCGAACCGGCAAACTTGACAGGCCAAATCCAGCGATTGTTCCGATCGCTACAACCCACAAAGTCGCCGGTTCGATTCTTGGCGCGGACCCTCCCGTGCAAACTCATCCGTCCTCTGTGTCGGCTGGCGCGGGGCGTCGTCCTGCGTGGAAAGCCGTACAGACGGGCCAGCGTCGCAGACGAAACGTGGTCGGTGCGGATTGATCGGATTGGGAGGGGCCGTCCAACGGATTTCTACCGGGGTGGACCAGGGTGAGAGCTTGAGCGCAAAGTGAAGTGAGAAGTGTCCAGTGCAAAGTAAAAGGGGGCGGGCGAGGTAGACACTCTTCCGAACGGGATCCGCTGTCACCGGAATTTGCTGCCATGAAGTGACGTCCGGCCATGTCCGAGCCACATCGGGCGACTGGCAGGAGGTTCTTTCATTTTGCACTTTGTACGGGTCACGTCTCTCTTGGCACTCATCCCGATGACGCGAACCGTCTCAGTAGAGGTCGTTGAGAAGTAGTTGACCCCGCGCCGTGACCGTATGATCCCGCCGCAGTCCGTCAACGGCTTTCTTTTCCCTCATTCGCCAACATTCATCCCATGCCCGACACCGTTTTTCTGATCGACACCTTTTCGCTGATGTTTCAGGTGTTCCACGCGATCCCGCCGATGACCAGCCCCACGGGCCAGCCGACGAACGCCGTGTTCGGGTTCAGCCGCGACCTGGTCTCGCTGCTGCAGGTCCATCGGCCGACGTGGCTGATCTGTGCGTTGGAGTCGACCGGCATTGGCAAACGGGAAGAACTCTATCCCGAGTACAAGGCCCACCGGGGCGAGATGCCCGAAGACCTGAGACCGCAGATTCCGCTCCTCATCGAGACCGTGGAAGCCTTTCGCATCCCGGTCGTGAACTCCGCCGGATGGGAGGCTGACGACGTGATCGCGACCCTGACGAGAGAGGCCGTCGCGCGAGGCCATCAGGTGCGGATCGTCACCAGCGACAAAGACGCCCGCCAACTGCTGGGGCCGCAGGTACAGATTCTCAATCTGCGCAAGAACACGTACCTCGACGAAGCGGCATTGCTCGCCGATTGGGGAGTCCGCCCCGATCAAGTCGTCGATTTTCAGTCGCTCGTCGGCGATGCGGTCGACAACGTGCCGGGCGTTCCGCTGGTCGGACCCAAGAAGGCGGCGGCCTTGCTGCAACAGTTCGAGACGCTCGAAGGAGTCCTCGCCAACGCCGACAAGGCTCCCGGCGCGAAGCTCAAGGAGAATCTCAAAACCTTTGCCGATCAGGCCCGTCTCAGTCAAACGCTGGTGCGACTCAATCAACACCTGGACCTGAACTTCGATTGGGACGCGACCCGCAATCCGCAGCCGGATGTCCCCGCCTTGCAGAGCCTCTTTCGCAAGTTCGGCTTCGGCCGGTTGGTCAACGATGTGAAGCAGTTCGCGCCGGCGGAAACGGTGACACATTCCGAAGCCGGAGCTTCAAAAAGCGGACGCAAACTGTCAGTAAGATCCCTGTTCGATGACCCTGTCGATGACTCTTCCGCGATCGATTACCCGGAAGACAAGCCTGAAGCGGAATCATCCCTTTCGTCGTTTGGGTCCCTTCCGTCCCTTGAAGATCAAGGGACAAAAGGGACCGCAGGGACGGAAGGAACACCATCCCTGATCGAGTCTGAAGAGACAGCCACTGCGACAGGCACCGACAATCTGTTGTCGTTGTCAACAAGCCCAATCACTCGACACTGGCAGACCATCGACACGCCCGACAAGCTCGCCGCGTTCATCGATCAGCTCAGGCAGCAGCCCCGATTCTGCCTCGATCTCGAAACGACCGGCCTCGATCCGCGCTCGGCGCGCATCGTTGGCTGGGCCTTCTGCTGGCAGCCGGGGATGGCGTACTACCTGCCGACGCTCGGGCCGCTCGGCAGCACGCTGCTCAACGGCGCGAACGTGATCGAAGTTCTCAAGCCGATCTTCGAAAGCCCGTCGCTGCGGCTGGTCAATCAGAATCTCAAGTTCGACCTGATGTTCCTCGCATCGCACGGCATCCACGTTTGGCCCGAGTGCATCGACATCGACCCGATGGTCGGCGATTACCTGCTCGACGCGGGAGCCAGATCGCACAGCCTCGACACGCTGATTCAGAAGTATCTCGGAACGACCGGCATTCCGATTTCCGACCTGATCGGTACGGGCAAGAAGCAAAAGAACATGGCCGACGTGCCGATCGACCTGATCGCCGAGTACGCGACCGAGGACGCCGACCTCACGCTGCGGGTGGCCGATCTGATCGCGGAGCAACTGCGCGAGCAGGGCCTGTGGGATTTGTACTGGGATTTGGAACGACCGCTCATCCCGCTGCTGGCCGAGATCGAACAGACCGGCATCCGCGTCGATGCCGACGAGCTGGGGCGGCAGTCTGCCGATTTGAATCTGCGACTCGAACAACTCATCTCCGAAATCCACGTCCTCGCCGGGCGCGAGTTCAACATCGACTCCCCCAAGCAGCTTCAAGTCGTCCTGTTCGAGGAGCTGAAGCTGCCCGTCAAACGCAAGACCAAGACGGGAGCCAGCACCGATCAGGAGGTGCTCGAAGAACTGGCGGCCCTCCATCCGCTGCCAGCCAAGATCATCGAGCAACGTCATTTGTCGAAGCTGAAGGGAACGTATCTCGACGCGCTGCCGCAATTGATTCATGCGAGCACCGGCCGGATTCACACGTCGTTCAACCAGGTCGTGGCGGCCACCGGGCGACTCAGTTCGAGCGATCCGAACCTCCAAAACATCCCGATCCGCACCCCCGAGGGCGAACGCATCCGCCGGGCCTTCATCCCCGCCGATACTTCGTGGAAGCTGGTCTGTGCCGACTACTCGCAGATCGAATTGCGAGTCCTCGCCCATTTCAGTCAGGACCGCGAATTGATCGCCGCATTTGCCGAAGGGATCGACATTCACACGGCCGTCGCCTCGCAAGTCTTCGGGGTCGAGCGCGAGGCCGTGTCGAGCAACCAGCGGCGCATGGCCAAAGCCGTCAACTTCGGTGTCATCTACGGACAGAGCGCCTTCGGTCTGGCCGCCGCGCTCGGCATCCCGCAGGACGAAGCGGCGGCGTTCATCGACGGCTACTTCGCCAAATATTCCGGCGTGACGCTTTTCATCGAAAAGACGCTGACCGAGGTCCAGCAAACTGGCCGAGCGATCACGATCCTCGGTCGCCGCCGTGCCATCGATGGCATCCGCCCACTGCGTACCGGCAACCTGAACATGCCCGAACGGACGGCGGTCAACAGTGTGATTCAAGGTTCGGCCGCAGACCTCATCAAACGAGCGATGCTCGCCGTGCGCAAGCGACTGCGCCAAGAGAACCATCCCGGCCGGATGCTGCTCCAAATCCACGACGAACTGGTCTTCGAGACCCCTCAATCCGAAGTCGCCTCGCTCATCGACCTCGTCCGCCACGAGATGCAGCACGCGATGGAACTCTCCGTCCCGCTCGTGGTCGATGTCTCCGTGGGCGACAACTGGCTCGACACGCAGCCGGTCTCGGCCTGACCGTGCGACGGGGTTTCGGTGGCAGGAAAGGCCGAGTACGCTGTCAACCGTTCGATTGGTTTTGGAAGGACCAGCACATGTCACTGGCAACAACAGTCGTCACCACCGAGTACGCTCACATCGTCCGACCGGCCGACGGGCAGGAGGGCGAAGCGCACATCGCCGGGCACCGCATTCGTGTGCGCGACGTGATTCTGGCCCGCGACAGGGGTGGTATCTCGGCCGAGGAAATCTCGGCCACGGTTTATCCCCAACTGACCCTGGCCGAAGTGTACGCGGCGTGTGCGTACTACGAAGACCATCGCGGCGAGATCGACCTCGCCGATCATCGCGAAGCTGGTGTCGTCGAGGAATTCGCCCGCAGGTTTCCCCACGCCGTGCGCGATCTTCGACCAGAGAGTGCCGAAGGATAGGCGATGCTCAAAGCCTACGCCGACGAGAACGTGATCGCTCCCCTCGTCGAAGCCCTGCGGCGACGCGGGATGGATGTGATCACGGTTCAAGAGCGAGGCCGCCGCGAAGCGGACGATGCCGAGTTACTCGGCGAGGCGCTGCTGGACGAACGGCTGATGTTGACCAACGACACGGACTTTCTGGCGATTGCCGCGGACCGCGCTTCCCGCAGCGAATCCTTCGCGCCCATCGTCTAATGGCCCCAGCAGCAACGCCGCATCGGTGATCTTGTGTCAGCGTTGATCGCTCTGGCGTCGAACCACGAGTATTCCGAGTTGCTCGGTCAGGTGATCTTTCTCTGATTCACCCGTGCCCCGGCATTGCCGTCCGTCGTCAAGCTTCTTCTGCGTCGTCGCGCAATGTTATTGCCACGACACGCCAGACGTGGGGGGCTGCGATTCCGCCAATCACTTCAGGGGAAGTTTGAATCACGCGAATCCCGTCTCGCTCGCCAAAAGCCTTTGCATCGTGAGGTCCGTGTCGCCAAAAACCTACTTCGCCCGGTTGTAGCAGCCGCCGCCAACCAAGACTCAGCCGACCCATTGTCCAGCGTGCGTTGATGTCTTGCAGCGATCTCAAACCCAGTGGACCATCAGCGGCGGCGTAGTGCATAGCGTCGATGCCGAGCGGACCGAAATAGCCCAGTTCTTGCAGACGCTTCGCGGCGCGAACAGCCACCTCGGTGGCAGTTTTCAATTGAGTAAACCGGCTCGTTGCCCATGTCGATTCTTCGTGCCGCATTAACGAGCTTCCCGCGTATTGGCCACGTACATCGACGTTCATCGGAGCAACGCCGATCAGTTGCGGTTCACCCTCGCGCGGGATGTCGATCTGGATACCCACCTCATCGAACCGCTCGACCCACGGTTCGAAGAAAACCACGCCGTGCGAGGCCAGTCGCTTTGCGATCCAATTCCGGTTCACTTCCGTCGGCGGTCCGCAGCCGAGGATGCGTTCGCGGCCCGACATGCCGAACTCGGCCTTCACCACCCAGCGCGATTCGGGATCGTGGAACGCGATAAGGCGATCAATCTCCTGGAGTGATGTCGCTTCACCCGCAAAATCCAACCCGCAGAGCCACTCGCGTTCGAGTGCCGCCGAGAATCGGCGCGAGTTCGCCGCGCGAACAGCCTCGTGCGGCGGATCGTTGCGCACCCAGACATGTTTGTCGCAGAGCCGCCTCACGTCGTCGGTCCAACCCCACGGAATGCACTCGACCCCGCGCGGCACGTCGTCGAACGAGACGACCGGAATCACGCATGGCAGGCCGTCGCGAACGGCTTGCTCGAAGAAGGCCGCTTCGATCGGCTGCGGTGTCCACAGGTAATCGCCATCCTCCGCGATGGCCAGCCACGACGTGGCGAGTTCCGCATTAATCCGCTCCAGCTTCGCAGGCAACTGCCGAATCGGATCGGCCAGCCGGTGCTCGAAGTCGAAGTTGCCGAGGAACAGTCGAGGCATGGCACTCTCATGCGACCGCTACGGGGCTGTTGTCGATCTTGGTGCGCGGCCACAAGCAGACCAATGCCGCGAATGCCACGAGGGGCGTCAGGCTGGCGAGGGCCATGCCGAGATCGAACGACCCGGTCCGGTCGATCCAGCGTCCGAACAGCGGGTGCAGCGGAGAGGCCGTCAGCCAGGCCACCGTCCCCAGCATTCCGGACACCTTGCCCTGATGAGTTCTCGTGAGTTCCTGACTCAGCGAGTAGTAGCAGGGGAATAGGCCGAGCGCGCCCGCGCCGACCAGCAACAGCACGGTGAGCAGCGCGTTCCCCTGCGGCAGCCACGGAATCAGCCCGCCCATTGCCACAAGTCCGGAACAGATTCCGAAGACCAGCAGCCGCGAGCCATGCACCGTCCAGCCGCGGTGGCACAGCATCGCGGTCATGATCCCCGTCGAGATGCAGCCGACGTCGGTCATGACGTTGAACCAGAAGTTGAAGTTCAGCATCTCGGTTTCCGAGTAGCCTCGCCCCTGTTGCAGGAACTTTGGCAACCAGACTCGAAACAGATGCCAGCAGGCGTTGATCGAAATCACGACGATCAACAGCACGCAGAACTTTCGGCTGAAGACCGCGTCGAGCAGCGAGGCATCCGGCTCGTGAACTCGTGTTGCGGGCGATGCAGCATTGCTGTTGAGACCGCCCGCGTCGTCCGCCGGTTCGAGCCTGGGTGCATCGCCGCTCAGATCCCGGCCTCGAACGGAGACCAGCCAGAGAACGACCCACAAGACGCCGACCGCGCCCAGGATTTGAAAGACGGGCCGCCAGCTCCCCCGTTCCGGCGTCAGCATGACCTTCATGATGAGCGGCGTGATGATCGCACCGATGGCCGTGCCGCTTTGCAGCACGCTGTTGCCGAGCGTTCGTCGATGGGGAGGCAACAGCCGCTGAGTCGTCTTCAGCGCGCAGGGCCAATGCCCCGCCTCAAACAACCCGAGAAACAGCCGACACATCAGCAGGCCCGCGTAGGTCTCGACAAATCCCGTGGCGAAGCCCATCGCCGACCAGAGCAACAGGACGGTCGGATACAGCCAGCGAACACTCGTCCGGTCCGCAATGATTCCAAACACGGTGGCACCGCAGGCAAAGGCCAACCCAAACGCCAGCTCGAGATTGCCATATTGTTGTTCGCTGAGTTGGAACTCATCGGTGATCCGCTTCGACGTGTTGGAAAGGGTCTGCCGGTCCATGTAGTTGATCGTGCTGGCGAGCAGCAGCAGACCGCAGATCCACCAGACCCAGACGGCGGTTTTTTCTGAACTCGAAGACATCGCGTGGCCCCTTGGGAAATCTCAAATCTCAAGCACGAAATCCGAAACGAATCTCAAAGGCCAAAATCTCAAAGGAGGAAACGAGGCATCGCGGCCTGTTTCGTTTGGAACCTTCGTGCTTGGAGTTTCTCCCGTTTGTTTCGGATTTCGGATTTGAGATTTCGTGCTTCGGTCTACGCCATCTCCCACGAGTGTCCATCCCACGCGATGACCTGATCGAGGAATTGGCACACACCGTTCGAGAACGATTGAAACAGGTACTCGCCCTTTTCGGCGTTGGCTTCCTGGGGCGAGCCGATGTGGCCGGGAGCCGAGCGATCTTTGGTGATCCAGCCACGGTAGGCCGGTTCAAACGCGAAGCCGAACGGGACCGTTTCCAGCTTCGTGATGTCCTTGACCAGATGCGGAGCCAGCTTCAGGATCATCGACGTCTCCCATTCGCAGGCGTGGCCCATCTGAGACTGCACGAGATCGGAGTTGCCTGCGTTCGGCTTGGCACTGTCCCAATAGGTGGCAAACAAGAGCAGCAGGTCATGGCGAGCACGATGCCGTTGACGGGCCTCAAACAGCGCCTGCTTGCCCGGCGTCGTGTTGCCGCCGTGACCGTTCAGGAACACGATCCGGCGGAATCCGTGCGCGATCAGGTTGTCGGTCAGATCGTTCAGCAGATCGAGATAGACTCGCGGGCTGGCCGACAACGTACCGGGAAAGTCCATGTGGTGGTGCGAGTTCCCCAGCCACATCAGCGGTGCGAACAGAACCTTGTCCTTCATCGCCAGACTCACTCGGCGAATGACCTCGCCGAGCAGCAGGCTGTCGGTGAAGAGCGGCATGTGTCGCCCATGCTGCTCGAGCGCGGCAACGGGAACGACGACGGGAATGTCTCGCGACAGATTCTCGACGTCGGGCCAGGTCAGATCGGTGAGGTTCATCGGTGTTCCTTGTGTCCGTGTTTCGTAGCACAGGCTGCCAGCCTGTGCATCTTCAATCATTCGTGTCGTCCGCGTTCTCAAAGTTCCCGTTTGGGAACGAGAACATGAACAAACAGCCGACCGAGTTCAACCGCCGCCATCTTTCTGTTTCATCGCTTCCAATCGGGCCGTGATTTCGTCGGGCGAGAGGTCTTCCGTGTGAGTCGCGATCGTCCAGACGTGGCCGAATGGATCGACGAGTGTCCCGCTGCGATCGCCGTAAAACTGATCCTGAACCGGCCGCTGAATCGTCGCGCCTGCCGCGATGGCTTGTGCGACCATCGCATCGACGCCCTCAACGTACAGCATCAGACTGACCGGAGTGCCTCCCAACGCCTGCGGGCTGCGATAGCCCATCTCGGGATGCTCGTCGGCCAGCATGATGGGCGAGTCGCCGATCTTGATCTCGGCGTGCCCGATCGTCCCGCCGGGTGCGTCGAGCCGCATCAACTCGGTCGCCCCGAACGCCTGCTTGTAGAACTCGATCGCCTTCGCCGCTCCCTGAATGATCAGATACGGCGTCGCGGTGTGATAGCCCTCGGGAATCGGTTTGACAGCCATAATCGGAGTCCTTTGAAGGTGAGGGAGTTGAGAAACGTGTTACGGCGCGGCGGGCTTGGCCAGGCACCACAGATGGTTGTACGTGCGCAGGAACATCTCACCGTTCGAGACCGCGAGCGAGGCGAGCGTTCGTTCGGGGATCTTGTTGCGGGCGAGGACTTCGAGCTTTTCGGGTTTGGCCGCGAAGACGACCGACTCGCCGTCGAGGCTCGTGGTGTAAAGACGGCCATCGGCGTGGAGCAGGTTGGCCCACGTGGTCGATGTCAGCCGCTCAGTCCACAGAATCTTGCCGGTCTGCCATTCGATGCACTGCGCCGTCCCCGGCTCGTTGACCATGAAGATGTGCTCGCCGAGGATCACGCCCGAGCCGATGCGCTGCGGAGCCTGCTTGTTTCGCCACAGGCGGTGCGAGTCGGTGATGTCTCCGCTACCCCCCGTCTTCACCCCGAGCCACGCGTTCCCGTAGCCGCCCATCGCCACGACCACATCCTGCGTGACGAGCGGCGTCGTGTAGACGAGCCTGTCGGTCGAATTCTCCTTGGACAAACCGGTACACGACCACAGCACGTCGCCTGTCGTTGGGTTGTACGACTTCATCGTCCCCGACCAACTCAGAATCAGTTCGGGGCGCCCGCCGATCTCCACGACGACCGGTGTGCTCCACGAGCCGATCCATTCCGGCTGTCCCTTGTCGCCGAGTTTGCCTCCCTCTTCATTGGCCTGCCAGACGTCCTTGCCGGTCTGCTTGTCGACAGCCAGCAGAAACGTGCGCTCTCCCGGTCCGAAGTTGAGGAACACCAGATCGCCATGAATGACGGGCGACGCCGCGTTGCCCCAGATGTGATGGCACGGACCGAGGTCGCGCCGCCACAGCTCGCTCCCGTCGAAGTCGTAACAGAACAAACCGGCCGAGCCGTGCGAGACCACGATCCGCTCCCCATCGGTCACGGGCGAGGCCGAGCAGAACGGGTTCGTGCCGTGAGTCGGTTCGGCCGCCAGGAATTCGACCGACTTCTGCCAGAGCTGCTTCCCCTCCTTGCGGTCGAAGCAGATCGTCGAGCGTTGCTTCCCCTTGTCGGTCGCCTGCGTGAGGACGATGCGATCGCCCCACACGATCGGGGTCGAGTTGCCCGGCCCCGGCAGCGCGATCTTCCAGCGCACGTTCTCGTCCGGAGACCACGTCAGCGGCAGATTGGTCTCGCGCGACTGACCGTTCGCCTCGGGTCCGCGCCACGCCGGCCAGTTGTCGGCAAAAGACGGGGAACTCGCAGCCAGGCATCCCACAAACAGAGCTGGAACGAGAATCGTGCTGAATCGCGGACGCATGGCGTTCTCCTTGAAGTTGTGGGCACGAGTGATGCGAGGCCAGAACTACCGTAGTCCCGTCGCTCCGCCGACGGGACTGTCGCGATGATGGGCGTCGCCGCGCGTCCCGCCGGCGGAGCGGCGGGACTACAGTAAACTTGTCGGGGCATTTAGGGGTGGGCAACAGGGTACATGGATCGCGATTCAAAAGCAGTCGCAGCGGCATCACTCAAACCGTACCGGGTCGCATTCCCTGTCGCTCGCCGTGGCGATCATGCCGGGGAACTGAGCGACCAGTCGGCGAGCCAGCTCTTCCATCGCGGGCTGCTCGGTCGCGTAGTGGCCCGGCAGGATCAGGGCCATGTTCAGGTCGCGCGCTTCGAGGCAGGCGTGGAAGCGGGCCTCGCCCGTCAGCAGGGCCTGGCATCCGGCGCGATGAGCATCGCGCAGGAACTCAGCCGCCGCGCCGCACGCGATGCCCAGAGTCTCGATGCGGTGCGCAGGATCGCCGACAAACGGGACGTGCGGCTGACCAAGCCGTTCGGCAACGAGGCGATTCAGTTCACCAAGCGACAGCGGTTGCGCGAGCCGTCCGTAACGACCGGCTCCAGTACCATCGGGCATCAATCGGAGCGGATGCACATCGATGGCCGGTACTTCGTAGGGATGAGCCGCGCGGAGTGCCGCCAGCGCGACATCGAGGCGGCTTGCGGGACAAATGACATCGACGCGCACCTCGTCGATCTGTTCGAGTCGCCCCGCCTGACCGACGGCCGGGTTCGAGTCATCCAGTCCGAAGAACGTGCCGACGCCGCGCACGTTGAAGCTGCACTCGCGATAGTTTCCGATCGCGCCGGCCCCGGCGTCCCAGATCGCGCGGCGCACGGCATCGAGCTGTCCCTCGGGAACGTAGGTGACCAGTTTGCACAATTCGCCCGAGGCTCCCGCGGGGCGAGGCCGCAGCGGCGCGATGTCGTTCAGTTCCAACAACTCGGCCAGTTGCTGATTGATCCCGGTCGCCGCGTTGTCGTAGGCCGTGTGCGGGCTGTAGACCGCGATGCCATGCCGCAGCAACTTCAGCAGCATCCGGCCTTCACTCGTCGAGGCGTTCAATTTCTGAACCGGCTTGAACAGCACGGGATGATGCGTGACAACCAGCCTCGCACCGACTTGGATCGCCTCGTCAGCCACATCGGGCGTGAGGGTCAAACAGGTGAGAACCCGCGCGACCCCGGTGGTCTCATCGCCGAGCAACAGCCCGACGTTGTCCCATTCCTCGGCCAGTGCCAGTGGAGCGAGTTCCTGCAGGAACTGACAGACGCTGCGCACGGTGACATCTCGAACGGTGGTCATCAGCGTCACTCCGAAGCGATCGTCAATGGAATCGGTTCAACCTCGTCGACGGGCCGTCGGATCACGATCGTATCGCTGACGAGATCCCCCAGTCGCTGCCAGCAGACGGTGAACGCCACGCAGCACGCACCCGGCAGCCACATGAAACACATCATGGCGTCGGCGAAGAGCAACAGCTCGCGAGCCACCGCGCGAAAGAAACCGCACGGCCGCAGCGTCGTCCGCACGACGCGGATTCCGCACACCCATTTGCCCGGACTGATGCCCCAGACTCCCTCCATCACACCGATGACGATCAGCCAGACCAGTCCATAGATCACGAGGCCCAACACGGTGTAGACAATCATCGACAGGAACTCGAACGTGCCCGACATGATCTGCTCCATCAACCACTCCTGCGTCTCCGCCGCCGAGCCAAACCAGGTCCATTGCAGGATCTGGATCGGCATCCACATCAACACATAGTCGATGATCTTGGCCAGCGTGCGCCGGGTGACGGAGGCCAGTTCGACAGTGGTGATGCCGAATTCGTAGCGGGAGCTGCGATAGACGGACATCAACCATGAAGCGGCCATGGCGAACAGCACCAGCACGGGGAGGACAACCCACCCACCGGCGTTGCTCGCTGTGCGAGTCATCCGCTCCAGCAAGGCTCCGCCCGGCTTGACGGACAGGCGGGACTCCGGCGTTCCTGCTTCGGTGACGGCCACCATCAGCAGCTTGTCCCCCAGCGTTTGCCCGATGATCAACGTCCGCTCTCCGTCGGAAACGAGTCGGTGCTGCAACACGAATCCGTCGTGCTTCCACGACGTCGCTTCGGTCCAGACACCGTCGATCAGACGAAACAGTTTCGACTCGACGTTCATGGAGGGACCGCGGACACCCTGGGTGATTTCTTGCAGCAGCAGGCCCTGGGCATCGACGCCCAGTTCGGCGTCGGGTTGTCGTCCGGTGTCAGTCCATCCCGGGACTTGAGTCTCGCTGTTCTCAGCCGCCAGCGCCGATGCCGCGCCTTCGGCAATGACGACCATTTGGGGGGAGTGCCACAGCTCAATCCCATCCGTGCAGAACAGGTGAACCTCGTCGTTCACTTCGATGGCGCGGACCTGTGTCGGACCTCTGAAGCCGAGCGCGTCCTCTTCATCGACGGCGCGCGGCAGCAAGAGTTGACCTTCGACCTTCCAATCCGTGCCCGTCCAGACCAGCAATTGGAACGACGACGACGACGAAACCTGGCCGATGGGACTGACCGTGGACGTTTGATCGATCACCGCCAATTGTCCGCGGTATTCAAAGGCCGTCTCCAGCGTGGTCAGCACGCGCCGCGAAGACGATTCCGTGGCGACGCCGTCCTGCACGCGAAACACCGATGAGGGAGTCACCGCCCACAGCGCCGTCCCGCCGGCCACCAGACGCACCGGTCCCAGCGGAATGCCCGTGGGAATGATCTTCACCTCCCCGGACTTGGGATCGGCCACGATCAACGACTGCCGGCTCATCCCGGGATTGAACATGTTCAGTTCAATCTGCGGGACACACAGTTGCCCGTTCCAAAGGACGGCGTGCTCCACCTCGGGCATGTTGTTTTGAAACAGCTCGTTCCATTGGACCGGCCAGTGTACGGCGGTGGCCACGAGCCAGGGGATCGCCACATAGGCCACCAACGACGACACGATCAACATCAGCATCAGGATGATGTAACCGGCCTTGAGCGACGGATCCGTAATCGACGTGTCTTTGGGCATGAAGGCTGCTTTCCAAATGGCGGAGGCGGACCAGTGATGATCCGTCAGACGAACACGTCTCACGTTGAGGAAGACTGTGTTCGGTCGGAATCGTACCGAAGTTGCCGATGAATTCACCGGTAACCGCCGGCCTGGAACGAGCCTCTACTCAATTTGGTTCATCAGAATTCTTTTCCCGTCGGTTCGACTCCGGAAAAGCGATCGACTCACCACTCAATCTGACTCTGCACGGGATGCGTGTGCATGTCGGCTCGCTGTTCGATGGGCCAGGCGCGGAGTTCATCGACGAGTTTCACGAGGCCGTTCACGGCGGCCTCGAAGATGATCTTCCCTTTCTCGGCGGTCCCCTTCGTCGCATCGCCGTGAACGCCCGTCCTGGTCCAGCGGCCCCAGTAGTCGTTGAACCGGACGAAATAGTTCATGGTGCTGTCGCTGCTGACGAACTCGCCCATCCGGTCGTTGTCCTCCACCGCCTTGTCCATCTGCACGCGGTCGCCCGCCAGGTGCAGATAGAGCGACGTTTCAAACTCGTCGGCGTGCGCGATGACCTTCGACTCGCGGATCTTGTTGAACTCCTCCATCAGGAACCAGAAGTAGGTCGTGGCGAAACAGAGCGACTTCGTTTCCAGCACCGTCTTCCGCGCGATCAGGTCGATCAGCGGCGCGTTCGAGCCGTGGCCGTTGACGATCAGAATCTTTTCAAATCCGTGGTACGCGACGCTCTTGGTGATGTTCAGCCCGAAGTTGATGAAGACATCCGGCTCGATGTGGATCGTGCCGGGAAAATCGATGTGGTGGCGGTTCAGCCCGTACGAGATCGGTGGCAGCACGAGCACCTTGTCCGGGATGCGACGCCCCACCTCGTGGCAGACCGACTCGCACAGAAAGACATCGACGTCGATCGGCAGGTGATGCCCATGCTGCTCGGTCGAGCCGGTCGGCAGAATGATCAGCTTCTGCATCCCGATGGCATCATTCATCTCGGGCCAGGTCAGCCGGTTGTAACGGTACTCGGTTGAGGCTTTCGTCATGGTGCATTTCCTACAGTTCAGTTGGTCCGACTCTTCGGCTTCGGGGCGAACGTCATCGAGTCGAATTTCGTTCGTTGGGTCGTCGAGTCTTCAACGTGGTTTTGGCGCGTCCGTTGGCGAATTGGTCCGTGGCTTCATGGGACGCGTGGCTGATCGTTGGCCGGTGTGACGGATGGTTCGCCCGACTGGTTGGAATTCGCCTCGGGAGCTGACTCCGCTGGCGAGACCTGTGGTTTCGGCGCGGGCATCTCGACAAGTTCGTCCACGATGGACGGTGTCGGAACTGCAATCATTGCCGGGGCGGTAGGGACCGCCATCGGGCTCACGAAGAAGACCGCCATCCCCAAAATCGGCAGCGCCATTCCGAAGAACAGCGTGAAGCCCGACAAGATGCCGCCGGTCCAGTCGGCTCGCTGTTCCCACCGTTCCCGCTGTTCCGGAGTCGTCGCGCGGTTCAGATTCGGTTGGAGCAGCATCAACAGTGCACCGACTGGGCCGAGCGACACCAGCCAGAACCAGGGCCGATAGCCCTTCAACCAGGCCAGACTCACCGAAATCATGCTCGAAACGAAGAGCACGCTGGAACACAGGAAAAGAAACACCATCAAGTACGAAGTTGCCCCCATCAGACTGGCTCCTGTTCGTTTGAGTCTCGGACCACAACGATGCTGACAACTCCCCCCACCGTCCGTCGTATTTGAGTGGAAACGGCCAAGACGATTTGCGATTACGCTGGCCAGGGCTGTTCGCGGCCCACGCACAGGATGAACTGCCCCTGACGGACTCGCGCCGCCCACGCCTGGCCGACGACGATGCCATCGACTCCCGCGCGGACGGGCCACGCCGGTTCGTCGATCCGGGCGAAGTCGTGCAAGCGGCCGACAATGTCGCCCGTCTTGACGCGTACTCCACAGGGCAGGATTTCCTCGTAGTGGCCGGCGAACGGCGCGGGAACGTAGCACGCGAAGTCCACGATCGCGGCGCACCTCTGCGTTCCGTCGGCATGGTGCGCGATCGGCTCGATCTTGCCAGCCAGCTGACCGTGATTGATGGCTGCGGCGAGGACACCCTGTCTCCCATACGTCACGCCCTTGCGCAGCACGGCCTCGCCCCAGCCGAGTTCCGTCCCCACCGTGATCTTGCCGAGCCGTTCGGCTTCGCTCGTCTAGAGGCCCGGGGTGTTGTTCTGGTTGACCATGATCAGCGGCGCGCCGAGGCAGCGGGCGG
>JBBPIS010000050.1:0-46661 GCA_038040225.1 Planctomycetota bacterium
CCTGTCTCCCATACGTCACGCCCTAGCGAAGCACGGCCTCGACCCAGCCGAGTTCCGGCCCCACCGTGATCTTGCCTAGCCGGTCGGCTTCGCTCGTCAAGAGGCCCGGTGTGTTTTTCTGGTAGACCATGATCAGCGGCACGCCGAACCACCGGGCGGCGTCGGCCGTCAGTCGGGCCTGCTCGCGGTCGTCAATCGGATGGAAGCTCGCGCAGATGTCGAAGCGAATCTGGTTGCCTCCCGAATGGAGGTCGATGACGACGTGAACCTGAGGCCAGATGTGGTCTCGCACGAACGCGGCCAGTCGATGCGTGATCCCGGCCAGCGTCGGCTGCTTCCCCGCCCCATCGATGAACGCGCGGTTCAGGTTGACTCGATCGGCCTCGACACTGTCGCGCGTCCCCGTCCGAAAAGCTTCAACGTTCAGCACGGGGATGATGATGATCCGACCGGTCACGACAGAGATGTCGATCTCACCCAGGAGCTGCTTCAGCGCGACCGGCCCCTCGTACTCGTTGCCGTGAGTCGACCCGAACGCGACCAACCCGCGTCCCTTCGCCGCTTTCGGCCCGACCCAAACGGTGAGCGGAATCAACTGCGCCCCCCACATCGTGTCGTGTTCGAGCGCGACCCAATAATCGCGTCGCCCGGGTGAGTCGAGATCCAGGTCAGACGGTTTGACGACGAGTCGGGTCATGGTGCAAATCTCTCGTTAGGCGACTTGGTGTTCGGCTGGAAACAGGCGGCAATCACGCGAGGACTTCGACCACCAGGAGACAGTCGAGCGCCGGCGAATCACTCGAACAACTGGGCGACCGGGACGCGGAAGCCCGGCAGATCGGGTTCGGCGACCAAGTCATCGTCGTCGGTGTAGAACTCGGGCTTGTGCCCCGGCCGATGGACGCGGACGGTTCGGAAATGAGGATCGACGATCCAGACCTGCTTCACACCCGCAGCGATGTAGACATCAATCTTGTCGTTGATTTCTTCGACGGTGTCATTCGGCGAGAGGATCTCGACAGCGAGAACTGGTGCTCCGTCAACCATCGTCGTCTCATCGGTCTGCGCGGCAGCGGTCTCGGCCGAGATGTAGGCCACGTCGATCCCGACGCTCGTGTCGGGATCGCGCGCGAGGTAGACGCCCGCCTCGCCCGAGAGGACTTCGCCGCGTGGTTCCGGCAACGCCGTGACCCAGTTCCGAAGATAGCAGGCGATCGTGGCTTCGGTCTTCGAATGAAAGCGGTTTCGCCGAGTCATCGGTTTCTCCTGCAAGACGCCACGAATCAGATTTCGCTCCATCCCGTCGTCGGGAAGGGCGAGAAACTCTGCATTCGTCATCAATCGGGGCGGGGCAGCAGTGCTCACAGTGTGTGACCTCCTTCGTCGCAATCGTTGGGCCAGGCATTCGAGGGCATTGTGGAGGGGGCTGGAACAGCGGTCAACGACCCAGCCAGTTTCGTCACCGAAACACCGTCCATTTACCGGCGAAGCGTTTTAGTTTTTCGGCTTCCAGTTCCACACGCGGCGCGGTCATGATTGAGTCAGGGGCGAGTCTTGTGAATCAGCCGCCACACCACCATGAACACGCCGCCACCGATGACGGAGCACAAGAGGTGTTCCAGTGCCGTCATCATTGCGGCACCGTAACGTCCGCTTGCTGGACCGAGCGACTCGAATAACGACGCTTGGCGAAACTCAATCATGTAATACTGCCACAAACGACACTGCATGAGGCCTGGTCCCGACGGTCGCATCACCATCGTAGTCATGTTCGTCAGGACGGCCATACCGATGAACACCACCAGAAACCCGATCGCAAACAACAACCACTTGCGAGTCCGGTTTTGAGGCATTTCGTTTGGTTGCGTTTTGCCAGCCTGGGGCTCAAGCATTGTGTTGATCTCCGAATGGAGCGCTCATCGAAACACAGTCCGCTTCCCGGCGAAGCGTTTCAATTTGTCGGGGTCGATGTCCACGCCGAGGCCCGGCGACGACGGGATCTCCAGGTGGCCCCGATCGTCGATGATGAACGGGGTCGTGGTGAGTTCGTCCATATAGGCGGAGGGCGTCAGGTATTCGACGTATCTCGCTCGGGGAATCGCTGCGCTGAATTGCAGGTCGGCGGCGAGTCCGATGGCGGTGTTCCAGCCGTGCGGGACGAGCGTGATGTTGTGGTCGAAGCACAGCCACGCGAGGCGTCTCGATTCGGACAACCCGCCGTTTTTCGTGCAGTCGGGCTGAAGGATGTCGACCGCGCGGCGCTCGATCCACGGCAGGAAACTCTGTCGCCGCGTGAGCACCTCGCACCCGGCAATCGGCACCGGCGAGACGCGCGTCAGTTCGATGTAGCCTTCGATGTCGTCGGGCGGCAGCGGCTCCTCGAACCAGGTGATGTCGAAGTCGGCCAGCATCTTCGCCGTCTCGCGCGCCCAGTTCGTGCCGTGAGGCCAGAACTGTTCGCTCCCTCCCGCATCGACCATCAACTCGACGCCATCGCCCACGGTTTGTCGCGCCGTTCTCACGATCATCTCATCGAACGCCCGATCGCGCCGGCCGAACGGACGCCAACCCATCTTGATCGCCTTGAACCCGCGCGCCACCACGCTTTCGAGTGTCTTGGTCAGCGCTTCGGGTTCGTCGAACAGGATTGATCCGTACGGCTTGATCGTGCGCCGGTAGTCGCCTCCCAACAGACGCGACACCGGCTGGCAGCACGCCTTGCCCATGATGTCCCACAGGGCGATGTCGAGTCCGCTGATCGCGTGCTCGACCGAGCCGCCTCGTCCCTGCCAGAAGCTCGATTGGCGGAGCGTCTCGGACACCCGTTCGGGTTCGACGGCCGACTCGCCCTTCAGCAGCGGCCACAGCAGCGCGACGGCTCCCTCGACGAGCGTCCCCGACGTGAAGCAGCTTCCCCAACCGTACAACCCCGAGTCCGTACGGACCTGCACGAGCGTGTGCAGGTTTTCCTGAGGCTCATGCCCCTGCGGCCAGCCTCCATCCACAGTGGCTCCGGTCAGCGGAACGACTTCAACTTCGACGATCTTCATGGTGAGTGGCTCTTGGCGTTCGTGGCACATGCTGCCAGCTTGTGCGTCCCTGGCAATCGGTTCGTTACGGATCAGATCAGACCGTGTGACGCACAAGCTGGCAGCATGTGCTACGGCATCGGCTCGACCATCACCGGCGTCTGGTCCGCGAAGACTCTGGCCTGTGCGGTTTCGGACTGTCGCGTCAGGAAGACGAACAGCTCTTCCGGTGTCAGGTGCAGGTCGCGATCGATGTCGGCGGCTCCTTGCACGGCCTCGGACAGCCACCAGGCGAACAGGCCGTGTTTTTTCTCGGCCCAGACCCGGCTTTGTTGTCCGGTGTCGCACGCGAGGAAAACGTGAGTCGATTGGAATGGCGTCTTGAGTTTGTCGAGGAGGGCCTTTCCCGCCAGTTGCCGCTGAGCATCCCTGCCCATCACGGCGGGAGTCACATCCAGCACGAGCAGCTTGTCTTTGGAGGAGCATTCGTTCAGCTTCTCGGCGAGCCAGTCGAGCGACACCCCGGTCGCCGGCATGTTGGCGAACTCAAAGTCTTTCGCCGCGAGGTAGACCCTGTCGTCTTCACCCAGATAGGCGTGACCGGTGACGTAGATCAGCACCTGCGTTTGCGGACGGGCGCTGGTCAGCGTCTCGATCAGTTGGCGTTCCCAATCCTTTTTCGAGGCGTCGATGAGCAGAGCGCCCCGCTGTTCCGAGACCGCATAGCGCGACAACAGCATCCCGTGAACGAGCCGCGCGTCGTTGAGAGTCGTCTCGAGCGGAGACATCGCCTCATTTTTTGAATAGCCCTGCGTACCGAGGACCACTGTCCAGCGGTCGGTTTGCGCCGGGCGGCGCGCATCGATCGTGACGGCGGTCAGCGCGCCGTCGGCCGCTTCGGAATAGGTGACGCGCGCGTTGTCGAACTGGCGCAGCTCGGGCAGGTTGACTCGTTCGAGGGCCAGCGTGATCTCACACTTGCCCTCGACGGCCAGTTCCTTGCGCTGGCCGTTCGCCAGAGAGAGAGAGATTGCCTGCCGGTCTTCGGTGTCGGTGATCGCCTGCACCGTCCCCTCGAAAAACAGGCTGCGCGTCGCGGCGATCTCGACGATTTCGATGTCGTGCATCAGCGAGACTCGATCGCCTGGCTGGAGCGATGCGACCGTGACCGGCTGACCGTCCTGCTGATCGAGGCCATTCAGCTTCACCTTGCAATGGGCGCCAACTGTCAGTGTCAGCGAAGTGGCGTTCGGTCCCTGACCGATCTGTATCGCCAGCTTCGATTGGTCGGCGTCGAACCGGGTCACGAATCCGACCGCCGTCAACGTGCGACGGGCAATCAGCGAGTTGAGGACGCGCCCCTTGGCCTCGCCCGGTTCCGAGAGGTGCGTGATTTCCAGACGGTCTCCCAACTGAAGGTCGCGGAGTTTGACGTCCAGTCCGTTCAGCCTGAGTTTCGCCGCCTCGGGGACTCGCACGGGCAGGTCGTCGCGCGTGTTTCCCTCCTCCATCGACAGGACCACTCGCGAATCGGACAGGTTCAGTTCCTTCAGCGTGCCGCGCGTCGGGACCGGTCGATCCACAAGCACGTTCACGGCCAGATCCGGCTGCTTCTTGTCGACGTCCATCTCGACGTGATCGCCCGGCAGCAGCTCGCGCAGCAGGATGTTCCTCTTGTCGTTGAGCAGGAAAATCTTCTGTTTGCGCGGCACCTTGAACTGTTCGAGTGCCCCGGTGTTGAGGTCTTGAACGATGAACTCGTTCTTGTCGACGACAACCTCGCGGATCAGGCCGTGCGACTTCTGCACCTCGACCTTGGCGGTGTTGCCTCCCGGCCAGAAGACGAGCGTGGCACTCATCAGAACGGAAAACGCGAGGGCTCCGATGGCCAGCATCCGCCGCCGCCGACCCTCGTCGGGCGGAGCCTCTTCCGGAGCTTCTCCTCCCTGCGTGCCGATCAGCTTGAGATCGATCTGCAAATCGGAGAGGGCTTCGTCGGCCGACTTGTAGCGCAGCGCGGGATCTTTCTGCGTCAGCTTCTGCACCACCTTGGCCACGTCGGGCGGAACCCCTTCGAGCACGCGATCGATCTCGGGCAGATGCCGGTCCGGCGCGGCGTGCCACATCATCCAGGCGATCTGCTGATTGCGGCCCTTCGCATTGAGACCCGGAAACAACTCGTCGAAGTTCGGACCGCACATCAGGTCGTAGGCGGTGAAGCCGAGCGAGTAGAGATCGCTCTGCGGACCAACCTCTCCGAAATCATCGGAGACGGTTTCGGGAGCCATGTATTTCGTCGTCCCCTTGAGCATGCTCCCCTCGGCATTGTTGACGCGGCGGGCCAGGCCAAAGTCGCCGAGCTTGATGCGGCGTCGCTGGTCGATCATCAGGTTGCTCGGCTTGATGTCGCCGTGAATGATGCCGTGCGAGTGCAGGTACTTCAGTGCGCGAAGCACGTGCGCCAAAGTGGCCCGCAACGCGCGCAGATCGACCTGCCGTCCGGACAGTCGCGTGGCGAGGTTGCTCTGCATCAACTCCATCACCAGCCAGCCCCGCTCCCGCACGATGTCGAAGATCGTGACGATGTTCGGATGCTGGAGCGATGCGAGGAGCTGCGCCTCCTGCCAGAACCGATCCAGCCGCCCGGGATCGGCGAGGAATTCCGAATGAAGCTGCTTGACGGCGACTTCGCGCCCCAGCTCCTCGTCCTTCGCCCGATACACGGTCGCGAAACTGCCCGAGCCGATCTTTTCGAGAATCTTGTAGCGCGTATCGAGAGACACGATCGGTTCCCACGGAGGCCATCAAACGGAGTGTGCGGCGGGCAGGATGAAGGATTGAACGGCCGGGATCAAGCAACCCCTTGAGGAAGCACGAAATCGAAAAGACCAAATCTCAAGGACCAAAAACCAAACGAGCACCAAGCACCAAAAACCAAAGCTTGAAACGAAGACGAGTTGGAGGATTCAACTGGTCATTTCGGAATGAATGGCGCATTCCGTGGTGAGCGTCTTCCTCCTCGTTTGAGTTTTCTGACCTTGGTGTTTGAGATTCGTTTGGTCTTTTGGTCCTTCAGATTTGAGATTTGGCCCTTGTCCCCCCGTTCACTTCCCCGCGATGCGATAGAGGTGCGTGTTCGTTCTCAGCAACAGTGACTCATCGAAGACGGCGGGGGACGCCATGTGCTGGCCGTCGAGTGTGTTCACGGCGACCTCGTCGTATTCCTTGCCGGGGCGGAGCACGGTTGTCTTCCCTTCGCGGCTGGAAAAGTACAGTTTCCCGTCGGCCAGCATCGGCGAGGCCGAGTAGTTGCCCGAGATGCGTTTGGACCAGAGCACTTCGCCGTTCGAGGCGTTCGCGCACGAGAGGACGCCCTGGTCGGTCACGTAATAAATTTCATCGCCCACGACAATCGGCGACGGCATCGTCGGCACCTGCTTCGGAATCTTCCAGGCGATGTGGCTCTTGGTCACGTCCCCCTCGCCGTCCATCCGGATGGCGATGAGTTGCGGCTGCATGAAGCCGGTGCAGATGCAGACCAGTTCACCCGCCATGACGGGGGTCGGAACATTGGAGAAGCCGTCGCCGTGGCGGACTCGCCAGATTTCCTTGCCGGTCGCCGGCTCATAGGCCACGACCCACTGCGCCCCCGGAATCACCAACTGTTCCCGTCCGTTGGCCGAGACGATCAGCGGCGAGCTGTACGCCTTGTGAAAGTCGCCGAGGAAGCCCGTCATTTTCGGTCGCTTCGTCTTCCAGACCTGGTCGCCGGTCAGCTTGTTCAGCCCGACCACGTACTGCTGATCGGTGCCGTCGCACGGGACGATCAACAGGTCGCCGTGTACCACGGGCGAACTGCCCGCACCGACGGCATGAGCCGACGGCAGCGTCGCGTTCCACAGTCTCTTGCCGGTGTACGTGTCGAGGCACGCCGTCCCCAATTCACCGAAGTGACACAGCAGCAGGTTGCCGTCGAGGATCGGCGTTGGTGAGGCATAGCTGTTCAGCGAATGGATTGGCGGCGGACTCTTCGCGCTCAGCAGTTCGACATCGGTCAAGATTTTGCCCGTTACCGCATCGACGCTCACCGCGCGGAGCGAGACCGATCCGACGAGACTCATGTCCTTGGCCATCGGGTTGAACGTCAGCTTCGCCGCGCGAGCCTGCTTCAATTCGTCGCCGGTCAGCGCTTGCTCGACCGCCGTCGTCAGCCAGACCGTGTTGCCCGAGAAGACCGGCGACGACCAGCCTCGACCGGGGATCGCGATTTTCCACTGAACGTGTTCGGTCTCGCTCCAGACCGTCGGCAGGTTCTTTGCATTGGCATGGCCCTGCCCATCGGGACCGCGAAACTGTTTCCATTCGGCAGCGTGCGCGATCGAACAACTCAGCAGAGCGGCAAATAAACAGAGAAACGTTCGCATGGTGAACTCCGACGACAAGGAAGGCAGGGCCGGGGCAGATCCCCCTGCACGGAAGATTGTCGTGACCGCCCGGGAATCTCAAGGGAAAGACACTTTGCCTCTCGATTTGCAACCCATCCGAACGGACTCGTAGAATCCCCGCCGTGCCTGTCAGAGACCATTCCGAACTGAACCACATTTTGTGGAGACGCAGCTCATGAGCGAATTCGATTTTGTTGAGCAGCCTTTCACCGCGCAGAAGCCTGCCAGTTCGGGACTGGGCTCAAAGTTGTGGGGCGGTCTGGTCGCCGTTTTGGTTGTGTTGGGAATCGGCGGCTTGTGGTGGTGGGCGGACAAGCCAGCCAAGCTGACGCTGGAAGACGTGCCCTCACAATCCATTGACGAAAAAGAGACGCTGACGATCCCACTGAAAGTCAAAGCCAAGGGCCTGAAGGAAGGCAAGTGGACGTTCGGCATGGTGGCCGGTCCTCCCGGCGCGAAGGTCGATCCGAAGTCAGGCGTCTTCACGTGGAAGCCGACGGAGGACCAAGGCCCCGAAGATTACGACGTGACTCTCGGCGTGAAGGCCATCGGCGACAAACCGACTCACACCAAGGTCAGCTTCAAGATCGCAGTGCGAGAGGTCAACGAACCGCCGGTCGTCCCCCCCGTCCCACCGCTGACGGTCGGTGCCGGTGCCGTGCTGAGGCTGGTGCTCGCCGCAAAGGATGCGGACAAGCCGGCACAAAAATTGTCGTATCGCCTCCAGCAGGCTCCCGACGGCGCGAAGCTCGATGCCGCAACCGGGAAGTTCACGTGGAGTCCGCCCGAATCGAGTTCCGCCACCGAGATCACCGTAGAGGCGATCGTCGCCGATGCAGAGAAGGATGGCGCCGAGACACCGTTCACGTTCAAGATCAAGGTCGAACCGCTGGCGTCTCCCGCGCTGCGACTCGCCGCGCTGCTGCGTGCCGAAGGTCTGACGGTCGAGAAACTGCGTGGAGAAGCGCCTGCCGGATTCAAAGGAACCGCCTGGGAATTCGACATCAATGACGAGGTGTTGATAGTCCTCGAATACGACACGGCTGCGGCGGCGAAGGAAGATGCCGGGCAGGTCTCGGAGGATGGCCAGACTTTGTTTGGCGAGAAAGCGAAGTGGACATCGAAGACACGAATCTATCGACAGGATCGCCTGATCGTGTTGTTCGACGGAACCTCAGACCGTGTTGTCAAAGCGGTGACCGGCCATCTGGGTGAACCGTTCGTTGTGGCCGAAGCGAGCAAAGCGGAGCCGATCCCGGAACGCCCCGTCGAACCAACCCTCCTCGACAAGCTGGTCGATCAGCTCGCCAAACTTCACGAGAAAAAAGATCTGCTTGGCAAGCCGGACTATCCCGGAGTTCGCAAGCTCTTCTCGGAGTTATTCGAGCAACAGAACGAATTCCTGCTGACCAGGTTCTACGAGGGAGACGGTGCGGAACTGAAGAAGTGGCTCGATCAGCACAACGACTTCAAGGAAGAACTCTACACGGCGTTCCGGCCCGAAGACGATATTCCGGCTGCGTTGACCCTGCTCAAGACGCTGCTGGAAAAGTTTCCGGCCAAGCTGGACGAATACGGTCAATTGGCGATCGCGACAGTCGTCACCTGGGATCGGGATCGTTCGACTTACGACTACGTTCATCACCAGCGACGGACTCATTCCGTGCTGCCCGACGGGATGCTGGGTGCCGTCGAAAACTTCCAATACTTTGTCGATGCCGAACGTGTCATGCAGGGACGAGCCCAATTCCTGCCCTGGGAGTTTCAGATCTATCTCATCAATCACAAGACGCCGCGGCCCGAACGGGAATGGGCGGCGGCAAACTACGTGGCCAAGCGAACGATGTTCGGCAAGTGCTACGCCGACGTCCCCTATGACACGGAGATGCTCAAGACCGAGAGCAAGATCTGCAAATTGGATGGCAAAGACTACACGCTGTTGAACTTGAAGGAGTTGGGGGGCGTGTGTGCCATGCAGGCAGACTTCGCGGCTCGCGTCGGCAAGAGTCTGGGAGTGCCGGCCGAATACGTCAGCGGGGAAGCCAACAACGGTGGGTTGCATGCGTGGGTGATGTGGGTCGAAGTCAAGCAGGTCACCAGGACCGGGATCTCGTTCACGTTGGAGTCGCACGGACGGTACTTCGGCGACAAGTACTACGTCGGCAAGCTGCGCGATCCTCAAACCGGAAAAGGGATCACGGACCGCGATCTCGAACTGCGATTGCAGGCCGTTGGACTCAATCCCCTGTCTTTCCGTCATGCCAAGCTGCTGATGCAGGTCTATCCGCAATTGAGAGACAAGCTGGGCTGGAAGCCGATGCAGGAGATCGTGTTTCTCAACGAAATCATCGAGATGTGTCCGGGCAATGAGGCGGCGTGGCAACAGGTCGCCAAGCTGGCTCGGGATGGCCGGGTGACGACGGAGAGCTATCGCCTGGTCACGGCGATGTTCGACAAACTGTTCCGGACGTTCGCGAACTTCCCGGACTTCACGTGGCAGGTCTTCGACGACCTGGTGCAGTACCAGAAGAACGACAAGCAGCGGAACAAGTTCTACGAGCGGCTGGTGCAGATGTATGAAGCCGGCGGCCGGCCGGATCTCGCGTGCGAGGCTCGGTTGCGACTGAGCGACTACCTGCTGGAGGAGGGTCGCTCGAAGGACGTGATCGCCGGGCTGGCGTTCACCATCAAGAAGTTCCCCGAAGAAGGTCGTTACGTTCCGAAGCTGCTCGATAAACTCGAGCGGGTCTGCGAGGGAATCAAAGGCGCCGACCAGCAGGTGCTCCAGTTTTATCAGGAGTTCATTCCACTGATCCCACCGAAGCGGGGCAACGAACCGAGCGAATATTGCATGAAGATGCTCGACCGCGCCGTCAAGAAGTTCACCGCCGCCGGTCAGGCCCAACAGGCCCAGGTCTTCGCCAACCAACTCGCCAAGCTGAAGGCTTCGGGGGGAACGTGATGCGTTGCGACACCCTGTTCGATGGAAGACTGCCGCGTTGTTGTTGGCCGCGGAGTCTCACTTCCGTTGCGGCACCATCAGGCTTCGCAACGTCCGAAGATTGATCGCATCGAGTTCTTCGCCGTCACGTTCGCCCTTCTCCGTTTCGAGATACATCGGCGTGTCGGCGAAGCGGGGGTCGTTGACGATGTGGCGGAACGGTTCCAAACCCAGAAACCCTTCGCCGATGTGCTCGTGCCGATCGACCCGGCTGCCGAGCGGTTTCTTGCTGTCGTTGAGGTGCCACGCGCGGATGCGCTTCACACCGATGGCCTTGTCGAATTCGGCCATCGTCGCGGCGTACTCGTCGTCCGTCTGCAGCGGATACCCGGCGGCGACGATGTGGCACGAGTCAACACAGACGCCGAGCCGCTCCGATTCTCGAACCTCCTTCAGCACGAAGCCAATCTGCTCGAAGCGGTGTCCGAGACACGTCCCTTGTCCGGCGGTCGTTTCGAGCCAGAGCTGACATCTCAGTCCGACCGTTCGCGTGTGAACTTCATCCAGCGCAGTGACGATCCGCCGCTGACCGGCTTCCTCCGACGAACCGACGAACGCGCCGGGGTGCATCACAACACCAGCGAGTCCCAGGGCCTCGGCCCGTTGCAACTCATCGACCAGCGCATCGATCGACTTCTGCCAGAGGACATCGTCGGGACTGGCGACGTTGATCAGATAGCTGTTATGTGCGCAGGGACGTCGGATGCCGGTCCGCTCGATGGCCTCGCGAAACCGCCGCACGTCGTCGTCGGACAGCGGCTTCCCCTTCCACTGGTTGTTGTTCTTCGAGAAAATTTGCACCGTGTCCATGCCGAGTGATGCGGCGGTCTCAACCGCTTTGTAGTAGCCGCCGGCAATCGACAGATGAGAACCGAGAAGAGGCAATTGGATTCTCCGAACAGGAATGGTCGTGGGGTCTGGGAGAAATCCAATGATATCGTTCGGCGGACTGTGGTGCCCATCGTTGCTCTCCGGATGGTGCTTGATCCGATGGATATGAGAGCATCATCGAAACCGGCGTTGCGTTTCTTTAACTCTTGGCAGACTTCCTCGATCTGTCAGCGACGAACAGGGCTGTGATCCGCTTGGCATTGGTGGACGGGCAACGGCGGAGGCTGCCAAGACGATCATTGGGAGCCTCTGCCGCGCTGCTCAGTTGAACTCCCCCTTGTCGTAACGAGCCCAGAACTCCGCCGCCGGCCAGACTTTGTCGCCATCGATGCCGATGGTTTTGAGGCTCTTGATGTCGCGGAGGATTTCCAAGCCCTGAGTGATGTTCTTGGGATTCAGTCGGATTTCTTGCAGCGGCATATCTTGGAGGGGCCTCAGGTCGCTGACGCCGGTACCGTAGATTTCGAGCCTCGCCAGTGGCATTCCTTTGAGCGGCGACAGGTCGGACACGTGCTTGTCCCGGAGGATGAGGTCTGTCAGTTTCAGGCCGGCCAATGGAGTGAGGTCGGAAACTTTATTCCCCTCCAAAAGGAGCGTTCGCAAGGTGGTCATACCCGCCAGCGGCGAAAGGTCGGACACGGGAACGTCTTGGAGATTGAGGCCCTCCAGCGGCATACTCTTGAGCGGCTCCAGGTTGGTCACGCCGATTGTGTGGTACAGGTCCAGCCCCGTCAGAGGCATCCCTTCGAGCGGCGACAGGTCCGTCACCGGCAGCAGTTGGGCCCCCAGCGATTTCAACTTCATGCCCTTGAGGGGAGACAGGTCGGACACCTTGGTTTCCGCAAGTCCCAATTCCAGCAAAGGCATTCCCTTGAGCGGCGTCAGGTCGGACACCGGGTTGTGGTTGAAGTGCAGGTAGGTCAGCGGCAGGCCGGCCAAGGGGGTGAGATCGGCGATTTGAGTCGACGAGCAATCCAGCCGGCTTAACTTTATCCCCTTGAGGGGCGAGAGGTCGGACAGCTTCCCCTTGTTCGGGTAGGTGCCCCGGCAATCGAGATAAATCAGCCCCGCGAGCGCCCGCACCGGCGCGATGTCGATGATCTCGTCGGAGTTGAGTGACAACTCCGTTACCACGTCATTCTCGATAGTCGGCTTAAGCGTGCCGTCGAAGCCAGGGTTGCGCTTCATCAACTCCTTCCGCACTTCTGCGACCTGTTCGGAGGCGGGCAGGGCCGCGATCCGCTTGACGTCGGCATCGGTGAATGGGGCGGCCGCGAACTCCCCCTTGTCGTAGCGCTCCCAGAATTCCGCGGCCGGCTTGCCGTTGATCTTCTCCAGCGTCTTGATGGAGCGCAGAATCTCGCCGTCGCGTTCGGGCCGGAAGTTGCAGTCGAGTTCCTTGAGCGGCATCTCTTTGAGCAGGGACAGGTCGGTGACCTTGGTGCGCGCGATGTCGAGCCGTGTCAGCTTCTTGCAGTCCTTGAAGTGGGCCAGCCCCGCATCGCCGACCTGCGTCCAGTTCAGATTCAACATCGTCAGCCCCACCAGGTTCATCCCCGTCAGCGGCGACAGGTCGGCCAACGGAGCGTACCCCTTGAAGTTGACGAACGTGCCGCTCAAGTCGAGCGTTCGCAGGGCTTTGAAGACCCGGATCGGGGCGATGTCCGTCACCTGGTCGGTCACGACCCGGAGTTCCGTGACGACGTCGTTCTCGATCTTGTGTGTCATTGTGCCGTCGAAGCCGGGGTTGCGCCGCAGCAGTTCCTTCCGCACTTCCTCGACCTGCTCCGCGGCAGGCAGGGCGGCGATCCGTTTGACGTCGGCGTCGGTGAACGGGCCGACGGTGGGCGGCGGCGTCTTCACTTCGGGCGAGACAACGGCAGACGGAACTCGGGCCAGACGCAGACCAATGGTGTTGTGCCGGTGCGACGGCAACTGTCCGGTGCGGCGGAACCCCGCCCCGGCGGGTCTGGCGTCGTCCCAGGAGAAGCCCATGGGCAGCCGCCTCGAGACCTCATTGTCAATCCGTTCGTCCTGGCACCACTCCCACACGTTGCCGTGCATGTCGTACAGCCCCAGGCGATTCGGTTTGTAACTCCCTACCGTGCAGGTCCGATTCAAGACCTTCTCGCCAAACTTGAAGTTCGCCTGGTCGGGCAGCAGCGTGTTCGTCGGCTGGTCGAAGTAAAAGTTGAACCCATATTCCAAGGCTGGCCTGCCGCCCGCGCCACGACACGCGTGTTCCCACTCCAGCAATGTCGGCAACCGATAGACCCAGCCTGTCTGCTTCTCAAGCTTATTCAGCTTTTCCACAAACATCTGGCATTGATCCCACGATACGTTCTCCACCGGGAACCTCTTCAGGTCCGCATCCGGGATGTCCTTCACCGCGTCGTTGCTGCCGCCTGTGCGTGAGAACTTGCTGGGGTTCTGGCCCATCACCTGTTCCCACTCCTCCTGCGTGACCTCGTACTTGCCCAGGTAGAAGTCGGCCGGGATCTCCACCTCCTTGTCGCCCAGCTTGTCCTTGCCCCCGCCCAGCCACGACTTGCCTTTGGGAACGATCACAAACTCCATGCCGAGAGAGTTCTTGAACGTGGGCGGCAGCGGTTCCGACGGCACGGCGGGCAGGCGACCATGCGAGGATCCGTCCGCCTTCACCCACGTCGCCCCCACGATTTTTCCGTCGTGCCCGTTGCCGGAAGAGTCTTTGAGCACGGTGCCTTCGCCCTCGTCGAAGTGGTAGAGGGCGAGCGTGTCCGGGTCCGCCTCCCAGCGATTGGCGGGAGTGAAGTCGGCGTCGTAGCGAGCCACCTTGGAGATTCGGACTGCGTTCATCCGGCCGAGGAAACCACTCGTGCCCTCGTTGTTGTTGCCAAGTGTCAACTGCCTGGTGGAAGGTTTGATGTCCTGGGCGGGCGCCCGGCTTTGGAGTTGGCCATTGACGTAGAATCGAATCTCAGCGCTGCCGTCGTAGACTCCCGCCAAATGGATGAGTTGATTGCGTGGCACCGGTTGCTTTTCCCGGGCCACGGCGTACGTATCAGGGTTTTTCAAGCGGATCATGAAGGCCAGTTTCTTCCCGTCACCGCCATACCCAACAGAGACATTCAAGACGAATCCGGCAGAGCTCGGGTTGCCAATGAGATCCCTCGCTCCTGTCTGATGGACCGGTTGCACTAACACCGCCGGTTGTTCCAATACCGCCCAGGTCTCTACGGTCAACGCATGATCCTCGGAGATTCGCAGCGACGGAATTCTGACGACGCTTTTCTCGCCGTCAAAAGCCAAGGCAAAGCGATCAGTCGAAATCGGCGTCTTCGGTTCCTGTATCAATTGCGAACTCGCCGGCAGCTCTTTGATCTCGATCTTGCGGAACTGCACCAGGGTATTGGGGTGCCACACCTGGAGAGCAATGTGACCAGTCTGGTGCCTGTCGAGTGGGTCGGTGCAATCCGCCGCCTCGTTGCCGTTGATCTTCGTGCGGAAATGGTTGTTTTCGGCAATCACTTCATAAGTAAACCATTCGTCGGGTTGAGTCAGCGAAGTGTCAAGGACCAGGCCCAGGATGGTTGGAGGTGCATCTCCGGCAGCTTCCGAAATGCTGCCGGTCGGCCGGGAATGTATCCGGTTGTGCTGCAACTCGGCTTCGTAACAACCGGCAACACCAAACTCGCTAGGCGATCTTCCGCGTCGCAATTCCAGTGGAGCGCGGAACAGGAGGCCGCTGTCACCTCCCAGATTGATTTTGACCTCGGCCCGCAGGTGGAAGTTGCCGTAGTCGCCCCGTTCACTGAAGAGATGACTTTGGCGTTTGCTGCCCCTCAGAATGCCATCCTTCACATTCCAGTCGCCCGTATGATCGGGATGGAACTTCCAACCTGTCAGGTCCTTCCCGTTGAAGAGCTGGACCCACTCGTTCTTGGCGAGTTGTTGCGAATCGGACTTGGGCACTGCTCCCCGTCGCGTCATGTTCCAGACCATCGGCGCACGTTCCGGATTCCATCCCGCGGTCTCGTTCAAGTTTGCATGGTAGTAGCGGCCGGAGATACTCGCGCCAGAGGGTGAGAGCGTCAGCCGGATTCGTCCGGTCGACCCGGCTTTCTCTTGGAAGGTTCCCGTGAATACGCGCGTCTGGAGGTTGATCGTGCCTGCAATGTGCCCCTTGTTGTAGGTTCCACCCATCAGGGGCCACGCTTCGCGACTGAAGAGATCTTGAGTGAACGTCACGTCACCCCAATCCGACGCCCAGGTGCCGTTGAAGTCGACGGGAGTGGCGTTTGAGGGCGACTTGATCTCCACCTTGCGAACGAAGAACTCCGTGCCCGGAAAACCGGACTCGAATCCAATCGGCCCGGCCTGTGTGCCCCCCGTGGGATCAAACCAAGTAGCGGCCTCATGGCCATCTACGAACACCGCCACACGTGGTCCCTGGGCGATGACTTCCAGCGTGAACCAGGTGTCGGCTAGAACCGAATGTGAGCCGGGGACAATCGTCGCGGCATGTCGCAACAGACTTCCCACGCTGCCCGGATCGGTCGTAATTTGCGCCTGGAGTGACACATCTCCCTGTTCGCCAAACCGAACGAACAAGCCGCTGTCTCCACCTTCGTTGATCTTCACTTCGGCCCGGATGTGGAAGTCGCGATAGTCCTTGCGGACGGTTTGCAGAAAGCCAGATGTCTTGACCGCACCCTTGGGAAGTCGCGTGACCAGCATGCCGTTCTCGATCGTCCAATGGTCGTCGTCGTTTTTCCATCCGGTCAGATCCTGGCCGTTGAAGAGTTGGACCCAGCCATCGGACGCCGGTATGCCCTGTTGAGTCACTTGGTCTGGCAGCAGTTCACTGTCGGGCTTGATTGGATCGAGCGTCGATGTCTTGATGCCATTCCCCGCCACCGTGGGATGTGCTGCCGGACGGGTGAAGGCGTACAGTCCGAATGCCAGCAAGGGGAGCACGAGCGCCGCCACTGCCATCCACCTCCACCATCCCGCAGGCTGAGCCTTCGCACGCGGAATGAGGGAAAAATCCTTCAGCCCGGAGTGCGTCTTGAGCTGCGATTCGCAGTTGGCGAGCACGTCGGCGATTTCCTGTGCCGTCTGATAACGCTCGTCCGGGTTCTTGGCGTGCAGCTTGGTGATGATGGCGCACAACCAGGCGGGCGTTTCCGGGATGATCTCGGAAATCGGCCGGGGTGTGTCTTCAGTCACGCGCTTCAACACCGCCAGCGTGCCATTCGCGCGAAACGGCGGACGACCGCTGACCATCTGGTACAGCACACTTCCGAGACTGAACAGGTCGGCTCGCTGGTCGAGCTTGTGCCCCAGAGCTTGCTCGGGAGCCATGTACATCGGCGTGCCGGCAATCGTGCCGCTCTGCGTCAGACTGGCGTCGTCGGCGGCGCGGGCCAGGCCGAAGTCGGTGATCTTGACCCGGTCGTGAACACTCGTCTCCAGCAGGATATTGCCCGGCTTGATGTCGCGATGGATCAGATCCTGGGCATGAGCACCCGCCAGACCTTCCGCGATCTGCCGTCCCAACCGCAACACGGTGGGTACGTCGAGCGGTCCCCGTTCATCGAGTCGTTGCTGCAACGTCAGGCCGGGAATGTATTCCATCACGAGATACGGAATTGGCGACTCTTCGACGGCATAGATGCTGACGACATGTTCGTGGCGGATCGCGGCCGAAGCCTGGGCCTCGCGCAGAAACCGCTTGCGGGCCGGCGAGGTCGCCGCGATTTCCGGGGCCAGAACCTTGATCGCGACCACGCGGTGCAGCTTTTCGTCGAACGCCTTTAGTACTGTCCCAAACGCCCCGCGACCCAGAACTTCATGGATCTCATAGTGACCCAGCCGTCCCAGGGAGCCTGGCTTGGAGGAGGGCTGCAAATAGCCCAAGGGAATCTCGTCGTCTTGGTTCTCGGTCATGGCATCTAGTCCGTGGAAAGAGATTTCCGTCGCATCGGGCTCTTCGTCCTGTGTGGAGCCGCTGCCGTAGAGAAGCGTGGCGGCAGACCCGGCGTCCGGCGCGTCCGCGATCTGCTCGACCACCGGAGTGTTAAGGAATTGACTCTGGCCCTCGTGCGATGTCAGCAGCGACTCGATACGAGCCAGCAGCGCCGCGTCGTCAGCACACTCGACTTTCAAGTGAGCCAGACGGGCTGCGGGATCCTCGATCTCCAGGGCAGCCAGAAACAGTTCCCGCTCTTTCATGACGACGGCCTCGTTCAAGTGACGAAGGTCAGAATGGTCCTGATCTCAATGCGCCGTTCGGCGCCCGATCACGCCACAGTATTTTTATTTTTCTGCCGAATCCCTCTCCGCTCCAGCAATCTCCTGATGCAGCCACGCCCGCGCGAAGGCCCAGATTCGATCTGCCGTGCGAGGAGCGATTCCCATGAGCTTGGCCGCGTCTGGAATGGACAGTCCCACGAAATACCGCAGATGAACGAGCTCCACCGCTTCCGCGTCAACCGCCTTCAGGCGATCAAGAGCCTCATCGAGCGCAATCAGGTCTTCGTGAATCTCCGGCACGGCGATGGGAACGTCCACCAACTCCGCCTGTTGCAATGCACCGCCGCGCTTGAGCCGTCTCTTGCGGCGAGCATTCTCCACCAGAATCCGCCGCATCGCCGCAGCCGCCGCGGCAAAGAAGTGACCCCGACTATCCCAATGCTGCACCCGGTCCACATCGACCAGCCGCAAGTACGCCTCATGCACCAGCGCCGTTGCCTGAAGCGTCTGCCCCGGATTCTCCTGCCCGATCCTCTGACCAGCCAACTTTCGCAACTCGTCATAGACGAGCGGCAACAGTCGCTCCGCCGCCGATGGGTCACCGGCTGCGATTTGCGACAGGATGCGGGTGACGTCGGACATGCATTGAGACCGTTTTCACAGTCGTAGAGGACTTGGGGAATTGGCGGACGTCGATCGCGAAGTGGCCCGCGAGCGTCACTTGTCGGACTTCGGCGGAACTTTCGGCCGGAAGAACCGAGTCGATTCTTTGACGACTCGGCGGCGGGTGGCGATGCGGACGAGGAGCGTCAGCAAATAGTTTCGCCAGCCGGGGACATAGTATTGGCGGCGGCGGACCAGCGCTTTGAGAGCCTTTCTCACCACGTAATCGACATCGAGCGCGGCGTGCTTCTGGAGCCAGCCGGGTGCGCCGGCGATGTCGAAGAAGCTGGTCCGCGTCACACCGGGACAGACGGCCGTCACCGTGATGCCCCGGTCCTTCAGTTCGCAGTGCAGAGCTTCGCTAAAGTGCAAAATGAACGTCTTGCTGGCGGCGTAGGCTCCCATGTAGGCGACCGGCTGAAACGCCGAGAGCGACGACACATTCAGGATTGCCCCGTGGCCGCGTTCCAACATCCCCGGCAGCAGACGGTATGTGAGTTCCGTCAGGGCCGACACGTTCAGGCGGAGCATCTTCAGAACGTGATCGACATCCGCACCGTCGACCTCGCCCACGATGCCGAAGCCCGCGTTGTTGACGAGCAACTCGATTGTCAGACCATTCGAGGCGATCTCGCCCAGAATCCGTTGCGGTTCACCCGGCTGGGACAAGTCGGACTCAATGACATGGCAGCGCGTGCCGTGTTGAGTGAGCAGCTCGGCCGCCAGTGCCTCCATCAGTTCGCCGCGTCGGGCCACGAGCACCAAGTGCATCCCGCACGATGCCAGTTGGCGCGCGAACTCGGCCCCGAGTCCCGCACTGGCTCCGGTCACCAAGGCCCACTGATTGGCTAGCTGTTTCCACACGCTGCGGATTCCGCGTCTTGCGTCAAGGTGCGCAGAAAAGTCGGCGGCATCCCTACCGGGTTGCGATCCTCCGGTCCGGCCGAAACACCCCTCTCGATCAGACCAGGCTGAGCAGCGGCGAGATGGTAACAGAACCCTTCACCGAGACACAGGATCGGGCTTGCCGCTACAATCCGGCTGATCAGGAGTTGCCCGGCTTCTGCTGAGAAATCGGCCATCTGACTGGCAATCCTCCCGGCTGGCGTCTGCGGTTTTCCACGTTCTCCAACACTGTTGCCCAAGCCGACGTACTGTCTGGCCGGTGACACCATGCTCGACACAATGGCCCTCCCTGACCTGACGACCTTCGAGTCGGATGACTTTGGCGGCGCGACGAACGAAGCGCGGCTGGTGGACGAGGCGCGCCGTGGCAGCAAACAGGCATTTGGTGAGCTGGTGACACGGTACGAGCGGCGGTTGATCCGGGTCATCCTGCAATTCGTGAAGAGTATCGAGCAGGCCGAAGACCTCGCCCAGGATACGTTCCTCAAAGCCTACGAGCGACTGGAGCAGTTCGACCCGGCGAGGCGGTTCGGACCGTGGCTCTTCCGGATTGGAGTCAATCAAACGTTGGACCATCTGCGGCGGCGAAAGCGTCGCGGCTGGTGGTTGCTGTTCACCGATCACCGCTCGGAACGGCAGCCCGATCCGGCGACGGTCGATCCGCGGCAGGCACTCGATCTTCAACAGGAGGTCGAAGCGGTGCTGGACCAGATTCCCGAAAACTACCGCGTGGTGCTGATGCTGCGCGACTTGCAGAACTTTTCGACGTCCGAGATCGCTTCGATGCTGGGACGCAAAGAGGCGACGATCCGCTGGCGGCTGGCCGAGGCGCGCCGCATGTTTGAAGAGGTCTGGGTCAAACGCCGCGACGCCGAACCGACGTTGCGCGGTGAGGCTGATCACGAAACAGACTGTGCCGTGCCAAATGACCAACGTCCAACGACGAGTGACGAGTGACGATGAGGTTGATGCCATGAATTGCGAACAAGCCCGCCGACTCCTTCCGTTATGGGTCGGCAGCGATCTGTCCGATGCCGGTGACGCGGAATCGCTTCGAACCCATGTCGCCGCGTGCCCGAAGTGCCACGCAGGGCAACGACGATTGCAGGAGAGCCTCGACGTTTTGCAATCGGTCTCGACGGCGGCCACAGTTGCAGAGACTCAGCCGCACTCGCGTCCCAGCCTGTGGCCTCGCGTGGCCGCCGCGCTGCCCGAGCGACCGCGCGTCCGGGACCGCTTCAACGGTTGGATTCCGGCCGCCGCGATGGCACTGGCCGCGTCGATGATGGTGGCTGTTTCGATCTCGTCGGTGCAGCGCGAGCTGGGAAGTCAACGGCCCCTGGCCTGGCGGTTCGGACCGACGTCTCCCTCGGACGGACGAAACTTGTTCGAGACCGACGCCCGATTCGCCCCCGGCGTGGTTCACGACCAGCTCTCGAACCCGCTGCTGCTGCCCGCATCGAATACCATGCGACAGGAATGGTGAGCCGCTTGCGGTTTCACTCGGCGAGCTTCCTGAGTTGGCCGGAGATGTCGCACACGGTTATCATCGCCCCGAGTTTTGTTGTCGCGTCACGCTCGGGAGTTTTCATCATGCGCGTCGTTTCCTGCGCGTTGACCCCTGGTCATTGGCGGCTGTTTGCCGCCCTGGCTGTCCTCTGCGGGCCTTCGTGTTTGTTCGCTCAGGCAACCCCTGCGAACGATGGCGTGCTGCCGGCCAACGATGCCCCCGTCTTCCATGTCCGGTTGGAAGGGGTGCGCGACGGGAAGGTGCTGGCCGAGGGAGGCGACTCTCCGAACAGGGCACTCGCGCCGGGGCGGGTTGTCGGCACGGTGACGTTCGACAGTGCGGGGCCTCGCCCCGAGAAGTTTCCGCGTTTCACAACAGACAACCGCGCGGCGAAGTTTGCGGCCGGCGGCTCGATTCGGTTTGCCGATCCGGGTGAGAACAGCCCGCTCGACTTTGACCTGGGTGATTCGATCACGCTCGAAGCGTGGGTCGCTCCCGCCAAGCTGGGCAACGGCCAGAACATGTACGTCGTCGGCAAGGGCCGCACGAAGAATGAGGGCGTTGCCGCCGAGAACCAGAACTACGCGCTGCGACTGGCCGGCGACAAGGGTCAGGCCTGCGTGAGCTTTCTCTTTCGGAACGCCCGCAACCGCGCGGGACAGCAGGACGACTTCCATCGCTGGACGACAACCGATGGCTTCAAGGTCGATGGAAGCTGGCATCACGTTGCGGTGACGTACACGTTCGGCAAGAGCGACTCGATCAAGGGCTACGTCGACGGCAAGCCACTCGCGGGCAAATGGGATTACGGCGGTGCGACGAACGACGGACCGGTCGTCGATAACGACGAGGTCTGGATCGGCTCGGCCCTCGGCGGCAGTGCGAGCAACACGTTCGACGGACTGCTCGACGAGATCGCCATTCACCGCGAAATCCTCGCGCCCGAGAAGATCGCCGCGCGGCATGTCGTCAAACAAATCCCGTCGTATGTCACGAAGGTGCCCACGGACCATCACTTCGTTGTGTGCGAGGTGATGGAGGGGATCCCCGACCAGTTCTCGTGGGACTTCCCAATCCCCGCGCCGAGCGACTCGTGGCTTGATATCACGTTCGGGCTGATTGAGATTCCGCACAAGTACAACTCGCACGGCGTGAGGACTGACCGCTCGAATCCGCTGATGGTCCGCCTGACCGGCTGGTATGAGATTCCCGAGGCGGAGACGCGACTCATTCTGCGGTCGCACTGCGGCGCGAGATTGTTCATCGATGGCAAGCTCGTCGTCGAAAACCCGTTTCCCAAACCGCGCGGCGACGGACACGGGGAACTGTACGACGTCACCAAGACCATCGTCCCCGGCATCCGCGCACCGCGGCCCGGCGACCACGACGTCCTGGTCACCGTGAAGGGCAATGGCCGGAAGCAGGTCGTCACGCTGGAAGTCTTCGCGGGCGGCAAGAAGCACCGGCCCGAATTTGGTGAGACGGGCCTCTGGATCGAAAGGGCCGACGGTCAGTTCCACCTCTTCAACAATGTTTATGACTTCGCGCTGACCGATGAATCCTGGGACCATTTCGTCCAGCATCAGCGATTGGAGTTGGACGGCCTCAACTCGGACCGCCGTCGTGACCAATCACGCGACTACACCAAGTACTGGGACAAGCGACATGCACAGGCGGCGAAGGATATCGACGCGTGGAAACCCGTCTCGAACATTCAGTCTCCCGTCAACATGCCGGTCGGAAATCGGATCGACGACTTCGTCAATGCGAAGCTCGCCGGAGAGAAGATCTCGCCGCAGGCACTGACCGACGACTGGGCTTTCCTGAGACGAGTCTCTCTTGATGTGACTGGCACGCTGCCATCGAAGGAAATGGCAGATGAATTCATGGCATTCAAGGAATCTGGGCGTCGCGCCATGCTCATCGACCAACTGCTCGATCAGCCCGGCTGGGCCGATCATTGGGTGGGCTATTGGCAGGACGTGCTGGCTGAGAATCCGAACATCGTCAACCCGACGCTCAACAACACCGGGCCGTTTCGCTGGTGGTTGCATGAGTCGTTCAGTGACAACAAACCATTCGACCGTTTCGCCACCGAGCTGATCTTGATGGAAGGAAGCACGCACTACGGCGGTCCGGCGGGGTTCGGCCTTGCGACGCAGAACGACTCGCCGATGGCGGCCAAGGCGCACGTGCTGGCTCAGGCGTTCCTCGGCATGGAGATGAAGTGTGCCCGCTGCCACGATGCCCCGTACCACGACTTCACACAGCGCGACCTGTTCAGCCTCGCCGCCATGCTGAAGCGCAGTGAGGAGAAGGTGCCCAAGACGAGCACGATCCCCGGTGATGAGGCTTCGATCGCGTCGCTGCTCGTGAAGGTAACGCTCAAGCCGGGCGAGTCGATTTCTCCCGAGTGGCCGTTCTCGAAAGAACTGACCGCGAAGTTCGCCGACGACATTCTCGTCAACCCGCAGGACCAGCGGGAGCAACTTGCCGCGCTCGTCACCGCGCCGACGAACCGCCGCTTCGCGCAGGTCATCGTCAACCGCATGTGGCACCGCTATCTGGGGCGGGGTCTCGTCGAGCCGATCGACGATTGGGAGCACGCCGCGCCGTCGCATCCCGAACTCTTGGAGTATCTCGAACGGGAGTTGATTCGTTCCGGCTATCACCTCAATCACGTGGCCCGTCTGATTCTGAACTCGCACGCGTATCAACGCCGTGCGGATGTGCTGGCCACCGGCGATCCGAAGCGAGCCACGCTGTTTGCCGGTCCCGCGCCGAGACGGATGTCGGCCGAGCAGGTTGTCGATTCGATGTTCGCCGCTGTCGGGAAACCGTTCCACGTCGAGGAGATGAGCGTCGATACCGACAGCCAGCGCAGCTTTGAATCATCGCTCAGCCTGGGCGTCCCGCAGCGCGCGTGGCAGTTCGCATCGCTCTCCAACGAACGCGATCGTCCGGCCCTCACGCTGCCGGCGGCTCAGACCATCATCAACGTGTTGGAGACCTTCGGCTGGCGTGCGTCGCGGCCGGATCCGCTGAGCGTGCGGCCCGTCGAGACCACCGTCCTGCAACCGGCGGTCCTCGCGAACGGAGTGGCCGCGAAGCGCGTGTCGCAACTCACTGACGACAGCCTCATCACCGAACTGGCTCTCGAAGACAAGCCGCTTCCCGAGTTCATCGACTCGGTGTACCGCGCGATCCTGACGCGGCCCGCCACCAGCGAAGAACGCGAACTCTTCCGCGAGTTGCTGGCCGAAGGATACGACTCGCGCAGCGTGGAGTTGGACGCTCCCATCGTGAAGCCGCTCCCGCCGAAGAACACCGGCGTCACGTGGTCCAACCACCTCAAGCCGGAGGCGAGCGACAGAAAGCTCGCGCTGGCGAAGGAACTGGAAGCTGGCGACCTGCCCACGCGGCGCGTTCGCGCCGACTGGCGCGAACGCGCCGAAGACATGATCTGGACGTTGATCAATTCCCCCGAGTTCGTCTTCGTGCCGTGAGCACACACTCGCAGCCAGTTGCCTGGCCCATGTTCGTTGTCGCGTTGTCGCTTGAGTCCGATTGACCGTGCCGCGACTTCAAGGGAGTTTTCAGTGTCACTTGCCAGCCGAGTCCATCACCGCTTTTCGGTGGACGAGTACGACGAAATGAGTGCATGTGGAATTCTCGACGAGAACGACCGGGTGGAACTCATTCGCGGGGAAATCGTTGACAAAATAACCATCGGAGACCGTCACGCCGCTTGTGTGAAACGATTGAATGCGATGTTCCAAGCACTGTCACAAGGCCGTTGGATTGTGAGCCTGCAAGATCCCGTTGCCTTTGAAGACAGCAAACCGGAACCCGATCTGGCGCTGCTTCAGCCGCGAGGCGACTTCTACGCGGATTCGACTCCGCAGGCATCCGACATCCTGCTCGTGATCGAAGTCGCCGACACGTCGCTCGACTTTGACCGCGATGTCAAACTGCCGCTCTACGCCGAAGCGGGCGTTGCCGAGTACTGGATCGTGAATCTGACCGACTCGTGTGTGGAGGTCCATCGCGGGCCTCGATCCGACGGCACCTATGCCGACTCTCAAACGGTGGCGAAAGGCGGGACGGTGTCGTTTCAAGGGCTGGACCTGTCCGTCGACCGGCTCTTCTGATGCAAAGGCAGAGCGGCGCGAAAAATAGTCCCGCTTTTCTCATCAGTTCGTCCCATTGCGTTGCTCACTGATAACGACCTCTTTAGAATCCGCCGCACGCTGGCGGGCGGCTTGACGGGCTGCCGAGCATTTTTTGCGGTTCACTTCGGTCGTTGTCTCGATTCCTATCGGCGGCGGCTTCACCAACACATCCTTCACGGAGGGGGGACAGATGCAGCGAATTGGCCTCGCGTACTCGGCTCGTTCATCAGTCGATTTCACCACGACTGTCGATGTCATCCAGCGAACGGGGAGGCTGCTGATGTCGCCTCTGCTGGCGGCACTCGCCCTGCTGATGCTCTCATCGACATCGTTCGCCGGTGAGGCGGACCTGGCGATCCCCGACTTGAACACGGTGACGTTCAACATTGCAGGAGTCGACATCTCCGGCTGGTATCTGCTCTTCTACGGAGCCTTCGTCATCACCGGGACGCTGGGGATCAGCCTGTACCTGAGGACGAGGATTCACAGTCTGCCGGCTCACCAGTCGATGCTCGACGTGTCCGAGATCATCTTTCAGACGTGCAAGACGTACCTGATTCAGCAGGGAAAGTTTCTGCTGATGCTGTTCGCGCTGATCGGTGGAGCCATGACGTATTACTTCATGGGTCTGGAACACAAGAGCCTTGGGACGGTGGTGCAGGTGCTGCTGTTCTCGGTCGTGGGGATGGCCGGTTCGTACTGGGTGGCTTACTACGGCATCCGCGTCAACACGTATGCCAATTCGCGGACCGCATTCGCCTCGCTGCGCGGTGACCCGTGGGACGTGGTCAACATCCCCCTGCAAGCGGGCATGTCGATCGGGCTGTTTCTGATTTCGCTCGAACTGGTGATGATGGTCATCATCCTGCTGTTCGTGCCGCGCGAGATCGTCGGCATCTGCTTCCTGGGCTTTGCGATTGGCGAGTCACTCGGCGCGTCGGCCCTGCGCATCGCGGGCGGCATCTTCACCAAGATCGCCGACATCGGCTCGGACCTGATGAAGATCGTCTTCAACGTCAAGGAAGACGATCCCCGCAATCCCGGCGTGATCGCCGACTGTACCGGCGACAACGCGGGTGACTCGGTGGGACCGACGGCCGACGGATTTGAAACGTATGGCGTGACGGGCGTGGCCCTGATCAGCTTCATCACGCTGGCAGTGACCAAGGACACTGCCGGCCCCAACTTCGCCGACATCCAGGCGAAGCTGATCGTCTGGATTTTCGCGATGCGGTTCCTGATGGACTTCATGTCGGGAGTCTCGTACTTCATCAATCAGGCGATTTCCAAGGCGAAGTACGCCGGGTTGAAAGAGTTCGACTTCGAGCAGCCGCTGACGCGCCTGATCTGGATCGCCTCGATGCTGTGCATCACGACCTCTTTCGGCATGAGCTGGCTGCTGATCCGCGACTTGAAGGTGGACGGTCAGGCCCTGCCCGAACTGTGGTGGCAGCTCGCCTCGATCATCAGTCTCGGCACGCTGGCGGCCGTGTTGATTCCCGAGTTCACCAAGATCTTCACCAGTTCGCACTCGCTGCACGTCAAAGAAATCGTGACCGCGTCGCGCGAGGGTGGTGCGTCGCTGACGATCCTGTCGGGGCTGGTCGCCGGCAACTTCAGCGCCTTTTGGATGGGCATGCTGATCACCGGCCTGATGGGTGGCGCGTACTTCGTCAGCATGCTGGGATTGGGAGCGGTGATGGGACCGCATGCCTCGATCTTTGCGTTCGGACTGGTGGCCTTCGGATTCCTGTGCATGGGGCCCGTGACCATCGCCGTCGACAGCTACGGCCCGGTGACGGACAACGCCCAGTCGGTGTTTGAACTCGCCCAGACCGAGCACATCCCCGGCATCAAGGAGGAGATCAAACGTGACTTCGGTTTCGATCCCGACTTCGAAGTCGGCAAGCATTATCTCGAAGCGAACGACTCCGCGGGGAACACGTTCAAGGCGACAGCCAAGCCGGTATTGATCGGCACAGCCGTGGTCGGTGCCACGACGATGATTTTTTCGATCATCCTGCTGCTCGAGAAAACCGTCATCGACGGCAAGTCGCTGCTGCATCTCAGTCTGACCGACGCTCCGGTGCTGCTCGGGTTCCTCTGCGGCGGATCGGTGATCTACTGGTTCTGCGGTGCCTCGATGCAGGCCGTCACCACGGGAGCCTACCGCGCGGTCGAGTACATCAAGAAGAACATGGACCTCACGAAGAAATCGGCCGATCTGGAGGACTCGAAGACCGTCGTCCGCATCTGCACCGAGTACGCCCAGGCCGGGATGTGGAACATCTTCATCGCGTTGATGTCGTTCACGCTGGCGTTCGCGTTCTTCGACCCGAACTTCTTTGTCGCGTACCTGATTTCCATCGCCGTGTTCGGCCTGTTCCAGGCGATCTACATGGCGAACGCGGGCGGCTCGTGGGACAACGCCAAAAAACTGGTGGAGGTCGATCTCCGGGAGAAGGGGACCGCCCTGCACGCGGCCACCGTCGTGGGCGACACCGTGGGCGATCCGTTCAAGGACACGACCTCCGTCGCGCTGAACCCGATCATCAAGTTCTCGACCCTGTTCGGACTGCTCGCCGTCGAGATCGCGGTGAAGGGCAAAGAGGCGTCTCACGTCGACAAGGTGTTCGACTACACGCCGGTCGTGGGCGTCGGAATGCTGATCGTCGCCCTGATCTTTGTCTGGCGGTCGTTCTACGCGATGCGGATTCCCGAGAAGATATAGACGGGCGAACATTCCTGTCCCCTCGCCCCGCCCTGTCTTCGGAAACGAAAACCGGCGGGGAGAAGTTTAGGGTGAGGGGGACTTCTTCCTCGCTTGTTGAATTCGTTGACGATTCCAGCGCCGGCGGCCTCACAGTCGCCGGTGCTTTGTTTTGTGAGGGGCATTGCCGAACCAGCCGGTTGACACCGGCCGTTCGCCATTCGGCGCGTCTGTCTCGCCTCCACACGCAAAGCTCACGGTTTCTTCTTCGGCAGCTAACAAACAAGTTGGACGATATGCTTCGCAGCGTCTGGCACGTACGTCAGCCGGGCAACACTCTGTTTTCGGATGATCGTCATGCGCCGGCTCTTCTCCTTCGTCGTCGTTTGTGTCGTGGGACTCGCATCGATTGGTTCGGTCTCAGCGTGGAACGATGCGGGGCATCTCACCATTGCTCGGATCGCTTGGGAACGGCTGAACAGTTCTCAGCGTGAGAAGGTCGTCGCGATCCTGCGGAAACATCCACACCGTGAGGAGCTGCTGCTCAAAAACCGGCCCCACGATGCGACCGATGCCGAGTGGATGTTCATTCGAGCCGCCGTCTGGTGCGATCACATTCGCCCACCGAGGTCGCTGCCGCGCGATCAGATTGCCACACACCCGATCCACAAATTCCATCGCGGCCCCTGGCACTACGTGAACTATCCGTACAGGGCCGGGCAGACGGAGTCGGCTCTTCCGGAAAAACCTCTCGTCGGCGAAGGTCCGAACCCGACGAACATCGTCGAACAACTCGATCTGACGATGAAGCTGCTCAAGGGCGAGACAACCGCCGATTCGGGCCGCGACGCGAACGTGACCGATGACGAAAACAAGGCCGTTCGTTTGTGCTGGCTCTTCCACCTGCTCGGCGATCTCCACATGCCGCTGCACGCCGCGACGCTGGTCGATGAGCAGAAGTTTCCCAACGGAGCGCACTCGGACCTTGGAGGCAATCTGATCTGCATCCGCTCCCACATCGGAGCACCACCGTACAAGCTGCACGCCTTCTGGGACGACCGACTCGGTACCGATTCACACTTCCCGACGGTGAAGTCTCATGCCGAAAGCCTGTCGCGCAACCCGCGCTTCGCCGCCGACCAACTCCCCGAGTTCGCCAGCCACACCACCTTCCAGCAATGGACCGCCGAGAGCTACCGAGCGGCGAAGGCCGGCATTTATCGAGACGGTGAACTCCAGTTCGCCCTCTGGGACGACTTCGATCAAAAGCGCATCACGGCCGACGACGTCCCCATCCTGCCGCAGGGAGTCGAAGCCCAATCGAACGCCCTCGCCCGACGTCGCATCGTGCTGGCCGGGTATCGTCTGGCGGAGAAGCTCAAGCAGATCGTCGAGCCGTGACGGGACTGCGACGCCTCAAGACCGGTCGCATTAATTGAGCGGTTCCGCATCAGCGCCGGGACCGGTGATGGCTTCGACGGTGGGATCGGTCCCGAGTCCGAAGTAGACCTTCACAACGTATTGGCGGAAGACTCCCGACCACGTGTAAGTCTCGACGGTCTTGGCGGCGAGCGAGTTCGTTTCCGCCGGTCCCGACACCATCGCCGGTCGGCCTTGAACGGGAACCTTGCCGAACTCCGACTTGGTGAGTTCCGAGTCAACGGGCTTCGCCTTCATCGCCGCTCGCCACGCCTCCGCCGTACCCGTCGCGGCGCGTTTGGTTTGGAATTCCTGGAGAGCCGGCACCAGCAGGACAGCCAGCCCGCCGAACACCACGCCTCGAATGATCCAGTCTCGAACGGCCGTACTCGGCTTCGGTTTCGGTGTCGATTTCTTGGTGCGAGCCATGAGTTGCCTTCTGAAACGATGATGCGGAACACGGACCGTTGCGGATCACAACTCGCCCCGATCAGGATGTCAAACGCGAATGGACGTCACATGCCGAGAGTCGGCGACATTTCCCGCGCAGGCCCACAGGGCGATGCCGTGAGGCGCATGCAGTTTCTGCTTTGCGTCTCTACAATCGAGCCGCACGATTCCAACATCCCGTTCCCCAACGAGCACAGTCATGACCTTCGCATGCAGCGTCTGGACGTTCGTTCTCTGTTTGGTGGCATCTGCCGTCTTCGCTCAATCGCCGGCCGAGCGGCTTTCCAAACTGTTCGAGGACGAATGGGAGTACACGCTGCGCGAGGCACCGACATTTGCATCGCACCTTGGCGACAAGCGGTTTGGTGATCGCTGGCCCGACGTGAGTCTCGCGGCCATCGTGCGTCGGCACGAACATCAGCGCGAGGTGCTCAAACAGCTTGACGGATTTGATGAGACGAGGCTTGAGTCGGCGGAGCGACTCAACTACCTGCTGTTCCGTCGGCAGATCGAAATCGATGTCGAGGAGTTTCAGTTCAACTGGCATCTCGTTCCGCTCGATCATCGCAACGGAATTCAGGATGAGAGTTCGGTGGGCGACGGGTTGTCGTTCACGACCGTCAAGGACTACGAGGACTGGCTGACACGGCTCCGCACGTTCCCGGCCTATGTCGATCAGACCATCGCCGTCATGCGGGCGGGCATCGGCGCAAAGATGGTTCAGCCAAAGATCGTCATGCAGCGCCTGCCCGCTCAACTCAAGAAACAGATCGTCGAAGATCCGACCACCAGCCCGTACTACAAGCCGTTCAAAACGGTCTCGCCCGAGATTGCCCCCGCCGACCGTGACCGCCTGCAGCGCGAGGCTCAAGCCGCCATCCGCGAACAGCTCGTCCCGGCCTATCGCAAGTTTCTCGGCTTCTTCGAGCGGGAGTACTTCCCCGCCTGTCTCTCTCAAACCGGAGCGTCCCGGCTGCCGAACGGCCAGGCGTTCTATGCGTTCCTCGCACGGAAGCACACGACGACGACGCTGACTCCGCAGCAGATCCACGACATCGGACTGGCCGAGGTAAAGCGCATCCGCGCCGAGATGGAACGGGTCAAAGACCAAGTCGGCTTCCAGGGAACACTGCCCGAGTTCTTCGAGCACCTGCGCACCGCGCCGCAGTACCGCTACACCGACGCGAACGATTTGCTGACCGCCTATCAGGCGTTCTCGAAGCGAGTCGATCCGCAGCTACCAAAGCTGTTCAAGAAGCTGCCGCGCATCCCCTACGGCGTCGAGGCGATTCCCGAGCACATGGCTCCCGACACGACGACCGCCTACTACCGCCCCCCCGCCGCCGACGGCACGCGAGCCGGCACGTACTTCGTCAATCTCTACAAGCCCGAGAAGCGGCCGAAGTACGAGATCGCGGCCCTCTCACTGCACGAGGCGGTTCCCGGCCACCACCTGCAAATCGCGCTGGCCACCGAGCTGGAGCACGTCCCCGAATTCCGCAAGCATGCGGGCTTCACGGCCTATGTCGAGGGCTGGGCCCTGTACGCCGAAAGCCTCGGCGACGAGATGGGCCTCTACGCCGACCCATACTCCAAAATGGGCCAGCTCACCTACGAGATGTGGCGCGCGGTGAGGCTGGTCGTCGACACCGGCCTCCACTCGATGGAGTGGCCTCGCGATCGGGCGATCCAGTTCTTCAAAGATAACGCCCCGAAGGATGAACTCGACATCACGAACGAGATCGACCGCTACATCGCCTGGCCGGGCCAGGCCCTCGCCTACAAAATTGGCGAGCTCAAGATCAAGGAACTCCGCGCGAAGGCCAGGCAAACCCTCGGCGACAAGTTCGACGTGAGAGAATTCCACGACATCCTCCTCCAAAACGGAGCGATTCCGTTGGACGTCCTGGAACGAATCGTGGACGAGTGGCTGGCTGGCAAAAAGTAAGGCGGGCTTCGCCTCCCATGGCACTCCGAGACGGCGTGAGACGTGCATGTTGCCCTTGGGCAGCCACGTTAAAAGAACATGGGGCAGGTTGATAATCTGCCCCAGCACAGTTTGCCAAAAATCTCTCAGGCACCAGCAGCCGCTTCGCGGCCGGTCGTCTTCATCGGGATACGATCATCCACGTCATAGGCGAGGCGGAAAAACCGCAGCGTCTTGATGGCCCACCAGGTCGGATCCAGCTCCCACCACTGATGGCCAGCCGGTGCGACGTGGGGATGCGCGTGATGGTTGTTGTGCCAGCCTTCGCCGTAGGCCCAGATCGCGACCCACCACAGGTTGCGGCTTTCGTCGCGAGTGTCGTAGTTGCGGTAGCCCCACAGGTGCGTGGCCGAGTTCACGCACCATGTGCCGTGATAGACCAGAACCATTCTCATGCACAGACCCCACAACAGCATCGGCATTCCACCAATGGCGTACAGTGCGGCACCTGATGCCACCAGCCACAGGAAGTACGTCTTCTCGAAGAATTGCAGCATCGGATCCTGCACCAGATCGGGAGTGTACTTCTGAAACAGCGCCTGCTGTTGAGCGGGCGTCCGTTTGATGAACAACCAGGTCAGGTGCGACCAGATCGCCGTGATGAGCGGTGAGTGCGGGTCGCCCACATGATCGGATCGCTGATGATGCAACCGGTGCGTGGCCGTCCAGGCGAGAGGCGAACCCTCGCCCGAAAGCGCTCCCGCCATCAGCGTCATGAACTTCACCGGCGCGACAACCTTGAACGACTTGTGCGAGAGAAAGCGGTGGTATCCGAGACAGATGCCGATGCTGGCCGTGAACCAGTGGAGCACCAGGCAGGTCGCCAGCGACTGCCAGTTGAAGAAGAACGGTGCAGCCAGAGCACCCGCGTGCATGGCGACCATCCACCCCACCACGATCCAGTCCACGTTGTTCCAGCGGAGCCTGTCCGGAAGCCAAGGCCCCCAAACCGGCTCGGTTTCAGTCGTGGAAATGGCTGAGGAAATCTCACCGTTCGCAGCCGGAGCGGCGACGCGAACAGAGGTTTTATGATTGTGTTTGCGGCGAACGGGAGGGCTGATCGACATACGAATTCCGATCGTGTGGAAAGTCCCTGGAATCGGCCCAGGCAGATCCATCCGCCAAGGAACGCGGCCAAGAATCGAAAACTGTCGGTTGCCGCGTTGGAGGGACTTTAGACCAACATCGGAAGCCGCGTGTCATTGCTCCGTCATGTCTCTGTCAAACTTTTGTCAACGACGCAAGTTGTTGCCCTGCCAGGAGTCTGCGTTGTTTGACGCTGCACATTTCACCCCCGAAACCGTTAGTCCGGACTCGGACATTTGGTCCGCGTTTCGTCGACATGTCGATCGATTCTTGAGATCACCGCGATTTGAATCGCGCTCCCGACGACAAGTCGTGCGCCCCCAAACGGCCGATCGTTACGTGGCCCTCAACGGAGGTCTGCTGTATCGTCCGGCATTAGGTTCAGCCGCTCCTCGCAGTCCTGGCCGAGACGCCCACTCATGACAACCGCCCGCCAATTGAGGACGCTGCTCGCGCGACCCGGCATCATTCGCAGCCTGGCTCCGCATGATGTCTTCACCGCGAAAGTGATGGAGCAAGCCGGGTTGCCGTTGTTATTTCTAGGTGGCTTTGGAACGTCGGCCAGTTCCTATGGTTTGCCCGACCTGGGGCTGCTGGGACTCGCCGAGATGGCTGACGCCGCACGACGCATGACCGGCGCGGTGAGCGTTCCCGTGATCATCGATGGCGACACCGGATACGGCTCGGTCCCCAACGTGATCCGCACGGTGCGAGAGTTTGAACGGGCAGGTGCCGCCGGGATGCTGCTCGAAGATCAGGTCTTCCCCAAACGCTGCGGTCACTTCTCGGGGAAGCAAGTCATTCCGGTCGATGAGATGGAGACCAAGTTGAAGGCGGCCCTCGACGCGCGGCGCGATTCTGACTTCGTCGTCATCGCGCGGACAGACGCCCGCGCGGTGGAGGGTCTCGACTCGGCCATCGACCGCGCGAACCGGTACGCAGAACTCGGCGCGGACCTGATCTTCGTAGAGGCTCCGCAAACCACAGCCGAACTCGCCCGCATCGCCCGCGAAATCGAGCGGCCTCAACTGGCCAACATGCTCGTCGGCGGAGCGACTCCCATCCTGTCGGCCGATGAACTGGAGCGGCTCGGCTTCAAGATCGTGGTCTCACCGGTCGAGTCGCTCACCATCACGGCCTTCGCCGTTCAACAGCTTTCCCGCGCGATGCTCGACGAGGGCCGCGTCGATGGCCTGACAAATCAGATGTGTTCCTTCAGCGACATCAAGCGGCTGCTGGGTGTGGACGAGTGGGTCGAGCAGCAACGATAATCCCGCCATGCCAGAACTCATCCGACCACTGAAACTCACCCGTCCTCCGCGCGTCGCGGTCCTCGACTTCGATGGCACGCTCAGTCTGATCCGGTCCGGTTGGGTGGAGATCATGGTGGACCTGATGGTCGACGTTCTCCAGCCGCTGTCGGGGACGACCGAGTCCGACGCGGAGCTGACCGCCTACGTGACCGACTTCGTACTGAATCTGAACGGTCGGCCGACGATCTATCAGATGGACTTCTTCGTCCACGAAGTCGCGCAGCGCGGTGGCCAGCCGAAGCCGCCCGAAGATTACAAGCGGCAGTTCCTGAACACCCTGTTCGTCAAATCGGAACGTCGCATCGCGGCGTTGAAGGGGGGCGAGGTGGCCTCCGACGACCTGCTCGTTCACGGGGCGCGAGCCATGCTGGACGATCTCCTGGCGCGGGGCGTGCAACTGACTCTGGCCAGCGGCACGGCGGTGAATCACGTCCGCCACGAAGCACAACTACTCGGCATCGACCACTACTTTGAAGGGCGCATCTTCGGACCGGGCGATGACCCGCGCGAGTTCTCGAAACTGGCCGTCATGCGGCAGATACTTGTCGACGCAGAGGCCGGCGGTGACGAACTGCTCGGTTTGGGAGACGGCTTTGTCGAGATCGAGAACATCAAACAACTCGGCGGCATCGCGGTCGGTGTCGCCAGTGACGAAGAACACCGCAGCGGCCGGGTCGAGGAATGGAAGCGCACCCGCCTGATCCAGGCCGGTGCCGACGCGATCGTCCCCGACTACATCCGCTGGCCCGCACTGGCTGCCCGGTTGTGGACGACGTGACGCCGAAGTTCCGCCGTCTGTTCAACTCCGCTCGCCATCAGTACGCTGGTGTCGTCGGCCACTGCGGCGATGAACCGGATCACACCTGAAGGAACAAACCATGTTGACGCGATCTGTCATTTGTCTATTCCTCGTCACGGCCTGCGGCTGCGGGATGAAGTCGCTGGAGGACCAGACCAAGAAGTCACCGAACAGCATCATCGGCAAGAAGACTCAGGACATCGGCCAGTACGATCCGAACGCCAATGCCAAAGTGAGCAACTCCAAGATCAACGCCACCGATCCCATCACCGCCCCGACCTCCGCGTATGGGCCGATGCTGGAACGGATCTCAAAGTCGCACATCGAGCATGCCTTGAATCTGTATCAGGCGACCGAGGGACACTTCCCCAAGGACCATGACGAATTCATGACTCAGATCATCAAAGCCAACAAGATCGAGCTGCCCGTGCTGCCGGGCGGCAAGCAGTACCAGTACGACGTCGAGAATCACAGGCTGGTCGTGATCGACGCACCGGTTGAAGCAAAGCCGTGTTAGGCAAGAAATCTCAAATCCGAAACCCCAAACGAATCTCAAATCCCAAGGTTTGAAATCCCAAACGATCCGCGGGTTGACAGGCCGTCTTTGAAGCCTCGTTTGGAAAATTGAGATTTCCGTCATTGGAATTCGTTTCGGATTTTGGATTTGAAGTTTGGAGTTTGTCAAAGAATGGTCAGTCTCAACTGCATCGGCCAGATTGCCATCAACGTCCGCGACGTTCCCAAAGCCGTCGCGTTCTATCGCGATGTGCTCGGGATGACGTTCCTGTTCGAGTTGCCCACGATGGGGTTCTTCGAGTGCGGCGGCATCCGACTGATGTTGTCGAAGGCCGAGTCGCCCGAGTTCGATCACCCGGCGTCGATCATCTATTACAAAGTCGATGACATTCAGCAGACGTTTGAGGCGCTGTCGCAGCAGGGCGTCGAGTTCGTCTCGCCCCCGTGTCTCGTCGCGCCGATGCCCGACCACGATTTGTGGATGGCCTTCTTCCGCGACCCCGATCAAAACGCGCTGGCCCTGATGAGCGAAGTCCGTCGGACGAGCGGGGCGACGTCATGAAGTCGCTCTCGGTCAAGCTCTTCGCCAAGGCGCGCGATCTGGTGGGAAGTCCGACCGTGGAACTACCGTGGTCCGACGGCGAGACAGTCGCCGCGCTGAAGCAACGCCTCTCCGAACAGTGCCCGGACCTGAAGCCACTCGTCCCGCGATTGCTCGTCGCCGTGAACAACAACTATGCCGCTGATGACTGCGTCTTGAAGACGACCGACGAAGTGGCCTGTTTTCCGCCGGTGAGTGGCGGTTGAGGATTGCGGCGGAAATAAATGACCAAACACCAAAAGCCCAAACGAATCTCAAATCCCAAATTCCAAATTTCAAACTCAGACAAGCAGGTTCCCTGATCCGCCTGGGTTTGAGTCTATTGGAATTTGATGGTTTGCGTTTGTTTGGTCTTTGGTTCTTGGACTTTGGTCTTTCTCATCAACACAACCATGATCTCACTGACTCACGAGCCGATCGACTATCACTCGCTGACCGAGGCCGTTCGTTCGCCTCAGTCGGGCGCGGTCGTGTTGTTTCTCGGGACCGTTCGTGAATTGACTGCCGGTCGCCAGACAGTCGCCCTGGACTACGAGGGCTATCCGGAAATGGCCCGGGCCAAACTCGAAGAACTCGAACAGGCCGCGAGGTCTCGCTGGCCGATCGACAAGGTGGCGATCGTCCATCGGCTCGGACATCTGGAACTCGGCGACATCAGTGTCGCGGTGGCGGTCAGTTGTCCTCACCGAAAGCAGGCGTTTGAAGCGGGCCAGTTCCTGATCGACGAACTCAAGGTTTCCGTTCCGATCTGGAAGAGGGAGAACTGGGCGGACGGTTCGACCGAGTGGGTTCACCCGGGCGGGGAAATGACGAAGGGCGAAATCGATGGTGCGAAGGGGTAGAATCTGACTCCAAACAAACTAGCCCGACGCGCAAGCGAGGGCTTCTCGCTCAAGATCAGACTTCAGGCTTCGTCATTCACCATGTTCTCGCTGCTGCCACTCATCGACTCCTTCGGCCGACTGCACAACAACCTGCGGATCAGCGTGACCGATCGCTGCAACATCCGCTGCTTCTACTGCATGCCGGCCGAGGACGTGCAGTTCATGGACAAGGCCGAACTGCTGACGTTCGAGGAAATCGAACGCTTCGTGCGAGTCGCCGTGCCGCTGGGGATCAACAAGCTTCGGCTGACCGGCGGCGAACCACTGGTCCGCCGCGAACTGCACAAGCTCGTCGGAATGCTGGCTGCGATTCCGGGGGTCAAGGACATCGGACTGACGACGAACGGCATCTTTCTCGCCGAGCAGGCGGCCGAGCTGTACGAGGCCGGTCTGCGGCGGATCAACGTCAGCCTGGATGCCCTCACCCCCGAGAAGTTCAAACAGTTCACGCGCCGCGACGGCTTCGAGAAGGTCATCGAAGGAATCAAAGCCGCGCAGCGAGTCGGCTTCGATCCGGTAAAGATCAACGCGGTCTCCGTGCGAGGCATGACCGAGGACGAGATCGTCCCGTTCGGTCACTTCGCGCGCGAGACCGGTGCCGAGGTCCGCTTCATCGAGTACATGCCGCTCGACGCCGACAACGCCTGGGAACGAGGCAAGGTTCTGTTCGCTCACGAGATCATCGAGAAGCTGTCCGCCGAACTCATGCCGCTCGTTCCTGTGCGCGATCACCAAGCATCGCGCGAGCAACTCGCCAATGCGCAACCCATGTCTCCACGCGAACAAACCACCTCGGGTGGGCACGGCGGGCCGGCGAGTGACTTTGTGTTTGAGGACGGCATCGGGCGCATCGGTTTCATCGCGTCCATCAGTCAGCCATTCTGCATGAGCTGCAACCGCATCCGCATCACGGCCGATGGCAAGCTGCGCAACTGCCTGTTCAGCCTTGAAGAGACCGACGTTCGCAGCCTGCTGCGTGGCCAGGCGACCGACGACCAGATCGTCGCCGCCATCCGATCGAGCGTCGCCGCCAAGAAGGAAGGACACGAAATCAACACCGCCCGCTTCATTCAACCCGCACGGCCGATGTACTCGATCGGGGGATGACGTACTCAAGCCATTCAATCGAAAAGGGACAGCATGGACATTGAGCAGCGCCAGACATTTTTCGTAGGCTGGGGAACACTGGCCTTGGTCAATGCGGGGCTGGCTCAGGGAAAGAATCGCAGCGGATTCAACTGGTTTCTGCTGTCGTTGTTGTTCGGACCCTTTGCCACGTTCCTGCTGGTGGCGCTGTTTCCGAAGTTGCCCGGTGGCGTCGTTTAGCCGCCCGTTGACAAGGTCGTGCCACGGCTCTGTGAGCCGTGGGAGCGGTCAAGAGTCTCACGAAAACCGCACGGCTGGCACAGCCGTGGCACACGATCAATCCTTTTTCGGCAGGCTGTTAACCGCGTCGCATCCAATGGACCGCCCACGAGTCGCCACGTACTTTTCTGGAGTCAGGCCAATGCCAATGCTTCGAGTCGGTTGTCTGATCGCGTTCGGGGTTGCCTCGCTGGCTCAGGGGGCGGAGACCACGAAGCCGAACATCGTGGTGATCGTGGCGGACGATCAGGGCTACGCAGATCTCGGCATTCAGGGAGGCAAGGACATCCCCACGCCGAACATCGACTCGATCGCCAAGAACGGCGTGAGATGTACCAACGGCTATGTCTCGGGCCCATATTGCAGTCCGACGCGGGCGGGCCTGCTGACGGGGCGCTATCAGCAGAGGTTCGGTCACGAATTCAATCCGGGCGGAGCCAGCGCCTCGGGCGACCTCGGTCTGACTCTGAATGAAAAGACGCTCGCCAACAGACTCAAATCGGCGGGATACGCCACCGGGATGGTCGGCAAGTGGCACCTCGGCTCGGCCCCGAAGTTTCATCCGATGCAGCGCGGCTTCGATGAGTTCTTCGGCTTCCTCGGCGGAGCACACTCATACTTTGAAGTCGGCAACGCACGCGATGCCGTGCAGCGCGGGACCGAACCTGTCGACAAGGTCTCGTATCTGACCGACGACTTCGCGCGCGAGGCGGTCGCGTTCATCGATCGTCATCACCAGCATCCCTTCTTTCTCTACCTGACGTTCAACGCGGTCCACACGCCGATGCACGCGCCTCCGAAATATCAGGAGCGATTCGCGTCGATCGAGAACGAGAAACGTCGTACCTACGCTGCGATGACCTCGGCGATGGATGATGCCGTCGGCGCGGTGCTCGGCAAGCTGAAAGAGGCCAAGGTCCACGACAACACGCTGATTTTCTACATCTCGGACAACGGTGGTCCGCCGGTGAACGCCTCGAACAACGGAGCCCTGCGCGGGTTCAAGGCTCAGACGTTGGAAGGAGGCATCCGCGTGCCGTTCTTCGTCCAATGGAAGGCCAAGCTGCCCGCCGGTGCCGTCTACGAGCAGCCCGTGATTCAACTCGACATCCTGCCGACAGCCCTCGCGGCGGCCGGTACCCCGGCGGTGTCAGACACGAAGCTCGACGGAGTCAACCTGCTGCCCTACCTGATGGGAGAGAACAAAGAAACGAAAGCCGCGCCACACGAGGCTCTGTACTGGCGCTTCGGCCTCCAAACAGCGATCCGCATGGGAAACTGGAAGCTCGTCCAGCACCGTGAATCAAAGTCGCACGAACTCTACGACCTGTCGAAGGACATCGGCGAGACGACCGACCTCGCCAAGCAGCATCCCGACAAGTTCGCGGAACTCGAAGCCGCCTGGAAAAAGTGGGACAGCGAACTCGTCGAACCAACCTGGGGCCAAGCCCGCGCCAACGCGAACACCAAGAAGAAAAACAAAAAGGCCACCAACTGACGCAAGCCGTCGCCTTGTCATCCGACACAAAAGAGCCGCGCTCGTCCCCGACAAGCGCGGCTCTTTTCTTGTCCCCCGGTCTCCCCGTCCCCTTGTCCCCCCATCCTCTTGTCACACATTCCAAGGCTCGCGCGGCACACGATCCAGCAGCTTGTTCGCTGCCTCGTCATCCAGGAACCGCTCCTGTGACGGGCTCCAGCGCAACGTCCGTCGCAACTCGTAGCCGATGTTGGCGAGATGGCAGATGGCGGCCGAGCGGTTTCCGATCTCGGCCGTACAGATCGGCTGTTGGCGCGAGCGGATGCAGTCGAGCCAGTTGCGAACGTGGTCCGTCGAGGGATAGCACCGCCACGCGTCGGGGCCGAGTTCCGTTTGCAGGATCGTTTCGGGAGTCGACGTCAGCTTGCCGCGATCGACGTAGATCGTGCCGGTGGTCCCTTCAAACGTGCAGCCGGATGGGCCGCCGTGAAACATCTCGACTCCGTTCGAGAAGACGAACTTCAGCCCCGTCGTCGCGTCGCCCGAGGGGGGTTCGATCAGGACCGGCCCGCTGCCGTCCATGTTGAGCGCCCACTCCGCGATGTCGAAGTGATGGGCTCCAATGTCGGCCATCGCACCGCCGCCGTATTCCCTGTACTGCCGCCACGCCGGGAAGTGCTTGTGGACTCCCTTCGGGCAGAGCACCTCGTTGTAAGGCCGCAGCGGACCGGGACCGCACCACAGGTTCCAATCGGTGCCCGTGGGAATCTCCTGCTCCGGCAGATCGCACGCAACGGGCGGGCCGCCGACGCCGACTCGCACGGTGTGGACGCGACCGATCGCACCGTTGCGGATGTATTCGACCGCCTTGCGGAACAGCCCGCCAAACTCGCTGCGCTGCTGGCTGCCGGTTTGAAAGATGACCTTGTTCGACCGCACGGTCTCGACGATGCGGCGGCCTTCGGCGATGGAGTGCGTCAGCGGCTTCTCGCAATAGATGTCCTTCCCAGCTCGCGCGGCGAGGATGCTGGCGACGGCATGCCAATGATCGGGCGTGGCGATCACCACAGCATCGACGTCCTTCCGCCCGAGCACCTCGCGCAGGTCATTGATCGCCGCACAGCCCGAGTACGTGCCGAGATCGTTCTGCTTGGCATAGTGCTCCTCGACGATCCTCTTCGCATCGTCCCGCCGCTCGGCCACGACATCGCACACGGCGACGACCTGCACGTCCTTCTGACCGAGCAGCTTGCGCAAGTGCCCGCGCCCCATCGTCCCGACGCCGATGAAGCCGACATTGATCCGGTCGTTCGGCCCCGAAGCGGCCCCCGCCGACGAGACCATCACCGGCCCCAGCAACCCGACCGCAGCCACACTCTGAACAAATTGACGGCGAGTCGAACGAAAGTCACTCATGGCGGTTCCTTGGTGCGAGGCGGAGTTTCATCATCCCGTGTGATAATCCCGACGCAGATCACAGACGGCAAGCGGTCAGGTCGTCAGATTCCACTCATTTTCAAATCGGGGACGTTGTCGAGTGGGTCGAGTCCTCGAGTACAACCATCCACCAAACGACTGACTCGGCGGCTGAGACGCGAGCCCGCCGGAGAAGCGGGCGTCGGTGCATTCGCTCTGAAGCCGATCCGCCCACGTGCAGGCACATCAATGCGATCAGCGCGGAGCACCGTCTCACGCCCGCCGATGACCAGTGCCTGCATCAAATGACTATCCCACTCTGTATCGGCGATGTCTGACCAAGATGTCTGACCAAGATGTCTGACCAATGGGAGCACATCTGGTGGCGTGCTGCCCAACCAAGCCGAGGCCATCCGCTGCATTTCTGTTCCCACCACTCCCGCCGCGCAGTTTCAGGCATTCGGACGCTTCTTCTTGACCGCTTTGACGGGCGTTCAACTGCTACCCTGTGACAAAGACGCCGCTGCCCTCTTATTGACGGGGGTGGCAGACGGCGGAGTGGGATTGTTTGGAGTGGACACGCCAACATTCTGATCGAGCCCCCACCACACCCGTCATGAATCAGGTAGATCACGCCCTAGGTCTTCGGATGAATAATCCGGGATAGGGGATTGATTTCTTGAGAAACGACTTGTAGCATCCGCAAAATTACTCATTCATCTGTTGCATGTGACTCGCTCTTCTGAGGGCGCAACAATGCCGCATGAACGATTCTGCCTTGAACTGCAAGTTCCAGCCTGCGATCGGTGCTGTTTAGAGAACTTTGGTTCGGCAACCTTGGCGGACCAGCCAGGTAAGTCTGGCGAAATCTTGCACAGGTCTGGCGAAATCCTCCATACACGCTTGCTCGTCTTAACAGAACCAGTAAGCGCGTCTCGCCGTACATTGGCAGGAGTGGAAAGAATCCAAGAGCAGGTACCTACATGGTGGTGTATGTGCCTGTCCCTTTTTGTTCTCGTCTCCGGTCGTTCTCGGGGAAGCGGGGATTCGAGTTCCCAATCCTATGAACTATCGCCAAATGCGCCGTATGCCTACCTCACGCTATCGCAGATGGGAATCGATCCAGAAGTACTCCGGTCGCACGCCACCCCTCAAATGCGGCCACTCCAGCACGTGCAATTCACCGCGGTCGCAGTGGGCCAGTCGTTGTCTCCGGTGCGAATGGAGGAGTATCTTCGGGAACCGAAAAAACGGTCGCGGTTATTCTCGAAGAGACCGGCGATCAACTCCATGCGGTCATCGGATCGGTCATGCTCGACGGCGAGGAATACCTTGCACACCAAATAGAATGCAATTGCACTGGGAGCAAATCGCTGACGTGAGATTTCGAGGGCCAGTTGGCAATTGGGGTTTAGGGGAGGAGTGGATGTTCCATGGGGCACCGACAGTTCTTTTCGAGGCATTTTAAGAGTAGTCGTGCGCCGACCTATTTGAGCTTCGTTCTGGGCGGAGTCTTGGTTGTGGCATCATCGCTCAAGACATTTGCGCTGATCGAGGGCATCGGATACTCACACGCCACAATACCGCTGCCGGTATGGGCGGTCTATGCTGCTACGTCGCTGGAATTCTTGTTGGGCTTGTGGACCTTGGCACAGCCGTTTTCGAGGACCAAGCGGTCGGCGTTGTTGCTGGTGTTTCTTTTGTTCGCCGGCATTTCGCTTCACGCAGCCCTTTCCGGTGCGGCCGTATGCGGTTGCTTCGGTTTCTTGGTCGTGTCTCCTTGGTTGACACTTTCCTTTGATGTCGCGGCCCTATGCGCACTTCTCACCGTTGGTTCACCATCAAGATCGATTTCTGATGAGCAGTGGCGTTTTGGTTTCAGATTCACGGCGCGTGTCGCCTCGCTAATCGTCTTGGCGGCTACAACAGTGGGTCTGGTGACGTCCGGCCTTCAGGCTCACCTTAATCGGAAAAACTTTTCCCATGAGGTTGCAACTCCGTCGTTGGCAGGGTTGGGATATGGATTGAGTTTAAATCCTAACCTGAGCATTCTTCTTCCGCCGCTAGGGACGATTCTCCAGCAGGTATCGCGGTTGCAACACCAAGTGGAGAGCACCGAGAGGTTTCTCCAACTGGTTCTCGATTCACACGGATTGAATGGCTTCGAGCCGATCCCAATTTCCCTCGCGGAGTTCATTCGAGCAGAACAGGAACAAGAATTCAAATCACCGTACGTCGTGAAAACGACGGAGGATCGCGTTTACCTGGTTTTAGGAGTCGTCGTAGACCAAGGGACATCGTATTACCAGTTGCTCCAAGGTGGAGACGCTCCCTTCTTGTTTAGAAAGCGGCATCTCGACGATGTACTTTCCGAGGTTTGGATGTACTCCGTAGGGCGCGACGATCCACGAATGTGTGGAGTAACTTTGACGATCGGAGATGCAACTCTGACAATTGATCGTCTGTACCACAACTTCGGGAGAATCCATGCATATGACACAGAAATGGCAAAGTTTCGATTAACCAATTCTGGTTCTTCCCGCATTGACCTTGGCCAACTGTCGGTCAGTTGTAGTTGCACTCGCGCCCATTTTGAGAGCAACACTAGAGTTCTGGAAGCTGGTGAGTCTGCTGTGCTACACACCACAATGGACATTGCAACCGGTAACATGCGACAACAAGTCACGGTCACCGTGACGGACTCGACTTCGCGAAAGTCCGAAAAATTCAAGTTGGATTTGCTCGGGAGCCAGTTGCAGGCGATGACGGTAACTCCCAACCGTCTGGATTTCGGACGCGTCGGTACAAGCGTTCGGCGAACCATACGATTGAGCGAGGTTTCCACGGATCGTTTTGAGATCACGGATGTCGAGGTCGGATCGGCTCCCATTCAGTGGTCGCTCCGAGAGCAGCTTCAAGCCAACGGCCAATATAGGGACTACGTGATTGACCTCGATCTTCAACGCGGCGCGCTGGCCCCCGGAATTCATGAGGACTCGATCACGGTTCGCACCAACAGTCACCGACTGCCTTACGTGACTTTTCCGCTCAGCTTCGAAGTGCCATCAAGGGTCCAGCTGCAACCCAAAACATTGGCTTTTGGCAGCATCCCAGAGGGTGGTCGGATGAAGAAGTCCGCCTCTGTCAACGTACCTTCTGAGTCCGATATTGTCGTCAGAGTTGAAAACGGCCCGCTGCGCGGATTTGACGCGCGTGTCATCAACAGAGGTGATCACAATCACGAAGTGATTGTCGAATTCACCGCCGAGAATTCCGGCAGCGTGAATCAGACGATAGAACTGTCTGTATCCTCCGGACAATGGGCAGAGAGTTTAGAGTTGAATTGCGTTGCCTTTGTACAACCGAATCGCCTCGACACTCCAACGAGCGATTCGCCGATTCCCTAATGAAAAGAAAGGAGGCATGCAAGCTGGAGGAAAAATGTGGGCTAATCCATTCGATGATCGGTTGCGAGATGCGGGCTCACCTGCTTTGGATCCTTGCCGCGTGCGTAAGGATTAGGACTTTTTATTTGAAAGGGTGACAAGATGTATAAAAGAAATGGGCTGAAAATCTGGAGCATTTTGATGGGATGTACAGCCGTTTTGGCCGCTGTGGCGATAACTGGCATCCAGTCCAGCTTTGCGACAAACTGCGATTATGCCTTGGACGCGTCGGCAACTTGCCAATCAGCAAACACCGGCAACTGTCCCGGGGGCTGTGGTCACGGAGCTCAGACCGGCGGCACTCGTTATAGCCAAAATACAGTTTACACCACGACCGCAGGAGGCAGTATCAGCGATGGGACGACAAATGTCGATTGCCATCGACCATTGAACTGCACGGCCGGAGCCCCAATTCCGAACAAGTTTTGTGGTCTTGTGACGAATAAATGTGACACGTTTCATCTCGTCGATAACTGCGTCGAGTACACCGCTACTCTTGGAAGCTGGGTGACGTCACCTTCGGCAAAGATTAAGGCATGCAACGAGGAGTAGACTGACAGAGTAACTCCCGAGCAACTCAATCTGATCACATAATACATAATGTATTATGTGATCAGCCTTCTCTCAGTTAATATGATGCGGGTTGCAACCATGAAGAATACCATTCTCGTCCCCACTTGGGCGCAATCATTGCGAACCACGCCGTGGTCGCGCGTCAGCCACCTGCGTCTCTTTGCCGTCTGGTGTGCATTGTATTGCACAGCCTGGACTTACTCCGTATCCAGCTTTGCGCAGCAAGTGAGTCCGGTATCTGATTTCGCAAATGGCGATGCACGGGAATTGAGTGGCGACGAAAAGCGACAGGCGCTGAAAATGCTGGTCGGCCAGTTGCGTGGAAACGATGAACTCATTCAAACATGGAAGGGTTCCTACAACTTCACCGACCGATTTCGCTTCGAAGGTTCGATCCCGGGTAACAAACGCGAAAACACCTCGGAATCTCTCCCTCCCGGAGAGATTCCGACGGGAGAATCGGCGGGTAGCGGGTATTGGGAAATCACTCAAGGAATCGCAGAATTTAGCCTAGATAAGACCATCGGAAGTTACCACGTTTTTTATCAGCCGCAGAAACCGCTTGGGTTCATCGACATCGCGACTGGCAATCGCTATCAGTGGGAAACGTTTGGCGACTCCATTCACTGGATTTTTACGCCCGAGCATTCACTGGAGTTTGATACGAAACACACGTCCGGGCAATTCAGCGATTTTGTGAAAGTCGCATCCGTTCCGCCGACGGGCGGGCGTGTCGTCCATCGGCGAACAGTCGAGGAAACCGCGTCGTTAAGTCGTGTTTTTGATCCACGGAAGTTTTTCCACGCAGACGGATCGCCCTACTGGGAGTATTGCGAGTTTATTGCTGGAGCAATGGAAGGTAAGCAGGGAGAAGATGGAGTTACATTTGCCAGGGAGCAAATAAAAATTCTCGTGCAGGAATTCCCTCACCCGATGTATAAAATGGTTACGGACCATCGGTCTGGAAGGCAAACGGAGATCATTTTTGACGGGCGCGTCGGATTCAATGTCATTCGTTGGCAACGAACAAATCAAAGCAAGTCGGAGGGTGAAAGAAGAATCACCTACCGCGAGGTCTCCGGTAGCTTTATTCCGGAGTCCTTTGACATCACCATCTACACGCAGTCTGCTGGCGGCCTGATTCCCTCCACGATGCGGTCCGCCATTTTACAAGATGTGGAACTGAATCGCCCGATTTCCGCCGCCGAGTTCGGTACAGACCAGTTCAACTTGTCGTATGGTGAACGGATGCTCGATAAAATCAACAACCGCCTGATGGTATACGACAAAAATTCTGGATTTATTACCGCCGAAGAGTTTGTCTTCGATCCATCGCGTTTGGGAATAGTTGATAAGACGCGCGAGGGTGCGACCCGTAGCCGATCGCTGATCTTCTTACTCATCGCCAATGGGACCATTATACTCGTGATCGTTGGGTATATGCTGTACCGCGCCAAGCACACTTAGGCGAGCGGCAGGAATTGTCAGACCCATCGTCGCAGGCTTCCGCATGTGACTGTTGCAGGCTGAAGGCTGCGATTCGAGTCTCTTTTGGCCCGCAGGTCGCCTTATTGCTGGCATCCGCTTCAGGATTGAAACACCGCCCACTTTTCGGGGCTGAAGTCATGAAGTCTGCCGTGCAGAAGTGGAGGGACTGCCGCTGGAGATGTCTGGCCCGAGTCATGGTGCTTTGCCAGGTCTTCTTGGTGGTGTCTCTGGCGTGGCATCAGGCACCCGTGTCGGATGAGGCGGCACATTGGGCGGC
>JBBPIS010000051.1:0-46000 GCA_038040225.1 Planctomycetota bacterium
CGCCGGTCGAGATGTTCATGAACAGCGCCTTGTCGGTGGACGAGTAGAAGCCATACGGCATCGTCGGCTTGCGGCGCGTCAGCTTCTCCGTGTGCTCCTCGTAGCTGGGAGCATCTTGAAACAGCCAGATGTCGATGATCTCGGTCGGATCCTTGGTGAAGTATTCGCGCTTCAGCCGCTCGACCGCCCACTTCACCGTTTGATCGGCTCGTCGCTGCACGGTCTCCAGCGGTTCATCGCCCACGACGACAAACGGCTTCTGAATCACAATCGCGAACCCCGCGTGAGGCAACCGCTGACGCAGCCCGAGAATGTGCTGGGCATTGTCCGCCGCAGTGAACTCGTTCGCAGCCGCCGTAGCCGTGGGGAGCTTGCCCGCATCGACACGAGCGGGCTTTGCCGCACGATGATGTTCGTCGGATCCCGCCCGATCCGAATCTCGGACGAGTCCGATTCGATCAGCACCCGCTTGGCTTCGTGAACCTTGTTGAACCAGATTTTCATGGGAGTCAAGTGACGAGAGTGGAGGGTCGAAGGTTGAGAGTCGAGAGCCAGAATCAACACGCAGAACAATAACCGCTCCGACCGAGACTTCCCACTTCCGACCGCCGCCTTGGCCTCAAAGAAGTGTCACTCTCTTCGCCTCGAACCGACGAACTCAGACCCGTGCCTGAATCTGGCTGCGGGCCGGTTCCAATCGGCATTGATCCAATGCGGATCGGACTGCATGCGCGAGTTCGACTTTGAGCCGTGCAAAGGCCGCCGTCTCGACACGGCGGTCATCGAGTCGATAGTCGGCCTTGATCCGGTCCGAATGCAAATCGCCGAGCAGCGATCCCGCGCGGACTGCATCAGGTTGCCCCGCGCTTTGCAGCATTCGAGCCACAAGCACGTGTGCGTTGGCGTTACGAGGCACCGGCCGACCGATGTCCACGAGAAACTCTCCGGCCAAGTGAAATGCCCCGTAGTACGCGCGGCTCACGGCGCTGCGAAGAGAGGCGGGGTCAGCAGATGTCGCCAGCTTTCCCGCCAGTTGGATGAAGTCGTCGCCGTTCATGATCGCGGACAAATCGAGAGACGCAGACCTGGGAACTGGCCGGGAAACTCCCGAGCCACTCGCTCGTGCCACTCGCATTGGCGACGGACGATCTCCTGCGGCTCGCCGCTCGCCTCGACTGTCAGCACCACCCAACTCTCGCGGGGACTCTCGGGATCGGACATCCGCTCGACCGAGACGGCGCCGGAAAACATCTGCTCGGTCAAGCGCAAGACTTCGCTCCAATCGGCGGACGAGCCCAATTCATCCACCGGCGGTTCGGTAACGGCAAGAGTCATGCGTCAATTCTCCTGATAACAGTCGAACAGATGGGATATTCCCCGAATCACGAACGAGTCCGATTCGATCAACACCCGCTTGGCTTCGTGAACCTTGTTGAACCAGATTTTCATGAGAATCGCGTGACGAGAGTTGAAGGTCGAGAGCCAGAATCAACACGCAGAACAATAACCGCTCCGCCCAAGACTTCCCACTTCCGACCGCCGCCGTGGTCTCAAAGACGTGCCACTGCTTCGGAGTCTTCTGCACATCCCGTTGTGGGAATCGGGGCGAGCCGGGCGACCCCGCCGCGGCCCTCTAGCCTTATCCCCAGCAAAAAAGTGACGCATGCCGACTTGTTCGCATCGTTAGGCCAAGTGCGTGTCCGCCCATTCATGCATCGCGCGCAAGACTGGTTGCAGGGAGACAGCGAGCGGTGTGGCCGAGTACTCGACGCGCGGCGGTACTTCGGCGAAGACGGCACGGGTCACAAATCCGTCCCGCTCCAACTCGCGCAATTGCTGCGTCAGCATCTTTTGGGAGACGCCCGGCATGTGGCGGCGCAATGCGCTGAACCGTTGAGTGCCCTCCAAAACCCACCAGAGAATGATGACTTTCCATCGGCCACCGATCACGCCCAATAGTTCCTCCATTGGACAGGAGACATGCTCATCGTTCATGGAGGATTCCATTGGTTCCCAACAGGTGACTCGGTATCTTCGCGGTGCCTTCTTGCGGCGAGCATTCAGCAGGCTATTCTACTGCCTCGGACAATTCCCGGCAGCAGCGGTACGTTACTCCGGTGGAGACGGAGATCACGCCCCTGCCATTTCAAAGGAGCCACTGCATGACCATCCACAGCTTGTTGACCCCGCAGAACTGCACGGTGATCTTCATCGACCACCAGCCACAGATGACTTTCGGCGTCGCCAACATCGACCGGCAGACGCTGTTCAACAATACGCTGCTTCTGGCAAAATCCGCCAAGGTGTTCAAGGTGCCGACGATCCTGACCACGGTGGAGACGGCGAGTTTTAGCGGCCCGATGTGGCCGCAACTGCTCGACGTGTTCCCCGAGCAAAATCCCATTGAGCGAACCAGCATGAACTCGTGGGACGACAAAGCCTTCGTTGCTGCGGTGGAAAAGACCGGCCGCAAGAAACTGGTCATGGCCGCGCTGTGGACCGAAGTCTGTCTGACGTTTCCTGCCATTCAGGCGATGGAAGCGGGGTACGAAGTATACGCGGTCGCGGACGCCTCTGGCGGCACAAGTGTCATGGCCCACGATTACGCAATGCAGCGTATCGTCCAAGCCGGAGCCGTGCCGGTGACTGCGCTGCAAGTGCTGCTGGAATTCCAGCGCGACTGGGCGCGGAAGGAGACGTACGACGACGTGATCGGCATCGTCAAGGAGCACTGCGGAGCCTACGGCCAGGGCGTTGAGTATGCCTACACAATGGTCCACAACCAGCCCGCCAGCCGTGCCGGTACGAAGGGCCACTAAAGCCAACGGGGAGGGATGCCGATGAGCGCGGACCAGCCCGTCACGGTGAACATCCTCCGTACTGTCCGGTCGGGCAGGGAGGACGATTTCGAGACGCTGGTGCGAGAGTTCATTCCGACGTCGCTGACGTTTCCCGGCCACCTGGGCGTCCACATCGTGAAACCGGCGGCGGGCACGTCCCGCGATTACCACATCGTCATCAAATTCGCCGCGCGCGAGCAGTGGCAGAACTTTCAGGCGTCGCCGGAGTATGCGCGGTTCCGCACCGCCATCGAACCGCTGCTGGAGCGGGAGCCTTGCATCGAAGAAATGACGGGGCTGGAAAGCTGGTTTACGCTGCCTCACGCTCAAGTACTGCGACCGTTGCCTCGCTGGAAGATGGCCTTGGTGACTTTGTTGGGTGTCTACCCGACGAGCCTGTTGGTCGGAGTGTTCATCAGCTCAAGGCTGACGCACTGGCCGGGCTGGCTGAAAGGCCTGGCCTTCGCCGTCTGCATGGTCGCGATTCTGACATGGGGAGTCATGCCCCTGCTGACCCGACTGCTCGCCCGCTGGCTATATTCGCAAGCGCCTGCGACTGACCGGAAACCGAAAGAGAGAATCCCGTGAACGAGAAATCCGCTTTGCCCGATTTCATCCTGCACCATGGCTCCATCAAGACGCTCGATCCACAGCGTCCCGACGCCCAAGCCGTGGCGATGGCGCAGGGGATCATTACCGCCGTGGGCAGCAACGCCGATGTTCTTCCGCTCCAAGGCTCGCAGACTCAGGTCATCGACCTTCATGGCCACACCGCCATTCCTGGGCTGAACGACACGCATCTCCACCTGATCCGGGGTGGACTCAACTTCAACATGGAACTCCGCTGGGACGGCGTGCCGTCGCTGGCTGACGCTCTGCGGATGCTCAAGGAGCAAGCTCGCCGTACTCCGCCACCGCAGTGGGTCCGTGTGGTTGGCGGCTGGTGCGAGTTCCAGTTCGCCGAGCGCCGCTTGCCGACCCTGCAAGAGATCAATGAAGCGGCCCCCGACACGCCGGTCTTCCTGTTGCACCTGTACGACCGGGCCATGCTCAATCAGGCGGCGCTGCGCGCGGTCGGCTACACGAAGGACACTCCCGAGCCGCCGGGCGGCATGATCGAGCGTGACAAGTTCGGCAACCCGACCGGCCTCTTGGTCGCCAAGCCGAACGCCTCCATCTTGTACAAGACGCTGGCACTGGGACCGAAACTGCCACCGGACCAGCAGGAGAACTCGACCCGCCACTTCATGCGCGAACTCAACCGCTTGGGAGTGACCAGCGTGATCGACGCGGGCGGCGGGTTCCAGAACTACCCCGACGACTACGCGATCATCCAACAACTGCACCGCGCGGGCGAACTGACGATTCGCATTGCCTACAACCTGTTCACGCAGAACGCCGGTAAGGAACTGGATGACTTTCGCCGCTGGGTGCGCATGGCCAAGCCCGGTGACGGCGATCACTTTTTCCGCATGAACGGCGCGGGCGAAATGCTGACTTTCTCGGCGGCGGATTTCGAGGACTTCCTTGAACCACGCCCCGACTTGTCGCACACGCTGGAGCAGGAACTCCATGCGGTCGTGAGCCTGCTCGCCGCCAACCGCTGGCCTTTCCGCTTGCACGCTACCTACGACGAGTCGATCTCGCGCTTCCTCAATGTGTTCGAGGCCGTCCATCGGGAAGTGCCGCTGACCGGCCTGAACTGGTTCTTCGACCACGCCGAGACTGTGACGGAGCGGAACCTCGAACGGATTAAGGCGCTGGGCGGCGGCATCGCGATTCAGCACCGCATGGCCTATCAGGGTGAATATTTCGCCAACCGCTATGGTGCCAAGGCAGCGGAGCGCACGCCGCCCGTGGCCGAGATGTTGCGAATGGATATCCCGGTCTCGGCAGGGACCGACGCCACGCGGGTCGCCAGCTACAACCCGTGGGTCTGTCTGCATTGGCTGGTCACGGGCAAGACGGTGGGCGGAACGGCGCTCTATCCGGATGCGAACCTCCTCAGCCGCGAGCAAGCCTTGCGTCTGTACACCGAGGCAGGCGCTTGGTTCTCGTCCGAACAAGGCCGCAAGGGGACCGTGCAAGTCGGCCAGTTTGCCGATCTCGTCGTGCTGTCGGACGATTTCTTCTCCGTGGACGCAGATCGCATCCGGCAGATCGAGTCAGTGTTGACAGTGGTGGATGGCAAGGTCGTCTATGCGGCCGAGCCGTTCGCCTCATTCGGTCCACCGGCTTTGCCCGTCGCCCCCGACTGGTCACCGGTCGGTGTGTATGGCGGCTACGGCGGTCGCACAAACCTCCTTCAACGACAGGCAAACCACCGCGCGACGGGAGACGTTGGCTACCAGTCTTGCGGTTCCGGCCACTGGATTGAGGAGATGTTGTCGCAGGTCCAGCGGCCAAGACTCGGAATGGAACTTTGGGGGCCGGAAGGCTGCGGCTGTTTCGCATTTTGAACCGGGCGGCGTTCGCGCCAGCCACAACTTGATGGAGGATCGCACCAGTGATGACAATCCGACCCGCAGACGAGCGCGGCCACGGCGCTCACGGGTGGCTCGACTCGCGCCACACCTTTTCTTTCGCCGACTACCACGACGACGCTCACATGGGATTCCGGGTGCTGCGTGTCATCAACGAGGACCGAGTCGCACCGGGCATGGGCTTCGGCACGCACCCACACCGCGACATGGAGATCATCTCCTACGTCCTTGAAGGCGCGATCGAACACAAGGACAGCTTGGGACACGGGGCCGTCCTCCGGCCCGGTGAGGTACAGCGGATCACTGCCGGGACCGGCGTCCAGCACAGCGAGTTCAATCCTTCGGCGTCTGAGCCGGTCCACTTCTACCAAATTTGGCTGCTCCCCGACCGCCGGGGGCATCAACCAGGTTACGCCCAGAAGGCGTTTCCTGTCGAAGGGCGGCAAGGCCGGTGGCAGGCAATCATTTCCCCGGACGGGAGCGACGAGTCCCTGTCGATTCACCAGGACGCCCGCATCCTCTTGGCGGACTTGAAACCGCACCAGTCGGTTCGGCATGAGTTTCGGACGGGTCGTCACGGCTGGCTACAAATCCTTCGTGGGCAAGTTCGATCCGGAGAGACGAACCTCAGCGCGGGCGATGGCGTATCCTTCTCCGACGAATCAGTTCTCATCCTCGAAGGGCTGGACGACGCGGAGGTGATGCTGTTCGATCTACCGTAGGACATCGGCAACCGCGATCGGCCGACAGACTTCCCGTCAGTGAAGCACTCGGCAATGACGTTGGCAATCGTGTGACTCTTGCCTGTTCCCGGCGGACCATCGAGAACAAGACTGGCTCCCGAATTGATTGCGAGAATCGTTTCGAGTTGGCTGGAATCGCACGGCAGGATGGTATGCAGCTTCGAGGGATGGACCTCCGCGTCGAATCTCGGGCGGGGTGGCCTTGTTTGACCGGTTCATCCGTTGAGTCGTGCCGCTGCTTGGCCGCCGGGTGCCACAGTCGACGACGATGGGCGAGATCCCTTGCGAGATTGCGTCCCGGAACCTCGACAAGTTCCATTCGCGCGGCTGGCAACTGCGCCTCGCTGTCGTTGTACTGCCGAGGATCGTCGCCGACCTGCGAATAGAAATACTCGTCGGTTTCCAGCACGACGCCCGTTGTTCCGGCCAGACGCCTGGCCTTGTGGCTTTTGCCACAGCCCGGCAGCCCGCGCATCAGATAGACCATTCGATCGCTCATGATCGACAGACTCGACTGCGGACATGTCGAAGGTTGAAACGGATGGGCCGGGCGTCCTTTCGGAAGCCCGGCCCATCTTTGTCGTCCGCAGCCGCAGAAGCAGCCCAGTTTAGAAGTCCGTGTCGAGCCTGGTTTCGCCGGAGTCGGACGTGACGGTGTCCAAGACACCACCATTGTCGGCAAGGGTGTTGGCCCAGAAGACGTCGAGCTGCTTGTTGCCGTTGAGCACATCGTTGTCGTTGTCGTTGAAGACCGTTTGAGTGACTCCGTCGTCACCGACCAGTCGTGTGCCGCCGGTCAGACCTCCCCCGGTTTGCAGGTTGTTGACTCGCGAGGCATATGTCCCCGAACTGGTCCACTCGTCGCGCAGCCGGCCCAGCGCCGCCGCGTCGTTGTCGTGGCTGGTGTAGCCAGCGATCAGGACGTCGTCCTGGTCGCCTCCCTTCAAGTTGTCGGCTCCCAGGCCGCCGATCAGGATGTCGCGGCCGTCCCCTCCATCCAATGCGTCGTTGCCACCGCCACCGAGCAGGATGTCGTTGCCGCCGCCGCCCCAGACCGTATCGTTGCCCTCGCCGCCGTCGATGAATGCGGAAACGGTTACCTGGTTATTGATCTTCAAGTCATCATTGCCGCCGCAACCGATGATCCGGATGCTGGTGACGGCACTGAGACTGAATGTGTAGTTATTGGCGCCGCCGCCGTTGGGGACATTGAAGTGAGCCATCACATGAAGTGATCCGCCGCCGGAACCGCTTTGCGAGATGTGGATGATGTCGCGGCCATCGGTGCCGACAATCTGCAACTGACCGTTGTTCACACCAACTCCGCCGATCATGGTGGTTGTGGTGAGGGTGTTGGAAGTACCTCCGTTGTAGTCAGCCACGGTCGCCGAGATGGTGTAGACACCACCGGCCGCGTAGACGTGGCTGGCACCAAAGGTGGTGACCCCGGCTGCCACGTTACTGATCACCGTGTCAGGCGAGCCATCTCCCCAATTGATGGTCACCTGGTGCTGATCATTGGTGTCGACATCGCTGAACGTACCGGAGACGCTCACCGATTGGCCCTGCATCACATCACCGCAATCGGGCGACGTGTTGGTCAATGTGGTCAACACCGGCGCATCGTTCATACCGGTGATCGTGATCGTCACCGTCTCGGTGTCGCTGTTGTTGGCCGCGCCGGAGTTGTCGGTCACCGTCACGTTGAAGCTCAGCGTGATCGTTTCCCCGGCGGCCAGGAACTGCACCGCGCTGTTGGCGACGCTGTAGTCCCAACTGTTGCTGTCGGCCGTGAAGCCGCTGGTGATGGCCGTGACCTGCGCTGCCGTCAGCGAGCCACCCGTCCACACCGCGTTGTTGTTGTAGACGCTGCTGACCGTGTGTGTGTTGGTGGTGTCCACGTCCGTGAAGCTCAGCGTGCCGCTGTCCGTCAGGTTGCCGGCCACAACCGCCACATCCTCGGTCACCGCGCCCGAGGCGTCCACCGTCAACACCGGCGCGTCGTTCGTTCCGGTGATGGTGATCGTCACACTCTCGGTGTCGCTGTTGTTGACGGCGCCGGAGTTGTCGGTCACCGTCACGTTGAAGCTCAGCGTGATCGTTTCGCCGGCGGCCAGGAACTGCACCGCGCTGTTGGCAACGCTGTAGTCCCAACTGTTGCTGTCGGCCGTGAAGCCGCTGGTGATCGCCGCGACCTGCGCCGCCGTCAGCGAGCCACCCGTCCACACCGCATCGTTGTTGTAGACGCTGCTGACCGTGTGTGTGTTGGTGGTGTCCACGTCCGTAAAGCTCAGCGTGCCGCTGTCCGTCAGGTTGCCCGCCACAACCGCCACGTCCTCGGTCACCGCACCGGAGGCGTCCACCGTCAGCACCGGCGCATCGTTCGTGCCGGTGATGGTGATCGTCACACTCTCGGTGTCGCTGTCGTTGACCGCGCCGGAGTTGTCGGTCACCGTCACGTTGAAACTCAGCGTGATCGTTTCGCCGGCGGCCAGGAACTGCACCGCGCTGTTGGCAACGCTGTAGTCCCAACTGTCGCCGTCGACCGTGAAGCCACTGCTGATGGCCGCGACCTGCGCCGCCGTCAGCGAGCCACCCGACCACACCGCGTCGTTGTTGTAGACGCTGCTGACCGTGTGCGTGTCGCTGGTGTCCGCGTCCGTGAAGCTCAGCGTGCCGCTGTCCGTCAGGTTGCCGGCCACAACCGCCACATCCTCAGTCACCGCGCCAGAGGCGTCCACCGTCAGCACCGGCGCGTCGTTCACCGAAATAATATCGATCGTGCTGGTCAGCGTATTGCTGGGATTGGTGCCATCGTTCACGACGAAGTCGACCGTCCGCTGCGTCGTGTTCGGGCTGTCGCTGCTGTTGAAATACTTCACGGCCCGCAGGGCATTCTGCCATTCGGCCGTCGTCGCCGTAGCTCCGAGCGACGTCAGCGTCAACACGCCGCCGACATTGCCGGTCACCGCGATGTTCCCCATCGTCGACCCGTCGTTGGTGAACGACAACACGTCCTGTCCCGCGACGAAGTTCGTGATGGTCACGGTCGCGCTGGCCAGCGTGGTGCTGTCCGCATCGGTGACCACGATCCCGGTGTCGATCGCCGTCGCCGGATCGTTTTCGGTGTAGGTGATCGCCCCTGCGTTCGCCAGTACGGGCGGAGTCGCCGACACTGCGAAGCCGAAGTCGAGCGTGTTGTTGATGTCGAACTGTCCCGTGCCATCGGCGGTCGGCTCAGTGTTGTAGGCCATCGTGATCGCCAGGCTGGAGATCCCGTTCGTCGCGGGAGCGGCGTCGTTCACGCCGTTGTCATCGTCGTCGACATTGTTATCGGGATCGATGGCCGCTCCACCGGTGGAGCTCAGCCCATCGAGCGCGGCGCCCGAGCCGAAGTTGGCGGCAGCGACTTCCACGATGTAGTTGCCCGCCAGGACGTTGAAGGAGTACAGCCCGCCACCCGCGGTCATCGTGGAGGCGATCGCGGCGCCGTCCTTCACGTTGTCGTTGTTGGCATCGGCATACAGGTTGACCGTGACATTGTCGATGCCCGATTCGGTCCCGCTGTCGAACACGCCGTTGCTGTTCGTGTCACCCCAGACCAGGTTGCCCAGCACGAGCTGATCGTACGGTGTCTCGGTCGGGTTCGCCGCACCGACAATCGAGGGATCGTCGCTCAACACGTCGATGCCGCCGTCCGCCAGGAAGCGGAGCTGGCTGGAGACCGTCGCCGGAGCGATGTCGTTCATGTCGTTGTTGACCGTCGCGTCATAGACGATCGTCAGGCTCTTGCCGGCCGGCAGCGTGCCGATGTTCATCACGCCGAACAGGAAGTCGGGACCATTGTGCTCGTGGTCGCTCGGGTCGGCCCCTGCGGCCTGACCGGCGGCGGCCAGGCGGCGCTCGCTTTGATGGATCCAGCCGTGCATCAGGTTGGCCGCGTCTGCGGTGGAGTACGTGTCATCAAGCCCCAGTTGGTGGCCAAGCTCGTGCATGACCGTCGTGAGCGCATCGATGCGCCCCGCCGCGCCGCCGGTTGCAGTCGCGAGGAACTGCGTTCCGGTCCCGACGAACTCACTGTCATCGAGCGGGGTGGAGTCGATGAACCACGCATTGCCCGCGGCGTTCGAGTCGACGATGACCTGACCCGGACTCGCCGCGCCGAGATACCAGCCGGGCAGGTCTTCGATGGTGAAGGTGACGTTGCGCAGTAAACTCACCTGCGCGGCACTGAGACCGGTCGCCTCCCACCGCGCAATCGCGGCGGCCACGAGCGAGTCGAGTTCGGCCTGCGACAGAATGCCGTCATCGACGATCACCGGCGGCTCGTTCACCACCGGCGGCGTCACGCCATTACCGTCGATCACCGGCGGCTGCGGGGTGGTCACAACCGGCTCGACAACGACCGGCTCGATGACTTCATCATCCACCGTCGGTGCGAAGAACAGCGGTTGTGCGACGGGGCCACCGCCCGGGGTGTTGATGAAGCCGCCGCCGGTGGGGACGGTGTTCGAGGCAAGGGCACTCGATCCTGCGGCATTGCGCGTGATGAGGAATGCCTGGACAGCAGCGTTGTTGTTGTTCGCTCCGAGGTAGCCGCGCAGTTGGACGGTGGTCGCCATGCGCTGACGCAACCGGATGTCGGTGCCGCCGTTGAGGCCGGAGCCCGTGATCGAGTTCTGCAAGGCACCGGCACCACCGATGTCGAGCGCGATCTGGTACGTATCACCCACCACGGTGCCGCCATTCAAGTGGATGCCGTTCATCGGAAAGCCGCTGGTTCCCGGGTTGCTGACCGTATTGCCGGTGACCGTGGCGTTGAAGTTGCCCCCCTGTGGAGTCGCACTGCCACCCGTCAGCAGCTCGATCCCGAAGTTGTTGTATTGGCGAATCGTGTTGCCCGTGATCAGCGTCGTGACGGTGCCGCCACCCGCATTTTGCACCTTGAGCCCCGACCCGGCCCGTGAACCCGAGTCGGCCGTCCCGGCCACGCCGATCGTGTTGTTGCTGAACGTGCCGGCAAAGCTGCCCCCCCCGGTCGACTTCACGATCAGGACCGCGTGGCCATCGGAGTCGCGGAACGAGTTGTTGTTGATGAAGTAGGTGAGGCTGCCACCCAAATCACCGCCACCAATCGTCACCCCGCCGCCTCCCGAGGCAATCGCCGGGTTGTTGTTGGTGAGCGTATTGCCGGTGAAGATCAGGTCGTTCGTGGCCGTCCCGATGCTGTTGAGTTGGAAGAGGTCGCCCGCTGCGGAGGTAAAGAAGCTGTTTTGGACGGTGGCGTTGATGACGGCGGCGTTGGAAGTCTCCAGCTTGAGTGCGTCGCCAATCGCGTTCAGCGAGGCGAACGTGTTGTTGTCAAAGGTGACGCGGTTGAGCGTTCCAGACCCGTTCCGGATGCGGAAGGTGTCTTCGATCGAGCCGCCTCCGAAGGTGGAGTTGGAAATCGTGGCCGAACCGGTAATACCGGCCGTCGCACTGACGACGTCGAGGTAACCAAAGATGACGCTCCCCTCATCAGTGGCGCTGTTGGTCCCGTTGGTCCCGGTGACGTCGATGTTGGTCATCGTCAGGTTGGTGACGGTCGTGCCGCGGATTGCGAAGTTGTCGAAGTCGTTGAGCTGCATGTTCGCCAGCGAGACGTTCTGCGTGCTGTTCAGGTAGATGCCGATGCCGGCCGTCGTGCTGCCGTCGGCACCGGTCTTGTGCTGGATGGTTCCGCCGCTGGCGTTCGTCGTGCCCACACCGGTGACGATCAGCGCACCGAGGGCACCCGTGGTGTCCAGGCTGATGCCCACGCCCGCACTGCCGGCCCCCGTACCCGCCGAGATGCTTTGGAACGTGAGGTTGTTGCTGGAGATCGTCGTATTCGCCACGTTGAGCCCGGTACCGCTGCCATTCGCGAGGATCGAATTGCCGGTGCCTTGCACGCTGATTGTCCCACCGCCTGTGGCGTTGAAGCCGCTGCCGCTGGTCGTATCGATGTCGAGCCCGCCGCCCGTGAAGTTGATCGTCGCGCCGGTGTTGGTCGCGAGATTCACCGCCGTGCTCGCGCCGGTGTTCACAACCTTGCTGGCGTTGCTGAACGTGATCGTGCCGCCGGTGTTGTCATGAACGGAAAGGCCGGTGCCGCCGGTGATGTTCAGTGCTCCGGACAAGGTCACGTTGTTCGTCCCATGACTGGCGATTTCCACCGAGCCACCAACGCTGCTTGTGATGCTGTTGGCGATATTCACCGTGGCAGTGCCGCCACTGATGAGCACGTCGGTACCCGTCACGCCGCTGATCGCACCGGCGCTGGAGGTGAAGCTGCCCGTGGTGTTGACCAGGTGGATGCCGTGCCCGGATGCGCTCGTCGTGTCCGCGCTGTCCAACGTCACGTTCAACGCGCCGCCCGCATCGGCTCGGAACAGTCCACCGGTGCCGTTGAGCACGACGTTGGAAACGGTCAGCGTCCCCACACTCGTGGTGGTGGTGTTGGCGATGTCGAAGCCGGTCGTATTACCGACGGTGAAGCCCTTGAGTGTGTTGCCGCTGGTAAGAGTGACACCGTCGCCACCGGCATTCTCGATGATCGGATCGGTCCCCGCCGCTTGCAGCGTGAAGCCATCGACGATCAGCGTCTCGTTCTGTCCCCACAGCGTCTGGTTGGCGACGAGTGTGATGCCACCGCCGTAATTGCCACTGCCGGTACTCACATAAATGATGTCGCCCGACCCATCCGGACCACTCCCGCCACTGACATCGGCCAGGGAATCGAACGGATTCGACGAAGTCCCGTCGCCTGTGACACCCGCGCTGTTGTCCACGTACCAGACCTGCTGCGTGCCGATGGTGATGTTGACCGTGCCGACGCTGATCAGGTCGTCCGCATTCCCCGCGATACCGTCGATGCCGTCATCGCGCAGCGTATAGGTAAAGCTGTCTGCGCCGGTGTCATTGGCTTGTGGCACGTAGGTGAACGAGCCGCTATTCACACCGGCCGTCACCATGCTCACGATGCCGCCTCCTGCGCTCGTTGCATCGAAGGCCGAGATGGTAAACGTGTCGCCCAGAAACTCGGTGTCGTTGGCGAGAACATTCCCCGCTACAGTCGAGTGTGGACCAGCGAGCGGCGTGGCATTGCCGACGACAAGCTGCGTGTTGGCCACCGCGGTGAAGGCGTCATTGATCGCCAACGGCGAGACGTTGATCGAGCCCGCGAGCAGCGTCAGATGCGGGTCATTGATGATCTCCTGAAACGTCAGATTGGTCGCCGACGCATCGCCGGTGTTCTGCACGGTCACCGTGTAATGAATCTGGTCGCCCGCCTCGGCAAACCCATCGCCATCGACATCCAAAACCAACGTGTCCACGCTCGACGCGGTGATGGCGGCGGCCAACAGCGTCCGCGGCTCCAACTGATGAATCATCGCCGCGCAAGTGTCCCGCGGCGATCGACGAACCCGAGCCCGAACCAGTCGCTGCTCCCGACGCGACTGAACCCAATACTGACCGACCGCAGCCACGACACGTTGAAAAATCGACCGACGACTTCTGGGGAACCACATGGGCAATCCTTTCGAACGGCGCAGAAAGAAACAGGGGGAACGATCACGAGCTGGCCTGAGCGGGGAGGGATTGTGGATGACCGCCATGGGTGGCGTCAATGAAAGACGTTGCAAAAAGCCTGACCGACTTGTGGGAACCCGTGATTTCCAAGGCGTCGGGTGCCAGGGGCGAGGCAAAGCTGGTGCAGGTGGCTGGCCGCATCTTGGAAAACGACTCGATCGAGGATCGACTTTCCGGAAAGACGGGGCTCAGACCTACCGGAACTCCCACTTCAACACCTCCGCCTCCCACCGCTGCTGGAACTTGACCATGTCCTCTTCGCCCAAGACCGCCTTCAGCGTCTTGTAGCCCGTGGGGTCGGTTGCCGCGTTCTTGCGGAACGCGTGGTAGAACTTGGTCAACAACCCATGCTCTTGCAGGTAGTAACAGAGGTATCGCGCCTGCGAGTAGTTCGTCCCCTTGTCCCCATCGTAGAACTCGCGCGTCGTCGTGCCGCACAGCATTTCAAACGAGGGGACCGACTCCTTGCGAATCGCAGTTTGCAGGCCGCGCAGTCGCCAGTTTGTCTGGCCGATGATGTGGCCGTCTCGCTCGCTCGATTGTTCGTAGAGCGACGCCAGTCCCTCGTTGAACCACGACGGGCAGTCGGGAAAGTTCGAGGCGATGAAGGGATGTACGATCTCGTGAACCAGCGTCCCGCCGCCGGTCGAGATGTTCATGAACAGCGCCTTGTCGGTGGACGAGTAGAAGCCATATGGCGTCGTCGGCTTGCGGCGGGTCAGCTTCTCCGTGTGCTCCTCGTAGCTGGGAGCATCCTGAAACAACCAGATGTCGATGATCTCGGTCGGATCCCTGGCGAAGTACTCACGCTTCAGCCGTTCGACCGCCCACTTCACAGTTTGATCGGCTCGCCGCTGCACGGTCTCCAGCGGTTCATCACCCACGACGACGAACGGCTTCTGAATCACAATCGCGAACCCCGCGTGAGGCAACCGCTGACGCAGCTCGATAATGTGCTGCGCATAGTCTGCCGACGTGAACTCATTCGCAGCCGCCGCCGTCGCCGTGGGGAGCTTGCCCGCATCTAGCCTCATCCGGACAAGCGTCCACGTGTCGGCGGCATACTTCAGCGGCCACAGCTTGAGGAATTGCCGCCGCTCCATCCGCAGGTTGGCTCCATCGTCCACGGCCGGATCGTGATAGACGACTTCGTCAGTCTTCTCGTCATAGCCGAGCACCAGCCGAAAGTGTTCGGTTGTCCGGGGCCGGTCGTCAAAGTGCATGCAGACGATCGACGGCACCCCGAGCTTCAAGTCCGAGTGCAACCCGGCAAACGCCTTGTCCAACGAAGTCTCGGCCGAGCGAACGGGGATCGAGGTATAGACGTCCCCAATCCGAAACCCGATCCGCTTCAATGCGAGCGCAAGTTCTTTCGTGTAGCACCCGCGCCCCAGAATCGGATCCAATCCCGACTGGTCAAACACATAGTCCTGATCGACGGCCACCTTCCGCTGGCGCAACCACATCTCCGCACAAGCCTCCCCACAAAAGTCCGGCTTCTGCCTCACATGCGGCACATCCCGAATGAGCGCCGTCGCCAACCGCTCGGCCGCCGCGAGATCGCGGCCAACGAATGAGGATATTGCGACGAAGAGCACCGCCTCCTGAAGATTGCCGAGAAACAGAGCACGACGCGGGATTCCAAACATGCTCTCGCCTCCTTGGTCCATTCGACTGCGTTGTTAGATTTCAACTGGCATCCACTCAGGGGCCATAGCCAAGACGGCCTCCTCCGCGCCCTTACACTCGATGATCGGGTAATCGCGTCGGAGCCGCGTCAAGTTCAGATAGGCATACAAGTTGAAGCCCTCTTGACCACGAATGTAGACGCCATACCGCAAACCATCAGTGACTATCAGACGGTGGCATCCACTCTTACCTTGGGCATAAGACATCGCCTGTGATTTGGCCATGAGGCAGGAGTTATCCATCTTCTTCGCCTCGACCACAACGCGAAGCGATTCATCTTTTCGAGGGAGCTTGTCAAACAACGCCAAGTCAACATGGTTCCACTCGACTGCCATACGCTGTGGCGTCCAACCAAGGGCGCGCAGCAGCGGCACGATGAGGTAGGCGACGGTTTCGTGTTCAGACGGCATGCTTGAACGCTGATACCATTTGGCGATACGTGTCAACTCGCCGATCTCATTGAGCAGAGTCGTGATGGAGCTACTTGCGACGCCGTGATCGAAGAGAAACTCTGAGATTTCGGTCACGGAGATTTCGTTCTTGGGCGGTGAAGGCGGCAGCGATGCAAGAGGCCGACTCACGGCTTCATCTGGAATGGAGAGACCTTCGACCCACTCCGCGACTGGACCTTGGCTGAGCTTTTGCGTCGTGTCTCCTTGCCTTAGCGCCCAGGTGTCGAACGTTCTTGGAGCATTTCGACTGTGCCATAACCATCGCACTCGGCGAACATGCTGTAGATCCCACCCGTCAACGTCGCCGAATTCATCCGACCACTCATATGGACCGACGATTTGGCCAAGGCCGAAAACCGTCGAGGTTCCGATTCGCAGCACTACCAGATCGCCCTCTTTCATCTCCACGGCAAAGCGCTTCAGATTCGGTGAGCTTGCGGGCCGATTTTTTATCGTCGCGTAGGCGCTTCTCACAATCAGGCCATCGCCCAGCGTAGCCAGGCCCATTCAACACCACATCCCATTTAAGACACAGGTCAGCGTAGACACGATCAGTGTCTCCAGCAGCTTGCTGCCAGATGGTCTTCCCGACGATGTGCATGTTTCGTCCTGAAATCTGACAGGTATTGGACGATTGTCTGTCTTTAGATTATGTCGTATTGTCTGCACAGCCGGTATGTAATCAGGGAGTTTGGACCTAGCGTTCAAATTTCAAAATTGGCCGTCATTCCGACGCCGATTGGTCCGGACGCCGCTTTGACCGTCCGGGTCGCAGTGCGACACGAGGCAAGAGGGCAAAGCGCCCTTGGAGCAATGAACGTCCCGTACCTTCGCCACCCAGACGTCCAAAGATGAGGCTGGGACCTCCCTGCGAGGATCGTTTGAACCACCGAAGCACTGCTCTGGCGGCTGATGTTCCGGTGGGCTACGTTACCATTGGAAAGCAATTCGCAAAGTGCCGCTTCGGAGCGCAACGATGACTCAAACGACGATGGAATACGTGGAGCAGACGGTCGACGGGGGATGGCGATTGACGGACAGTCGCGTGTCGTTCGATTCGGTGATTCACGGGTATTGGGACGGACGCAGTCCCGAGGCCATCGCCGAAGAGTTCCCGAGTTTGTCGGTCGAACAGGTGTACGGGGCGATCGCCTACTACTTGAGGCATCGGGCGGAGATCGACCGCTATCTGGACGATCAGTCCGAACGCTGGCGACAACTGCAGTTGGATAGCCAAACGCAGCACGGCCCGCTGTTGGATCGCATTCGGTCCAGCCGAGCCCCGAAGACGCCGGAGGAGATTGCTCCGTGACCCGGCCGCGCTTTCTGGCCGACGAGGACTTGCGTCACGGCATCGTGCTGGCCGCGCAACGACTCGAACCGCGCCTCGAAATCATCACGGTCCAAGAGACCGCATTGCGGGCCTCGTCGGACGGCGAGGTCTTGGATTTCGCGGCGAATCAAGGCTGGCTCGTGCTGTCTCACGACGTCAGCACCATGCGCGCCGCTGCGGATCGCCGTGTGGCTGATGGATTGCCGATGTTGGGCCTCTTCCTGATTCCCCAAAGTCGGTCCACGACAGCAGCGGCCGACAGCCTGCAACTGATCTGGTCGGCATCCGAGTTCGAGGAATGGCACGACCGAATCGTTTATCTGCCGCTCTAACGCAACGCCTGGTCGGCTTGTCGGCAAGACTGCTGAGCCGATGACCAATCACGCTCGAAGCAGTTCGGCGATTGGCTCGCCGAAGGGGAGGATGGGCATGGGGCGGCCGCGGCGGTCGAGGAAGGATTCGGTGTAGTCGATTCCCAAGTGGCGATAGACGGTGGCCCAGAGGTCGTTCGGGGTCAGAGGACGATCGGCGGGATGTTCTCCCTTGGAGTTCGTCGAGCCGACGATCTGGCCGGTGCGCATGCCGCCTCCCGCCATGATGAAGGACATCGCCTGCGGCCAATGATCGCGGCCGGGATGCATCACGCCCGTTTGCGTTCCGATCGAGTTCTCGATCCGAGGCGTCCGACCGAATTCACCGGTGACCAGAATCAGGGTCCGCTTGTCCAGGCCGCGTTGATGGACGTCCTCGATCAGCGCAGTGACAGCTTGGTCGTAGATCGGCAGGCGCACCTTCAGGTCGTCCCAGATGTGGCAGTTGACGGCGTGCGAGTCCCAGTTGTAGACCCCCTGCTTGAGCGACGGCACTCCCGACTGATACGGGTTCTCCATGACGACCGTCACGAAGCTGACCCCCGCCTCGACCAGGCGCCGCGCCATCAGAGCCCGCTGGCCCCAGCAGTGGCGGCCGTAGCGGTCTCGCACCATCGGCGATTCCAACGAGAGATCGAATGCCTTCTTCGCGCGGTCGCTCGTCAGCATCCCGACCGCTCGTTCCTGGAAGCGGTCGGTCGATTCGACCATCCGCTGTCCGTCGATCTCGCGATTGATCCGATCCAATCCCTTGAGCAACGACATGCGGTCGCCGATCCGGCCCGTCACCGCTTCCGAGGGGGAGATGTTCGGGACGGAGAAGTTCGGCAGGCTCGGATCGCCCTCGACGTTGAAGGGCATGTACGACTGACCGAGGTACGCCGCTCCCTGCGCGAAGACGTCGTTGGTGCGACCGCCCGGATTCATCGAGACGTAATTGGGAATGCCGCAGTCCCGTCCCTCGCGAAACTTCGCCACGATCGAGCCGGTGGCGGGAGCATCGTTCACGGTATCGACGGGAGTCACGGGGACTCGCCCCGTCATCATCCGCTTGTGTCCGCCGCCATGATCGGCGAACTGGTGAGCCACCGATCGGACGATGGCGTACTTGTCCGCGATGGCCGCGTGCCGGGGCATCAGCTCGCAGACGTCCATGCCGGGGACGTTCGTCCGAATGGGGTGGAAGGGTCCGCGGTAGTCGATCGAAGCATTCGGCTTCATGTCGTACATGTCCATGTGCGGCGGGCCACCCGGCAGCCACACAAAGATGATCGACGTCTCTTCGTCCACGGACTTGCCCGCGGCAGCCGCCTGAGCGCGGCAGCGGAACAAGTCGGGCAGGCTCAGGCCTCCCAATCCCAACACCCCCGCTGCCAGAAATTCACGACGCTTCACGGGACCAGAGCAACGGCGAGGCGGAATGTTCATTGATTCTCTTCACACTCAAACGAAGGTGGGAAAGCGAACGGGGCAGGAGGCGGACAAGTACAGCCGATGTTATCTGATCGGCAAGAGGAGCCTGTCAGCCGCAGGTTGGGCGGAGGATTCTCTCCAGACCGGCTGATGATTTCCAGCCCAATCATGCAAGTCGCGACGGTGCGACGGCTCCAACCCTCCGTTCGAGGTCATGTTGCCGGCATTTGTGGGCGAGGGTATCGTGCGACCTCTCCCGCAGGCCGCGTCGTTTCAACGGATGAACTCGCCGATGTGCCGTTGCGGTGTACTGACCGGAACCTCCGGGCGGGTTGACCCGGCATCCACCCTCAACGAACCTCACACGATCCCTCGCCATGCTCATCCGTCCCTTTCGTGCCGATGACCTGCCGACGCTCCAGCGGATCACCGTTGCCTCGTTTGACGGAGTGTCGATCGATCAGGGGATGGAGCGGCTGTTCGGAGTGATTCACGATCACGACTGGCAATGGCGGAAGGCTCGGCACTTGGATGAGGATGCTGCCCGCGATCCCGCCGGCATCTTCGTAGCGGAGATCGACGGGCGGATCGTCGGCTGCATCACGACGTGGCAGGACCGCGAGGGGGGCATCGGTCACATCCCCAACATCGCGATCGAAGCCGATTGCCGAGGTCGTGGCCTGGGTCGCCAATTGATCGAGCACGCCCTGCAACACTTCCGTGCCAGCGGACTGACTCACGCCAAGATCGAAACGCTGGAACAGAACGCAGTCGGCCAGCACCTTTACACCTCGCTCGGCTTTCGCGAGGTCGCCCGGCAGATCCATCTCGTCGCCGAGTTGTGAAACGGACCAGGAATTGTCGGCTTGTTGAAAACCTCACGGTACAAACAGCCCGTCGTTGTCGTGGATTGGAATCGCACACGCTGGCAGCATGCGCTTCGGCTCTCCAACAGGTTGCCAACCATCTCCGGCGGCAAGCGTGTGTTTGACTGAAGGTGAACCTTCGAGGACCGTCGTCGGAGTCCCCTGAACCGTCTTCGTGTCGCCGCGCGAGCACATTCCGCGATGGTGGACTCTGGCATGGAACAATCACCGGGACACCGTCATCGTTCGGCACCTTGAATCACGCCGGCAATCGAACTCAGACTCTCATGCGACGAGAATTCGACACGGCTTGCGGAATGAGAGCTGGTGAAGTCGAAGTCGATACCGGCAGCACGCTGCTGATCTTCGGCTGCGGCACTTTCCTGTTTGGCAGCCTTCAGTTCAAAGAGCGACGACAGCGCAAGGTCTGGCACGCGGCGGGCGTTGTCGCGTAGCGCCGTCCACAGGCGGGACACATCCTGCACCTTGGAAATGTCCGCTGGAGCGTGGCGGCCCGTCGGGTCGAGTCGCAGGATTTGGAACGTCGCTTCGTCGCGCTGCTCGGCCGTCAGAGGCGCGTCCGGCGATTCTTCCGAGGTACTCAACAGCTTCTGCCAGGCGTTGAGGTAATCCGGATCGAGCCGCACCGCCTCGCGGAACGACTTCAACGCGTCGGCATCGCGCGACTCGGACGTGCGCAGGTAGCCCAAGAGGTAGTGGACGCGCGGGTTGTTCGGCTGCTCGGCGACGAGTTTCAAGAACACTCGCTCGGCGATTTTCTCGGCGATCTGTCCCTGAAAGACCCCTTCGCAGCCAAAGCAGTGGCTTTCGACGCGGCCGAAACTGTCGGGCATCAATTCGAAGGCGCGCTGGTAGTGCTGCGACGCTCCCTCCAGATCGCCCGACTCTGCAAGCTGCACGGCCAGTCGCGACTGAATGCAGTAGGCATCCGCGAAGTGAGTGAGGCTCGCGCGGTACATGCGAATGCCGCGGCTGAGCATTCCGGCGTGATAAATCTGATCCGCCTGTTCTGCCAGGCGGATCGCCTTCATGGCACCTTCGTAGACAGCGGCCGTTTTGGCGTCCCCTTTTTTGATGAGGATTTCAGCGAGAACCGCATACGCCCGCATGCGGTCACCGCGGCCTTGCTCGCCGTCTGACGGATCAATCGCGATCGCCTGCCGCGTCAGTTCTTCCGCCTTCGCGACGTTGCCTCGGTCCAGATGAAACCTCGCCAACCAGATCAGCGGACGTTCTTCAAAGCGGTCGCGAGCAAACGCCTGGTCGGCCAGCGAAACGAATTCGTCACCGGTCAACTCCATCGCCAACTGCCAGCCGGAGTCGAAGCTCGGCCATCTGAGAACCAGCGCGGTGACGATTCGCCGCGCCTCGTCCTTGCGCCCGGTGGCCGCCAGCGATCTGGCCGCAATCAATGGGACTGGAACCACCGGTCGTTCGCCATGCCCGGCCTGGGGGCTCTCGCTGGCGATCAGCATCTCGCTGATGTCCGTCTGTCCCCACCAGGGAGCTTCCTCCAACAGGGTCACCGTATCGGCGGATCGACCCGCTTTGTGATAGACCCGCACCAGATGCTCCAGCGACGAACGGTTGCCCGACTGGTAACCGTGATATCCGCGACGGTCGTCGTCGCTCGCGGCTTCCTTTGTCAGCTTGGCGATGATCAACCGTTCGGCCCGAGCCAGTTGTCCGACATCGATCAGCAGGCCGACCAAATCGCCAATGTCGCCACCCTGCGGATCATCGGCCAACAGTTTTTCGGCAATGTCCGTCCCCTGGCGCAACCATTCGTCCCGTTCCAGCAGCCGGCCAATCTCCGCCACACGCAACGCGGTCTGCAACCGCGATCGACCCTGCTGGTGGTCACCGTCATCATCCCTGGCTGCGAGCAGCTTGAGCGACTCAGCGACTCCCTCGTCAACGCGGTCTGCGGCCAGCAGGGCATCGGCTCGAACCGTCTCGATGTTTCGGCGCGTCGCCGACGACAGCTTCTCGTTGCCGAGGGCTTGATCGATCAGGGTCAGCACCTGACGGCTTTCTCCCAGCCGGGCCGACAGTCCGACAAAGGTTTCCCACAGCGGCAGGTCGGGATCCGACTTCAACGCCTCCACCAGGAACGTCTGCACCTTGCGCGCATGCCCGGCACGTTCCAGTTCCGGCAGGATGGAATAATCAAGGTAAGACGCGAAATAGTTGTGTCGCGACTCGTTGCCCTCTCCGCTCGCGTTGGCCAGAAATTTCAGCACATCCTGGGGACGATCGCGCACGATTAATCCCATGACGTACCAAATCGAGGCGAGATCGTTGTCTTGACGGCTGTGATGCCGTTCAGACTTTGACTTTGGCATCGCGGCAAAAGCCTCGAACAGATCCAAGGCATCGATGGAGTGACACAAGTCCCAATGGGGATGAGGCAACTCCTTCAAATGTTTCCGCGCCAGTTCGCGTGCCAGCTTGATCGTCTCATTTTCGGCAGGTTTGTAGTAACTGTGGGAACGGAAGGTAACCACCACGTTCTTGAGCAGCAGCGCCTTCTCCAACAGGGGAACCGCCGCGTCACGACCCGCCAGGCGGACCAAGTCGGGCACCGTCACATAGCCGCCGTACTCCGAATCTTGCGATTCCAGTTCCGAACGGAACCGTTCGACGGCCGACTTGGGATCGAACTCCTGTTTCACGCTCATGACCTGACGCAGCAAGTTCTGCTTCCAATGGTCCCGGTCATCGGAGCCTCCAAAAACTCGTCCAATCAGCGATCCCAAACCACCACCCTTACCCTCGCCCTTCTTCGGCGTCTCAACCAACTTCAATGCCCGCTCAACGTCCTGGAGCAACAGGTTCTTTTGGTTGGTCAACCGATGTCCCAACATCCGGAGCCCGATCGCCCGCAATTGCGTTTCCTCATTTCCCTCGACCGGACGGGCGTCGATCAATTGCACCAACTTCGGCCAAGCCGCCGGTGACGGTAAGGCGTCAACGAGCTTGCTGAATTGAACCTGTTGATTCCCGGCTCGAACCTCCTGCGGCGCGGCAAGCCATGCGTCGTACACCGCCAGCCACGCGGCGGCAGCCTCTGCCGGAGCCAGCCCTTCCAATTTCTTCGGCAGTTCACGAACCGTCTTCTCCAACTCCGTCGATTTTTTCTCGGGAGCCGCCGCCTGAGCCTGATCACGGACTCGCTGCAAGGCGGCCTTCGCGCCAAGCAACTCTTGAGCGCCTGCGGTCGTGGTCATCACATCCATTGCGGGCAGAATCAACAGAGTCAGTAAACCGATCAGGGCGTGTCGTGGCTGAGATGACATGGGGAGGCTCCTGAAGTGACTGAGATGGGACCGAAGCGTTGCAACGGTTCGCAGATTATGGGCTGATCCATTGGAAACAAGAAACCTTGTGGGTGGAGATTTCAGTGTGACTTGATAACCGACCCGCCCACCACGAGCTGAGTTCTTGCGAACTCAGCTACGGGCAGGCTGGGCCAACCTGCGCGACAACGCCGCTCGCATCGTCGTCGCACAATCGCGAGACTGGCCCGTGCGCGTGGCGACACGGTCTCTCGTCGGAGATCATCCGTCGCCCCCTCAAGATGCTGAAACACCTCCGACGCCGCCTTTCAAACGGGCTTCGGTCCGGAGCGGCCGATCAAAGAGACCAGTCCTTGCGGTACTCGGTGTGGATGTACTGATTCAGGTCGGGGGCATTCTTCACTTTGAGAGCGTCGCTGTCCCACTCCAACCGCGTGCCCGGAGATCGCAGCGAGAGCACACCCAGCAGCACGGTCTCCGTCATCGGGCCGGAGTAGTCGAAGTTGGCCACCGGGCGTTTGCCCCCCTTGCAGGCTTGCACCCATTCCTCGTAATGGCCGGGTGAGCGGACCATCGTCTTCGGAATCGACTTGGCCTCTTCCAGCAACTTGCCGGGCAAGAGTTGCGGCATCCCGCCGTGCGAGCCGTGAAACATCTTGCCCTTGCTGCCGACGTAGAGGACGCCGTTGTCGGGCAGGCGCTGGCCGGACGACATCTCGGCGGGAGTCGGTGGCATCAGCCCACCGTCGTACCACGTCATCCGCACCGGAGGCAGGGTACCTCGCGCCGGGAATTCGTAGGTGATGATCGCGGCGACCGGGTAGGTCTCGAAGTTGAGCTGATTCTTTTCGAGCAGCGTGCCGTCGAGCGTCGTGCGGGCTTCGACGGACGTCGGTGCTCCCAGATTCAAGGCCCAGACCGGATGATCGATGATGTGACAGCCCATGTCGCCGAGCGCTCCGGTACCGAAGTCCCACCAGCCGCGCCAGCCGACGGGAGCATACGCCGAGTGATACGGTCGTTCCCGGATGGGGCCGAGCCACAGATTCCAATCCAGCGTCGACGGCACGGGCGGCATGTCGGCGGGCCGGACGATCCCCTGCTTCCACAGTTTTCCAGCGCGATCCGACCAGACGTGAACCTCGCGCACCTCGCCGATCACGCCCGCCTGGATCCATTCGTTCGTCAGTCGCGATCCCTCCGACGCGTGTCCCTGATTTCCCATCGACGTGACGACGCCCGCCGCATGCGCCGCCTTCGTCAACTCGCGGCATTCGTGCAGCGTGTGCGTGAGCGGCTTCTGGCAATAGACATGCTTGCCCGCCTTGATCGCCGCCATCGAGGCCACCGCGTGAATGTGATCGGGCGTGCCGACCGTGACGGCGTCGATGTTCTTCGCCTCCTTGTCGAGCATCTCGCGGAAGTCCTTGTAACGCCGCGCCTGCGGATGCGCGTTGAACGTCCCCGCCGCGCGAGTCTCGTCCACATCGCACAGGGCCACGAAGTTCGCCCCCAGCTTGCTGATCGTCGCAATGTCGCCGCCACCCATCCCTCCGGCACCGATCCCCGCCACGTTCAGTCGCTCGCTCGGCGGTGTCTGTCCCGGCCCGCCGAGAACGTGCCGGGGCACGATCGTGAAACTGAACGCGGTCGCGGCCGTCGCCGACAGGAAATCTCGACGCGAAGTCTTGGCGGAGGCGGCTTTGTCATTCTGCGGGCGAGTCATGGCAACTCCTGAGTTGAGGGAAGGGAAGCTTCAATCAGCAGTTTCGTCACGGGAAACGAATCGAGTGTGTCGAATCGTCTATTTCAAGAAGTCTGGCAGATAGCCGTCTCCTGCGGGAGGCTCGTTCTGTTTCTGTTCGGCCTCGCGCTGAGTTCGTTCTTGTTCGCGGAGATCGATGTACGAGCCGGTCATCACGCGGTCCTCTTTGCCTGCACCGGCGGCGATAATGATGGCAGACTCCGTCAGCAGATGCTTGTCGGCAACGTTGATGCCGTAGCAGCGCGTCTGGCATAGGCCGCAGCCGACGCATTTGTCGGCAATGACAACCGGCGCGAGATAACCAGAATCCTCCATCGGGTTCCCTGCCGCATCGACTTCCGTGTGGACGCGGGTGAACTCGATGGCGTGATAGCCCGCGTGATGGCACTCATCGACGCAAAGCTGACACGCCTCCTTGCCCGCGTGCGGCAGGCACGTTTGCAGGTTGAGTTCGGCCAACCCGATGCGGCAGACGCGCTTCTCGGCCAGAGGAATGGAACGAATCGCGCCGGTTGGGCAGACTTGGGTGCAGGCATTGCAGCTCGACTCGCATCCCGCCCAGTCGGCCTTTACGTGCGGAGTCCACAGTCCTTCGAGGCCCTGCTGAAAACCAACAGCATGGAGCACGTCGTTGGGACACGCCTTGAAGCACTCGCCGCAACGAATGCACATTTGCAGGAAGTCTTGCTCGGGGACACTGCCGGGCGGGCGAATCGGTCGCCACGAGTTCGGGTCGTCGAGGTGCGCGCCCCAAATCTTCGTGGCTCCCGCAGCGCCGAGGCCGCTCGCGACACCAGCCGCCACGCCAACGCTGGCCGAAAGGAATCCGCGTCGGCCCAGAGCGGTCTCATTCGTTGGTGGGTCGTTGGGAAGTTTGAGTTGCACCAGATTCCAACGCTCGACGAATTTGATGGCCTGCGTGGGACAGACGCCTGCGCACGTCTGGCAGAGCGTGCAGTCGGTGGTCCTCGTCGTGAAGTCGAGTTTGATGGCGTCGAACGGACAGATCTCAATGCACTTGTTGCAGTGAATGCAGGTGTCCTCGACCTTCCGTTCGGAAACTCGAAACAGATTGCCGAGCGAGAAGACCGCACCGCTCGGGCAAACGTAGCGGCACCAGAAGCGCGGCTTGAGAAACCCGAGGCCCAGCACCGCCGCGAACAGCGCGAGCGAAACGAAGTGCCCGACGTTGAGCGGCGGGACGAGATGCCAGCCACGCAGCACTCCGGTCTGAAGCGGAGCGAGCGTGAACAACAATCCGCGCGTGATGACGGGGATCGCCGCGAAGACGCCCGAGATCAGCACGCCGCACGCGGCCGCAACCAGGATCGCCAGCAGCACGTAATACTTGAGGTGAACCCACCAACCGTCATCGGCCACGCGGAACCGGGTGACTCTCTTGCCGACGGCCCAGTCAAACAGATCGATCACCGTCCCGAGCGGACAGAGATACCCACAGAACCCGCGCGGGATGAAGACGCAGACGAGCAGAATGATCGCGGCACTCGTCAGCGACCAAACCCACGAGCGCGCCGCCAGCGCGGTTGAAAAGCTGACGAGCGGATCGATGACGAGAAAGAACTCGGCGGCCAGCTTCTCCTTGCTCGCCAGATCGTCCGCGTAGTGCGAGGGCCACTCGGTGGAACCCTCGACCGGCCGCGCGGTGTAGGGCCAGCAGACATAGAAGAAGAGAACCAGAAACGCGACGAGACAGACGGCTTGCACGACGCGCCTCAGCGGGGCGGAGAGCCATGTTGGCCCGAGCCACTTCAACCAGCGACGCGCCGGGCCGAACTTGCTCTTCTTCACGAACGGCAGGAAGTGGTCGAGTCGCATGGATTACTTCTTTTTCTCGCCCAGCGCCTTGGCAGTCGCGTTGACGATGGCTTCGGAAGTGATCGTGGCGTTGCTCGTGGTATCGACTCCCTTCACGTGTTGCTTGGCGATGATCTTGGCGGGCGTGTCGGTCATGGCCGAGTAGAACTGCTTCTCGCGGTGCCTGGTCACGTTGACCGAGCCGATTCGTCCCCGCTGGACGCTCACCGTCACTTCGACCGGTCCCTCATAGCCCTGACTGTCGGAGGTGTATTTGCCGTCGGGAACCTGCTTCGGATCGAACAGTTCGAACAGCCGGATGGCCTCGATATTGGCGATCGCTCGCTTCTGGTTCTGCGTCAGTCGGCCGGGCGGATCCTTGGCTTGTTGCGCGAGGTTGATCACCTTTTGGTAATGCGTGACCGCTTCGGGATAGCGGCCCACCTGTCGGCAGGCGTCTCCCGCCGTGAGATGGGCGTAGCCCTGCGAGTCCTCGTTGGCGAGAGCCATCTCGATGGAGCGGTCAGCCTCGCCCATGTCGCCCAGCAGCTTGGCGTGCGTCAAACCACCGGGGACTTTGGCGAGCAGGGCCTTCGCCTCACCGGGATATCCCAGCCGCCAGTAGCACTCGGCGAGAATCACCGCCGAACGTGCGTACTCCTCGGGATCCTTCTCGACGCCGACCGCCCGGTACCAGAAGGCGGCTCGGCCATAATCCTCGATCAGGTTGTGATACAGGTTGGCCAGCGTGAGCATGATCTTCTCGCGCTTGACCGGATCCTTCTGGTGAGTGGTCAGCAACTGGTGCATCAGCTTCACCCCCTCACGCCAGCGTCCGGGGTTCGGGTTGATGACATCCCAGAGGAACTGGCCAACATTCTTCTGGTTGTTCCAGCCCCCTTCGGGCTTCTCGGGCCAGGTCAGATCGAGCGTGGGCGGATAGTTGACCTTCGTCGCCTGAAACCAGTCGGGTGGAGTCTTCCCGAGCTTGTTGATCAGCGCATCGAGTTCGGCCCGCGAATCTTTTGCTTTCGCGGTCCCCTTCGCTTTCTTCGAGTCGCCCGTTTGAGCGGCGGCCGTCACGACGAGGGCCAGACAGACAAGCGTCATCAGCAGGGAGAGGCGTTTCATCGCGAGTGGTCTCGGAATGCTGTGTTGAATGAGTCAAATTTCTCGACGACACGAATCGTTCGCATCTCTGCCTTCGTGACCTTCGTTTGCTTCTGTTCACTTGGTTTTGAACAGAAGCAAACGAAGGTCACGAAGATCTGTGCGGTCCGAGGCAGAACCTCGTCAGTTGTCATCCCGTTTCTGTGACTTCGGCGAAGCCGGGTGTTCGGAGCGAGCGGCCGTTCTTGAGCACCAGCAGCGCATCGACGTTGGACAGTCGCTCGATCAACTGGAGCGTTCGTTCCGGACCAAGGACCATCGCGGCGGTACTCAGCGCATCGGCCTGCAAGGCGGACGGGGCTGCGATGCTGACGCTGGCCGTTTCGTGAGGCGACTGTCCCGTGGTCGGGTCGAAGATGTGATGCTTCGAGAAGTCGGCGGAGAATGTCGTTTCGTAGTCGCCACTCGTCGAGAGTGACCGGCCACTCAGGGTGGCCAGCGCGACGAAGGCGTCTCGCTGGCGCGGGTGCTGCACGCCGACGGTCCAGTCGTTGCCGTTCGGCTTCGCGCCGAGCGAACCAATCTCGCCCGAGTTCACGAGCGCGTGCTCGATGCCATGTCGTCGCAGAGCGGCCACGGCGCGATCGGCCGCGAAACCCTGAGCGACTCCGTTCAACGTGACAGCCATCACGGGAGCATGGAGTCGGATGCAGTCGTCACCAATTTCGACGGCTCGCCAATCGACGGCTCGTCGTGCGTCGGCGACTTCGTCGTCGGTGGGGACTCGCCCCTGTTTGTGGGCAGCGGCGAACAAGTCCCAGAGCGGTTGCACGGTGATGTCGAAGGCTCCGCAAGAAAGGCGCGAAGCCGCAGCCGATGCGGAGAGAACCTCGACGAGATACGGGTGAGGCTGCGTGAGGACTCGCTGGCGATTGAGTTGGCAAAGCTGGCTGTCGGGCCGATAGAGGCTCATCACCTGCTCGACCGTCTCCAGTTCGGCAAACGCGGCGTCGAGTGCTCGATTCGCCCGCTCGGTCGAAGCGCCGAGGATCGTCATGGTGACATCCGAACCGAGCGCCCATGAACGTCTAGTCACCGTCCCGTCGTCTCGGGAAGTACCCGAGTCGGGAATGTGGTTCGAGACGAACGGTCTGATTGCCAGCGTGGCTGCTCCACCAACAGCCGCCATCAGAAACTTGCGTCGATTGACGGACATTGCCGTGACCTCGCGTGAAGGAATCGGGGTTGATCGTCACAGGATCGCCGAACGACTCGGCGGTGTCCAACGATCCCCGATGACTTCCTCATTCGCGCGGTCACTGTGGTGCCGGGTCATGCCGCGCGATGGTGGAGGCGGCTCAACTGTTGCAGCCGAGATTCCATCAACCCGCGTCCCGAGAAAAACTCGACCCCCACTTCGATGGCATAAAGAGGCGGGCCGTGCCACGCCCCGGGACGCAGCTTGACGAAGTCCTTGAGCGTCGTGAGGACGATCTCGGCATCGGTCTGCCGCGCTGTGTCGGCCACGCTCGCGAGATCGCGTTCGGTGTAGTGATGGTGATCGGGGAAGACGCGCAGGCGGTTCCAGAGGGCGGCGTCTCGGCCTTCATCGTCACCGACGCTCTCCGAGAACTGAGACTGTGTACTTGGCGAGACCGATCGACTCGGAACACTCTCCAACGAGCTGACCGTGCGGGCAAAGCCATGCGGATTGCCGATTCCGCAGAACGCAAACACGGTTCGTCCGGGAACGGCCTCCAGCGGGAGAGTCTCACCGTGCAAGCCGATCAAGTGACGCGGGGCGAACGCGATCTCAACGCACTCATCCGTGCCGCGGACTCGCGCCAGTTGATCGAGCAGCAGGCCGCGTTGCTCGGGCGAAATCTGATCGGCCCGCGTGAGCAGCACCAGATCGGCGCGCCTGAGCGCGGAGAGTGGCTCGCGCAACAGGCCGCGCGGTAACAGATGGCCGTAACCCCACGGACACAGCGCGTCGATCAGCACGAGGTCGAGATCGCGATGCAGCCGCCGATGTTGAAAGCCGTCGTCGAGAATCAGCGTGTCGCAACCCTGCTCACTCACCAACCGCCGCGCCGCCGACACTCGATCCCGCTGCTGAAGATGAGGCACACCGGGACAGAGCCGGTCGAGTACGAGCTTCTCGTCGTTGCCAACGTGGTCCGCTCGCTCCGCGAGGTGAGCGGTTTTTCCGAGCGACCGATAGCCGCGACTCAACAGTCCCGGCGTTCGCCCCGCCTCGGTGAGCCAGTTCGCCAACCAAGCGGCCAACGGTGTCTTGCCCGTCCCGCCTGTCGTGATGTTGCCAAGACTGATCACCGGCACATCGACTCGCGCAGTTCGGAGCCATTCGCGGTCGTAAGCGATGTTCCGCAGACTCATCGCCGCGCCGTAGCCCCACGACGCCAGATGCAGCCCGCCGCGCAACAGCCTCGCCCCGACATCGCGCCGGTGTCCCGAAAGCAGTTCGTGCAAAGTGGCCTCATCCATGAAGCGGGACTCACCGGTGTCAATCAACCGCAGAAACGATTCGGACGACGAGTTTGTGCCATCACTTGCTTGACGGTGTACTCGCCATCTGATCGAGGTCAATTTGAGGGACTTCAACCCCTCTTCCGAGGAGCTCAATCGTTCTAATCGTTACTATTAGTTTGTCGATGTACAATTGACGGTCCTTGTGGGGCAGGCTGGAGAGCAAATGCCCGATGTCTTCGGCGAGTTGCTGCATGTCATCAGGTAGAAATCGGGACCGCTCTGGCGTGGTCGCCATCCGAAACCCCGCATTCTCACCGCTACCAAGCGGAGGGGAATTCGGCACGTCGTGGCAGATGGCCGTGCAGACGAACTCGTCCAGAACGCGAATTTCGCCGTTGATGCCTGTCGATTCATTCATCGGTTCACCTCAATCTCAGCGGACGTTCCTGAATGATGACGCCGTCATACCAGAACTGAATGGAGTACAACCCGGCGCGCGGAAACCGGCAGTCGCGAATGCGAAAGACCATCCCGGACACTTCCAATGGGTCCGACCCAAATTCTATCTGTCGCCTGGGCGTTTCAAACACCAATTCACCGGACTCTTCGTAAATGCACGTGATGAATCCCTCTCCCGTGCCGCGGCCCTCCGTCAATGCGAGAAATACGCAGAGCTCGCGGTACAGAAGCGGATATGAAAGTTCGTCCGTGGCGCGAATGTAACTCACCAAGCCGATGATGTGGACCCGACTCTGGTTCGCCGGATCGACTTGCCAGTCATCGCACAGCAGCATGTAACGCACGACGGTAGCAACGGCCATTGCTAGACCCTTGGTAATGTGCGGTCAAAATCTCACGAATCAAATCTGTCCCCAAAGCACTTCGCGCAGAACAGCCTCGTCCATTCAGAACTAGGACGGGGTCGGCAGGCGGGCAACAGTATGATCAACCCGCTCAACCCAGTTCGGCCATCCGTTTGCAGATCGCTTCGGCCATTTCTCGGGTGCCAACGGCGGTGGGATCGTTGCGGTCGGCCTTCATGTCGTAGGTGACGTGCTTCCCTTCCTCGATGATGCTGGCGACGGCTCGTTCCAGCTTGGCTGCGGCGGCGGACTCGCCGATGTGTTCGAGCAGCAGTTTGCCGGACAGGATCAATGCCGTCGGGTTGACCTTGTTCTGGCCCTTGTACTTCGGGGCGCTGCCGTGAGTCGCCTCGAAGATCGCCGCGTCGGGGCCGATGTTCGCGCCGGGGGCGACTCCCAAACCGCCGACCAGGCCGGCGCAGAGGTCGCTCAGGATGTCGCCATACAGGTTGCCCATGACCAGCACGTCGTAGTTCTCGGGCTTCTGGACCAACTGCATGCACATGTTGTCCACGAGCCGTTCGAGGTACGGCATGCCGGTGCCGCCCGGAACCTTGCCCGCCAGGGTGGGATCGGCCTGCACGCCGTCGGCCAGCTTCGCCTCTTCAAACTTCGCCCCGTAGGCGACGGCGACGGCGCGCGTCGCGTCGTACCACAGGCCGTCGGTGAACTTCATGATGTTCGCCTTGCAGATCGACGTGACCGAACGCCGCTTGTGCTTGACGGCATATTCAAAGGCGTAGTTGCCGATGTTGCGACACCCCTCGGATGACATCGGTTTGATGCTGATGCCGGTCGTGCCGAGACCCGTTCCGATTTTCTTGCCGGTGACGTTGGCATTGATGAACTGGATCAGTTCGGCCGTCTTCGGTTCGCCCGCTTTGAATTCGACGCCCGCGTACAGGTCTTCGGTGTTCTCGCGCACGATGACCAGATCAACGTGGGTCTTGTCGTAGTACGACCGCACGCCCTTGTAGGTCTTGCAGGGACGGACGCAGGCGTACAAGCCAAGCTCCTGCCGCAGCGCGACGTTCACCGAGCGGAAGCCCTTGCCGATCGGCGTCGTGATCGGAGCCTTGAGGGCAATCTTGTTGGAGCGGATCGACGCGAAGACCGATTCGGGAATTTTCCCCTGAGCCTCGATGACCTCGATGCCGCACTGTTGAACATCCCAGTTGAACTTCACCCCGGTGGCATCGAGACACTTGCGGGTGGCCTCGGCGAGTTCCGGGCCGGTTCCATCTCCGGGGATCAGCGTGACGTTGTACGACATGGCGGCGGTGACTTTCTTCAAGGTTTCTACAGAGGGCGGAATGCGAAAGCGGCGAGCCACTCCCAAAAGACGGCTCGCCGCGTTGGACGCCGGGAAGGCGGAACGGACGCTAACACGACCCGCCGCCACGTTGCAAGCCAAGGGAATCCGAAGAGGACTGTGGCGGGAACCCGAGCGTCAGCGACGAATCTCCACGTCCCCGAACGTGAGTGGCTTCTGCCCGGCCCCGGTCGGAACGGGTTGGTTTGCGGACGGCGGCTCGGGGATGAACCGCTTCAGTTGATAGACGATGCCAAACTGCGGCTGATTCAGCGGGGACGCGGGCGGCGCGGGTGACACCCACTCGTCGGCAGCGGTCTGGGCGTGAGTGCTCTGCTGAACGGCTTGCGGCCCTCCTTCGAGAGTCTGTACGCGCCGTTCGAGTTGCTCGATGCGAGCCAGTAACTGGGCGATCCGATCCGGCGATGAACCAGGCTTCGGATTCTCATCGGCCTGCGAAACTGCCATCAGCGCCAGAATTCCACCGGCCACAATGACGAGCGTCAAAACGGTACGCCAGCTTGCCATGAAGTGCCTCCTTGCACGACGGCCAAAAGAACAGCAGCCTTCGACAAATCGAAGGCTGCTCACAATTCAACGCGTCTCTGGCTAGGCCCGCAAATCCTCGAACAGGGCGGTCGAGAGATAGCGTTCGCCACTGTCGGGCAGGACGGTGACGATGACCTTGCCCGCCGATTCGGGGCGGGCGGCGACCTTCAGCGCGGCAGCCATCGCGGCTCCGCAACTGATCCCGCAGGTGATCCCTTCGAGCTTCATCAGCCGCTTGGCGGTCTCGATCGATTCGTCGTCGGTGACTTGGACGACTTCGTCGATGATGCTCCGGTCGAGGATGTCGGGAATGAAGCCCGCGCCGATCCCCTGAATCTTGTGTTTGCCGGGTGCTCCGCCGGAGAGGACCGGACTGGAGGAAGGCTCGACGGCGATGGACTTGATCGACAGTTTCTTCTCGTGCTTGAGGTAGCGCGAGACGCCGGTAATCGTGCCGCCGGTGCCGACGCCCGCCACGAAGATGTCGATCTTGCCGTCGAGGTCGTTGTAAATCTCGGGGCCGGTCGTCTTGAAGTGGATCGCGGGGTTGGCCGGGTTCTTGAATTGTTGCGGCATGAACCAGCCCTCTTGCTTCGACAGTTCCTCGGCCTTGGCGATGGCCCCCTTCATGCCGTCGGCACCCGGCGTGAGAATCAACTCCGCCCCAAAGCTCTTCAGCATCATGCGGCGTTCGACCGACATCGTTTCCGGCATCGTCAACGTCAGCGGGTAACCGCGCGCGGCACAGACGAAGGCCAGCGCGATTCCGGTGTTGCCGCTGGTCGGCTCGACAACGTGCATGCCGGGCTTCAGTTTGCCCGTGGCCTCCGCGTCCCAGATCATCGACGCGCCGATGCGGCATTTGACGCTGTAGGCCGGGTTGCGACCCTCGATCTTGGCGTAGACCGTCGCGTTCAACCCCTCCGTCAGACGGTTGATCTTGACGAGCGGCGTGCGACCGATGGATTCCGAGTTGTCCTTGAAGACCGACATGAGCTGGCTCCTTCCTGAAGCAATGGTGAGTGATCGACGACCGCAGCGGACGATGGCTGCCCGTCCGGTGTTCCGAGCGTGCGGCGTATTATGCGAATCGAGGCCGATGGCGGGAAGTCGAACCTCCCCGCGCAGCACACGCTCCCCTCACTTGTCGCGCTGACGTCGGTACGGCTGCGGCTCAAACGAGGTCTCGATCGGGCGGCTGCCGGAGGGAGCGGTCGCGCGTGGATTGCTGTTCGCCACACGGGCCGTTGCCGACGACGAAGGGACATTGCCCACGAACGGCTGCACGCGTCGATCGGCTGGCGGCAGGGCGGTGTCGCTGCGGGCGGTGGCTCGTTCGGCGGGGGCCTGCGATTCGTGAAGCAGATCGCCGACGAAGCGATGACTGGCCTGATTGACGATCACCACGCGACTCGGGGCGCCCGGCGTCTTCGGCCTGACGATGCAGATGATCTCGGCCCCTTCGTAATCCTGCGGTGCGCCGGGAGGACCGGCCAGTGCCGCCGCGCCCAACTCGCCTCCCAGGAACCGGCTGATGTCGTCAGCCGCCGTCGCGGCGCTCCGATCGGGCAGCGCGGGGTCTCTTAGATCAGCAGTCTTCGTTCCCACCGCGTTCGTCGCGGCCAAGGCTGATTCCGTGGCGGGAGGCAGCGGGGCGAGATGCCCCATTCCCACCTTGTCGAGAAGCTGCGCGATCGGCTTCATCCCCGCATAGATTCCGCGCTGTTCCTTGGGATCGGCCGCGATGCAGACGCCGATCAGTTCGCTTCCCAAAAACAAACCGCCTCCCGATCGTCCCTGCTGCGGCATCCCCGTGCATTCAATGTTGTCGGGGCCGTCGTACTTGTTGAGCGCCGTGAGGGTCAGATCTTCGCGAGTCGGCTTGTCGCCGCCACCGCATCCGATGCCCAGCACGCGGTCCTTCACCACCAACTCGCGCGAGGAACCCAACCGGACGACAGGCAGTCGTTGAGCGTAAACAATCGTCACAACTCCGACATCCGCCTCCAGATCGAAGTGCAACACCTTGCCCTGGACCGTCTCGGGCCGCGACTTCGCGTTCGGTCCGAAGACATCGACCTCAACCTTTGATTCGTTGCCTCCCTTTCGGAAGATGTGTCCGCAGGTCAGGATCACCGTGCGACCCGGCTTGCTGTCGATGATCGTTCCCGAACCAAAGTTGATCCCCGTTCCATCCTGAACCCGCAATCGCACGCTGGCTTGAAGTGGATCGACTGAGTCAACGGCGACATCGTGGGGAGTTTGTCCCCGGAAATCGGGCTGCTCTCCGGGATGGCCTTTCTCTAGCCAGTGCTTCTTCTCTTTGTTTGAGCCACCAAACAGATCCGCAATTCCACGTCCCGGCCCCTTGGGTTGCTTGCCGTCGGGTTGATCCATCTGCCCGATATCGACCGGCAATCCGAGATCCCCGCTCGACGAGCCCTTTCCATTGCGAGGCTCCCCTTTCCCCTGAGCAACCGCTGGCGCGGGTTTTGGCAGGCGATTCAACATGCCGCGCAGTTGTTGTTCGGTCGTCAGGCCGGTGACGCGGTCGATCTCCTTCCCGTTCGACACGAGCACGAAACATGGGATCGACTTCACGTTGAAACGAGACGCCAGAGCCGGCTCCTTGTCGATGTCGACCTTGCGGATCGGCAGGCCCTGACGTTCGAGCTTCGACACGGCTCCACTCATCTGCTGACACGGACCGCACCACGTCGCGGTGAAGTCGAGCAGCACGTTGTCGGACTCCGCGGCCGTTCCCGACCGCAATCCGATGACCACCAGAACCGCCGCACCCCACAAGGCCCTTCGCAGCGGAACCCCCTCGGTCGCCAATGTCGCGGTGAAGATTGATCGGGTGTCGCGAACGCCATCGAACCGTGAGCGTGAAGCGGGACGCTGCATTTGATCGGCCTCCATGCCTTTGTAATTCTGCCAATGCCCGCCGCACAGCGCGCGGCCTTTGTTACAACGGGCCGTTCGTCGCCGTCCTTGGCTCCAAACTGACTCGTTCAGCGGGATATCATCGAGATCAAGAGGACTTGAGGGGACTCATCGAACCGGCTCGAACGAGCCACTCGACGTGACGAGCCGCGTTACGCATCTGGCATGCCGAACGAAGGAAGGTTGGTCATTAGTCATTGGTCATTGGTTCAAAACTAATGACCAATGACTAATGACCAATGACCCGCTTCAACCCCTCTGGACACGTTTTCCTCTCGCTGCTACTTTCCGCCCCTCGTTCGAGACCACCTGCCAATCACAGTTCTTCGAGCCAGTTTTCACGACACAGGATGTGTCCGCTTCTGGCCGATCGTTCGATCCCGTTCGCCACTCAAAGATGGAGTCTGCCGTGCGAACTCTGAAATCCGTCGCATGCCTCGCGGTTGTTGCCTCAGCGCTGTTGGTCGTTCGCCCCGCCGGGGCCATCGTGAACGAACGCGGCAAAACTTACAAACTGACAGATACGCATGGCCCCTGGATGATCATGGTCGCCAGCTTCCGCAACATCCGCGACGAAGACCGCAAGACCGAGGGACTGTCCGCCGAAGACGCGGCCGCGGAACTGGTGTTTGAACTGCGCGAGAAGGGAATCCCCGCCTATGCGTACTCGCAGGACGGCAAGGTCGAAACGATTGAGACTCACGACCGGCTGGGTCGCGACGACACGCGGATCTTTGCCGCGCAACGCGACATGATCTGCGTGCTGGCCGGGAACTATGAGACCATCGACGACGCTATCGCGCAGAAAACGTTGAACTACGTCAAGAAGCTCCATCCGAAATTCCTGAAGAACACCAAAAGTGGTGCCGTGGTGCGTGCGACCGCGCAAAAGGGACCGCTCGCCGGTGCGTTCATGACGATCAACCCGCTCCGCAAGCCGGGCGAGGTGGCTCGTCAGCGCGTCGATGATGAAACCAAGTTCCTCAACTCGGGCATCGACCACGCGCTGGTCGGCGTCAAGAAAAAGTACACCGTCAAGATCGCCACGTTCGCCGGAAAATCGGCGACTCCCATCGGCAACAGCCGGTATACCGGCCGGGAGGGACTGTTTGAACGGGAGCTGCAAAACGGGTCCAAGTACAACATCGTGCGAGCCGGCGAGGATGCCGCCCAACTCGCACGGGCCCTGCGCCATAAGGGTTATGCGGCCTACGTCTATCACGACAAGTTCCAGTCGATCGTGACGATGGGCGGCTTCGACTCGAAGGACGACCCGACAATTCAGGAAATCTTCAAGGCCTTCGGTGCCAAGATGAAGGCCGACCCCAACTCCAGGAGCCACGCCGAATCGCTCACCGCCGAAGTGCTGACGCTTTCCGGTGACAGCCCGGACAAACCGGCGCAGACGTGGATCTTCGATCCGGTCCCCGAGATCATCGAAGTGCCGCGCATCAGGTAGGCCAACGAACGTCGATGCCGCGCTGCCAATTCGCGTCGATCCTCCGCTCAAATCACGAAACAGCCCGCGAGGCCAACAGCCCCGCGGGCTGTTCTCGTTGGCGTCCCGAGACCCCAGTCGCTAGAAATGTCACTCCGGTTTGTCACCTCGAGTCTGGAGAACTCCCTCAATGAAATCGCTGCTCGTTTGGTTCAGTTGTCTCACGTGCCTGTTCGCATCGTCGGCGCGGGTTCAATCGGCCGAGACCGTTCCGGTGATACCGACCGCGTTGCAGGACTATGTCGCCCAAACTGACGACAGCTTCGCGTGGAAGCTGATCGACAAGCAGGAGGCCGCCGGGGCGCGAGTCTACGATGTCGAACTCACCTCGCAGACCTGGATGGACATGCCGTGGAAGCACGATCTGATCGTGTTCGAGCCGGCACAGCTCAAGCACCCCGAACACGTCCTGCTGTTCATCACGGGAGGGAGCAACAAGAACAAGCCGCGGCTCGAAGACAAGCTCCTCGGCTCGTCGCTCGCCACGCTCTCCGGCACGCGAGTCGCCCTGCTCTTCCAGGTTCCCAACCAGCCCCTGCTCGGCGGGCGGACCGAAGACGATCTGATCACCGACACGTTTTTGTTCTATCTCGCCACCAACGACGCGCGCTGGCCGCTCCTCTTCCCGATGGTGAAGAGTGCCGTCAAGGCGATGGACTGCGTCGAGCAACTCGCCGCGCAGGAATGGAAGTCGCCGGTGAAGGGCTTCGTCGTGACGGGAGCCTCCAAACGGGGTTGGACGACGTGGCTGACGGCCGTCTGCGACAAGCGGGTTCGCGGCATCGCCCCCCTCGTGATCGACACGCTCAACATGCCCAAACAGATGGACTACCAGTTCGAGACGTGGGGCAAGTACAGCGAGCAAATCATCGACTACGAACGAAAGGGCCTCATCAAGAAACTGAAGGACGATGCGGCGATTGAACCGCTCTGGAAGTGGGTAGATCCCTACACCTATCGCCAGCAACTGACGCTTCCCAAACTGATCATCAACGGTACGAACGATCGCTATTGGACGGTCGATGCGCTGAACAACTACTGGGACGACCTGTCCGGTCCCAAACACATCCGCTACGTCCCGAACGCGGGCCACAATTTGAAGGGCGGCCGCGAAGGAGCACTCATCACGCTGGCGGCCTTCACGCGCCACGTCGCCTCGGACCAGCTTCTGCCCGCACTCGAATGGAAGCATGAAACCGATGGCAACATGCTGCGATTGACGATTCAGTCGGACGTGCTCCCCGATTCCGTGAAGCTGTGGACGGCCGCCTCACCAACGAAGGACTTCCGCGAATCGGAGTGGACGTCACAGACCCTGAAGCTAAAGAATGACCGCTTCACCGGCGAGGTACCTCTGCTCCCCGGCAGCCACCGCGCGTTGTTCGGTGAGGCCCAGTTCCACTTCGACGGCCTCGACTATTCGCTCTCAACGCAGCTTCGCCGCGAGTGAGTCGCTGCCCGTACCACATGCTGCCAGCTTGTTCGTCTTCGCGGGTGGCCCAGACATCGCTTTGGATGTCTGGGTGATGAAATCACAAGAGGTAGCTATCGAATCAGAAACCGAACTCGGCCCTCTTGTCGCTTTGCGACCCAGACACCCCAAGCCGCGTCCGGGCCACCCCGCTGAAGACGGCAACTGGAGCCACCCAACGGTCACTGCGTGGCAACCTTGTAAAGCTTGCTGGATTCGACTTTCAGTTCGCTACGATGAAGCGTCGATGCTCTGCTCTTTACCGACAATAAGTCGATGTGCAACAAGTAATCTCCTGGATCAAGTGTGACATTAACGTCGCCCACGCCGCCTAGTGACCAGCGCCTTGCCTTCCCCTTTTCCTTAGGAACCAAGTAAGCGGTCCCTTTGATGTCGGAACGAATCTGCAGTTCTGGCTTGCGATCCTTGGTGCCCTCAAGCTGCTCGACTGCCACTGAAATTGGCATTACGTCCGATTTCTCACTGAGTTTGGAAATCGCGTCGTCGATTTGCTTGCGATCATGTATGTCTTGGACTTTAGCCAACATCTTGCGATCGAATTCCTGCGCAAAAATAGTAGCTACCGTCTTCAGCCAATAGTCCGCTTTCACCTTGTCACCTTCAATTTTGGCTGGATCAATCTTGGCAGCAGCCACGAAACCAGCCTGCGTAATTACTTCATTGCTTGGCCGTCGCAATAGGGCAACGTCAGCCATGACAAAAACGATTGAGCCTTGTCCGAAATTTGAGGTTCTTGTACTGACTCGAATCAACAGAACCTCGTTGGCATCGGAAGCAGTCTTGTCGAGTATATCCTTCGGCTTTGCTTTGGCCTTCACCGTCTCAACTGGTAAGAACTCGTATCCTGCGGCCCACCCAGCAAGTTTGGCGCCGATGAGCGTGGCTGCAACATCGTCGCCGGGTTCATAGTCGGACGCTTCATCAAGTCTCGCAGATACCTTCTCTGCCGGGACATCGTCGCTAGTGGATGGAAGAAACACCCGTTGAATAATTACCGGAATCTTGCGGTGCGATATCGCTACTTCAGAATCCGGCTTTGGTTGGTCCGCCTGCTGGGCATTTACGAATACTGTCGGGCCAATGACAGCCGCGAGCAATACAATCAAGAGGACAAAAGCAGATTTTCGCATCGGATTAGCTTCTCAACAGAGAATCGACCTGTACGCATGGCTAACTCGGCCATGTATTTGATGCTGGTTAGTTCTTCACACGTCACAACATGCTGTGCGTCAAACGATTTGTCAACGACGGCATTGAGATGTCTGTTGCGTTCGATGCCGTGTTAGGCAGCGTGCAACCAATTTCTGATATCCCTGCATGCAGCCTAACCCTGTTATCCGCGCAGATGAGGGCTGATGCGATGACGAAGGGCGCATCGAGCCATCGGTGGAAGAATGTGGAGTAGGCAAATCGCGTGCTCGCCCGATCTGTTGGGAGGCACAGGCGGGCCGCCCATGCTACGGGGTTGTTCAACAGTCTCTATGCCGCCTGCTTCCTCTGCCGCAACTGATCGATCGTCACGGCGGCGACGATGATGATGCCGAGGATCATGTCCTGGATCGGGTTCGTCAGGCCGAGGGCGGTGCAGCCGCTGGTGATGACCGACATGATCAGTGCCCCCGTCAGCGTTCCGAGTACGGAACCGCGTCCGCCGTTCAGGCTTCCTCCGCCGATGACGACCGACGCGATCACTTTCAGTTCGAGTCCCGAGCCCGATGTCGGATTGCCGACCGTCAGGCGCGAGAACTGATACAGCCCGGCAATGCCGACAAACAGACCACTCAGCGCGTAGACGGCGATCTTGTTCCAACGGACGTTGATTCCGCAGAGCCGGGCGGTCGCCTCGTTCGAGCCGAGTGCGAAGACGTATCGGCCAAAAACGGTGAAGTGCAGCACGGCCGACAGCACCACCGCCAGGACCAGTGTGAACCAGACACCGCTCGGCAGACCCAGCCACAGGGCCTGAGGCCGCACGCTGAGCAGATCGCCAAACCAGGCCGGAACCTGCGTGGCATTGTCGGGGCGGACGGTCGTTTCGGCGGCGATCATCTTCGCCAGCCCGAGGTACACCTGCATCGTCCCCAGCGTGACGATGAACGGAACGAGACGCAGGTAACTCACCAGCGCTCCGTTCACCAGTCCGCAGAGACAGCCGCAGCCGAGTGCCAAGCCGAGTGCCAGGCACGGCGTCCAGCGGGTCCAGCGCCGGGACGCGGCCTGCGTCCGTTCGAGATGTTCCTTCCGACGATCCACCAACGCCTTGCCTGCCGTCGCCTCGGGCTCATTCTTGGAGCGATCGAGTTCCTCCAGAGCCACCTTCAATTTTTGTGTCGCCCCGGCGACGTTGTCGCCATGAACCACCAGCAGCACGACGTCTTCCTTCAAGCTCCAGGCCAGCACCGTCGCGCAGAGGGCGATGGCCGTGCCGACCGACAGGTCGATGCCACCCGCGATGATGATGACCGTCATGCCCAGCGCCGCCACGGCCACCGTGGCCGTTTGAGCAGCGACGGTCCTCATGCTGCGCGACGTGTAGAACGACGCCTTCTCCTGATTGATCCACCAGTCCGCCGCACAGAACAACGCCGTGACGACGACCAGCGCGAGGAACGGCCGCAACAAATCGAAGGTGGTTCGCCACGGGAGGAACGACGCCGGACGAGCAGACGGTGCTGGCGAGTCGGCGGCGCTGGAATCGGGAGCGTGTGACATCGGTCTCGTCGAGCGAAGGGGAATGATGGGGGAAAAGAATCGGACCGGAGGACGGCTGCGAGAAAGTACCCGTTTCGCAGGCCACCGGCCACTCGCCCGCCTCACGTTCCTGCCGTTGCGAAACCGGGCGACATTCGGCAGAGTCAGACGAGCGATGCCAAAGACCAAAGTAGCCGTCATCGCTCCGCGTGACGAGCCTTTTAAGTTCGGACGTCCAATCTGAAAGGCTCATCACGCGGAGCGATGATGGCGACATTCAAGCAAATCCCAAGATTCGACTCATTCGCAGCGACTTTTGACAACGAAGTAAAGCGAAGGAACCTTCAATGACGACGCCTCAAGAGAATTCATCCCCTCTGTCCGAATCGACCCTTGCCGCACGCGGGGGTTGGGTGGGCGAGTTCACCACGCGGACCAGTTCGCCTCCCGTTTACATGACGACCGCGTTTGACATTCATTCGCTCGAACAGCTCGATGCGGTCGCGAGTGGGCAGGAGAAGGGATACATCTACACGCGCGACGGGAATCCGAATCACGAGGCCTTCGCCAACGATGTCGCCCGGTTGGAAGGGGCCGAGGCGGGCGTGGTCACGGCGTCGGGAATGGGGGCGCTGACGGCCGTTCTGATGGCGATGGTCAAGTCGGGCGAACACGTCCTCGCCGCGCGAGTCCTCTATGGACGCACCGGCCAGTTACTCAATCACCTCGCCGCGTCGTTTGGCCTCCAGGTGACCTACTTCGACGTCGCCGATCCCGAGGCACTGCGCAGCCTCGTCACGCCCGACACGAAACTGTGCATCGTCGAGTCGATCTCGAACCCGCTGCTGGAAGTGGCCGATCTGCCGCGCCTCGCCGCCGCGATCGGTTCAGTTCCGCTGCTGGTCGACAGCACGTTCGGCACGCCCTGTCTGATCCGGCCGATCGAACATGGCGCGACGCTTGTCTGGCACAGCGTCTCGAAATACCTGAACGGTCACGGCGACGTGATGGCCGGAGTCGTCGTCGGTCCCCACGGGTTGCTCCGCAAGATTCGAGCGATGTCCAGCCTGTACGGCGTCAACGCGAACCCGTTCGAGAGCTGGCTGGCGTCTCGCGGTCTGAGGACGCTGCCGCTGCGGATGGAGCGAGTCTCCCAAACGGCTCTCACGATTGCAGCCTTCCTCGAACAACACCCGCGCGTGACGAAAGTCTTCTATCCCGGTCTGGCCTCGCACCCGGATCACGCTCTCGCACAGAGGCTGCTGCCGCACGGCTGCGGCGGAATGCTGGCGTTCGACGTGGCGGGAGGCCGATCCGCCGTCGATGCCCTCTTCCGCGCGCTGGCCGATGTCATTCCGTTCTCACCCACTCTGGCGGACGCCCGCACGACAGTCTCGTACCCGGCGGGAACGTCTCACAAATTCATGACCGCCGCCGAGCGAGCGACCTACGGAATCGGAGACGGTCTCGTCCGCCTATCGATCGGCCTGGAAGACGTGGCCGACCTCAAGTGCGATCTGGAACGAGGGTTGGCCTGACAAACCGGGTGATGCCGCAATTCGCCCCCCTCTTCACCGTTTTTTCAGAGTTTGGTCTCCTGCGGCGAGTTGGCTTAGGATGTGAGCCGTCTGCTATAGTCCCGCCCAGCCATCTCAAGAATCTTCTCCGCAGGGCAGCTTCTCGGAACCGTGACTCATGCCAATCCTCACCATCACCGATGCTCATACCGGTTCCACGGCGCGGATCGCGCCGGAGTTGGGCTTCAATTGTTTTGAGTTCCGAGCGATGGTGGGCGGCCGGCCGGTTGATGTCCTCGACGCGGCACCCGGTTTTGATGCGGGAGGTCTGCGACCGAGTGGCAGCGGCATCCCGATCCTGTTTCCGTTTCCGAATCGCATCCGCGCGGGTCAGTTCGCGTGGAAGGGGCAGGAGTTCTCGCTCTCCAACACCGTCGGCGACAAGTTTGGCAACGCGACTCACGGACTGTGCCTCGACCGGCCGTGGCGAGTCACCGCCAAGGGAGACGACTTCGTCTCAGGGCAGTTCCAACTGAGTGTCGATGCGCCCGACCGATTGGCAATGTGGCCGACGGACTTTGTCATCGAGGTCGATTACGAACTGGTCCACAACCGCCTGCGAGCCAACTTCCGCATCGGCAACCCGTCGGACAAATCGCTCCCGTGGGGCCTGGGGACTCACCCCTACTTCAAGCTGCCGCTCGGTGAGGGAAGCCGCATCGAAAACTGTCTGATCGAAGCTCCCTGCGCGCAGCGGTGGGAATTGGTCGACTGCCTTCCCACCGGCAACCTGCTGGAACTCGACGAAGACTTCGATCTGCGCGACGGCGCGTACGTGAACACCGTCAAGCTGGACGATGTCTACACGACGGTTCTGTGCGAGGGACCGCAGTTCGACTGTCTGATCGTCGATGAACGAGCGGGCTTGCAGGTGACGCTGACTTCGCCGCCGATCTTCCGCGAGATCGTCGCCTTCACACCGCCGAACCGTGCCGCCGTCTGCCTCGAACCGTACACCTGCCCGACCGACGCGATCAACCTGACCGCGCGCGGCATCGACTGCGGCTGGAGAACCCTCGGCCCCGGCAGCGAATTCCACACCTGGCTCGACATCACCGCCGGACCGGTGCTGGCCTGACGTGGGGGCAGGTTTACAACCTGCCCGCCTCCTCTGCCAAGTTCTTGCCCGTAGCGCATGCTGCCAGCTTGTGCGTCTTCTTGTTCTTACTCTTACTCGTAATCTTACTCCTCTTCGACTCCGCGTCAGTCATCAGTCGGGAGGAGGAAGATTAGGAGGAAGATTACGATTAGGAGTGGGACGGAGAAGTCCCGCACACGCTGGCAGCATGTGCTACGGGCGGAGCGGGAGGACAACACCGCAGCCGGTCATTACGATGTCGCCGCCGTTTGGACCCCGCTCTCGTGAGGAACCTCTGCGATGTCACAGGCCGTTCGTTTTGGGTTGGCAGTCGTTGTTGGACTGCATCTCTCCCTGAGTCTGTTCGCTCAGGAGCCGAAGAAGCCACTGATTCCTCACGCGCAGGACAAGCCGCCGAATGATCCTCGTTCGCCCGCAGAGGCGGCGAAGATGATGACGGTGCCGGAAGGATTCGCCGTCGAAGTCGTCGCGGCCGAGCCGGACATCGTCAATCCAGTCGCGATGGCGATTGATGAGCGGGGTCGGTTCTGGATCACCGAGTCGCTCGAATACCCGCGCAAGTCGCCGGGGCCGGGACAGGATCGAGTCAAGATCCTCGAAGACACGGACGGCGACGGGAAGATGGACAAGTTCACGGTCTTCCTGGAGGGCCTCAACATTCCGAGCGGCATCGCGGTCGGACACGGCGGCGTGTGGGTGGCCAACTCGCCCGACATCCTGTTCGTGCAGGACACCGATGGCGACGGCAAGGCCGACAAGCAGGAGGTCGTCGTCACCGGCTTCGGTCGCGCCGATACGCACGAACTGCCAAACTCCCTGACGTGGGGACCGGATGGCTGGCTGTATGGCCTCAACGGCGTCTTCAACTACAGCAACGTGACATACCCGGAGAATTCTCCCTGGCTCAAGCATCTTCGTGAATCGCGTGCCACGGCTGTGTCAGCCGTGCCGAACGATCAAACGGGCAAGAGCAACTCGAAAGACAACAAGCCGAAAGACGGCACGCAGAAAGACGGCACGGCTGACACAGCCGTGGCACGCGGAACACCCACCGAGTTCAAGTTCACTTGCGCGATGTTCCGCATCCATCCGCGGACGCGCGAGTTCCAGGTCTTCTGCGAGGGGACGAGCAACCCGTGGGGGATCGCCTTCAACGACGAGGGGGAAGCGTTCGTCAGCGCGTGCGTGATCGACCATCTGTGGCATCTGGTCGAGACCGGCTACTACCACCGTCAGGGCGGGCCGTATCCGCCGTTCACGTGGAAGATCGACAGCATCGTCAAGCACAAGCATCAGAAGGCGGCCTACTGCGGCATCCACTACTTCGACAGCGACGCCTATCCCGAGCAGTACCGAGGCAAGCTCTACATGGGCAACATCCACGGCGGCTGCATCAACGTCGACCGGATCGAGCGGGATGGTTCGACGTACAAGGGCTTCGGCGAGCCGGATTTCCTCACGGCCAACGACGCGTGGTTTATGCCGGTGGTACAAAAAACCGGACCCGACGGCTGCCTCTACATTCTGGATTGGTACGACCGCTACCACTGCTATCAGGACGCCAACCGCGATCCCGCCGGCATCGACCGCCTGAAGGGCCGACTCTATCGCGTCGTGTACAAGGATTACAAGCCAGCGGGCGTTGTCGACCTGGCCACTCAAAAGG
>JBBPIS010000052.1:0-45502 GCA_038040225.1 Planctomycetota bacterium
GAGGCCGCATGACCACGATCGACCGTTGGCTACGCGACCGCGCGGCGCTGACACAGTTCTGTCTCGCACTCTTCAACGCGAACGAGTTTCTGTACGTGGACTGATTGGCGATGAGTGGCGTGGATTTACGCAGACACTGCACACAGTGAATGACGAGACACCCGAGCGGGGCGGTGTCAGCCCCCCGGTTCTTGGGCGTGAGCCCGTTCTCTGCGATCTCGAAGAACCGGGGGGCTGACGCCGCTCCGCTCAGAAATGTCTCACTCGTGGCCCGAGAGGCCGACATGCTTTCTGTTCCGGTGGCGAACTCTGACGACCTGACGCGCGCAACCGAGGTGGCATCGGCTGTCGAGGTGCGTGGCGTGAGCTTCCGTTACAGCGAACGAGAGGCTTTGACGGCGGTCAATTTCGCTGTCGAACGGGGCGAGATTTTTGGGTTGCTCGGACCGAATGGCGGCGGCAAGACGACGCTGTTTCGGTTGCTTGCGACGCTCCTGCCGTTGCAGCAGGGCGAGGTGCGGTTGCTCGGGTGCGATGTCGCTTCGCAGGCGCAGGCCGTGCGGCGGCGGATCGGGGTCACGTTTCAGTCGCCCAGCATTGATGGCAAGCTGACCGTTGGTGAAAACCTGCGGCATCAGGCCCATCTGTACGGATTGCTCGGACGCGAAGCCTCCCGGCGAATCGACGATCTGGTCGGGCAACTCGGTCTCGCCGATCGCGTGAGTCAGTTGGCGGGATCGTTGTCGGGCGGACTCAAGCGGCGCGTTGAGATTGCGAAGAGTCTGCTCCATCGGCCTGGCCTGCTCCTGCTCGATGAGCCGAGCACGGGACTCGATCCCGGCGCGCGGCACGACCTGTGGGCGTATCTCACTCGATTGAGAGTCGAGCGACAGGTGACGATCCTCGTCACGACACACTTGATGGACGAGGCCGAGCGCTGCGACCGGCTGGGCATTCTCGACCGGGGTCGGCTCGTGGCGCTGGGGACTCCCGACGAGTTGCGGCAGTCGGTGGGTGGCGATTGCCTGACGATTCAAGCGGGCGACCCGGACGAGTTGTGGCAGCAGATCGCCTCGCGGTTCGGAGTGACTGCTCGACGTGTCGGCGAAGCGCTGCGGATCGAGCGCGAGGCGGGGCACGAGTTGCTGCGAGACCTCGTCGCGGCGTTTCCGTCCGAGATCACGGCGATCTCGCTGGCGAAGCCGACGCTGGAGGACGTCTTCATCGCGCGGACGGGGCACCGGTTCTGGGATGCCGAAGCGGAGGTGGGGTCATGAGTGGGAACCGAACGATGGAGGAGGCTGGCTCGCGAACGGGGCTGGACCTGACTCGCCCCTCACCCCAACCCCTCTCCCCGGAGGGGCGAGGGACTTTTGAGGCCGGTGACGACGAGGCAGTGTCGCCGGGATTGTGGTTGCCGGTGTACACGCTCGCGCTGCGCGAGTTGGTTCGGTTCTTTCGGCAGCGGACGCGGGTTGTGGGTGCGCTCGGGCAGCCGATCATTTTTTGGGTGCTGTTCGGCGCGGGGCTGCACGGTTCGTTTCGCGGTCCGGGGGGGATGTCGTATCAGGAATACTTCTTTCCCGGCGTGGCGGTGATGATCGTGATGTTCACCGCGATCTACTCGACGATCTCGATCATTGAGGACCGTCGCGACGGCTTCCTGCAGGGAGTTTTGGTCGCGCCCATCCCGCGAGTGAGCCTGGTGCTCGGCAAGGTTTGTGGCGGGACGATTCTCGCGGTGCTTCAGGCCGTCGTGTTCCTGGCGGTTGGCCCGCTGTTGTCGCTGGTCGGGCTGGCTCCTCCGTTGGAGACTGGACTCACGTGGCAGAATGCTGTGGCGGTGATTGGGTTCCTGGCGCTGATTGGTTTCTCGCTGACGGCACTCGGGTACCTGATCGCGTGGCCGATGGATTCGACTCACGGATTTCACGCCATCATGAGCGTCTTCCTGATGCCGATGTGGCTCCTGTCGGGATCATTCTTTCCGGCGGGAGACTCGGGCTGGCTGTCGTGGGTGATTCGACTCAACCCGCTGACGTATGGCGTGGCCGGACTGAGGCGGATCATGACGACCGATGCCGCAGCCGTGGCGGGGCTGCCGTCGTTGTCGGTTTGTCTGAGCGTGACCATTCTCGCCGCGATGGCCTACATGACGATTGCGATTTGGATGACGAACCGGCCGGCGGTTCACAACGCTCGATAGTTTGGTTGAGAGAGTTGGTGGGGCAAGACTATGGAAACAGATTCGCAAAATGATGCCGTTCGAGAACCGTCGTTCTTCCGGTCGCCGACGTTCCTCGCAGGGATTGTGCTGTGGTTGGGTGTGCTCGTTGCATTGGCAGGGGTGTGGTATCAGCAGCGACTCAAGTTGGAGCGGGCATCGCCCCAAATGCCCGTTGTTGTGGAACAGCCCGCAGAACCCGAAGGTTCTCCGAAGTCGATTGTCATCAAGACGAACAAGGACGGTTCTCTGGCGATCGATGACAGCGGGAAGCCTCCGTCGGCATCGCCTTGGGACAAGGATGGCATTGCGGACTTCGAGTTCATCGACACGGAAGGCAGGACGGTGACGAAAGCCGATCTGCTGGGGAAGCCGTGGATCGTTTGTTTCGTCTTCACGCACTGTGCGGCCACGTGTCCGATGGTCACGAATTCGATGCGTGAGTTGCAGGACCGGCTGAAGGATTACGAATTTCGACTTGTCACGCTGACCGTCGATCCCGAGCGGGATACGCCCGAGGTGCTCAAGGGGTACGGCGAGTCTCGCGGGGCGGACTTCAGCAAGTGGATGTTCCTCGGTGGCGATCAGCGGGCGATCTACAAGTTGATCCAGGGGAGCTTCAAGATGCCGGTGCAAGAGACACTCGGCAGGGATCGGCAACCGGGGTTCGAGTTCATTCACTCGAACAACATCATGCTGGTCGATACCGAGGGCGTCGTGCAGGGCAAGTTCGACGCGACGAAGGGCGAGGCGATGTCGGCCCTGCGGCGTGAGATTCAGAAGCTGGCGAAGCCACTCACCGAGAAGGCCGAGCAGAACGACGAAGAGAATAAGAATTGAGGCGACGTTCACTTCGTTGACGATGACGATGTCGTTGGCGAGTTGATTTTGTGTTCGCGAAGAACCCCTCACCCTCTCCCTCTCCCCGCAAAGCCGAGGCGAGGGGACAGGAATGGAAAGACGAGACTGTTGCATGGTTCCGGACTGGGTTGCGACATTGCCGATGATCAACGCGGGCCTCAACGGGTTGGCGACCGTCCTGTTGTTGACGGGCTTCGTACTCATCAAGCGCGGACGGCGTGAGGCTCATGCGCGGGTGATGGTGTCGGCGTTTGGGACATCGATCGTGTTTCTGGCCTGTTACCTCACCTACCACTTCGCGCTGCATCACTACACGGGAGAAAGCGGCAGGAAGTTTGTCGGGGTGGGGGTGATTCGGCCGATTTATTTTGTGATTCTGATCAGCCACGTCTTGCTGGCGATGACGGTGCCGGTGCTGGCGTCGATGACCATCTGGCGGGCGTGGCGTCAGAATTGGGAGGGCCATCGGCGGCTGGCCCGCGTCACTTTTCCGATCTGGGTTTACGTGTCGGTGACGGGCGTTATCATCTACGCCCTGCTGTACCACTGGCCGGTGGCCGTGGCCGTTTGAAAGGTGTTTGCCATGTGTCGTCTTGTTCGCGGATTGCTTGTTGCGTTGACGATGGTTCTGGTCGGCGCGTCGGAAGCGTGGGCGTGTCCGATGTGTAAGATGGCGCTGGAGACGGATGATCCCCAACCGCGTGCGTACATGTTCAGCATTCTGTTCATGCTGGGGATGATCGGCTCGATGTTCGCCGTAGTGACTGGCCTGCTGATTTGGTTGTCGCGACGCGAACGCCGCGAGTTGGAGGCGGCCGGTTACCAGCACCTCTTTGAGAACGGCGTGAGTCAGCCGGCTCCCGAATCTCTGCACTGAGCCGCGTTGCAAGCCGTGACGGTTGTTGCCGTGTCCGTTCGACGGCATCTTCGGATTCGTGTGCCGGTGAATGTTCCGTCGGAGTCCATCTTCGCGCGCAAAGCGGTTCTTGTTATCACCCGTCCCTCGCGGCGGTCTGGTCCGGGACGAAGGCGTCTCGGCTGCCGCGGGCGAAGACAGGTCGTTGCCAAGGATGGATCCTCGTGAAGCTGATGAGTCCCAGCCGGCGTGAAGGGATGCTGTTGCTCACCGTGTGGGCCATCGGCGTGTGTTGCTGTGGTGCGACCGGTTGCACCGTGGGTGGCCGCAGCGTTTCGATCGACAGCAATTCGCGCATCCCGTTCTTTGGGTTGGAATTGCAGGAACGGCGGCGGAAGTCGGACGGTCCGCCGGTTCATTCGATTCGCTCGGATCAGAAGACGGACGTGCGGATCGAGCCGCTGGGTTTGAAGAAAGCCGTGGGTTCACTCGCCCGACTCGGTGAGAAGTGGGATCGCAAGCCGAGCTTGTTGGTTCCCATCGCCGTGCCGCGTACCGACGCGAACTCAAACAGTGTTTCTGCGGGAGAGCAGCAGGCTGCCGAACAGATCGACTTCCGGTAGCGGAGCCTTCGCCGCGGCTGGAATTGCTTCGGACCGGTCGTCCGCGCGGATGGTCTGATCCATTTTCTCAGCCCAGCAGATTCTGATCCGACTGTGGTGGTCCACAAAGAGTTCTCGCCCGTGGGACCGCGAAGTTTTCATCGCGGTGGCAGGTTGATAGACTCTGCCCGTGGCTAGAGGGCCAGCGGGGGTGGATAACCTTCTCAAAACAGATGCGTTGAGAGGGTCGGGTTCGTCGGGGGCCGCAATTGACGGTGCTCTGGTCCGGCATACAATCGATCCGCGAATAGCTGCCTCACGAACGAAACAATCGCTGTTCGGACGACCGGTGTCCGAGAGGAGTCAACTGCGGTGCAAGTTGCGATCACCTGCCGACACGGAACCATCAGCCAGGCCACTCACGATTACATGTCTCAGAAGGTCGAGAAGTTGCTGAACCTTTTTGGGCGTGTGACTTCGATCGGAATTACGGTGGATTTCACGAACGGCAAATCCACCGTCGAGATTCTGGTCGATACCGAACATCGACACGATCTGGTTTCGGTGGACACGGACAATGAAGCGACGGCTGCGTTCGATCTGGCATTGCACAAGATGGAACAGCAGCTTCGCAAATACAAGGAAAAGATTCAGGATCATCGCGGACCGGGTCTGGGTGAGTTGCCGGTGAAGAGCGATGACGAGTCGGTGGTGTAATGGCGGTCGTCGTTGAATGCCTTCGATGGGATGTCGCAGGTTTGTTGGAGTCATTTTTGAAGTGAATGGCGCGTCCATCTCACGGGTTGGTCGAATCGGGGATCGCGTCCCTCCGGTGAATCGGCGCGAACAAAGAGAGGTTCTCCATGAAGTTGTGTGACTTCGTAGTACAAGCGGCCCTGATTCCCGAGATCCCCGTCGGGTCGAAGGAATCGGCGATTCGGTCAATGGTGTCTGCTCTGCGTCAGGCAGGCAGCATCAAGGATTCGGATGAAGAAGGGATTGTGGCTGCGATCCTGAAGCGGGAAGAGTTGGGATCGACGGGTATCGGACGCGGTGTCGCCGTGCCTCATACCAAGCATCCTTCCGTCGACAAACTGATTGCGGCCATCGCGGTTTCCAAGGAGGGGGTGGACTTTTCCAGCCTCGATGGAGAGCCGGTGTTTGTCATGTTTCTGCTGGTCTCGCCTCCGGATCGTCCGGGTGATCACCTGCGCGGTCTGGAAAACATCTCTCGCCACCTGCGGAACGACAAGTTTTGCAAATTCCTGCGGACATCGAAGTCGGCGCAGGACATTTGGGACTTGTTGCTGGAAGCAGACAACAATGAGATTTGAAGACGGGTGAACGGGTTGAGTTGGCTGGCGTGCAATTCCTCGTGGCGGTCAGCCACCGGAGTGGTTTTGGAACAAGCTGGTTGGAGAACAATAGATTGGGCGATCATGACGACTGTGGCAGTTCATCGTGCGACGGCAACGGTGTGTAATCCACGAGGATTGCACATGCGTCCGTTGGAGTTGATTGCGCGCAAGGCACAGTCGTTTCAAAGCCAGATTCACGTGATCCGCGGCTCGAATCGCGTCGATGCCAAGAGTTTGTTGCACCTGCTGACCCTGGGGGCTGAGTCAGGAATGGAACTGGAAGTCGAGGCGAACGGGGACGACGCGAGTGGTGCGGTCGAGCAGATCGTCCAGTTGATCGAGTCTGATTTCGAGATGTTCGAGCAGCCGGTTCGAGTCTGATCGAGAGGCTGTGAAAGTGTGGGGCGGGCCGCAGGGTCTGCCAAGTCACGGGGAAACGAGATTTCCAGAGGCAGGCTGTTCGCCCGCCTCACGAACAACCCCATTCCATCCCCTTGCCGAAATGACCGCGAACGCCACCGCATGTTGACTCGACGCGGAATAGCCGTTTCTCCTGGCGTTGCGATTGGCCCGGCCATGTTGCTGGGGACCGAGAGTTTTCGCATTCCGCAGCGCGTGATTTCGGCCAGCGCGGTGGAGATGGAGCTCTCGCGATTCCGCACGGCGATGGATGCCGTCTGCCAGGAAATCGAACACAACGAGCGGTTGGCCCGCGAGCGACTGGGTGACCAGTACGCGGCGATCTTCTCGGCGCATCTGATGATGGCGCGGGACACACAGCTCATCACCGAGATTGAATCCAGAATCGAGAAGCATCACTCGCCCGAGTATGCGGCCAGTCAGGTGTTGCGGCAGTATGCCAAGCGGATGCAGGATCTCGGTGGCCAGTACCTGTCGGAGCGATCGGTTGACATCTACGACCTGGAAAAGCGTTTGTTGCGGCTGTTGCTGGGTGAGCGCCGTGAGGAATTGGCTCATCTGACGGCTCCCGTTCTCGTACTGGCAAACAATCTGACGCCGAGTGAGACCGCGAATCTCGACCGCAAGTTTGTGATGGGGTTTGCGACCGAAGTGGGCGGACACACCAGTCACACTGCAATTTTGGCGGGGGCGCTGGAGATTCCCGCGGTCGTGGGGATCGGCAAGTTTCTGGAAGACGTTTCCGGGTCCGAGACGATCATCATTGATGGCAGTCACGGCGTCGTGATCATCGACCCGGATCAGGAAACGCTGGTCAAATATCGCAACGCAGAAGCTCGATTTCACAGTCAGGAGCGACGACTTCAGTCTCAGCGCGAGTTGCCCTGCGAGACGGAAGACGGGGTTCCCATCACGGTCATGGGGAACATCGAGTTCCCGACCGAAGCGGAGCCGTGCCGCGAAAAGGGAGCGGCGGGGATCGGCCTGTACCGCACCGAATTCCTGTATCTCGAATCGAATCGCGAGCCGACCGAAGAGGACCACTATCAGGCCTACTGTCAGGTGCTCAAGGCGTTTCCCAGCCATCCGGTGATCATCCGGACGCTCGACCTGGGGTCGGACAAGATGCCGGGGCCGCTGCGTGCGGCCTATCCCGACAGCGTCAATCCGGCGCTGAGCGTTCGCAGCATCCGGCTGAGCTTGCAGAATCTGCAACTGTTCAAGACGCAGTTGCGTGCGGCACTCCGTGCGGCCGAGTTTGGCGATTTGCGGATCATGTTTCCGCTCATCACGACGCTGCTCGAATTTCGACAGGCTCGCATGGTGTTGGGCGATGTCATTGAGGATCTGGAGGAGCAGGGGGTGTCGTTTCGGCGCGATGTGCCGGTCGGCATGATGGTTGAAGTGCCTGCCGCCGCCATCATGGCCGAGGAATTCGCCCGCGAGGTCGATTTTTTCTCGCTTGGGACCAATGACCTGATTCAGTACACTCTCGCGGTCGATCGGGCGGATCAGGGAGTAGCCTACCTCTATCGGGAGGGTGATCCCTCGATTTTGCGCTTGATCCGGATGGTGGTTGAGGCGGCTCACAAGCACAACATTCCGGTTTCGGTTTGTGGGCAGATGAGCACGAGTCCCGTGTTCCTGCCGCTCCTGGTGGGATTGGGGATTCGACAGATCAGTGTGACGCCGCATGCCATCCCGGAATTGAAGGAAGTCATTCGGAAACTGACCATCGAACGGGCGGAGAAGATCGCGAAGCGGGCCAGCGAAATCGATGTGGCTCGTGATGTCGAGAACTACCTTTGGGGCGAGTTGAAGCGGCTCTGCCCCGAGTCGATGCAGTTAGATTGAAGAGATGAGAGATGAGGAATGAGAGATGGGGAGCAAACGCTTCCGATCCTTCATCCTTCATTGCTCATCCTTGGTAAGTGTTTGTGCGGCGCGGCCGATGCCCGTCGCAGTGTCGATGACCGGAAAACAATTCAATTGGGTCTGGGCAGAGTGCGTGTTTTTGTGCCAGGTGTCGACGGACGATTCAAGCTCAATGTGAGCTGCGTCCGGCAACGAAGCGATGACGAGGTGGTCTGGAAACCGACGACCTCGATTCCTCTGCGCGCGCCTCGGTCGGAGTGTCTGTTGGGTGAGTGCCGCCGTCCTTCGCGAGCCGACGCAAGTCGCTCGGTTCAAGGCGTGTCAGAGCCGACGATCTCGTCGCCGACATTTTGCGGTCTCACCGGTGGGTCGGATTGTTTGCATCAGCGGGTGGTGACTTGGGGTTCCGTTGGCGATGCATTCGCGCAGCGGCCTCGTTCCGTTCCCCGCCGATCTCTCACGGGAAGTCCCGGAACAACCGCCGCCACATTTCGAAAGAGGCCATCGCGCGGGATGATTCAATCCTCGTGGCATGTCGCCCGGTATGTCAGTTCGCTGCAATTTGTCTGGTGGAGTTCTGTCGGGAGAGGCGGGCCATTCGAGTCTTCGGTGGCCACTCTTCGCGTGCGGTGGCGGGTCGGGCCGAATGGAGCCGAGCCGAATGCATGCGGTCAGACAGCGACGACACCGGCACGTTGTGATGTGCGCACTCGCCCCGTGACAAGGGTGAGTAATGAAAAAAGAAATGCTGATCAATGTCCTCCAGCCGGAGGAGAGCCGGATCGCCATCGTTGAAGATGGAGTTCTGGAGGAACTGTACGTCGAGCGGAACAGCCTCGAAAATTACGTTGGCAACATTTACAAGGGCCGCGTCGTCAACATCGAGCCCAGTATTCAAGCCGCGTTCATCGACTTCGGGGTCGGACGCAACGGCTTCCTGCATGTGAGCGATGTCGAGTACCAATACTACCGGCATCTCGTGGAAAAAGAGGGCGAGTCGTCTGATGCGGATGACGAGGTCGATGATCTCGATCCGGCAGACGCCGACGAAGGTCCGGATCCGCGCCGCGGTCGCTCCAGTTCGCAGGGCCGTTTCAATGAACGAAGCGTCCGCAACAAGCCGCCGATTCAGGAGATCTTTCAGCGGGGCAGTGAAGTCCTCGTGCAGGTGATCAAGGGCGGCATCGGCTCGAAAGGGCCGACGCTTTCGACCTACATCAGCATCCCGGGGCGGTATCTCGTCCTGATGCCCGGCCTGCAGCGGGTGGGTGTCAGCCGGAAGATCGCGGACGAGGACGCCCGCAAACGGCTCAAGCGCATTCTGCGGGAACTCAGTCCGCCCGAGGGTCTCGGTTTCATCATCCGCACGGCGGGGGTCGATCAGTCGCAGGCGGATCTGCAGCGCGACTTGAACTATCTGTTGCGGTTGTGGAAGGTCATCGTGAGCCGGGTCCAAAAGTTCCCGGCTCCCGTCGACATCTACGAAGAGAGCGACATGATCATTCGCACGATCCGGGACATCTACAGCACCGAGATCGATGCCATCTGGATCGACGAGCAGCGTGCCTACGAGCGTGCCCGCGAGTTCATGAGTATTGTCCTCCCCCGCCAGGTCGATTGCATCAAGCTGTACGATGGCCGCGAACCGCTCTTCAACCAGCACGACATCGAGCGCGAGATCAGCCGCATCCAAAACCGTCACGTGCCGATGAAGGGTGGCGGATCGATTGTGATCGACCAGACCGAAGCGCTCGTCGCCATCGACGTCAACAGCGGCAATTTTCGGATGGATGACGATGCCGAAGAAAATGCGTACCAGGTCAATTTGCGGGCGGCCGAGGAGATCAGTCGGCAGATTCGGTTGCGAGATCTTGGCGGCGTGATCGTCAACGACTTCATCGACATGCGCGACGAGCGGCATCGTCGCGGGGTCGAGCGGGCGTTGCACAACGCCGTCAAACGGGACCGGGCCCGGACGAAGATCATGCACATCAGTCCGTTCGGGCTGATTGAGATGACTCGTCAGCGGATCCGTCCGTCCCTGCGGCGCAGCGTTTATGAGGATTGTCCGTGTTGTGTGGGGACCGGTCAGGTCAAGACGGCCGAAAGCATGGCCATCGACGTCATGCGGCTGCTGATGACTCACGCCAACCGTGAGGATGTGGCTCGGGTGACGGTCGATGTTCACGAACGAGTGGCCTCATTCCTGAACAACCGCAAGCGGCGCGACATCACGCACTTGGAAGAGGTTTACGAGGTGACCATCAACATTCACGCTCTGACGGCAGTCGGTCCCGAGCACCTCCAATTCCACTGCACCAACGAGACGGGGACCGAGGTCAAGATTCTGGCCCAGCCGGACTCGAAATCGAAGGGCTGATCAAGTATCCTTCCCGCCCCTCCAGTGAGGCTCCAGCCGGTGGTGGTTGAATTGCGTCGCAGTGGATGGTTTGTCGAACGCCTGAAAGTTTGTTGTCCAAGGACTGATCGAAAATGTTCGCAGTATTTGAAGACGGTAGCCGTCAGTACAAAGTTCGCCAGGGAGACATTCTGGCGGTTGATTTGCGCAGTGATGTTCTGGACGGTCAAACGCTGACTTTCGACAAGGTGTTGCTCGCCAATGGCGGTGGAGCCAGTGTGCTCGGTCGTCCTGTGATCGAGGGAGCGACCGTGACGGGTGAGGTCGTAATGGCCGTGATGAAGGGGATCAAGCTGGAGATCCAAAAGCACTACCGGCGCAATGCCTCACGCAAACACACCGGTCACCGGCAGAAGTACACTCGCGTGAAAATCACCGGTATTTCCGTGCCCAATCTTCAGGTTGCCGATCAGCCCGCAGCCGGTGAAGTGGCTCCGTCCGGCAACTGACCCGAGCGTCGCCGCGACCATGGGCGGTCGATGTGGCGGAATTCGCCCTGTATCCATCAAGCGGCAGAGTCAACGTGACTCTGCCGCTTTTCCTTTTGCCGTGGCAGCAATTGAGAGTTCCCACTGTCGATGCCGCTCTGCGGACGCGAGCGTTTGCCGCCACAACGGCAGAGTGCGGGGTGCCTCCCGTGGTCGTGCTGCCGTTGCGGTGTCGAAAACTGGATGGAAAGTCGCGAATTACTTCGGCGGGTCGGTTGTTGAGCAGAACCCCTGTGGGAGAATCGGGGTTTGAATTGGCTCCGTCGATTTGTTACGGTGGCGTCCCGGTACGGGTTGGAAATGGCGACCGTTGCAAGCAGGACATTTCTACGGAGTGTGTTCCGCGCCTGACGTGACGACCGATTTGAAATCACAGGAGTTGACCGATGTCCCGAAATTCGAAGCTGTGTTCGTCGTTAGCCGCCCGTCGCGGTTTTACCCTGATCGAATTGCTCGTGGTGATCGCGATCATCGCCATGCTGGCCGCGTTGCTGTTGCCCGCCGTGCAACAAGCGCGCGAGGCGGGTCGCCGGGCGCAGTGCCTCAACAATCTCAAGCAAATCATTCTCGCGATGCACAACTATGAAAGTGCGTTCAAGTGTTTCCCGCCGGGGTACATTTCTCCCGGCAATGGGTCCGGGATGACGATGATGCCGCTGCCCGACCCGCCGCAGGTGAACACCGTTCTCAATGGGCAAAAGACCATTACGATCGTGAATGATTGGTACATGCCTGCGGAATGGGGCTGGCATGCGTTCATCATGTCGCAAATGGGACAGGGAACAATCGAACTCGATTTCCGCCTGCCGAAGTTGGGAGGCACCAACCAACAGTTTATTCGATCCAAGATTGAGTCTTACATTTGTCCCAGTGCGGCGGCCCTGCCATCAGATCGCCCGGACGGCTGGGCCTACTCGACGTATCGAGGGAGCATGGGTGCCTACGACCCCACGTCTCCCCCGCCCCCGCCCCCCCCGCCCCCGACGACCCCTCCGACCCCGCCCCCTACGTACAAGCCATTTGTTCCCAATGGGATGCTATACCAGAACAGTGCGGTACGCATGGGTGACATTACCGATGGGTCGTCGAACACAATCATGCTGGGCGATTCGCTGTACGGGTTCTGGGGGGACGCCTACAGTTGCTGTGTCCGAGTCTGGGACGATCCGGCGCATCTCGATGTGATGGACGCGTACTGGATGGTCCCGATCACTCCGCCGATGGGACCGACCTACAACCTTCACTTCTTCAGTTTCGGGAGCAACCACGGAGAGTTGTGCAACTTCGCATTGGGAGACGGATCGACCAGAACGGTGTCCAAGAAGATTGATCTGAACGTGTTCAAAGCGATTTCCACACGCAACGGTGCGATGAAGTCAATGGGGACGATGTTGGAGAACGTGTCAGACAGTTGGTGATTCTCACAATTCCATGTTCGTTCTGATTGTGCCCATTCCGACCCGGTATCCAGTGATACCGGGTTTCTTGTTGTTGAACTCGACATGATTCCAACGGTCTGCAACATCATTCTCAACGATGCGGCCCGCACTGTTGCGCTGGGAACAACCGTCGAGGGGCTCTTGGCGGAATTGAAACTTCAGCCTCGCTTCCTCGCCGTTGAGTTGAATCGCCGGGTCATTCCGCGAGCCGATCACGGAACGACGGTCTTTTCGGATGGTGATCGGGTTGAAATTGTGACGCTCGTTGGGGGAGGTTGAATCGGTTCCATGTCGCTGGCCAATGAATCATCACTCGTGCTGGGATCGCATGCTCTGCAGTCGCGTCTGATTGTCGGGACCGGCAAGTACGCGACGTTCGAGTTGATGCGCGAGTGCCTTGAGATCAGCGGGGCCGACGTCATCACGGTGGCCGTCCGGCGTGAACGACTCGTTGATGCAAGTGGTCGCAACATCCTCGACTTCATCGACCTCGACCGTTACACGATCCTGCCCAACACGGCCGGATGTTTCACCGCCGCCGACGCCGTGCGCACCGCGCGACTCGGTCGCGAGATCCTCTCGGGGCTGAACAATCCCGGTGCGAGTTGGATCAAGTTGGAGGTGCTCGGCGACAAGAAGACGCTGCTGCCCGATCCGGTCGCGACGCTTGAGGCGACTCGCGAACTGGTGGCCGACGGATTTGAAGTCCTCTGTTACACGACCGACGATCCGATCACGGCCCGTCGTTTGAAGGAGGCCGGTGCCACGTCGGTCATGCCCGCCGGAAGTCCGATTGGCAGCGGGCAGGGGATTCTCAATCCGAACAACATCCGCATCTGCCTCGAGTACCTCAAGGAGAACGATCCCGGTTATCCGGTGATTGTCGATGCGGGAGTGGGCACGGCGAGTGATGTGGCGTTTGCGATGGAACTCGGTTGTGACGGCGTGCTGCTCAATACGGCGATTGCCTCGGCGAGCGATCCGGCAGTGATGGCGGAGGCGATGAAGCTGGCCTGCCGTTCGGGTTATCTGGCCGCCCGCGCCGGACGCATTCCGCGCAAGCTCTATGCCACAGCCAGCAGTCCCGAAACGGGAATGATCTCACCCGGCGTGCGGTGAAGGCGGTGGCGTCGCTGAACTGCTCCGGCGAACGGTCAGCGCGAGAACGGCGGGAATGACGACGAGGTTGCCGAGACTGCCGCCGGCGGTGGCGACTGCGACCAGCCAGCCGAAGCTCGACATTGGGACGAACTCGCTGAAGAGCATCGCGAGGAACCCGAGGCTGACCGCGGAACTCGACAGCACGACGCCCGGTCCCGTACCGGCGTAGGCGACGGTAAGTGCCTCATGCGCCGGTCGGCCGGCTCGCAACTCCTGCTTCCAACGGAGGAGGCAATGGACTGCGTCATCGACGGACAGACCGATGGCGACGCCCGCGACGAGTGCGGTGGACATGTCGATCTTCAACCCCAGCCAACCCATGATTCCAAGCACCAGGCCGACCGCGAGCAGCGTGGGGGCAAACGCCAGCAGTGCCAGACGCAGATGACGCAAAGCAGCCCAGAGCATCGCCAGGCTCATCACACCGGACCAGATCGTCGCATAGAAGGAGGTGCTGACGACGGCATGCGTGATTTGCGTCATCAGATGCGACAGGCCGGTGATGAATGTCGTGTCGGACAGTTCTCGGCGCGTGATCTCGACCAGCTTCGCAAAGCATTCTTCCTTGAGTTCCGGCTGGGCGCTCTCCTGAACCCGCACCAGAATGCGGACCTGGCCCTTCGATTCGTCTTCCTCGTCCCGCTCCCACAGATTGTCGAGAAAGTGTGAGTACTTCGGCTGGCTGAGGGTTTGAATTTTCATCGCCACGATCTTGTCGCGTTCCTCGTCGCTGGCGTCCGTCGGCGAATTGAGCAAGTCAGCCAGCGAGACAACGCCCGAGACCAGTTCCGGGTTTGACTCGCGCAGATGCGTGGAAGTTTGGCTGAGACGATCCAGCCAGTCGGGTGTGACCGCTGCGGGGGCGGGGAAGATCAGTTCGACCAGTCCGATTCCCCCCATGCGGCTTTCGATGAAACGGTAGTCCCGTGCGACGCGCGAATGGGGTTTGTGGATGTTGATGTAGTTCGACTCGAATTGAAGCCAGACGACTCCGATCGTGGCGAACAGCGCCGGCACCACAAACAGGCCGAGTGTGATTCCGGGGTGAGTCAGCACCCATCCCGTCAGTTTTCCGACTCCTTCCGCCACGGCGGCGGTCCCCTGCTCGACATTCGTTCCGCTGGGATTGCGGCGTCGGAACTGAGTCGTCATCGCTCCCGCTGCCAGGCTCCAGACCAGCAGGCCGGCCATCAGATTGCAGGCGAACAGGGTGATTCCCAGTTGAGCGACGGGCTGAACGGTGGTGGCCACCCACGTTGCCAGATAACCCGATGCCGAAGCGACCGCACACCACGCGACGGGAGTAAACATGACGTTCAGCGTGCGATGAGCGGCTTCGTGGCGACCAAGTCCCTCGTGGAGTGCCGCAAAGAATCGAACGGCGAGATGACTGGCGGCGGGCATGCAGAGCACGACGGTCTGCGCAATGATCGGTCCCGCAGACAGGGACAGTTTGAGATGGAAGATCGTGATGAAGATCCGCGTCATCTCCCACGTCGCCCAGCCGGCGATGAGCGACAGCAGCGCCCACGCCGGATTCCGCACGGCGATCAGCATCGTCACCGTCATCAGCAGCATCGCCACGAGGCCCAGCGTTTGGTTGTCTCGGTCCAGGCTGATGAATCCGTCAACCACCAGGACCGGCGGACCGGCCACGGCCACACGCTCGATCTTCTGGTCTTTGGCGAACTCATCCGACACGCGGCGCAGTGCGAGGACGGCCCCTCGGTGATCGGCGTCGGCCGCCGCCTTGAGTCGCACGATGATCGCCGTCGTTCGGCCTGCGGCATCGACCAGCAGTCCGTTGAACAACGGGTGCGCACAGATCCGCTGCTTCATCTTGTCCCGTCGCTCCGGATCATCGGCGACGGATTGAACCAGCATCCTCACCGTGGTGCGGCCCGCGATCATTCGAAAGATGCCAACCAGCGAGAACCGGCTCGAGACCGCCGCTCCGACTGCGTCGTCGACCATCCACGGCACCGGCATCTGATCGACGGCATCCACCCGGTCGATGTCGGGTACCTCGGCGGAAATGCGATCCGCCAGAATACGGACCCGGTCCATCCCCGCCTCGGTCCAAAGATCGGGGTCGTCGTACGCCACGAAGATGATCTGATCGCCGCCGAACGCCCGCTTGGATTGTTCGTAGCTCCGCAGCGCCGGATGGTCCGGCGGGAAGAACCCTTCGATCGTCTGATCGAATTCGACGGGAGGGACCAGCATCCAGGAGGCGATTGTCAGCGGCAGCACGACCAGCCACACGACGTATCTCACGCGAAACAGGATGCGAGAAAGCCGGTCGATCATGAAAGTTCCGTAGTGAGAGCCGCCGTAGAACCAACACCACCTCCGGGCTTGTTGGTGGTGGCCATCGATTCTGAGATGGCTGAATGAACGATGCTGTGGCTCAGATGCTTTCGAGGACTCAGGGCGTACCACACAAACTGACCCACCGCCGGTCTTCGAGAAGCGTGCGATTTCGGGAAGCCGTCGGCACAGCTAGACTGAGTTCACCAAAGACGGAGCGCGGCGTCAGAGTAGCCGTCGTTCCCACTGTATGCCACTCCGTGGGAGGCGGCCGCGATTTGTCTGGTTTCGCACGAAATGGTGGCTCGGTGAGTGAAGCTTCTGACAATGAAATCGATCGTTGGGGGCTGGCGGCTTGTTTGTTTGTCGCGCTGGTCTTGCGGGGACTCGTCGTTGGACTGGATGCGGACGAATTGACTTGCGACCGCGATGTTTACCTCGGGATCGCGCAGGGCGTTGCGGAAGGGCGAGGCCTGTGTAGTCCGGGCAGTACGACTCCGACCGCCTTTCGGCCTCCGCTCTACCCGCTGATGTTGGGAGGCCTGATGGTCGCCGTTCCAGCGGGAGTCGCGGTGGCCGTTGTCAATGGGCTGTTTGGAATCGCAGCCGTCTGGGCCACGTGGCGGGCGAGTCAGTGTCTGGGATTGGGCCGAGCTGGACTACTGGCGGCGTTGCTCGTCGGCGTCGATCCGCTCTTGCTGCGGTACACCGCTCAGCCGATGACCGAGACCACCTGTGCAGGGCTTGTCGCGCTGATGCTGCTCGCGATGGTGAGCGATCAGTGGCACAGCTCTCGCCGCGAGTGGTCCGTCGGTGCGTTGTTCGGCCTGTTGGTCCTGTGCCGTCCGACGTTCTGGCCCCTCGTGGGACTGATGGTCGCGGCGTGGTGTCTGAATCGTTGGCGTGGTTCAGGTGTGGTCGCGATGAGCGGTAACGATAGCCTTCGTGCCGCATGCCAGCGCGGACTGCCGTGGCGAGTGGCCGTCGGGACGATGCTCGTCGTCGCGCCGTGGGTGATCCGCAACCAACTGGTCCTCGGTCGGCCGCTCCTGACGACGACGCACGGTGGCTACACGCTGCTGCTGGCGAACAATCGCGTCTTCTACGACGAAGTCGTCGATCAACCGTGGGGGACCGTGTGGAGCGGCGACAGTCTCGTGCGGTGGCAGGCGGAACAGGACGAACGACTCGAACGAGATCTCGGGCCGAGGGCCTCGGAAATCGAACGCGATGTCAAACTCAGCGCGATCGCGCGGGACTTCATCGCCTCGGAGCCGCGCCGATTCACGCGAGCCACCTGGCATCGAGTCCGCAGTTTGTGGAGTACCGTCCCGCAGGGCGACGCCGCCGGCGGAGCGGCTGGCTGGTTGATCGAGGCCGTCGGTTGGTACTACTCGCTCATCCTGTTGGCGTTCGCGGTCGGCATGGTGGTCGTCGCGAGGCGGCTTGATCGCGGCCGATGGTGGAGTCTGTATGCCGTGGTCATCACCGTGCAGGCCGTGCATCTCGTCTACTGGACGAATGCCCGGATGCGCGCGCCGCTGACTCCCGTCATCTCGCTCTTTGCCGCGACGATTCTCGCACCGCGAGTCAGGCCCGTGTCGTCGGACTCATCGACAAAGCCGGTTGGCTCGGGGCCGAACTGATTCTTCCCGAGTTTGGACGAGTTTGCCGGATGAGTTTGCCTGATCGGTAGACGCCTGCGAAATCGCAACTCTTCGCCAGAACGGAAACGCGGGCTGGCTGGAATTGCCGGAAACCGTTCGGCTCCGCGGCTCAATTCGGCGGGAAATGCCTGAGCGATCCCCCGGGAGATGGACGATCTCTGTTCCGTTGCGGTTTGACGAGTCCTCACCTTTGACAAGCTGGGCCGTGCAGACCGCTCTTCCCCTTTGAGTTTCCATCATGACGACCGTTCGATTTGCTCGCTCATTGATCGTGGCCACCTGCGTGACAGTCCTGGCGTCTGGCTGTGTGACATCGATGAAGTTCCGCAATTCTCGGCAGTCCAACTCCATTCAGACGCCGTACGAATCGACCCCGTTGCCGCTGCCGATGGGGGATCCTCCGACGTTTGAATCGCCGCCGTCACCGCTGCCCGAATCCGCGCCTCCCCCGGCGCCCGCTTCCGCATCGACGTTGGACGATTTTGGCGTGAAGACCAGCGCCTTCTTTCGTTCTGCCGGCGAGAAGATGAAGCAGGCCTTCCACAGAATCTGATTTTCGGCGGTTCAGGTGTTTCCGTCCGTCCCGGCGAGCCGGGTGGCCTTCGGGTCACCCGGCTCGTTGCATTGACGGCGGCCTCCGACCAAGATCGTGACGGTCACTGCGTTCTCCGCCGGATATGAATGAGAAGTTTTCACGTTTAGCCCCAACGCCAACGGCGTGGGAGCGGACGCAGGCGAACCGTTGATCGCGCGCACGCCGTTGGCGTAGCGGCTAAACGTCTCACGATATCTTGGAATGGAACCGTCATGCCCACGCATCGCATCGCCGTCATCGTCGGAGACGGCATCGGCCCCGAAGTCACTCGCGAAGCCATGCGCGCCGCCGAGGCCGCCGTCGCGAAAGTCGGCTCGCACATCGAGTGGACCGAGTTTCCGTGGGGGACCGACTACTACTTCGCTCACGGACGGATGGCTCCGCCCGAGTTCCTCGATGAACTGGCAAAGTTCGACGCGATGCTGCTCGGCGCGGTCGGCCATCCGAAAGTACAGGACCACATCACGCTGAACGGGCTGCTGCTCCCCATTCGCCGGCGCTTCGACCAGTGCGTCTGTCTCCGCCCCGCCTACCTGTACGAAGGGGTCGACAGCCCGCTGCGCGGCAAGGCCCCCGGCTCGATCGACATGCTCGTCTTTCGCGAGAACACCGAGGGGGAGTACGCCAACGTCGGCGGTCGCGTCTATCAAGGTTCGGACCACGACGTCGCGATCCAGACGTCCGTCTTCACCCGGCGAGGCTGCGAGCGAATCATCCGTGCCGCGTTCGAGAAGGCCGTCACCCGGCCGCGTCATCGCGTCGCCTCGATCACGAAGAGCAACGCCCAAGGCTACGGCATGGTCCTCTGGGACGAAGTCTTCTCGGCCGTGGCGAAGGAGTACCCGCAGATCGAAACCGAATCGCTGCTGATCGACCGTGCGGTGATGGAGTTCGTGCGTCGCCCCGAGAGCTTCGACGTCGTCGTCGCCAGCAACCTGTTCGGCGACATCCTGACCGACTTGTCGGCCATCATCGTCGGCAGCATGGGCCTCGCCGCCAGCGGCAACATCGACCCGACCCGCCAACACCCCAGCCTCTTCGAACCCGTCCACGGCTCGGCCCCCGACATCACGGGCCAAGGGATCGCCAACCCATTGGCCGCGATCCTGTCGGCCGCGATGATGCTCGACCACCTCGGCGAATCTTCTGCTTCGCACGCGATCCACACGGCCGTCGCCGACCTCCTCCGCACCAAAGGCCCGCGCACCCCCGACCTTGGTGGCTCAGCCAAGACGAACGAAGTGGGTGAGGCCGTCGCGCGATTGATTGCTCAATCTGCGTAGGGTGTCGTCGAGGCTTGGCGAGACGCACTGGTCTTGGAATGCCCCTCCATTTCTGGGCCAGATCGGTCTTCGGCCTCTTGTACTTCACTCCCGCCTTGAGCAAGCTGGTAGCTGTGGTGCTTGAACATCACGCTTGATCCCTCCAACCCGAAAGGAAACGTCACGATGAACAAGAACCTTGTGATTGCATTGGTCGTCTCGACCGCGATGATCGGAACGAGTTGGTTGTTCGCGCAAGAGCCGGCCCCGAGTCGCCCCAATCCCAATCCAGGCGCGGGAGGCGGGCCGGGCGGATTCCCCACTTTTGTAGGCCCTGATCGCACGGTGACTCTTTTGAAACTCCCCGAGGTTCAGGCGGAACTGAAGCTGGAGGAGGACAAGTCAAAGAAACTGGACGCGATCAGCGAGGAGATCACGCGCGAACGTGAGAGACTCAACGCGGAATACAACGCCAGACTGAATGTGCTCAATAAGAAGGCGGAAGGGGACGCGCTTGGCCTGCTGAGCGACGCCCAGCGCCGGCGAACGGAGCAGCTCCGGTTTCAGCAACAGGACCTGCGGTTCTTGAGCTCGAATTGGCTCGCCGCAAGCCTCGGCTTCAGCCAAGAGCAGCGCGCCGAGATCCGCAAGATCACTACTGAGCGAGATCCTCGCTTTGGAAATGGACGTGACGGAGACCGAAACACCAACCCGCCCAATCCAAATATTCCCGCCCCCGAGCGTGTTCGAGAGACTGCTGAAGAAGCCAACAAACGCTTCGCGGAGACTCGCGAAAAGGTTCTCGCGGTCCTCACCCCGGAGCAAAAGGCGAAGTGGTCCGAGATGACTGGCGAGCCCTTCAAGTTCCCAACGCCTCAGTGGTCAACCACGCGCGGCACCAACACCCGACCCTCGGAACCGGCGAAGCCAGATGCCGAGAAAAAAGACCAATAGCCAGCGCAGGCAGAGAAAACTCGGTAGCAGTTCCCCTTCAGAATGAACCTCGCTCGGGTGCCACTGGCGAGGGGCTTCACTCGCCAGTGCTCTTCAAAAAAACACTGGCGGTCCAAGGCGACCGCCAGTGGCACCCGTGCGAAGGGGGAGTTGTCCTGTTCGCTGACATCGGTCGAGAAGCAGGTCGCCCGCATCCAGATCGAGGGCAAGCTGGAAGGCTCCGAGTTGTCGGCGCTGAGCGAAGTCATCCGCTCCGCTCCTGACCCTGCGATCCGTCGCCAATCCGCCAAACGCGAAATCTGCGGTGCCTGCCATCAAGTGTTGCTGGTGTGACGTTCCATCCGGCGGTAGAAATCACTCGGGTCGGTTGAACCCGCTGTTTCATTTCTTCAGCACAAGGCGTCCTCTCATGGCATTCAGCTCTTGGCTGACCGCAGTGCATCGACGCCTAACGACCTGCACCGTTCGGACCCGTCCACGGAGACGGCGCACGCACTATTCTGCTGTGCCCGCGATTGTGGAGATGCTCGAAGCCCGACAGTTGCTGTCGGCGTTGGCCGTTGGCGTCGAGACCCAAGTCAACACACTGACAACTGGCGATCAGCAGACGAACACCGCAGGTTCTGTGGCAATGGATGGTGACAGCAATTACGTCGTCACTTGGCTCAGCATTCAACAGGACGGCGTCAGTTCTGATGTGTATGCACGGCGGTACAACGCGACCGGTGTGGCTCAGGGAGCAGAGTTCCGCGTTAATACCACTAGCACTGACAATCTGTCACAGCCCGTTGTCGAAATGAACTTGGCGGGGAACTTTGTCATTACCTGGGGAAGTCCGTACGTACGGGACGTGTACGCGCGGTGTTACGACGCGGCCGGGGTGGCACAGGGAGGGGATTTCCGCGTCAACACGACAATGGACAACGGTGGAGCGAGGGCGGCGGTGGCAATGGACAAACATGGCAACTTCGTCATCACTTGGAGTAATTTTTCTGGAGTGTTTGCGCAGCGTTACCAGGCGGCGGGAGTGGCGCAGGGGGGCGAGTTCTATGTAGACAACGACGTAGTCTGGACGAACCCGTCGGTGGCGATGGACGCAGAAGGCAACTTTGTTGTCACCTGGGGCAGCAGGGACAACCAAGACATCTATGCACGGCGCTACAATACGGCCGGAGAGGCACAGGGGGGGAAGTTCCGCGTCAACACGACAACCGAGGATGCACAGACGCAGCCGAAGGTTGCTATGGATGCAGTCGGGAACTTTATCGTTACTTGGGATAGCGAAGGCATCAACTACCCGGGCCAAGACGGCAGCGGCGGCGGTGTGTATGCGCAGCGTTACAACGCTACCGGGGTGATTCAAGGGGCCGAGTTCCGCGTCAACACGACCACCATTGGGCACCAGCGCGAATCGGACGTGGCCATGGACGAGGCGGGGAACTTCGTTGTCACATGGCAGAGCATTGGTCAGGACGGCGAAGGCCACGGAGTGTACGCACAGCAATACAATGTAGCCGGCGTGGCCGTAGGGGACGAATTCCGCGTCAACACGACGACAGCCGGCGAGCAACTCTATGCAGCGGTGGCGATGGACTCGGCGGGAGATTTTGTGGTCACCTGGGAAAGTTACGCTCAGGACGGCATCCCTTCCCAGAACGGTTGGGACGTGTACGCGCAGCGGTTCGCGACTGTGCCTAATCGAATGCGACGACTTGTCGCTCCGGCGTTCAATGGAATTGGAGCCGACATCCAAATCGAGTTAAGTGGCGTTCCGGCTCAATCGTCAGTGAACGTGTATGCCGGTGCGACGCTGGGACAGTTCGGCTCTCCGGTCACATTCACCAATACTGAAGGAGCCACGAATTGGTCGTTTGGACTGGACTTGAATGATATCAGCGGGCAGCCACCGATTGCTCAGTATGTTGTCATTGATGGTCCGCCCTCGATGACTATCGTCTCTGTGACAGCATTGCACCCGTCCCTGAGTGGGTTGACGGGTTACACAACGATCACCCCATCGGCGACGAGTTCCCCGCCGCTATCGCTCGAAGCGTACAAAGACGTCGCCAAGGTTGGCCGCTGGAATTGGGCCGCTGGCAACTTCGATTGGGGAACGGCTGACAGCAAGCAACTTTTGGGGGGGATTGATTGGTCCAAGCCAACGATCCTCCTCACCCACGGATGGAACGACAAGCTGTTGGGAAATGGCGATTCGCCCATCAAGGCCACCGCTACACGATTCAAGAGCGAGCACCCGAATGACTACGGGAACTACAACCTTTTGGGTGTCGACTGGAACGACGGCGGTTCTTTGCTTGGCTCGAATCCAAACGGTCTCCCGTCTCCGGGCGACATTTTGCTAGGAGTTGCCGGTTACCTCGATGCTCAATGGTCGGCCTTGAATGCCCAACAAAGCGGACGTGCGCTGGCATGGAAGATTGACCAGGCTATGAAGGATTGGGCAGTAACCCATTCCACTTCGGCAGTGGCGCAGTTGACGCTGATCGGACACAGCAATGGCGCAGGTTTCATGGGAAGCATGGCGATCCAACTTTCGTCCATGAATGGCAATACGCCGATTGTCGAGAAACTTGTCGCTCTGGATGCGCCGCGAGAAACAAGCGCTTGGGGAACGGTCAAGAGGGCGGCTGCCTATATTCCGCGTGTTGAAAACTATTACATCCCACTTCTCAAGAAGGTCGAAAACATCTCTGACCTCGGAATCAAACTTGGTTTCGGAGCTGCGATGGTGTCCGCCCCGAATGTTGTGAATCTCCAACTCAACAAGCGCGTCACAGGACGCTTACTTGGTTTGGCAGCGCTGTCTCTTCCAGCACACAGCGAGGTCTTTGCCCGCTATGCGCAGACAGTGGATCTGGCATTGCCAAACATGTGGGGCTTTTCCGGCAGCGAGAATTGCGGTGTGTTGGCAGATGGCTTCATTTGGACGGAACTCGACGAGCCTGTTCCGGGGCATTTCGTGTCTGATCAACTTTTCCGGTCTCAGGTGGAAGAGGTGAAGGAGGAATTCGCAAACGACACTCTGCGACTTGCCCGAACGACTGTCGACTTGGTGGAGACAGGTGCCATTGATGCAATCGAAGGGTTCAATGAACTCACACACATCGCACAAAACACAGGCCAGAAGGTGAAGAACATCTTGTCCTTCACGGCCCAAAGCCCAGCGTTGTCCTTGATGGACGTTGCCATTCCGCCTGATGCGGATGCGCTATCATTCGACCTCTCGGTATTAGATTCGGGTAACCACGATCTGCTGCTGGTCGGAATGAACAACGACGTGCTTAACGGCATTGACTTGGACGCGGTTCTGCAAGGTGGCACGACGACGTTTGCTGTGCCTGTCGGCCAATACGCGGGAACGACTAGCACCTTGGCGTTCTTCATGCCGTCCGATGAACCGAGCGATGCGCAGTTCGTAGTCTCAAACGTCCGATTCTTGACGCTCAATAAGCCGCCCATCGCTGAGGTACTGCCAGACAAAACGGTGCTCGTCGGCCAACCGCTCACGTTCACCGCCACCGCGACCGACTCGGATGGCGACACGGTGCAATTCTTCTTGGATGACACAGCGCCAGAGGGAGCGAGCATCGACCCTCAAACAGGCGTCTTTACTTGGACCCCGCCCTCTGATCAGAACGGCGGAATTTATCCGGTCACAATTTGGATCGCCGACACGGGGCCTGGAAACCCCGTTACTGAAATGACGGTGTTGATCACCGTCCACGAGACTGAGCCACCCGTGATCGGTGCGTTCGACAACACAGTCGCGTACACCGAAAACGGGCCGGCCGTCCTGCTGGACACAAATGCGACGGTGACCGACATCGACGCGGTTAACCTCGACACGGGCACGCTGACGTTCAATCTGATTGCCAACGCCGAGGCGACCGACCGCTTGGAGTTTCGCAAGGTGACCCGGCTGATCGGCATGAGTGGGACGAATGTGACATTCCGGGGGACGATCATCGGGTCGTTCACCGGCGGAATCGGCACGGAGGCACTGGTCATTACGCTGAATGCAAAGGCAACCCTGTCGGGGGTGCAGGCCCTGCTGCGGAACGTGACATACCGGAGCGTCTCGGCGAACCCGTTGACAGCCCCTCGCACCGTGCGCGTGTCACTCACCGACGGTGGCAGTGGGACGAGCAACCTCCCGACAAAAACAATCAACGTCACCGCAGTCCCCATCCCGCCTTTCGGCAGCGCGCCGCCAGCGCCGTCAGTCGCGGAGAATCAGCCGAGCGTCGCAACGGTCAGTCCGTTGAGCGCCAACGATTCCGAGTATGCGATTGTGTTCATCGACACCCCCATCTCCGAAGTGGGCCGCACCGACAACGACCAGAACCGGGAGTACCTGTTGTCGTTCCTTGATGACGGTGATGTCCTCTTAGGACGCAAGAAGCGCAGACGAAGCCGGTGATGGCTAGGGTCGGTCGGGTGGCACGCCCAAACCATCGGGATGGGCGTGGAGGACTTGGATTCCTTTCAGACCCTTCGATGACTTCCCGATGTTCAGGGTGGGCCTGCGTCACGTCGGCTGAGCCGTTCAACCATCGAGCAATGGCTACGGCATGGCTGGGCGGCGAATGCCGAATCGCGCTTTCGTCTGGGCTTCGATTCCCGTCGCCAAATCCTGGCCGAGTCGCAGGGCTTCGATTGCGCGCGTGCCGCTGTAGAAGTTGAGCGATCGCACCGCCAGATCTCGGCGGCCGCTTTGCAACAACGTCTCGGCGGTTTCTGTGACGAAGCCTTGTTCCGCGATCAGGCGCGACTCGAAGCCGACGAGCGTTTCTGTCACTGTGGGGAGAAAGGCGTCGCGATGTTCGTCCACGAGGTAGAACAACCGTTTGAAGACTTGGAACGCGTAGTGAGTCGATTCCAATCCGCGCTGCTCAGCGTTTTGAAACCTGGCCGGTTCGTCCTCGGTGAGATAGCGATGCCGGGCGAATTCCGGCGGGATTTCGTCGCCGCCGAGATACCACGGCACGAACGGGGCCGTGAGCGGTGAGGCGGGCGCGACCCACAACATGCCGAGTTCCGTGCGGACATTGGGCCGCAGTTGCGCGACCTGTCCGTAGCCGGCGGTCTCGCGAGTCACTTCCACAGCGCGGACTGCCGCCATGAGATCGGTCAGTGTGATCTTGCCGCGGAGCTTGTGCAGGCGCTGTTCCATCAATTCGATCAACTCGTGCCGCAGTTGTCCGTCGCCGTAAATCTTGTTGACGTTGAATGGCTGGTTCTGTTTCGGATCGAACCAGCCTTGCTCGATGGCGAACGAAATCAAATTCGGCGAGCCCATGTAGTCCGGGTGCTTCAAGTAGTCCGACGGAATCTCGCCGATGTAGCCGGGGCGTGAGACACGGATCGCGTCGGGGCCAAGCCGCTCGGCAACCCACAGACCCTTGCCGCCGGCGAAGTTGATCAGCACCCAGCCTTCGTTCGCGTCGGCGAACAGGTGAGAGTTGCCGCCGTAGGTGGCATAGCCGTATTGATCGATCAGGTCGCCAACAATCCGCGCGGCCTCGCGAGCCGTTTTGGCTCGTTCCATCGCGATGCGGGACAGGTCGCTGTAGTTCAACCCGCGTTGCGGATTGGGCGTCATCTTCCGCAACTCATCACGCGACGGCGACCAGATATCGCGCGCCGCCACGTGATGCTCGTTCAGACCGCCGTTCGTCAGCGGTGCGGGGAAGCCGGCGAACGCCGAGTAGTTCATCGTGATGTATTTGGCGGTGACGCGGACCTGCGGAATCTCGATCAATTCGCCGGGATAGCTGGCCTTGTCGGTGGCACCCACCTTGATCGTGGCCCCTTCCGCGTGATTGCGGCGCGGCACGATCTCAAGCCAATGACTCGACGGTTCGTCGCCATACCCGCCCAAGAACACGCTGCCGTCCGCAGTGCAATTCTTGCCGACGTAGATGCCGTAGCTGGCATGTACCGAATCGAACGACAGCAAGACGCAGAGAATTGAGAGGGCACAGGAACGCATTGGGATCTCCAGACAGTCAGTACTTCCAAATTCGTGGCGGACGCTGCCAGCGTCCTTCAACAAACTCCGGCAATGAGTCACGCCGACGCTGGCAGCGTCGGCCACGATGACGCGAACTTGGAAGTACTGACAGTCAGAATTCGATGACGCGATTCTCGCGGGCGGAGCGTTCCGCCATGAGCATGGCATGCACGACGTCGCGGGATTCTTCCGGGGTGATGACGCTCGGCCGTTCGCCAGCCAGAACGCACTTGAGGAAGTAGTCGAGTTCCTCTTTGAGATATCCGCGCCGCAGGCCATGCACCTTGGGCCAATAGGTGGACTGCGGGTAACTCAGACCGTCTTTCGTCAACAGCGTGTAATGACTGCCGGAGTTGTCGATGTAGATCGCCCCCTCCGTGCCGATGACTTCCAGCCGGGCATCAATGGCGAACGGTGCGTTCTCCGGCAGACACCACACGTTTTCGATGACGGCGATGGCATCGTCGTCGAAGCGAAACATTGCCCAGCCCAGATCGGCGTGCGGCAAATGCGGTCGAGTATTCGACGTCTGAGCGTAGACGCTTTTGGGTTTGGCTCCGGTGTACCACAGCATCAGATCGAGGTCATGCACGCCATCACCGAAGAGCGCGCTGATCTTGGGCAGATGACTCTCCGTGATCCATTTCGCCAGGTTTCTTTTCGCGTGCAGACTGATGATCCGGCCGAGCCGGCCGGCGGCGATTTCTTCCTTCGCCAGCGCATACACCGAATCGAACCGGCAGATGTGTCCGACCATGAAAGCCTTGTCGGTCGATTTCAGCGCCGCCAGGATTTGGTCGCAAGCGGCGACGCTGTCGGCCATCGGCTTTTCGAGAAAGACGTGCTTGCCGGCACGGATGGCCGCGAGCGTCGGCTCCAGATGGTCGCCGACATGCGTGACAATCGACACCAGATCGATCTCCGGGTCGGCCAGCAACGCCCGGTAATCCGTGTAGGTTTTGGCGATGCCGTATTTCTGCGCGACCTCGCGGAGCCGCTCTGGCCGCCGAGTGCAGACCGCCGTCAGCTCCGCCTGAGGAAGTTGCTTCAGCGTGTCGACGTGGTGTTCGCCGAACCAGCCGAGTCCGATGACGCCGCAACGAATCGAGTTCATGAATCGTCTCCCTGCGAGGGTTCCCTGGAGGGTGTTTCAAAACTTCTGTAGGCCGACTTCGCCGAAGTCGGCGACGCGGATTTCGGCGAAATCCGCCTACAGTTGAGAGAACCGCCGACTTTGATCAAATCTCGAATTGAAGGGATCGCGGTTTTGAAATGCCATCCAGTCTTGTAGCAATCCGTGAAGCAACAACGCGGATTCTGTCATCTCGGCCAGCGTGACCCAAGCTCCAGGCCACAGAGTCGTCGTTCTGCATCTGCAAGAGAATGATCGTTTGCCGAAAGGTTGGCATCTTCGGCAGGGTGGCGGGTCTGACCAACGGGAAGGCCCCGGTGAGTTTGATTCGGCTGTTCTATCGGGGCCATCCGCTCCGCTTCTGACTCCACCTCCCGCTGCGGTTTGCATGAAAAGAAACTCAGAGATAGAGAAGCACAGAGAAGACGAGACCTTCGGTCGGGCGTTTCGGCGGGGTCAGGAGACCCGCGCCGAACAGAGACGACCCGCGTCGAACGGAGACTCCACAGTCATGCGCACGATGATCGATCTCACCGGGCGAGTCCACATCTTGCGAGTCTCACGCTACAATCCCGCCGCGTTTGATCATTCTTTGCGAGGGGTTTGTTGCCGATGGCCGTGTTGATGCAGATTAAGCAGGCGTGCAAGAGTTACGGCGAGCAAACGTTGCTGGACGGGGCGGAGGCGACGATCTCCGATGACGTGAAGGTCGGCTTCATCGGTCGCAACGGGGCTGGGAAGAGTACGCTGCTGCGCATTCTGTTGGGCGAAGAGGAACTCGACAGCGGCGAGGTGACACGGCATCCGAATCTGCAACTCGGCTATCTGCGGCAGCATGATCCCTTCTTGCCGGGCGAGTCGGCTCATGACTTCCTGATCCGCGACAGCGGGCAGCCGGAGTGGAAGTGCGGGGAAGTGGCGGGGGAGTTTGAGTTGAAGGGGGAGTACCTCAATGGCCCCGTCGCCCGGCTGTCGGGTGGCTGGCAGACGCGCGTCAAACTGGCGGCGCTCCTGCTGCACGAGCCGAACCTGCTGCTGCTCGATGAGCCGACGAACTTTCTCGACCTGCGAACTCAGATTCTGCTGGAGCACTTTCTGCGGCACTTCAAGCAGGCGGCGCTGATCGTCTCGCACGACCGGGCGTTTCTGGGCGCGACTTGCAGCCACACGCTCGACCTGTCGCGCGGCAAGCTGACGATGTACCCCGGCAAGATCGACGCGTACCTCGTCTATCAGCAGGAGCAGCACGAGCATCTCGTCCGCTCGAACGCCGCGATCATGGCGAAGCGGAAGGACTTGGAAGTCTTCATCGCCAAGAACAAGGCGCGGGCCAGCACCGCGACGCAGGCTCGCTCGAAGACGAAGCAACTCGAACGATTGGAGCTGTCGGACATCGCCGTCGATGAACCGACCGCCTGCATCCGGGCACCGTCGGTGGAGCCGCGTGGCGGAGCAGCCTTCCGTTGTCGCGACCTGTCCATTGGTTATCCGGAACGTCAGGTCGCGACCGGCATCACGCTGGAGATCGACCACGGCGAGCGAGCGGCTCTCGTCGGTGACAACGGTCAGGGCAAGACGACGTTTCTGCGGACGGTGGTCGATTCGCTGACGCCGCTGGCGGGCGAGACGCGCTGGGGCCACGGATGCCAGATCGGCACGTATGCCCAGCACGTCTACACCAGCCTGCCCGAGAAGCAGACCGTGCTGGAATACCTCGAAACGAACGCGGCCAAGATGACGAAGCCGCAGACGATCCTCGACATTGCCGGTGCGATGCTGTTCCGCGGCGCGGCCGTTCAGAAGCCGATCTCGGTTCTGTCGGGAGGCGAACGCGCGCGAGTCTGTCTCGCCGGGCTGTTGCTCAGCAATTACAACGTGCTGGTCCTCGACGAACCGGGCAACCATCTCGATGTCGACACGGTCGAGGCGCTGGCTCAGGCGCTGACCGAGTACAAGGGAACGGTGATCTTCACGACGCACGACCGCCACTTCATGAAGCGGGTCGCGACGTGTGTCATCGAGGTCCGTGACGGGCACGTCACCAACTACGGCGGCGGCTACGACGCCTATCTCTACGCTGTCAACAAGGAGATCGACGACGGCGAGCGGGAACAGATGGCGGCCCGCATGAGCAAGGCACCTCCGGCGACGAGCAAGCCGTCCGCTCCCAGTCATCTGGTCGCAAACACCCCTCGCGCCCCGCGGCGCGACGATCGCGCGGTGCGCAAAGAGATTGCGACCGTCGAGAAAACGATCGCCCGCCTCGACGATCAAAAGAAGCAGGCGAGCCGCCAGCTTTTGGAAACCTCCGATGCCGGCGAAGCCCTGCGTTTGCACAACGAGGTCACCGTGCTCAACGAACAACTGCACGAAGTCGAGGAACGCTGGTGCCAGTTGCAGGCGGAACTTGAAGACGCGGAGTAATTCAGCGACCGTAGCACATGCTGCCAGCTTGTGCGATTTGTTTTGAGCCTTGGAGAACCACCATGCCTGCACTCGTTCGTTGGTCGTGCCTTGCGGTGTTCGGTGTCATGCTTTCGTCGAGGGCTCTCGCCGAGGAAGCCGCTCCGTCGGGCGATCCGAAGATTCTGCCAGCCGGTGCGAAACTCGAACGGCTGTGGAATGAGGGCGAATTCACGGAAGGTGTCGCCGTCTCGAAGGAGGGCCTTGTCTATTTCAGTGATATCGCCATTGAAGCCAAGAATCCCGGCCGGATCATGAAGTTTGATCCGGCCTCGGGGAAGACGACCGTGCATGTCGCAGACAGCGGGCAAAGCAACGGCCTTTTCTTCGACTCGAAGGGGCGGCTCCTGGCCGTGTGCGGTGCGAACGTCGGCTTGCGGGCGCTGTGCGAAGTGACTGCCGACAACAAGATGAAGGTGATCGCCGACAAGTTCGAGGGAAAGCGGTTCAACGCCCCCAACGATCTGGTGGTCCATCCGCGCGGCTGGGTCTACTTCAGCGATCCGCACTACGTCGGGAAGGAGCCGCTCGAACTGGACCACATGTCCGTCTATCGCGTCGATCCGGACGGCAAGGTGTACCGCGCGACGACCGACATTCAGAAACCGAACGGCCTGTTCGTGTCGCCTGACGCGAAGACGCTCTATGTCGCCGAAACCAACAACGGCGCGACGGGCCTCGAACCGCCGGGGACGAAGACGACTCAGGGCCGCATGACGCTGAACGCCTTCCCGATCAAGGACGACGGTTCGCTCGGGCCGAAGCGAGTCGTGATCGACTTCGGTCAGGGAACCGGCACCGACGGGATGACGACCGACACACAGGGGCGTCTGTACTGCGCGGTGCGCAAGGAAGAACGTCACGGGATCGTCGTCTTCTCACCGGAAGGCAAGGAGTTGGCCTACATCCCCACCGAGCCGCTGCCGACCAACTGCAAGTTCGGTACGGGAGCCGACTCAAAAACGTTGTACATCACGGCGGGGCAGGGTCTGTATCGGATCAAACTCAATGCAACGGGCTATCACCCCGAACTGAAGTAGCCTTTGGAGTGCGGGGATTCATCACCGCTTTCCTTTCTTTCGATGGCATCCGTTTCCCAAACCCAACGGCAACATTCGACGGCCTTCCCGCAATGAGAGACGCGACGAGAAAGAAAAGCGACAATCAATTGCCGCACTCCAAATGAAGAAAGCTGCTCATGTCTGATGCCACCTCGTTCGATCCCTACGCTCTCCCCGCGAGCGAGATTCAAGAGCCGCCCGTTTCGTTGTGGGCCGCGCTGAAGAAGATCGGGCCGGGGATCATTCTCGCGGGGACGATCGTCGGTTCGGGGGAGTTGCTGCTGACGACGTCACTCGGGGCGAAGCACGGCTTTCTGTTCTTGTGGCTGATTCTGTTCAGTTGCGTCGTTAAAGTTTTTGTGCAGACGGAACTCGGCCGTTATGCAATCTCATCGGGCAAACCGACTCTGGGGGCCATCGACGAACTTCCGGGTTTGAGGGTGGGAGCCCACTGGCTGGCGTGGTGGTGGCTGTTGATGATGCTCTCGACGATGTTCCAACTCGGCGCGATGACGGGGACGGTGGGGCAGGCGCTCAACCTGACGTTCCCTGCGGTGTCGGCGGGTCTCGCCGACGGATTGAACAGCGTCCTGCCGAGTCTGGCGGCGGCGATTCGCGAGCGACCCGAATACCCCTGGGCGGTCTTCACGTGTCTCGCCGCGATCGGTCTCCTTTGGCAAGGTGGCTATCGGAGGATCGAGATCATCACGACGACGCTGGTTGTGGGTATCACGTTGCTCACGGTGTCCGCGGCGCTTGCGCTCCCCTTCACGACGTTTCCGATCCCGTGGTCCGACGTCGGGCAGGGGCTGCTGTTTGGTGTCCCCGCCGAAGGGATCGCGGTGGCGTTTGGCGTCTTCGGCATCACGGGCGTCGGCGCGGCGGAACTCTTCTATTACCCGTACTGGTGCTTGGAGAAGGGCTATGCGCGGTATGCGGGGAAGCGCGACGAGAGCGAGGCGTGGGCCAGACGCGCCCGGGGTTGGGTTCGCGTGATGCACCTCGATGCGTGGGTCAGCATGATCGTGTTCACGGTCTCGACGGTGGCCTTCTACTTCATGGGAGCCGCGGTGCTGCACCCGCAGGGCCTCTCGCCCGAGAAGAAGGACATGATCGAAACGCTGTCGCGGATGTTCATCGACTCGTTCGGCGGGTGGACTCAGTTGGTGTTCCTGATCGGCGCGGCGGCGGTGCTGTTCAAGACGCTGTACCTGTCGAGTGCCGGCAACGGTCGCCTGATTGCCGACTTTTTGAGCCTCGCCAAATTCGTGACGTATCGCGAACCGGCCGACCGCGCCCGCGTGATCCATCGCATCGCGATCTCGATCCCGGTGGTTGCCCTCGGTTTGTTCCTGGCGTTCAAGGAACCGAAGTGGATGGTGGTCGTCGGCGGCTTCGGCCAGGCGCTGACTCTGCCGATGATCACGGCCGCGACGATCTACTTCCGTTACCGGAAACTCGACCGCCGCCTTACGCCGTCGCTGGTGTTGGACATTTGTTTGTGGATCGCCTTCGTCTCGATCACCTTCGTCGCGGCGTATGCCCTGCGAGACCAGATCGGCAAACTGCTGACCGAACCAACGAAGGCGGTGGTGGCTCCAGTTGGGAAGTGAGCCGTAGGATGGGCACTCCTGCCCGTCCGCTTTTTCTTCGTTCAAGCAGGACGGGCAGGAGTGCCCATCCTACGAGTTTGATTTTCAGAGTGAGTTCGATGTCCAAGCGTGTTGTGCTGGCGATGAGTGGTGGAGTAGACAGCTCGGCTTCGGCGGTGCTGCTGCAGCGGCAGGGCTATGAGGTGATCGGGCTGTTCATGCGCTCGGGCGAGACCGAGAAGGAGACGGCTTGTCGGGTGGAAGTGCGGAGTGCGGAGCGCGGAGTGCGGAGTGAAGAAGATGGCGGTGGGAACGTTGCGCGGTCTTCCTCTGTCACTCAGTACACAGCACTCGAAACTCAACCCTCTTCCACTCCGCACTCCGCACTCCGTGCTCCGCACTCGCCTCTCCTCCCCATCATCGGCGTGAAGCCTCACAAGCAGGGCTGCTGCTCGGCATCGGATGCGGCCGATGCGCGGCGGGTGGCCGATGTGCTCGACATCCCGTTTCATGCCCTCAACTTTGCGGATGCCTTTGGGCGGATCAAGGATTACTTCGTCGATGAATATCTGGCGGGGCGGACTCCGAATCCGTGCGTGATGTGCAACAACTGGCTGAAGTTTGGCAAGCTGTGGGACTTCGCGGTCAGTGTTGGCGCGGACCACATTGCGACGGGGCACTATGCGCGGATTCAAGAGTTCGACGGCAAGCCGGCGCTGGTGCGAGGCCGCGATCCATCGAAGGACCAGTCCTACGTGCTGGCCGGGATCAACAAGGGGATCCTCGATCGAATCCTCTTCCCGGTGGGTGGCTTCCTCAAGCCGGAGATTCGCGAACTGGCGGGCGAAGCGGGGCTGCGCGTCGCGACGAAACCCGACAGCCAGGAGATCTGCTTCATTCCCGACAACGACTACGTGGGGTTTCTCGACCGGTATCGAGGCCGCCCCGATTTGTCGGGCGACTTCGTCGATCCGAGCGGTCGAGTGCTGGGCCAGCACTCGGGGTTCGATCAGTTCACGATCGGTCAGCGACGCGGACTGGGCATCACGTTTGGCGAGCCTCGGTTCGTGATCCGCATCGAACCGGAATCGCGCCGCGTCGTGCTGGGGACACACGACGATCTGGCTTGCACGACGCTGGTCGCCGACGGCGTGAGCTGGCTCGCCGATGATGTCCCCTCATCGTTCGAGTGCCTCGCGCAGATCCGCTATCTGCACACGGCCGCCCCCGCGCGAGTCGAGGTCCGAGGCGATGAAGTCACCGTGCGATTCGAGCAGCCTCAGTTTGGAGTCGCTCCCGGTCAGGCGCTGGTCCTGTACGACGGGGAGCGAGTCCTTGGCGGCGGTTGGATTCGGCAGGGTTTGCCGACACACAGTGCCGAGCCAATCACTGCGGCAAGCTGAAGCGACCGGGTTGTCCGAGTGTCCGGCTTGGACTCGCGGCAAGCTGACGATTTTCTTAGAACTTGGGTTCGCCTGTTGAGCGACGGTGAAATGGCCGATGAGACTGCGACCGTGACGGTCGGGTTGAGTTTCCGGTGGCCTCCGGCTTCCGTAACATTGCCATCAAATCCCCAGAACCAAACACCAAACGAATCTCAAACTCCAAGGAAGACCAACCTCAAACTGTAGTCCCGTCGCTCCGCCGACGGGACGATTGAGGAAGTGGCGTACAGCCCAGCGGGGCGGCTCGTTGCAGCACGTCCCGCCGGCGGAGCGGCGGGACTACAGTAGTGGAGCTAACCGGTCGAATGTCCGAGCCGAAGTCTGACGATTCGTCGATCTCGCTGATGGCCCAATCCTTGGGGGCGATCACCGATGCCTGCGTGATGCGCCCGAAGATCACTTTGCTGCTGGTCATCCTGTCGGCGGTGGCGTGTCTCATCTATTCCTCGATGTACTTGCGGTTCAAGACGGACCGGTCGGACTTGATCGATCCGAAGATGGCGTTCCACCAGCGCTGGTTGCGTTACACCGAGAGCTTCGGCGAATCGTCCGACATGGTGGTGGCCATCGAAGCGGACGAACCGGAAACGATCAAGCAGACGCTCGATGCGCTCGGGTCCAAGCTGGCGAAGCACCCGCAGTTGTTCGGCAGCATCCTGTACAAGGTTGAGCCGGGGACGCTGCGTCAGAAGGGGTTGCAGTACCTCCCGCCCGGGTCGTTGGTGGAAGGCTTGGATCGACTGGAGGAGTATCGTCCGATCCTCGACGGTCGCTGGGATCTGGTGCGACTCGACGGGATGGCCACACGGTTGCAGCGACAGTTGCAGGCGGCCGGGCCGTCGGCCTCACCGCGGCTGTGGCAGCACACCGACCGACTGGTCGAATCGCTGACGAGGTTCGCCGAGGACCGCGACGACTTCATCAATCCGTGGCCCGACATTCTGTCGGTCGATCCCAAGCTGAGCGATCAGGCGAATCAGACCGTCTACCTGCTGAACGAAGCGGGGACGATGGGCTTCCTGATGACGGCTCCCGCGCAGAAGGGCGACGGGTTTGAAGGGGCCTCGCAGGCGATCGACAAGCTGCGGAGCCTGATTGCGGAAACGGAGGCGGAGATGCCGCAGGCCCGGGTCCTGCTGACCGGCATCCCCGTCCTCGAGAACGATGAGATGCGTCGGTCGCAGACGGACAGCACTCAGGCGTCGCTGATCGCATTCGTGGGTGTGGCGCTGATCTTCTTTGTCGGGTTCCGCGGGTTCCTGCACCCGGCGCTGGGGATGCTGATGCTGACCGTGGGGATGGCGTGGTCGTTCGGCCTGACCACGCTCATCGTCGGCCATCTCAACATTCTGTCGGTCTCCTTCGCGTCGATCGTCATCGGCCTGGGCAATGACTTCGCGATCCACATTCTGTCGCGGTATCTCGATCTGCGACATCACGGGCGGGCACTGCGGCCCGCGCTGGTCGAGACGGCGCAGACACTCGGCCCCGGCATCGTCACCGGCTCGGTCACGACGGCGCTGGCGTTCTTTTGCGCGTCGTTCACCAGCTTCCTCGGCGTGGCCGAACTGGGGTTGATTGCTGGCGGCGGCATCCTGCTTTGTACGCTGGCGACATTCACCTGCCTGCCGGCCATGATTGCGCTGGCGGATCGCAACAGCCGCGAGCAGGCCCTGCCGGTCCCGTTCCAGGGGAAGTGGCTGCGCCATGCCACGCGACATTATCCGGGAGTGGTTCTCGCCCTGTCGGTGCTGTTTTTGGCCGGCATTGGCTGGCAGGCGTGCGACTGGTCGAAGGGCGTTCCTCAACCGCTGCTGCAATACGATCACAATTTGTTGCACCTGCAGGCCGAGGGGCTGGAGTCCGTCGAGGCCCAGAAGCGGATCTTTGAATCGTCCAGCAACTCGCTGCTGTATGCGATTTCGCTGGCCGATTCGGCGGAGGAAGCCCGGCGGATGAAGGCTCAGTTTGAAGCGCTGCCTTCGGTGCATCATGTGGAAGAACTCGCGTCACGCCTTCCCACGTTTCAGTCTTCGGAAACCAGGTTGTTCGTGCAGGGATTCCATGCGCTGCTGGCCCGCCTGCCCGGGGAGCTGCCCGCGCCGTCTCCCGCCATGCCCGCGCAGGTCGGTCGGCAACTCGAGGAACTCCATCGCTACCTGCTCACGCGGACCGATCCGACGGCGAAGCAGGTCGATGCCCGAATCGATCGGTTCCTCGACATCCTGGACGGGATGAATATTCAGGAACAGATGACCATGTTGGGCGAGTTCCAGTATCGGTTGAGTTACTCGCTGCTGGCTCAGTTCCAGGCGCTGGCCGCCGCATCGGATCCCGAGCCGGTCACGCCGGACGACCTGCCGCAGGAGTTGCTCTCCCGCTACGTCAGTCCGCACGGGAAGTGGCTGCTGCAGGTCTTTCCCAAGGACCAGATCTGGGACATGGCTCCGCTGGAGCGATTTGTGACGGAACTGCGGACCGTTGATCCCGAAGTGACGGGGACTCCGCTGCAAAACTTCGAGGCGGCGTTGCAGATCAAGCAGAGCTATGAGGTCTGCGCGGTCTATTCGCTGGTCGTGATTCTGGTCGTGTTGCTGATCGACTTCCTGCGGAAGGACATGCTGTTCCGGACCTTCCTGCCGCCGTTGGTGATGGTCGCGGTGGCGGTCGTTTCGTGCATGGCCCGCCAGATCGAAGTCCCCGTGCTGCCGCTGCTGCTCGTGTCGCTCGCGATGACGTTCGTGCTCGCCCTGTATTGGGACCGGTCGGGGGTGTGGGACACGCTGCTGGCGATCATTCCTCCGTCGGTGGGGATGCTGCTGATGTTCGGGCTGTTGACGATTTTCGAGATCCCGCTGAACCCGGCGAACCTGATCATTCTGCCGCTGATCATCGGCATCGGCGTCGACAACGGAGTCCACATTCTGCACGACTACCACTCCAAACCGAACGAGGTCTACAGCGCGTCACCCAGCATGGTGAATGCCATCACGCTGACTCAAAGCACCAGCATGGTCGGCTTCGGCAGCATGATGATCTCGGCGCATCGTGGACTGCACAGCCTGGGGATCGTGCTGACAATCGGCGTGGCGAGTTGCGTGCTGATGTCGCTGGTGACGCTGCCCGCCTATCTGGCCTGGATCAGCCGGCATCGCAGTTCATCGGAGGATTTGCGGCAGAACGATGTCCCCGAGGAATCGCCGCTCGAAGAGGACGAGGCTCCCGACATCCTGCGCATGCCGGGGATCAGCCAGGTCGCCTGATCGAATACCAAGTGTGGCACGCCCTGAGTCCTCGAAGGGCGTGGAATCGGGAAATCTCAAACTTCAATGACCAAACACCAAACGAATTCCAAACTTCAACAAGGCAAATCTCAAAACAAGAAGCCCGCGCGCTGCGGTTTGGGATTTGAGATTTCCGTCATTGAGATTCGTTTGGTTTTTGGTTCTTGAGATTTGAGGTTTGAATCCCACGCCCTTCGAGGACTCAGGGCGTGCCACACAAAGTCGCTCCCCTACATCCGCCGACGAGCCGCGCTCCGAACGACAAAGAACGCCACCAGGTCGTAAAGGGCGTGGCAGAGGATTGCCGGGACGAGATTGGCTTCGCCGGTGATCATGAACACGATGCCGAGGTAGATTCCGAGCAGGCCGGCCAGGACCGCATACGTCGGCGTGATGGCATGAGCCAGTCCGAAGATCACGTTGCTGGCGAGCAGGCCCGCCAGCGCGCCCCAGCGCCCCATCCACGATTGCAGCACGCCGCGAAACAGCAACTCTTCCGAACATCCGGCGAGCAGGGCCACGAAGACGAGGTCGTACCAGCGGCACAGGGCCAGCGGCGGGCCGAGCACTTCCTGCAGAAAGCCCTTGATCGTTCCGAGCGGTCCAACGGGAAAGAGGTATGTGATCGCGAACAGCGCCAACATCGGCACGGTCGCGCCAACTCCCCACGCCACGGCCGTCCCCGTGAAGTGAAGTTGATCGCCGAGATTGATTCCGGCCAGCCAGGCCAGTCCCAGCGCGAGCAACGTCAGGCCTCCTTGAAACACCGTGGCCATGCGCAGAAATTCGCCGCGACTGCCGGAAATGCCGTCGGCTTCGGGTCGTTCGTCGGGCGGCGGTGGGTCGTTTTCTGTCATGAACACGATCCTCGCAGCAATCGCGTCCAATTTCATCCCGCATCGGAAACTCAACGCAACCGGCTTGCCATGATTCGCAGGCTCGACGGGCAAAAACTGCGCGTCGAGACATCGGACAGAACCGCTGGACTGAACTGCGGTCTCACCCGATAACACAGGGGCCGGATCGAACCGCCTGGTGCGGGGCTGAGATGGCCGCAGATGGCCGGACCGACGGTCGAGCCTTGATTTTCAACAGGGTATCGCGACCGCGGTGAATGGGGCGACCCCGCACGACAAAGCACCACGGATCAACTCACCACGAAGTCATCCGTGCGGTCCAGTCGTTTCATTCAACCGTGCAGCGAGGACGAGCACCCGCGATTCGACTTCGGTCTGCACGGGCCGGCTCAATGCCGTGGGAACGGCCGTTTGCGATCGCCGTCGTCAGTCCACCCCCTCGGACCGGCGACGGCGATAGTTTTTCTTTGGGCAGTGGGCAGACAGGCGGATTGCCTTGTCCCCTCGCCCCCGTCTTCGGGGGGAGAGGGTTAGGATGAGGGGGCTTTTCATTCAACCCATCAGCACCACCAAAGTTGTTGAACGTGCGATGGAGACACGAATCGCACAAGCTGGCAGCATGTGCTATGGCTTCTTCACCGGCCGCTCGAACACCACGATGTGCTGCCGCGGCAGCTTGTCGATCGTCTCCTTCCACTTCAGGCCGAACTCGGGCAGCGCGATCTCCTTCTTCACCTGCGCCTCGGTCATCTTGTGGACGAGCTTGATTGGCACCTGGGGGTCTTCGCGCCGGTACTCGACGAACGCGATCCGGCCGCCCGGCTTGAGAGCCTTCGCCAGTTCGAGCGTCATTTCGTAGGGGTACTCGAACTCGTGATAGACGTCGACCATCAGGGCCAGATCGATGGAAGACTCCTTCAGCTTCGGTGACTTCTCCGTCCCGAGGACCAGTTCGACGTTCTTGATCTTGTTGTTCATGATCTTGTCGCCGAGCAGATCGAGCATCTCCTGCTGGATGTCGATGGCCAGCACCTTCCCCTTCTCGCCGACCTCGTGAGCCATCATCAGCGTGATGACTCCCGACCCGGCACCGACATCCGCCACGACCATTCCCGGTTTGAGACCCAGGTGCGAGACGAGCACGCTCAGCCGCTCTTCCTCTTCCCGCTCGGATCGCTCCAGCCACGGAGCAGCATGAAACGTCATGACCAGCGCGATCTCACGCCCCATGTAAAACTTGCCGAGTCCGTTCGGATCGTGCTCCTTGCGGAACTCGTACCGCCCGTCCTCGGTCTTCGTGACATCGGGCTTCTCGGCAGTGGATGACTTGCGGGTGTCAGCCTTCGTTGCGTCGCTCTTCTCTTGAGCAACCGCCTCCGCCGTGAAGACGCCTCCCGACATGAGCAGCCACAGCAACCCACTGATCAGCGCACAAAAGACGCAACACAACCGAACCGACGAACGTTGCGGACTCATCATCTGACCTCATTCTTCTTTCCGTGTTTTTCCGTGCATTCCGTGGTTGACTCTTCGTATTGAATCGCTCAGAACCCGCGAGCCGCTTTGATGTCGTCGAAGTCGCGCAGTTTGTAGCCGATCTCGACGTAATCGAGCAGTCGGCAGAGCGCTCTCACCGCGACACCCATTCCGTCCGGGCCGCTGAAGCCGCCGAACTGGCCGCCCCCCTTCAGATGCGGTTCGAGTTCCAGAAAGACTCCCGGCGCACCGAGCTTCTTCATCTTGGCCTCGATCGCGGGAAGATGTTCTTTCAAATCCCGCAGGATCAGTTCGTGACCCGAATCGCCGACATCGCACGGGACGAAGTTCTTGAGCATCTCCTCATTAACCACGCCGGTCCAGACGAGGCCCGGATCGACGCGATAGTCCTTGATGTGCATCCAGCCGAATGAGTCGCGCATCGCGCGGTACTCGGCCAGGCACTCCAGCGGCGAAAGGTTCTGCGACGAGATGTTGCCGCCATCGAAGATGCAGACGAGGTTCGACCGTCCGATCGCCTTCGCCAGCGCGGCGAGCATCCGTCCATTCTGCCCGACGAGATTCGCTTCGACTTCCAATCCGTAGACCAGCCCCGCCTGACCGCACAGATCGACGATCGGCCCCAACCGGTCGGCCGCCTGCTGCACGTACTTCGCCGGGTCTTCCCCCTTCGGATGATAGAACGAGAACCCGCGAATCAGCTTCGCCCCCAGAGCCTGCGCCGCACGAATCGTCGCCGCCACGTCTCCCGCATGGTACGCCGCATCCGGGACAAACCTGTTGTGCGATCCATCGTCGACATCGAGCAACTTCACCTTCCCCAGCCGCGCCCCGATGCTCGTCACCTTCATCCCATAGTCAGCCTGCAACTTCGCCAACCGAGCCAGTTCGTCGCCATCCAGTTCAGTGACATGCTTGACCTTTCCCGCACCCATCACATCGACAAACCGGGGCGAGTAATACTGAAGGCCAATCGCGGCCAATGCGGCAAACTGCTCGGCAGCGGTCTTGGAATTCGCGGACTCATCGGCGAATGCGGAAAGGATGATGGAAGGCTTGGATGTCATGGGGTCTCACTCGGGAAGTCGGTCAAACGGGTGGCTTGCTTTACGCGGAAGCGTCGGCGATTCTTGACTCGTGTCGCCGCAGATGCAAGCTCGCGTCGGCGATCTTGGCTCGGCTTCTCCCCTGAGGTTTCGACTGATGAGTAATGTGGCCGCGTCCAACTCCCTTCGCGCTGGCATGGTCGGCATGGGGATGATCTTCGACGAAACGTATCGTCCGTTTTTTGAACGGACTCACCGCGAGGGGCTTTACGACCGGCGGTTCGGTGACGTCAGCGTGCCACTGGTAGCGGTGGCGACTCGCACGGGATCGCGGGCCGAGGTGTACAAACGCGCGGCGGGAGGCAGCATCCATCCATTCGTCTCTCACGCGGGAGAGGACTCGGTGGCGAAGATGCTCGAGGCGGGAGTCGACTTTGCCTGCGTGGCGACTCCCGACAACCGGCACTTCGAGGCGGCCAGGCAGATTCTCGAAGCGGGCGCTCACGTGCTGATCGAGAAGCCGTCGGTGTTGAAGCTGCAGGAACTCGATGAACTGGTCGAGTTGGCTCGGCGGAAGAACCTGCTCGCCAAGGTGGTCTATCACAAGCTGCTCGACCCCGACCACAAGAAGCTCCGCACGCTGGTGGCCGATCAGGTCTTGAAGCACGTCAACACGGGATACTGCTCGCTGCTCGAACCGAAGTCGATTTCGGGCGGCCAGTTCGCCGAGTGGATCGTCGGGCGAAATCCCGGTACCTACGTGGCCTGTCACTACATCAAGCTGATCGACTTCACGTTTGGCGGACGACTGAAGACAGTCACCGCGACGGGCCAGCGCGGGCTGGTCGGGCCGAAGGATGGGCCGACGTGGGACAGCACTCAGATGCGGATGGTCTACGAGTACGACTCGGGCCGCGATGCCGCGTTCGACATCCACACGTCGTGGGTCACGCCCGACAACTTCCCCGGCTACGTCGAGCAGGAGGTTCAGTTCCGATTCGACAACGGCGTCTGGAACGGCCACTCGCGCAAACGGGGCGTCGAACTGACGGTCGAGGGCGAGACACCGCTCAAACGGAAGATCACCGTCAACAACCACTACAACGGCACGTTCCTCGAACCGTGGGGCGAACGGTCTCAGCGAGGCTACGGCATCGAAGTCCTCGAACGTTTCGCGAGGGAACTCGCCTACGTGAAGTTCGCGGGGGCAGCAACCGACGAATCGAAGCGTCTCGCCGAAGTTCAGGCTCTCTCGTACAACGACCTCGCCGCCGACCGCCAATCCGTCGCGGCGGTCCAAGCCCTCGAAGCGATCCTGGAACGCCACGCGGCAGGCGAACCTGACTGCGTCGTCCGTGTCAACGACTTGCACGGCGGGCTGGTGCTGTACCGACCGGGCAAGTCGGAGCCGGTTGTGCTGTACTCTGGACGAGTGTGATTGATCTTTGTGAGTCGTGCGATGCTGCCGCCATTCGATGTATACGGAAACCTGCCCGCCGGAATTCATGCCTGCGCGATTGACGAGCGTGCAGAACGGTTCGGCCACGGTTCGCCGGAGCGGATTGTCGAGATCGCCGAGTTGATCGAGTTCATCAACTGGGCCAAGCTGGCGGGAGTTGAGAGAGTCATCATAAACGGCAGCTTCGTGACGGCTCGGCCAGATCCGAACGATGTGGATGTGATCATGCTTCCGGGCAACGATTACCCCCGCGGCTCTTCCCCGGCGACCGACGAAGAGTACATCTGGCCGTTCCTGCAAATCATCGTCGCGGCAGATGAAGCTGACCTGTTAGCATGGTCTCACGAAGACTTCGGGACCGATCGACGTGGCCGAAACAAGGGTGTTGTGGAGATGTTGCTGTGACCGAACTGCTGAACTCCGACGAATACGAACAGACGCGAATCAAGCTCGCACGGCTGGAGCAAAGACTCGCCGAGTTGGAACATCGCACCGACCTGCCCGCTGACCGAATGGCTGAGACCCGCCAGTCCTATCATCGGGTGATGCAACAGTATCTGCGTGAGCTGAAGCTGTACGAAGCATCGCACCCGCTGCACACGTCCTCGACGTGACTTGTCCGCCAATCAACCTCGATCAACTCTAACTCCACTCTTGAGAATGGGTTCCAATCCACATGACTCAATCGATCCAATTCGCCGGTGAAACGAAATCCAATGCCGTCCGTCAGGTCGTCGCCGAGCGGGAGCCGCTTGCGCTGCGGACGTTCACGCCGTCGCAGGCCGTGTTTGCCAAGTCGGCGGGTGTGTACCACTGGACTCCCGAGGGGCGGAAGCTGTTCGACTATTCGTCCGGTGTGCTGGTGGCGAATCTCGGCCACAACCCGAAGCGGTGGATGCAGCACTTCGCGAAGTCGATGGGCTGGTCGCCCGAGGCACTGTTCGGGACGGAGGCCCGCGCGGACGAGTTCGTGCCCGCCATCACGATGACCGCGTACAACGGCATCACCGAGATCGAGACGCAGGCGGTGCAGCGGCTGCTCGCCAACATCAAGCGATCAAGGGGAAGTGGGCGGCTCGACACGATCGTCTGGGCGGCGTCGGGGTCCGAGGCGATTCAGAAGGCGCTCTGGGCGTGCCTCGCGCGGGACAAGACTCGCGACATGATCATCGCCACACGCTACGGCTTTCACGGCAAGAAGGGCCTCGCCAATGCGGTCACCGGTTCCGAGAAGGACTCCGAACGCGATCCGCGCGTGAAGTTCGTCAGCTTCCCGATGGACGAGATCATCGACGCCGGTTACGAGCCCGGCGCGATCGACCTCGCCAAGTATCGCACCGAACTGGACGACCTCTGGCGGCAGTTCGGTCGCAAGCTGACGTGCCTCATCACCGAGCCGTATCTCGGCGGCGGCGGCAGCTTTCATCCGACGGCCGCGTATCACCAGATGCTGCAGCAATTCTGCCGCGAGCACGACCTGCTGTTCCTCTTCGACGAAGTGCAGGCCAACTTCGGCCGCACCGGTTCGATGTACGCCTTCGAGGAATACGGCGTCGAGCCGGACATGGTCGTGCTGGGGAAGGGTCTCGGCAACGGAGTCCCCGTCGCGGCGGTCGCCTCGCGCGGTGACATCTTCGCCGTGATGAAGTACGGCGAAGCCTCCGACACGTGGAGCGCGAATCCGCTGTCGTGCGCGGCGGTCCTCGCGACGCTCGATGAGTTTGAATCGACTGACGTCCTGAAGCACGTCCGCCAACTGACGCCCCTCTTCCTGAAGAAGCTCGACCAGTTGAAGCTGACCGGCCTCGTCAGTCACGTGCGCGGCGAGGGCCTCGTCTTCGGCTTCGAATGCGCCGCCGTCGGCTCGCTCACACCGGGCGAGGTCGCCGCCAAGATCGTCGAAGCCTGCTACCTCGGCCGAGACGGAGTCGGCATTCACCTCCTCGGCGCTCTCGCGGGCAAAGTCCTCCGCGTCAGCCCTCCGCTGACGATCACGCTCGACGAAGCCAACGCCTCGCTCGACCTGCTCAACGACCTCGTCGGCTCTCTCGCCGACAAACTGAACGCGCGCGTGCTGATGACGTAAAAACGGCTCTCGCGTTTCGGTGAGATGACCGGGTAAGATCACATCGCGGACTGACCCGCCAAGGACCACGACATGCTTGCGACAACCACCCGCCTCGGCCCGGCCGACCACGGCCGGACAATGAGCCTGGCCGAGTTCGATCATGCCGAAGCAGACGCCGGATTCCGCTACGAACTCAGCCGAGGAGTCGTCACCGTGGTCGAAGTCCCCAACCCGAGTCACTTGGCGATGCAACATGCCGTGCTGAGGCAACTGTATGCCTACGACGCCACTCGTCCCGGCGTCATCCAGTTGATCGGCCCCAGTGGCAGTTCAAAGATGTTGATCGAGCATTTCGAGTCCGAGCGACATCCCGATGTCGCGGTCTACAAGACTGCACCGCCTACCGACAACAGCACTGCGTGGGCCGTCTGGGTTCCGGAACTGGCGGTCGAAATCGTCTCATCCGACTCGCGACACCGCGACTACGACGAGAAGCCCGACGAATATCTCCAGTTCGGCGTGCAGGAGTACTGGATCCTCGATGCCGAACGCGCTGAGATGCTCGTCCACCGCCGAGTCGGGGGCCGTTGGAAGAAGCAAATCGTGAAGCCTCCCGAACTCCACACCACCCACCTCCTGCCGGACCTGCAGTTCTCGTGCGAGGCCGTGTTCGCGGCGGCGAAGTGACGAGTTGTGTGCGGGCTGTTTGACGGCCCCTCCTCTGATCGTGCCTGCCGGAGTGAAGACGCCTGTGAGGGAGATTTCTCTGCGCTCTCGGCGTCCTCTGCGTTTCACTCTTTCTCCGGACCGTGTCCCGTTGCGAGCCTCTCTGGCGGGATGGGGCGGTGGATGGTCCCGGCGAGGATCAACCACAAAGGCACGAAGACACGAAGAAGTCCGGCGGGCCGTCGGTTTGACTGCTTTTCTTTGTGCCTTCGTGACTTTGTGGTTCGTCCATTGCCGTTTTGTCACGGAAATGTGCCGCCGAATCGATCGAACTCGACGCCGTTCTTCGCAATCTAGAGCGGTTGCATTTCAGGTGTAGCGGTAGCCGCAATGCTTGAAGTAGTTTC
>JBBPIS010000053.1:0-45149 GCA_038040225.1 Planctomycetota bacterium
CCCCAGTAACGGGCATGCTCTTCGATCTGGCGCAGTTCCATTTCGATGGCAGAAAGCTTGTCCATCGTGGGCGAATCAGCGAGCCGTGTCGCGATTGCATGAAGACACGGTGCGAGCGAGGAGTAATCTGCCTTGTGATGTGAATTCGCCCGGACAACTTTGATACGTTCCAGTGCGTGGGTGAGTGCCTCCGACCAGTTCTGGGCACGTACGGCCCGCACCCAATGACAGTAGAGTTTTGAACTCTGTATGCCGAAGCCGCGAATCCCAGCCTTCTGGGCGATATCCAGCAATTCACCAAATTCCTTCTCGAGGTCCGTCTCGCACGTGGTAGCACAATGTTCAACGGCTTCGAGCAAGGTCGCACGGAATGAACTCGATCGCTCGGGGGTAATGACATCATTGGAGGTCTTGCTTTCGAGAATAGTTCCCTTCTCGAGGCGTTGAAACGCCTTTGCGAATAGTCCTTTGGCTCTTCCCAGTTGTTCATCGTCCTGCTGTCCGTAGCAGAATCGTTCCACCCAAGTACCCAATTCGAGAATTTGGTTGGCGAGCAATTGGTCTGCGAGTTTCACGTCCAATTGAGAGTTACAAGGCGTTTCCTCTAAATGCAAGGAAAGATGTCCTTCGACAAGGCTGATAAATTGAACATAATCCCGCACCGCGTTGTCGCTTAATATGCTCCGGAATTCTGTGAGGATGTTGCGGACATGCGGGAGGGCATCAGCCTCGGCTTCATTCTTGTGGACGAATGCAGAAGCCCATCGGCCAGCCCGAAAGGCCTTCCTATCCTTTCGGTCATTGAGAAGCGGGAGCGATTCGCGCATCAGGGCGAGTCCTTCGGCAAACTCCATTCGGTCGAGTAACTCGCCGAGTTTGGCGAGGAATCGACCAAACTTTTCGATGCCGCCGACCGAGCGGCCGAGTTCGACACCGGCTTCAAGCAGGCGCCGGGCGAGAATCCATTGGTCTTTTTCCCAATAGACTTTGTCGTACCAATCCCACAGTTTGTCGCTTACGGTTGGAGCTAACTGGCGGAACCGCTTGATCCGCGGCACGAGGTCAAGCAGCGAAGGCGCGTTTTCCGAATTGTCTCCGAGAACAGTCACACCACATGCGAGGATTGCTTCAATCGAAGGACCATCCACGGTAAATGCGCTAATATCCGCACCGGGCACTATCAAGCTACGCGCTCTAGAGCGTTCCGTGAAAGCGAACTCGCGAATGAGGGGATGGATGCGGGCCAAGCCAGTGCCGATTTCGGTCTCAATCAGCGCCACTCCCTCCAGAATGTTCCAGGCGGCTCTTAGTTTTTGTGGGTCTTTCAGCGCGAGGAACTCATTGAACCATCGACACTTGCTTCGCTCGCTCAGAGAAAGCCGAATGAGTCCCCACACTCCTGAATGCATCTCTTCCAGCTTCTTGAGATGCAGAAGGTGTTTGGGAGGCAAACAGGAAAATTTCCAGAATTCCTCGTCCAAGATGTTTTGCAGTTCGTCGATCTGAAACTGGCTCAAATTGGGAATGGCCTGAAGAATTCGGAACTTGTTGTCCAAGGATAGTGAAATGCTGGAACGCAATTTTGCGAGAAAAACCCTTTCGTCAAATTGAGTGTTCGGGTGTGGCGCGACGACGATGCCATCACAGGACACCAAGGACGAAATGGACCCGAAACGGTAATTGCCCACGAGTTGTAAAACCCGTACATCCTCCGTGTCGAAGCCTTCCTGATCCGCAGCCGCTACGCCAAGTGGCGGGGGAGGTGGACCTTCTTCTTCGGGGGGGACAGATTCTCCTCTCTCCGACTCTGCAGAAACGAACCGTTCGATGAAGTTGGCCACTGCGCTCTGTAACATTTCCGCGCTCACAGGCGAAGCCCCAAGTACCGCGATCAATGGCAGCAGCAACTTAGCACGTAGGCCGTCGTCGACGTCCGTTTCGTCGACGTCCGTTTCGTCAAGCTCCTTATTAAAGATCGTTTCGGGCGTTACTGTAGACAGTGGCGAAAGCCCGTCGTCGCTGTCCTCTTTGCCAAGATCCTTGAAGAGCCATTCAAAGGTCGAAAAGACCGTCCGATGGATGCCTTCGCCTGCCTTGCCGCTGTCTACGTCGCCCGACTCTGGCAATGCCTCGGCACCTTTGGCCTTGATCTGATTAAGAACGCGGTGGAAAGGCCGCTCACCGAGGCGCTCTTGCCGCGGCATCTTCAAGAAGCCCGCGATGGCCAGCTTGATCCCCAAGGGATGACCGCCAAGATGCCGGCAGAGTTCGACGACGTCTTGCTCGTCCGTTTGCGACAGATGATTGCCATCAGGGCTGCGCGCGAGGAGCTGTCGGCACAGGCTCAGTGACTCGTCCGGACGCAACTCCTGCAAGCGACGGTACGTCACCGTTTCGACGCATTCTTCGGTCCGCGACGTGATCAGGACGGGCAACCCATACAGCGCCTGCAGTACAAGCAGGAGGTTCGGGAACCTCTCCGCGTTGTCGAGCACAATCAGAGTCCGATGATCGGCCGCGTACTCGAACAGCCAGCGCAGGGCGAGAACTTTCTCTTCTTCCTTGAGCTGGCCGACGAATTGAAGGCCGTATGCCTTGGCGACCTCGTCGAGTGCCTCCCCGGCCTCCTTTTCCTGGAGGCTGACCCAAACGACGGGCCAGCCTTCTCGGTACATTTCCCAGGCGACCCGCAGAGCGAGGTACGTCTTTCCAACCCCACCCATCCCCAACAGCCCAGTAATCCCTGCCATTTGTCCGGAGTTGAGCTGCTCTTTCACCCACTGTTTAAGGGTCTGCTCTCCATCACCTTCCATTCCGCGGTCCACAAAGACCGCATCAACCGCAGCAGTGGGCGGTGGAGGCGGAACGGGCAGCCCATCATCAGGAAAATTCAGAAACCATTGCTGCGCCGACTTCAACCCCTCCGCGTTGAGACGAACATTCGCTCCCTTCATGCGACGATCAACAGCAGCCTGGCCCTTCGTGGTTCGGATGATGCCCGTCTCGTCAGGCGCGATGAAAGAAATGGTTTCGCCAGGCTGGTGCTCATTCAATATGCCAAGGAACTGCGCTAGTAGGGTTGCTCCCCGTTCCGGAACACCGCCGAGTACGATCGGACAAATGCGATGCCGTTTGTAAAGCTCCCCGGCGACCAAAGGAGACAATTGAGAAAAGACAGCATACACCGGAGCAGGTGTGGACCGTCCTGCGCGGGCTCGGGAAAGGTACTCGGCCACCCGACCAAGGTCCGCGTAACTGAATCCAACGCACAAGAGTACTGTCCCCGCGTCAAACTCCTGTTGCAGACGGCGAACGATGTGTTGTGGCTTGTCGGGTTCGTAAGCCGCGAAGTCGTAAGAAGCGACCATCAAACTGTCGGGAGCGATCAGCCTGCCATGCATGTAGACGAGATGACGCTCAGGAGCGGCGGCGGGCGGCGGCAAAGGGCGAAGATTGTCAAAGACCTGAATTGGCTCCGCTGATGGTCCCGATTCCAGCAAGTACGTTTCGAGCAACGCGTCCCAGTTCGCGTTGTAGATATTGCGGACAGGCAGTCGGGCCAACGGGGGGTAAATCTGTCCGAAATCATCGTGTTGTCGTTCGCGCCTGCATTCTTGGTGCAGTTCCACGATCATTTGCAACAATATCCGGCGCGGTGACGTTTGGTCAGCGTTTTCCAGTTGTTGTGTATCGACGAACCAACTTGCCAGCTCTGCCAAGTCGTCGAAATCTGGGTCTTCACGCCGCAATTCCTTTCGCAAACGACCGACAAGACGGTCGCGCAGCGGCAAGCCAGCGGACGCTGAGGCTACCGGGCCGACGAGCAGTGCCAACTTCCCCTCTCGCAGTTTTTCGGCCAGCCAACCCAACGCATCGTTGACCGGAACGGCGTTGGACGGTACTGACGGGCGCGGTGGGCCAGCAGGTACGCTTCCCTCCGGTCCCGCTGCCGGGCTGTTCGCGGCGAGCCGTTCATGTTCGGCCAGCGCGTCGAGGATCGCGCGCACGGGAATCTCGTTTCCTTGGGCCGCGATGTAATGCACACCCTTGATAAGGAATGGAAGCCGACATTTATCCAAGAGGACGGGAACTATGGGCTTGCTGAATTCGAGGGCGCAATGGAGTTCCTTCTCGACGAAGTCCGAACCGACGCTGTCCGGAGTCGCAACCAACACCACCGCGCATGCAGTGCGGATGTGTTCTTCAACCTCTTTTGTCCACGATCTCCCGGCAGTAAGGCGAGAATCAAACCAAACCTCACGGCCAACATCTGTCAGCGCGCGGGCGAGGCATTCCACATAGTCGCGATTTTTGTGGGAGTATGAAATGAAAAGATGGCCAACCATAGTCCAGTGAATCCTCAAATACTTTGATTATCCACTTCCGTATGGTCAGATGCGGCTAGCCTCCTTAAACGGCGAATGCAATCACGTCGCGGTTTTGCCTTCGTATCCCCTCACGATGGCTCCGACGCCTCCAAGATCGTGATGTGCGCGTTACTGTAAACTCGGTGATCGTCGGGAGCAAACCCAAATCGATCAGAAGATGCTATCGGGGGGTACCTGACCCAGCACGGGCGATCGATCGCAGGTCTCCTCTTCGGCACTGGCTGTTGGAACTGTCTCACACAGCCGGCCACATTTTAGCGATCGATCCTCGAATCACGGCGATCGACTCCATTCCTGTGATGTGGCCTGTTTGCCTGACAGTTCGTGGCCTTTGGCGGTGATGCGACCGGCGCTGCCCAACGAGAGGCGTGTACGGTTGGGTTCGAGTTGGATTGTTCCGACGGTGCCCTCGAATGTGATGTCGTCCTGGGTGAATGAGAATGGGGTGGGGCTCAGGAAGACGTAGTCGGTTCGCTCGCCGCTGCGGATTTTGACCGCTTTGCCGTCGGACAGGGGCGTGATCATGGGCGGCGTCTCGGTCTTGAGACGCGGGGATAGGACGACCAGAAATCGCTCGGTGTTTGCGGTCGCGATCAGGCCCGTCTGAGTCGTTGTGAACTGGCTCGACACGTTGCCATTGGGCAGCAGGCCGGGACAGGTTCGCGACTTGGTCTCGGTCGTGAATTGAAGCTGTTGCGGGGTGGCGAAGAACACGTCCAGGTCGACGTCTTCGGAACCCTCGGCCCGCGCGTCGTGTGGGCCGGGCGTGACGCGATCGGCGGTCAGCCAGAGTTGCCACTTCGCGGATGTGGATTCATTCAGGCTGTCGCACATGACAAAATAGTTTGCGCCGAGCGGATCGCGGTCTTTGACGAAGGCGATCTGTCGGGTCCAGCCGCCGCGCGTGCCGGTCACGGTGTCGAGATTGTCCGTCGTCGCGAACTCCTGCACCTGCATGACGCCGGGTTTCGGCAGCTTTGAGACGACCAGGTTGTGATCGTCGGCGGAGGGGATGCCCGAATAGCCGAAGTCGTTCGCCAGCAGACGACCCTTACCCCAGAGCGTGATGCTGCCGGAGTCGTCGTCGTAGTGGTCGTGATTGCGGCCTGCGATCAGATGCAACTGTGTCTCGCGGTTCGTCGGGAAGCCGTGTCGCAGGATGACGCCGGTCTGAGGGAACAGCTCGCTCTTCCAGTTCGGGGCCTGCTCGGGGATCGTCGGGTCGAGCAACACCGTGCGAAAGCCGGCCAGTGAGGGATTGAAACCGCCGATACCGGGTGCTGAGAACGAGCCTTGCTGGCGATACATCCATTGCATGCGGGCCGCGAATTCGGGGTCTTTGTCGCGCCACAGATAGGCCATCAGACCGAACTCGCTGGTCGGCTCATACATGTCGGTGTTGCCGATCGGCGGCAGGTGCCGGCGTCCCGCGACGCGCGAGTTGGGCGGGGTCGAGATTTTTCCAAACCAATCCATCACGCGCTTCATCTTGGGATCGTAGAGGTCTTCGCTCAGTCCCGCGTGATGGGCGGCCAGAAAGCACGCGACCAGATAGTCGTAGGCGACCATCGCGTAGTGGGGAGCTTCCAGCCAGCCGCCGTTCTCATCGGACCATTGATCGAGTTCGCGTCGCAGTTCATTCAGGCCCCCCTTGATCCATTCGGCCGACATCGGGTGTGACGGGATCGCACCGGCGATCAGCACCTGGAAGGCGGCGACCGTGGAGGTCATGTTGGGATTGGCCGAATAGCCGCGCGCCGGTGAGTAGAAGTCCGGTCGCGTGATGGTGTATCCCAAAAACGCGAGTTGAGCTCGCAGCCGCCGCTTCAATTCCGGTGCGGTGTGTTTACTGTCGAGCATCAACGCCGCCAGGTTCACGGCGGGAAGCAGATCGTTCGCGCGACGATGGGGTTCGACGCCCAAAGTCGGCAACTGTTCCTGCGTCAGAAGCCAGGTTACCTCCTTCTGGACCAGGGCAACCGCCTGATCCGCCAGATGCCGGCCCAGTTTGGGGTCGTCCGTGCCGAGGTAGTACGAGACCGGGCCGTCCATGTCATAGGCCACCACGTCGCGCTGCCGATACTTGGCGAGGAGCACTGGGTCGGACTTGAAGCGGGCGCGGAAGCGTTCGATATCTGCCCGACTGACAAACAGCCGCGCGGGGGCGTTGTCGTCGCCGGGCCAGTCGAGGACGTAATCCTTCACGAGGTCGAGCGGAAAGTCGCCGTGCTTGATGACGAATTTTTGAGGCAGCGTCGCACGCTTCACCACTACCGGCCCGCGTGCTCCCTGTACCACAGTCCCTTCCATGATCGACACGCACGACTCTTTGTCGAAGGCGCCGATCATCCATTTGCGAGTTCCGCCGCGCAACGGAAACCGGGCGACCAGTTCGCCGCTCTCGGAGGTGATGGGGACTCGCGGTGGAGACTGCGTCTCGCGCGGTGGCTGCGGATCGACCCACACGCCCGGTTCCCGCGCACCGAGCATCAGCAAGTCGGTCCCGCTGTCGTTGTAGAGACCGAGCCACGTTCCCTGCCGCTCGCGCTCCCACCAGTGCAGCCACGGTTCAAGGACGAACAGCGGCTCGCCCGCTTTCACGACGATTCGTTCGTTGGCGTTCGTGCCGACATTCCCCGCGCCATGGCGGTAAAAAATTCCGTCCGGTGAAAAGGTTTTGCTCAGCGACAATACGAACGTCGACTCATCCTGCAACGAGCACGTTTCATCGACCAGCACGACCGGTTCGTGGACTTGAAGCCGCAGTCGCATCTCCCAGGTGCGGTTCGTGCCGAACGTCGCGCGGCATAGCACGTCGGCGTAGACCGGCCCGCGAGCGGTCACTTCCGCCGAGTAACTTGTCATCTGCTGGCCGCCCTCCAACCGCGATCCGCCGATCCACTGGCCGGACTCCAGTTGCACCCCTTCAATCGGCCCCGCTCCGTCTTTGAGTTTCTTGGCGATGGAGATGCCGATCCAACCGTTTGAAAGCCGGATGCGGTCAGCAGTCTCATCGATCTTGAGGTTGCTTTGTGTCGTGGCCGGCTCGTTCGCGAAGCGGTACTCGCGAACCTCGAAGGGACGCAGGCTCACCACGAATTCAATGTGGGCCTGCGCGGCGGAGTCGCCTCGCGTGAGTTGATACGGTTCCGAGGCCCCATCCGGTCTGACGAGCGCTCGGCCGTTTCGCGCGGATTGGAGTTGCCCGGCGGTCAGAGGGAATTGAACTCGCTCATCCCGCCAAGAGTGACCGAGGAACTCCTGCACGCGGAAGCCCGCTTTCACTTTCTCCTGAGCTTGGATGCGCGAGCCACTCCATTCACAGAGAACGAACCCGAGGGCGATCCAAACGACGTGGAACTGATGATTCACGGGACAGTCTCTGCATCGAGTGAGGTTTGGATTTCCGCCCCAACGGGGCAGCCCTATGCCAGCCCGGGGCAAGCGACCAACGGGAGCGCCGCCCCGGGTTCCGAGAGTTACAGAATTCGAAGCCCTGAAGGGGCGGCCCTAACATGCTCGGAAGAATAGTGTCGCCCTTTCAGGGCTTGAGATTCACGATCACCGCCCACCCAGGGCGTTGCCCTGGGCTGGCATAACGTCGCCCCTTTGGGGCTGAAATCCCAAAAAGCGCAAGCGAAGGAGCAACATTGAGAACACCGTTGCTCGCGCGTCGGGCTTCGATTCATGGAACATTTTCACGCTGCTTTCTCACTTCACCAGTTGATTGGGCAACGACCACTTCACCCGGCCCAGCCACGTTGTGCCGTCGGCACCTTTGGGGTGGGGCTGGGCGCTGATGAGGTACTCGGAGTCGGTGACCCACGATTCGCCGGGCGTGATCGCCGCCGCACCGAAGTTGCCGAGCATCACGCCTCGTTCGGGCAGCAACGGCTGCTCGGTTCGGCGGAGGACTTGGAGTTTGTCCGGATCGACTTGGGCGACGAAGATCGGGGCGCGGTGCCTCGCGATGTGGTCGTTGTTGGCTCCGCGCCGGGTGTAGGTCAGGAACAGGCCGCTGCTGTGAACGAGCCAGTGCGACTGGGTGTTGTAACTTCCCAGATCGTCTCCGTTGTCGAACGTCCATTTCTGGACCGGTTGGAAGTGCAGGCCGTCGTGGCTCGTCGTCACAAAGGCGGCGGTGTCGTGTCGCAGCGTGAGGAAGTACCGATTCTGAAAGCGCGTCAGGGACGGTTCGTAGAAGCCTCGTCCACCCGGCGTCGTCAGTTCGTCGCCGTGACGGAGGTACTTCAGTTCCCGTCCGTCGAACGCGCAGTGCAGGACCGTCGCGGTGTAGTCGCCGCCGGCCGGACCCTGGAAGTAGGTTGGGATCAACAACGTTCCATCCGCCTGCTCCAGCCATTGCACGCAGCCCGGCGAGTTGAGGAAGAATTTGCGATCGGACTCGGGCATCGCGAGCATCTTCCACGAAGTCCACTTGTCGGTCGCAGGGTCGTAGGTGGCGTAGGCGCACTCGTGCGAGCGGGGTTTGTCGAGAAGCTGCTTTCCCTGCGGGCTGTAGCGCAGCTTGATCCCGATGGCCAGCAGCTTGCCGCTGTGGGGGAGCCAGCCGGGAGTGACATCGCAGACGGCGATCGTTTCGTTGTTCTCCCCCGGTTGCGAGGCCAGTTCGGGGATCTCGGTCGGGCCGGTCCATGTCCGGCCGAGGTCGTTGGTTCGCAGAAAGTACAGTCCCGAGTAATGGTCGCTCACCCCGAGGTGCTTCTGAATCGTCATGACGACCGCCGGGTGGCCTTCCTTACCGTGACCGGGCAATGCGGTGACGCGCGGATGAAACCAGCAGGACTTCGGGTTGAGTTCCTTGAAGACCGCTTCGGCCTTCGCTTCAAACGGGACAATGTCTGGCCCGGCGAGTATGAGTAGAGACTGCGCGGCGCGGATGCGAGCATCGGGGAACGGGTCTTCCAGCATCGCCTTCAAACGCGGGGCCGTGCTGACGGCGTGAGCATCTCCCGCGAACGTGGCGGCGTAGGTGCGGATGGCACTGTCGTCACTGGTCAGATTTCGTTCGAGCGCCTTGAGTCCGGCCTCATCACCGATGATGGCCAGCGCGTGTTCAAAGTTCGCCCGCGTTGTGGCATCCGGGCAGCGGGCCATCTGCTTCTTCAGTCGCTCGATGTCGCTGCGGTCTCCAATCTGACCGAGCACCCATGCGGCGATGCCTCGATCCGTCGGGTCGTCGGTCCCCAACAGTTCCCGCAGAGTTTGCATCGCGGGAGCATCGCCTCGCCGAGCCAACGCACCGGCGGCCATCAGCTTCAACTTCAGATTGTCGGTCTGGGAGAACGCGCGCCGCATGGCTGGGCCGTCGCCAATCTCGAACACTTTGAAGAGACTCTCGGCGGCATGGACGTGTCCAAACTTGACATCTCCCGCGAGAATCTCCTGCATCACTCGAATGGTCGAACGATCACCGGCCCGAGCGATCTCCCGCGCGAGACCGCAGCGATGTTGATCGTCGGATTCGGTCTTCACCTTGGGAGTCAGGAACTCGATCACCTCCTTGCCGTGACCTCCCAGCGTCAGGCCTTCCGCCGCATGCATGGCCGGCCAGAAGTCCTCACCGTGTAGACCGCCACGAAGAATTTGCAGGCATTGCTCGCGCGTTGCGGTCTCCAGCGGGATCCGCTTGGAATCTTCGGCACGGCCGGACAGCGCCGGCAACAACAGTAAAGCGACAATCGTCAGCGAGACTCGAACAGACGCATTCATCTCGAATTCCTTGGTTGATACGGACCGGACTCACCACGCGGTCCAGCCTCCATCGACGAGCAGATTCTGGCCGGTGACGTAACTCCCCGCGTCGCTGACCAGCATCAGGAGCGGTCCCTTCAATTCGTGTGGCACTCCCATGCGGCCCATCGGACTTTTTTGCTGGAGACGCTCCACCATCTGCGGCGGTGCCTTCTCCGACGGAAAGGGACCGGGGCTGAGGCAGTTGACTCGCACGTTGTCCTTCGCCCAGTAGACGGCCAGATGTCGCGTCATGTGGACGATGCCTCCCTTGAGCGTGTGATACTGCACCGGGCTGGCGGCACAGACGCCGTCGTAGGCGTCCGGGTACGAACCGACCACGCCGTACATCGACCCGATCATCACGATCGATCCCGGCGCGTCTCGACCGACCACGTGATCTCGCAGGCGGCGAGCCAGCAGGAAGTAACCGGTCGCGTTCTGCAGATCCTTGTTGAAGGCCTCGGCCGTCACGTTGGTCAGATCGAGCGCATGCCCCTGCTGACCATTGTTGATCAGGAGGTCCACCTGCCCCGCCGCCGCGACCGCCGCATCAAAGCCCTCATTCAGAGACGCTTCCTCCATCTGATCGAGGATGACGGCGTGGTGCTTCGCGCCGTCGGGCGAGGGCAACTGATCGACCACGTTTTGGGCGCGGCTTTGATCCCGACTCGCGACAACAACGGTCGCGCCCGCTTCGGCGAGTGCCCGGGACAACGACCGCCCCAGGAATCCGGAGCCGCCAGTGATCAGCGCGACGCGGCCCGTCAAATCAAACAGTTTCTGGATCGTTGGTTCGCTCATGGTGTCATTCATTCTTTGGCACTTCGTCAGGCCACAAAGTCGGTCGTATCCAGTTTGATCCTGACAAGAAACTGTCTTTACTCCGAAGGAGTTTCGTCCCATAGCCCAGGGTTGCCCGCACAGGCGGGCTACCCTGGGCGAGTGAGCGCATGGGCCCTCTACCCTGTAAGGGTTGCGTCCCTCGAACAACGCCGATGACGGAACCCCGATGGGGTACATCGGTCGTCTCACCGTTCACCCAGGGTAGCTCGCTTCGCTCGCAACCCTGGGCTATGGGACGAAACTCCTTCGGAGTAAAGGCCAATGCGAATTCTGCAAATAGGGGGACGTTGCTGCTTGTCTGTATTCCAAAGTGTCATGATCCCAGTTGACGCTGTGCCTGAGCGATGATGTCCATGCCGACTCGGGAACTCCACGCCGCCAGCAATTGCCTGGTGATGGGACCGACGCGACCGTCGGCCACGGGCAAACCATTGAACCGGGTCGCGGGCATCATGCAGTAGGGTGTGCTGGTGAAAAAGACCTCGTCCGCCGTGTAGAAGTCGTAGGGTTGCAGGCGGGTCTCACGCACGGGAATCCCGAGTTCGGCGGCCAGTTCCAGCACCGTCTGCCGGCTGATCCCCGCCAGGCAGTTTTCGGTGGTCGGTGTCCGCAGCTCTCCCTCGATCACGGCGAACAGGTTGCCCCCCTTGTTCTCGGAGACATAACCATCGGTATCGAGGATGACGCACTGCGCATCGGGATCGACCAACCGGGCCTCGGCATCGGCGAGCGTGTAGAACAGCCGACTGCGGTTCTTGATCCGGGCGTCAAGAGATTGAGCGGGGACAGCGCGGCTGAAGGACGTCACGGCATGACAGCCTTCGGTGTAGTACTTGGCCCAGCCGCGCAGGTCCATCGGATTGGTGAAGATCATGACCGTGGCCGGGTTCGTCTGAGACGGGCTCGGCCCGGGCCGCATCAGTCCGCGAGAGATGTTGTGGACAATCCAGCAGTCATCGTCGGCGCCCATCTGCGAACGATTCGCTTCGAGGACATTGAGTGTTGCCTGGGTCAACTCGGCCGGTGACAGGCCCGCATCGACGCGGGCCACCTTCAGCGACCGATACAGCCGCGCGATGTGTTCATCGAGCCGAAACGGCTGGTGCCGAAAGGTGCGAGTCGATTCCGTCAGGCTGTCGCCGAGCATCACCGCGCTGTCGAAGATGGAGATCCTGGCCTCGGATTCCGGGACCATCTTTCCGGAGAGATACACCAGCCGCTGCTGCTGAGTTGGGTTGTCCATGACTTGGCGAAACCTCCGTCAATTTGAAACGCAATGACGATGAATCCGGCGAGCAGCAAATCTGCAAACAGGTCGGGGTCAGGTACTGTGGCATGTCATTCATGGCCGTGATTGGTCTCCGTCTCCATCACAACACCCACCGATTCACCCGCACGGACGCGGGGAAACGTTCGCAGGACGAGCACGATACCGGTCTGAGTTGCCGTGATGATCGCAGGCTTTCTGCCGTCGAGGGGATGAACCGTTCCAAGAGGATCGCCCGCGCGAACGGTGTCACCGAGCTTCACGTTCGATTCAAAATAGCCCGCGATGGGTGAGGGATTACAGACCTGCATGTGGCCGGAGTCGGGTTGAGGATTCTCCACGACATGCTCGACTCGACTCACCGGACGGGGCCGGTCGAGCATCCCCAATTCGCACATCACGTTCAGGCAACCGTTGACGCAGGCTTCGACACCCGCCGGATCGCACGTGGCCGAACCCAGATACTCGCAATAGATCGCGGGGACATTCGCATCACGTGCGACCGAGAGCGACCGGCCTTCCAGATTGGCCGCCGTGCCCCAGACGACGGGCAGGTTGAAGGCCCGCGCCATGCGTCGCTGCACTGCCAGGACATCCGGGTTCGCGTGCAGCACATAGCCGGTCAGCGGGTACACGGACAACTCGGTGCCGCCGGTGTGCAGGTCGATGTAGTCGTCGGCGCTGCGAATCGATTCGCTCAACGCCCAGGCCGTTTGTTCGGTGACGCTGCCGTCCGCTCGGCCGGGGCACGTTCGCGCGAGGTCGAGGCCGTCGTCGGCGCAGCGATGTCCCCGCAGAAAGGCGGCTTCGTTCACGACGGGGATCAGGGTGACTCGCCCACGAAAGCCGGAGATGTCGGACGAGTGGTTCTCGAACAGGGCGATCAGCCGGCGAATGGCGGCCATCGGCTCAAACTCATCGCCGTGAACGCCGCCGGTGATCAGCAGGTGCGGCCCGTCGGACGTGCCTCGAAACGCGAACTGTTTGAGTTGCAGCGTCATCGTCCCGGCTCCGTCGGCGGGATGATGTTCTCGGCCCGGCAGTCCTTGAAACGGAAGCAGCCATCCACGGGCAACACGGTTCCGGTGATGTAGTCGGCTTCGTCCGACACCAGAAACGCCGCGGCATGGCCGATGTCTTCGGGCAGACCGAGGCGTCCCCACGGCAGAGCACGGCCCTCGTTGGCCATCGTCTCGTCGGAGAAGGAGACGTGTTCGCCGGGTGTGTCGATCCAGCCCGGCTCGATGGCGTTCACGTTGATCCGGTGCGGGGCCAGTTCGACGGCGATCGACCTCGTCATGTGATTCAGTCCCGCCTTGGCGGCTCCATACGCGACGCACAGGCTGATCGGCATTTCGGCCTGTACGCTGGAGATGAAGACGATCTTGCCGCCTCCACCGCGCGCGACCATGTGGCGTGCCACGAGTTGGCTCATGTGGAAGCCGCTGGTCAGTGTGCCGTTGATCGTCTTCTCGAACTCCTCGGGGGAGTAATCGAGAAATGCTCGGCGGCGGCTGTAGGCCGGGTTGCTCACCAGGATGTCGATGCGCGGGAAGGATTCGAGCGCCTCGCTCAGCAATCGTTCGCAGCCCGCCCGGGAAAAGACATCCGCTTCGATCGCGCGGCAGGTTCGCCCCAGCGCTCGGATCTCGGCGGCAGCCGCCTCCAAATCCGGGCTGCCGGGACGATCGTTGAGGACGACATCGGCCCCGCGCCGTGCGAGCTGCATCGCACAGCCTTTCCCGATGCCCCGGCCGGCTCCCGTGACGAGGGCGACCTTGCCGGCTAGATCCATGGCGTTTGACTGACTCATCATCCCGCACCCTGCTCGCCGCCGTCGAAGGCTTTGATGCATTCCTTGAGCATGTTCATGATGGCTCCGAATTCGCCACCGTGGTTGAGCAACTGGCCACCCTGTTTGATTCGCTGCTTCAGGATTTCCGGAGTGGCCGTCGGCGAGCCCCACGCCTTGCCATGCCGGGCACACGCGGCGGCCACTCGTTCATACGCGGCATCCAGCGTGATGTTGCTCGGGTCGAGTTTCAGTCGCAGGCCGAGGTCTCCCGGGCCGATGAAGATGCCATCCACCCCCGCCACGCCGGCGATCTCGTCCACGTTGTTGACGGCTTGCGGAGTCTCGATCTGCACGACGAGAAACGTCTCCTGGTTGGCGTGCTTCACGAAGGCATCCACGTCGCAGACATAGAAGTCGGCGTCGAGACCCGCGCCGTCGAGGCCACGGTCCCCAATCGGCGGATACTTCACTGCATCGACCAGTTGGCGTGCCTTCTCGGCTGTGTTGACGTGCGGAATCATCAGCCCCGCCGCACCGTCTTCGAGGTAGCGGTACAGCCCCGTTTTCTCCGTCGTCGCCGGCCGGACCATGATGTCGATGTCATGCAGGTGCGACTGAACCAGTAGCGCCTGCACATCGCGATCCGGCATGTGACGATGTTCGAGGTCGAGCCAGATGCAGTCAAAGCCATTGTGTGCCGCATGCTTCACGAACATCGGAATGTAATGGCCGAGACAACACATCCGCACAGTTTGACTGTTGCGGATGCGGGCCAGCGTCTTGCTCTTTCTCATGTCGAGGTGTTCCTGAAGGCTGATGGATTCAGCGTGAGTGAGTTCACGGGTGAGTTGAGTGAGTTCACGGGTGAGTCGCGGCGGCGATGTGTCTTTCCCATCTCCAGACCGGACCATCCTCGGGATCGACAACGTCTCCGACGAAGTGGAACCCGCATTTGGTCAGGACTCGCGTCGAGGCGTTTGGTTCGGGGAGTGTATGTGCCCGGACCACGCGTACCAGTCCGGAGTGGAATGCAAAATCCGTCAGGGCCTTGGCCGCTTCGGTGGCATAACCGCGGCCCTGGAATTCCGGTGCCACTCCATAAGCGATCTCGACCACGCCCTCCGGCGTGGGAGGTCCCTTGAAACCCGCATCGCCGATTTTGAGGCCGCCGTCCGAATGCACCATCGAATAACCGTAAGTCCACGGATCGGTCGGTACCTCAGCGTGAAGCCGTGACAGCCAGTCGGCCGACACATGCTTCCTGTCGGCATCGCTCAACGCCTCAATCATGGCGCAGACTTCTTCGTAGGTTTGCGGAACCAGTGTCAGGTTCTCGGTCAGAATCTGTGCTGCGTTCATGGGCGAGGGACTCACGGTCGGCAAACGTCGTGCGAGTTTCCTACTGAATTCTCATCAACGCCTTGCGCGTCCGGATGAACAGCGCCCCGTCGGCGATGGCGGGCGTGCCGAGGATCGAGTCGCCCATTTCGTTGACGCTCAGCACTTCGAGTTCCGGGGCGTCTTTCAGGACGACGATCTTGCCGTTTTCACCGGCCACAAAAATCTTGCCGTCGCCGTAGACGGGGGACGCGAAGTATTCGCCCGCGTTTTCGATGCGGACCGGGCCGAAGAGGGACTTGCCTTGACCGGTTTCAAAACAGGTGGCGATTCCGCCCGTCTTGATCAACAGCATGCGGTCGTTGACGACGAGGGGCGAGACGATGTGATCGGTGTGTTTGGTCGGGTGCTTCCACAACACGTGAGTCTTCGTCACGTCGCCTCGGCCTCCCCCCTTCACCGCCAGCACGAACTCATCCTCGGCGACCTCGGCGTCGAAGGCTGCGCCGGCCGCGTTGCCGGGGGGCAGGAACGCGATGTCGAGTTCGCGTCCTTCCAGGACTCCATCTTTGTTGAGGTCGCCCCGCTCAAACGTCTTCTTGTAGAACGCCTCCGGGACGGGACGCTTGCCGAAGAATTTCTGGACCTCGTCCCTGGAAACCTTGTTGTCGCTGTTCCCTGTTTTCGCCCGATCGATCGAGGCGAGCCACTGGATGGCGATTCCCTTGCTCTGCAACGAGACATAGACGATGCCGTCGCGGCTGACGGGAGTCGTCTTGATGTTTCGCAGCAGCGTGCGAGCGTGCCACAGCCGCTTGCCGGTCGCCGGTTCGTATCCGATCAGCAGCCCGGTTCCGGCGACGACGATCTCGTCACCGGTGGGCGTTTCGCAGATCACCGGGTGAGAATAGTTGACCGCCTGATCGTTGCGGTCGTCCTTCCAGCGAACGTCACCGGTCCGCTTGTCGAAGGCATAGAGGGCCGGGTGGAGATCGTCATCCTGACAGAACAGCACCAAATCCTTGTGCAGCACGGGTGACATTCCCGCGCCCCATTTGAAGACGAAGTACGGAACCGGCAGTTCCCTGCGCCAGACGTCGGCCCCCGTCTTCGCGTCGAGTCCCACCATGCCGAGCGTGCTGAAATAGAAGTAGACCCGTTCGGCATCGGCGGCGGGAGTCGTTCCCGCGTGGCTGTTCGTCGCGTGAATTTCATCCACGTCACCGATCGGCCAAGTCCGCTTCCAGAGCTGCGCTCCGGAGGCCGCGTCGAATGCGAACAGCCCGACCGTTTGATCATCAATCATGGCCGAAGTGAAGACTCGCCCCGAGGCCACCACCGGGGAGCCGATTCCGTCACCCAGCTTGGCCGTCCATTTCACATGCTCGGTCTCGGAGAAGTGAGTCGGCAGCGGAGCCTTCGTTTTGGAAACCCCTGCGCAGTTCGGCCCTCGAAACTGTGGCCAGTCGTCCGCGGACACAGGAGCCATCACCAGGACAACCAGACCAACGAATGCCATTCGCGTCATCACTTCGCTCCGCTGAGAAAGAGGCTGAAAATGAGTTGCGGAGCATTCTGACAATCATCACGGACGGGGAACAGTCAGTACGGCCGTTCATGATTCCAGAACCAAGCCGCATCGTGGACGGGCACTGACCCAAGACCGTCTGCCGAATGGCAACGTCAGAGCCAGCTCGATTTCTGAAGAGTTTGTGGCCAGGCGTCAGCGGACGAACCATCGAACGGCATTTCGGGTGGCGTGGTCGGTGAATCTCAGCGAATAGGGGTCGCAGCGGCGATAGACGACATGCCCGTCGCTGCGGACCATCAGCCAGCCAAAGTCCCAGTTGCGACTCGCGTACTGCATCGGCACGCGGGGACTGACTCGCACCAGCGGATGTGAGCCGATGATGAACAGCTTCTGCTCGGTGTAGTAGTAGGCGGAGCCTCCCTGAACGAAGACTTCGTGGTTTACGGCGGGCTGCGACTCGGAAGCAAGATCCGCGCAGAGATTGTCGATCCCGAGTTTGATCGAACAGCCTGACGAGAACGCTTCGACCAGTCTGGCGAGCGATCCCGACAGCACCTCACCCGTCGCCGAATGCCGCAGCACCTCGCGCCAGGAATCGTTCACGCAGAATCGAAAGATGTCGAAGTCGTAGACGAAGTTGTGAGACGGGGCATTGGTTCCCTCATCCCAACTGTCGAAGGCGTGGTACTTGGGCATGTTCTCAAACGGACGTGCCGGTGACGGCCCGAGCGGCATTTCTGCGGGGATTCCGTCCAGAAACGGCCGTGCGATCGCTTGTGTTCCATCCTGGTTGTACAGGAAGAACGACATCGACGGGCGGGGGCCAAAGCCAACGGGCAGTTCGATCGGCTGGCGCAGGCTCATGATGCCAGCGGTCCACCTGTTGTCGATGCGGTACGTCACACCGAATTCAGCGACCTCTTGGATGCGTTCGGAGTTGGACGAGCTGACATCAATGTGTTCGTTGTGCAGGAACTCGGTGCAGATCCGCAGGTCGGCGGCGCGACCAATCGCATCCGTCAGGCTAGCCGTGCTCCCGGAGGTCACGTTTCGATGGGAATCCAATTCCAGCGCACATCGCCAAGCGGTCATCGATGGTCCTCAGGTCAGAGACTCGTTGTTGGCGTCGGGCATCCCTCGACATCGACGCTCAACCCGGCGGCAGGACGCGAATCAGCGTATCGCCCCGTGACATTCGTAATCAGCGTATCGCCCCGTGACATTCGTCGAAACGCAAACTCCTGTTCGTCCCGGTTCCAAGCCATGCTCCATTCTGGTCGAGACGGTCGCTATTGTGTCCCCGACGGCGTCGCTCTAACTCGTCCGCACGCTCGGCGAGTGACGCGGCATCAGTCGGACGGAAACAGTCACGGTAATCAAACAAACTTCGGGGAGGCTCCATGCAGATGATCGGTGTCGGGATGATTGGCAGCGGCTTCATGGGCCTGACCTACAGCGAGGTCGTGGCGAGGCACGCGACGGGCTGCCAGTTGGTCGCCGTCACCGGCGGACGTCGCGCGGTGCAGTTGGCGGCGGATTACGGCGTGTCTGCGGAGACCTCGGTCGATGCGCTGCTCGCGCGGGACGACGTCCACGCTGTGGTGCTGGCAACTCCCGATTTGGATCGACTCGATTTGACCAGAAGGGCGGCGGCGGCGGGCAAGCACGTGCTGGCTGAAAAGCCGATGGCTCCCACGGTCGCCGAATGCGATCAGATGATCGCCGTGTGTGCCTCCGCTGGAGTCAACCTTGCCGTCGTGAAGACCGAGCGATACCGAAAGATCACTCAGACGGCGAAGGCGTTGATTGACGACGGAACACTCGGGCCGTTGCAGATGCTCCGCACGGTCTCCGCGTTTCCCCTGCCACTGGCCCGACAACTGATGGAAGAGCGGCCGTGGATGGCCGATCCTCGCGGCGGCGGCCTGTTCATGGGAATGGCCTCGCACAACACCGACTTTCTGCGCTGGTTGACCGGCCGGAATGCCGTCAAGGTGTTTGCTCAGGCGACAACCTACAGCGACCTCCCCGGCCCACCGCTATCGGTCATGGCCCAGATCGTGTTCGAGGGGAACCTCATGGCGCAGATGTGGATCACGGGAGAACTTCCCAATCCGAGTCTGCCCAGCAGTGAGGTCCGGTTCCAGGTCTTCGGCCGCGATGCCATGCTCGACCTCGAAAACTTTGAGTACCTCGACGTTGGCAAGGGGGACAAGTGGGAGCGAGTCTATACCCCGGAGCGGTTCGATTACTTGAAGGAGCCGAAGTCGCCGATCCGGCTGTATCCGCACATCGGCGTGATGCAGGAATTCATCGACAGCATCCGCGAACAACGTCCGCCTCACATCGGGGGAGCCGAAGGCCGCGCGGCGGTCGAGTTGTGCGAAGCGTGTTTGATCTCGGCCAAGACTGGCGAGGCGGTATCGCTGCCGTTGTGAGACGCGGCGACTCCACAACCGATCGAAATGTGGCAAGCCCGGCAGTCGTCAGCCCCCGGGTACTGCGACGATAATTCCAATGACCGACGCCACGATCCCGGATGATTTCACGTTTGGATAGAAGCCTGAAGCGCAAGCGAAGGATCGGTTGGCGTTGACCTTCGTTTGCGCTTCAGGCTTCTATTCAACACTCTGTTGGTGTGAGGTGGAGGTTGTCAGTCCTTGGAGGAACTTCATGAGCGAAATGCCGACGGCCGATGCTCCTCAAACCTGTTCCCTCTCGTGGCCCGAGCAGCGATGGAATCTGATCCTGTTCGCCGTCTGCACGGGGACGCAGTATCTGGCCGCTCCCGTGCTGTACGTGGGTATCACTCAGGCTTCGTTATGCGATCGGCTCGGAGCCGACGCGCGCACGTCGAATCTGCCGGGGACTCTCTTTTTCGCGATGACCGCAATGCCAGCGCTCATCGCATGGTTGTCGCCGCGCGTGTCGTCACTGAAGCGGAATCTCAGCCTGTTCTACGGCACGTCGGCGCTGATGCTGGCCACGCTGGCGGTGACGCTGGCCCTGCCCGTCTCCAATCAGTTCAAGCTGGCGATGATCGTGCTTCAAGGAGGCGTGTCCGGCGCAGTGATGCCGGCGGCCATTGCCCTGTTGTGGGAGGTGATGGGACGCGGATCGGATGAGTCGCGCCGCGGTCTGGCGTTGAGCCTGGCCTTCGGAGCCGGACCGTTGCTGGCGGTTGTCGGTTCCTTCGGCCAGACGGCTCTGCTGGGAGGCGACTTGTTCGGGTGGCACTTTGTGGGTCTCGCGTATCCGACGAACTTCATCATCCTGTTTGCAGCCGGAGTCCCTGTCATGGGACTGGCGGCAATCTTTTCACAGTTCTTCGTCATCGCGCCCGTCGAGCAGGAACAGACACGTGAACCGGTTTCGTGCGTCATTGGCTTGCTGATCGGTCTGCCTCTGATGTTCGCGGCGGTCGCGCTGATGCAGTTCTCCTCGGTTCCCGCCGATGCGGCGACCGAGGCGTTGCCGTCCGCTTCCCCGTTCACGGGGACAGGGCTTCGCGCTGCGGGCGGCCTGTGCGCCGTCGGTGCGGCACTGGCGTTCATCTACCATTTCCGCACGATCCTTCAGCAGCGAGTCCTGCTGCTCGCGACGCTCGTGACGATTCTGGTCTACGCCGGCAATGTCATTCCGTCCAACATGAACCTGTATTCGTCGGAAGCCCTGGGCGATCTTCCCGAGAAGTACGCCGGCGTGCAGAACATGCTCCGCTTCAGCTTCAAGGTGGTTGCCGGTGCGGTGCTGGGATGGGTGCTGACGCGTACGAATCCGCGAGTCGGCATTCTCGCGACAGCATCGATCTTTTTTGTCGCTCAGGTCTGGGCGATGTTCGTCACGGGGCCGTGGTATCTGGTCGCGTTCGGGATCCACGGTGCGGGGGAACTGGTGGGCGTGTATGCGCCGAACTACATCGTCTCGGCCTCGCGGCGGGATCAGTTGCGCCGCAACATGGCCTTCGTGACGATGCTGATGGTCCCCGCCGCGCCGGCCGGATATCTGTACGGAGCCATCGTCGATGGAGTGAAGCAGGCCGGGTGGACCGCCTTCGGCATGAACAGCACGTCCCTCGGATTTCGCCTGAGCTTTCTGGTGTGCGGCCTTCTGATTCTGAGCGGCATCATCTTGGCGATCACAATGTTGCCGGCCAAACCAAGGCCAAGTTCACGCGGCTAGTCGTGATCGCCACTTCATCGCGATTCCCATTCAAGTCAGTGGTCAGGTTTGCATTTCAGAAAAAACAACGATAGACGTACCTTGAAATGAGAGGTGGATTTCGATGGGAATCGCCAGCCAGGCAATGCCCGGTTCATTCTGTTTTCAGTCGTGGTGCGGACCGTACTCTGGCAAAGAAATGTTGCGCGATGCGAATTTTCATCAGCAGCGTGAGCAAGGGGTTGAGGAGCCTCCGCAAAGAAGTGACCAACCTGCTGAAGACAAACGGTCATTCCCCGGATCCCCAGGAGGAATTTGGAGTCGATGCTCGCCGCCTGAACGATCTGTTGCGCGACAGAATCTCAAAATGTGACGCGGTGATTTGTCTGATCGGTCCCTACTTCGGCTACAAACCGCCAGACGAGTGGCATGACCCGCCACGGTCATATACTCAATACGAGTACTTCGTCGCTCGCGAGTTGCAGAAGGATGTGCTGCTGTTTTTCGCGTCGTCGGATTGCGAGTTGGATTCTGTCTCACCGGACGAAGTGGAGTCCGAACCGGACCTCCAGAATCAGCGGCTGTTTCGCCGGGAGATTGAATCCACGGATTTGCGGATCCGGTACCAGTTTCAAAGCCGGGACCAGCTTGCTCGATACGTTCTGGAAGCGTGCGGTCGCTTGAAGCAGGGCTTCTCCGCGCCGCGGGTCACCAGGGACGTTGAACGCTTTCAGCCCACGCCGTTGGCTGAAATGTATGCCCAATGGATCGATTCAACGGATTCGCGGAAACTCTTCGCGTTGACGCACCAACTTGTGCGATTTGTCTCGCTCATGGCGGTTCAGGATGCAGCTTCCAGCGGAGATGTGATCCCTGAAGGCGAGGCGAGTCGAGCGCTGCTGACTCAGGAAGAGTTCGTAGATGAACAAGGCTGGCCCGACTTGCTGCGAGCCGTCTGCGATCCCGCAGCCTGCAGTTCCGAGGGACGATTTCTGCCGGAACTTCTGGGCTGGCCCGAACGGTATCGAAGTGCGATGAAGCGTGCGCTGGAAGGCTGCCAGCGAATAGCCAAGTTGAGGTTTGAGGATCTCAAGTTGGAGAAGGAGCGGCACGATGTTGCCGACGCAGTTACGGAACTTTTTGACGGACTGGCCTTTCTCGAACGCTACGTGTTGTTGAATGTGTCGGCGCGGACGAACCACTCGGCAGAGCCCCGACCGCCTTGGGAAGTCTTGCGTGGATTGCATCCGCAGACGGTGGACCTTTTGGAAAACTGTTTCGACGGCACGGCGTCACCTCCGGCAGGACTCTTTCTGCTGGACATCGAACGTCGCCGCTCGTTGCCCCTGTTCCCCATGTTCAGCAGCGAATGGCGCTGCCACAACCGCGGTGTCTATGGTTGGTCGATGCTGCAGGATGCGGATGCGGCATCGGGACGGCTCGTGCTGACCGCGTTCGGCAACTTTGAGCCAAACGATGTTTCGCGCACGGTGCGATGGAATGATGACTTCGCAAAATTGGAGGTCTTGGCTGGCAAAGCGGGCGAGTCCGCTGAGGTTCTTCCCGGTTGGTGGCTCCGGTCGAATCCCGTCGGTCGAAAACTGTCCGCCTCCCTGCCGCAGGAAGTGCGACCTGAACCGAGTCTGATTTTGGGAGATGATGCGTGGCAGAAGCTCGAAATCCTCGCGTTTCCCGAGCGTGACCCGCGTCGATTCGTGGGCGGTCGGTTTCTGTTGGCACCACCGCTCTTGCATGCGGGAAAGCATGCGGATCTCACACCGGGTCTCCCGGCAGTGGCCGAGTTGGATGGACCACAGCAAGACGGTCCCGAGACGACGGCGCCAGTGGTCGTGCATGTTTTGCGGACGGAAGGACTTGATGATGTGGTTCGCGCGTGGTTTTCTCGCCGGCACGATCTCTGGAACAAACTTCGTCATCCACAAATCCTTCCACTCGATCCGCTGAGCCAGGCGGATCCCGCGACCGAGTCTCCTTTCCTGGCAACTCCACGGATTACCGGACTCAATCTGGAACAGTTGCTGATTCGGCAGCAACGTCTTTCGGATGTGGACACCCTCCGCGTGCTTCGGCTGGCTGCCGAGGTCTGTCAACTGGCGCATTCCCACAACTTGCGGATGCTTTCTCTGCCCCTTCGGCATTTCTTGTTCGATGAAGGCGGGCACCTTTGGCTCACCGGATTTGAGACGCTGGTTCCGGCCGATTTGACGACGTGGGATGCGTCGGGCGGATTCACGGAATATTTGCAGCGATTTTCAAAGGATTGCGAACTGATTGCTCCTGAAGTCTTTTATCAACGGCGGAGGTTGGCACCGACGGTTGACGTGTACGCGTTGGGGCAACTGGTTGCCAAGCTGAAGCACATGGAGGAAGTTCCGCGTTTGGAGTTGCCTCAGGAATCGTGGGACGATCCGTGGAAGTGCCTGACATTCCATTGTCGAGCGACACAGCCGCAGTTGCGGTTTCAGTCGCCGCAACACCTGCTCGCATTTCTGGATGAACGCGCGCACTTGCATGACGAGCGACAATGGATTCCTCAATGTGTTGCAGGACTCGATCTGGCAAACCCATCCGGAGCTTCGGGCAAGGCGTTGCATTACGGGAAGTACCCGGTCACCAACGGTGAATTTTTGAAGTATTGCCAGGAGCGACCGGGCGCGTGGTGGCCAATCCACCTGCAAATTCACGAGGAGAACTCGTTTGAGGATGCCAACCGACCTTATCGGCGATTGGCGGGACCGTGGACTCCCGTGGTCTACGTCCATTTGGACGATGCGTCTGCCTACTGCCATTGGCTGTCGGAGCGGACGGGCCGGAAGTGGCGCATACCGTGTGAATCAGAATGGATCGCGGCAGCCGGCCCGCAGGAGTACCCGTGGGGAGACGCGGCTCCCAATCGTGATCTCGCCAATTATGAGAGTCTCTATCGCGGTCCGACTGTGGTCGGTGCATTTCCCTCGGGCAACTCCGTGGTGGGATGCGCTGACATGGCGGGCAATGTTTGGGAGTGGTGCGTTGATCGCGTCCACGACGGCGTTCCTCGCCGGGTTCTCAAAGGCGGGGCCTATGATGTCGAGGCGGAGGCGCTGTGTAGTTCGCATCAAAGTCAGGCGCTGGTTTGGTGCCGGTCGCCGAATCTGGGGTTTCGCGTCCTGTGTGAAGAGAGGAATTGGTCGATATGAGTGCAATCCTGATTGGTGGCAAAGAAGCCTTGCCGAGCCAACCTTATGTGCCGCAGTTGCGCCGTTCCCTCGTCGGCCGCCAGCCGCAGTTGGAAATGATCACGGCGGCATGGATGGCTGGATCGGACCAACTGCCGTTGTCACCGTTGCTCCTGGGGGAACCCGGCGTCGGGAAGAACCATCTCGTTTACGAACTCGCGTCGCGGACCGGCAAAAAGTTATACATCTTTCAAGGGCACGAAGATGTGACTGCGGAAGACCTGGCCTGCGCCGTGCGGTTTCGGGACGATGGCCAACCCGGCATGGACTACGTGGCCTCGCCGCTGCTCACGGCGATGGAGAGTGGCGACATCTGTTTCATCGATGAGATCGCCAAGATTCGCCCCCGGGCGCTGGCGTTGTTGGTGAGTGTCCTGGACGAACGCCGGTATCTTGATTCCATTCTGCTGGGCGAACGCGTTCATGCGAAGCCGGGTTTTCGATTCATCGCGGCCACGAACACGGCGGATTTGGAAGGCAACGCGATGCCGGAATTCCTGCGTTCACGCATGCGACCGGTCATCCGGGTGGGATTTCCGGATCGCCAGCAGATCGCCGAGATGGTCACCAATCTGCATCCTCGTGTGGGCCGGGCGAATGACTTGCTGGATGTCTTCTGGATGGAATGGGACCAACGCTTCGGCACAAAACCGGATGCCCGGCAGTGCTCACCCCGGGATGCGATCTACATTTTCAGCCTTGCCTCGAGTCTGGCGGATTTTGACGCGCTGGGCGGTCCCAGTCGTCTGGCAGATGTGTCAAAGACCCTCTCGCTCAATGAAACCGACCAGGCTCTCTCGGTGACCGTGGAACATTTGAAGAAGGCGTTTCAGGAAATGTTTCCTGCAGATTCGAGGTGAGCGAGTGACTCCGAGTTTCTTATCGATGACGATTGACGGCTCAACACTTTGGGCCGTGCCATCGGTTCACTATCGCGCTCCGTTTGCGGAACATGTCAACCAGCTCGTACGGAGACGCCACCCGCAGGCGATCGCCGTCGAATTGGGGCCTCAGGCGGCAGCCGCCACCGCCAACTGGCTGAACGAACTGAAAAATGAGCGATATCTGCCCTGCATGCTCGGACTGGTTCGGCCGAACCGGCGCTTGCATCCGCAGGTTCGCGAAACCGCCCAGCGGCTTCAGCAACTCACGCAATCCGATCTGAGCGATCTTCCGCCCGAGCTTCTCAAGGCGACCCTGGGTTACTCGTCACTGTCCGTGTTGTATCTGTCCCCCACCGATTCCATCATCGAAGCCGTGCGCTGCGCGCTGGAGTCGGATGTTCCACTCTACGGAGTGGACTTGGAGGAGACTGCGTCGCCACGTCGCCGCGACATTCTCTTGCAAGACCCGACATCGATGCAGAATTTCTCGCTTCCGGAGTACGTGGAACGGAACGACGCCTACGCCGAGATGCAGCGGGATGATGTCGTCGATGCTCGACGCGAGTTCGCCATGGCCGCCCGACTGAAAACCATTCTGCGGGAACACAAGCAGGTGTTGTATGTTTGCGGACTGGCCCACTGGACGAGGATGTGCGAACTGTTGCGTGCCGCGGAGCCGCAACCGGCACCGGTCATCGAAGCTCGCAGCCAGCCGTCGATGCTGTATCGCCGAGTCGTGGTTCATCCGATCATGGCAATTCATCACCTGGATACGTTCCCGGCGTTCGCCACGGATTACGAGCAGGCCCGCGTCCACATGCGTGCGGTGAACGAACCCCGGCACAGACTGAACCTGGCCGAGATCTTTCAATCGCTGGTCAAGGCCGCTTATGAAGATCACTTCGGTCTCGCGGATGAGTCTGATCAACTCAAACGATCACTCGGCGACTGGGAGGCGCGCGGTGACTTCGAGCAACTTCTGCGAAATCTCTGCACCCTGCGTCATCGGTCGATCCCCGACTTGATCACCGCCATGCAGGTCGCTCAGAGCGTGATGAGCGAGCCCTTCTGCCGGGTCTTCGCCGAAAAACTGATGACGTTCAACTGGGTGTCGCCGAATCAGGATCGCTTTCAAGGATTGCCGATCCTGGCTCCGGCACCGAGTGCCGCTGACCAGCCTCAACGCGCCGAGTTCGTAGACCGGGATGGCAATCGCAGCCCGGCATTCTTTGTCAGTGACCTGCCCGACGGTGACAGCATACCCATTTCCGTACCCATCCCGTGGGAATGGGACAGCGAGCCACCTCCTCCGCCTGGCAAACGCAGAGACGGCGGCAGTTCGAACTGGATTCCGATCGATACCCTGATGACGGCCTTGTCCTTTCGCGCCGTCCGTGTGGCGCGCGAGCAATCCACGCACCAACGCGTCGAGGCATTTGCGGGCAGCCTTCTGGGGGGTGTCGATATGAAGGCCACTTTGCGCAGCGCGACTCGCGGAGAAGATCGGCTGTACGTTCGCACAACACCACCGCGAATCACCGCCGCAAACGCCAAATCGGAGGATGTCGAAGGGTTTCCCTTCGTCTGGATTTTTCGTTTGGCTCCGCAAAAAGAAGTCGGTTACAAGTTGTCGACCGACAACCTGACCACCTTCAAGGAGTATGTTACGCCCGGCGACGATCTGGACTTTGATCGGTCCCGCTACATGGTCAGTTCCGTCATCGCTGTGACCGGAGACCAGCAAGCACCGGAACTCAGCCAGTCCGATTATGAGGTCATCCACAACGAACGGGTCGGGCAACTCTGTTTCCAACCCGATTGCAGCGTCCGCAAAGCTGCGGAGTGGGCGGTCAAGACAAATCTCGAAAGCAATCCGGTGTTGTCGTTTGCCAACTCCCACGCGCTGCACACGTTTTACAAACACAAATTTCAACTGGATCTTGGCGACTCCCCCTGGCATGTTGCGTTGGTGCGCATGGCGATCCCGTTTGCACGAAGGGCCGTCACCATTGTCACCCCCGATGGGTACACGTTTCCTCCACAGGTATATGAAGAGGCGGCCCGCCGACAGGTTGAGTTGCGTGTGGTCCCGTTGTCATACTTCCCGACGGAGTCACTCCGCACCATCTCGCACATTTACTGGCTCCCAACGCTCGGTCGGAACAAGGACGACGAATACAATCTGCCAATTTACCCTCCACATGTGTTGCGACATTTCCGCGAACCCGTTGATGTGTACCACCGGCTGATCCCCAAGGAATGGCGTTAATCGGTGGAACCGGAGTAGTCGGCACGCGGTTTCCGGACCGAGGAGACTTGAGCCATGTCTGATGTACTTGAGTTGTTTCGAGCAATTTCGGAAGCGCTGCGTCCTCGCGTCGGTGTCGATGGCGGCCAGTTCGGAGTCGGCCCCAACGGCGAGGCCAGTGGTGGAAACAGCGCCTCGCGATTCGGCGGAAAGCGCGACCACGAAATACCCGTGGACCTGGTCTACGACGACGAACCCCTGGAGGAGTTGCTGTACGGACACGTGACGCACGGTCCTTCCGCAGCCAACTTGTACTCTCCGTTCAAACGCCTGGAACAGGCGCTCTCGGGTACGGACGGCACCGCCATCGAGCAGGCCTTTCGCGAGGCGAGTTGCTGCTGTGAATCCAACCCGACGCTGATACCGGAGATCGTCACCCTGCTGTCAAAACTCGCGCGTCGCTGCCTGCCTCAATGGCCGAAGCCGCTCAACGCTGCGCTTTCCACCGCAGGTTTGCAGTTACTCGAGTTTCTTTGGAAACGCAGCCGCGACGCTGAGCATCGGTCATCCATTCTCAGCGTCGGAAGTGTGCTGTGGGAGTGGTATGAGTATGCGCGGCGCCCCGCACTGGCGAGCGAGGTTCTCGAAGAAATGATCGGGCTGTGCCAGGACCAGGATGCGAACGAGACTTTGCAGGGCCTGTGCAACAATCTGGCCTATCAGCGTTTTCTCTTGCAGGACTGGTCGAGATCCCAGCAAGCCTACCAATCGGCTTGCGAGATCGCCGAACGTGCTGGCCGCCGAGCGGACTTATTGAATTCTCGCGTGGGGTGGTGGGCGGCCCGGTACGAGGAACAGCCAAACGAAGTCGCCGCCGAACTTGTCGCCAAACTACGCCCCGTGCTATCGGAAATTCGTGACCTCAACCGCTTGCTGACGGCTCGAAAGGCGCTTCGCTATCTGGCGCTCGCCGAAGCTCGCCTGGGGCAGGGGCAATCTGCCTTGGCATTCGTGGACCAAGCGATCGAAATCGATCGGCAATTTCAATCCATGTTTCTCGAAGAGGATCTCGCCCTGCGTGCCGCCATTCGGGGCATTCACACGGAAACGCTCCTCGATCCTGTGCCGCCTGACATCGCCTCCATTGACTGACTGTGGTGACTGAATCGAGGCGATTTTGACAGTGCCGCCGATCGGGAGCATCCCCGCGCCCGATCGGGTTGCCTCGCCCCCGCGATTCGCTTTGCACACAATTTCCCATCCCACCCATCACTGGGGAAAACGTGGCCGATCAGATCCCGTTCGCCGAGGAGTTTCCATTTGCCTTCACTCAGGTTCATCAGCACCGGTCGGATCGACGAGCGTGAGTCGGCGTTTCCTCAGGCGGTGCAGCTTCCAGACGGCGACATCCTTTGTTCGTTCAGTGTCGGCGGCGGGCAATACGTTCACGGAGGGACCGACTGGGCGCGGTCGATCGATGGTGGCCGCACCTGGCGTGTCGAAGGACAACTGCTGATCGCTTCGGTCGAGCCGCCGTCGGCCAATGCGTTGAAGCTCAGCCTCGCGCCGGATGGCCGGACGGTCTATGCCTATGGAACCCGTTATTGGGCCAACCAGGATGATCGGTTCGGTGAGCGACGGGGCGAATCGGTCTTCTGCAAATCGACCGACAACGGGCGAACGTGGTCCGCGCCACAGACGGTGCCGATGCCCGATTGCCCGATTGAAGTCTCGCATTCCATCCGGCCGCTCGCGTCGGGAAGGCTGCTCGCGCCGGGGGCGCTGCTGGCGGAGAAGGACCGGCTGGGGGAAGAGGTCTTCGTGGCGGTTTCCGATGACGGTGGCGTGACATGGCCGGATCGTCGCACGGTGTTTCGCGATCCGGCGGGGAAGCTCGGTTTTTGGGAGCAGAAGTTCGCCGAGATCGCACCCGGCACAATCATGGCCGCCGCGTGGACGGTGACGTTGGGCGACTACCGAGATCAGTGCAACAGCTTCTGCCTCTCGCACGACGACGGCGCGACGTGGGGGCCGCATCATTCGACCGGCATTCGCGGACAAACGCTTTCGATGCTGCCGCTCGGAAACGACCGGCTGCTGGTCCTCTACAACCGCCGCTATGGCCAGCAGGGCGTCGTCATGGCGCTGGTCACCTTCACAGAAACCGAATGGACTGTCGTGGAGGAAGGTCTGCTCTACGATGCCCGAGGTTTCCGAGACGGCCCCGATTCGGGAGCGACCGGCGTCGATGAACTGGCCAGTTTCCAGTTCGGCTTTCCCACCGCGATCCGCCTGACCGACGGCACTTTTCTCGCAACGCATTGGTGCGTCGAGCTGGGAGTCTGCGGCATCCGTTGGACGAAGCTCGCCATCGAGTGGTAAGGCTTGGGTTACCCGCCACTGGGCTTGTCCCAGTGGCTCGACGGCTTTTGCACTACTTGCCCGCGGCGACAAAGCCGGTAGTGCAAAAGCCATCGAGCCACCGAGATAAACTCGGTGGCGGGGAGAATTCAAAGTTGCCGGTCGCCTGACTCGCCGATGATTTTCGCTTGTTCGCTCACACGACCTCTCGTTGCAGGATGGCCTTCACGATCTGACCGGCTTGGCCGTCGAGGAGAGTCGCTTCGCCGGTCGGGCGGCGGTAGGTCAGTTGTTGCGGATTGAGGCCAAACAGGTGGAGCAGTGTCGCGTGGTAGTCGTAGTGGTTGACGATGTCCTTGACGGCGTTGATCCCGAACTCGTCGGTCTCGCCGTGAACGTGGCCCCGCTTCACTCCACCGCCGGCGAGCCACATGCTGAAGCCGTAGGTGTTGTGATCGCGGCCGATGTTCTTTTCATTCTGCACGACGGGCAGTCGCCCCATCTCGCCGCCCCAGTGAACGAGCGTGGAATCGAGCAACCCGCGCTGCTTGAGGTCCGTCACGAGGGCCGCACACGGTTTGTCGGTGCGGCCACACTGATTGGGCAGCGCGGTCGTGATGCTGCCGTGATGATCCCAGTTCTGCGTCCCCGAGAAGATCTGCACGTATCGTACGCCACGCTCTATCAACCGCCGGGCGATCAGGCAGCGTGACGCCCAGTCACGAGTTTTGGGATCGTCCAGCCCGTAGAGTTGCTGCGTGGCCAGCGTCTCCTGCGTCAGATCGAGCGCCTCCTTCGCCGAGGTCTGCATCCGCGCGGCGAGTTCGTAACTGGAGATGCGCGCGGCGAGGTCGGTCTCCCCCGGATGCTGGTGGAGATGCTCGCGGTTCAATTCACCGAGCAGGCCGAGAAACCGGTCCTGCGGGAGACCGGCCAGATGCGGCGGCGGGTCGAGGTTCAGGATGCGCGGCTCGCGAGGACGGACGACGGTTCCCTGATAGAGCGACGGAAGGAAGCCGTTCGTCCACATGTCGGTCCCGAGGACGGGGAGTCCGCCCGGGTCGGTCATCACGACGTACGCGGGCAGGTTCTTGTTCTCGCTCCCCAAGCCGTATGTGAGCCACGATCCGAGCGATGGCCGCCCGGCGTTGACTCGTCCGGAACTGAGTGCGTACAGCGACTGCCCGTGGTTGTTGACGCCGGTGTGCATCGAACGGATCAGGCAAACGTCGTCGGCGATCAAGGCGAGATGCGGAACCAACTCGCTCAGTTCCATGCCGCACTCGCCGCGCTTCTCGAACTTCCAGGGCGAGCCGTACAACTTGGCACTCGATTCGGCGGCGTTGTCGTACTTGATCTCCCCCGTGAACTTCTGGAGATGCCGCTTGGTGATCTCGGGCTTGGGATCGAACAGGTCGATGTGACTCGGCCCTCCCTGCATGTACATCGAGATCATCGCGGTCGCCTGCGCCGGACGCGGCGGCTGTTTTGGTAACAGGTCATACGTCGGCTTCTCAAGGGTCGGCTTGGCTGGCGCGGCAAGCAATCCATCTCGCTGCATCAGACTCGCCAGCGCAAACGAACCGAGACCGAAAGCCTGCTGCTGAAGGAAATGTCGGCGGGTGTGCATGGTGGTCTCCTTTGGAGTGCGGCGGCTCGACGCCGCTTTCCAATTTTGGCGAAGCCTGTTTCATCGTTGCGAGAATCTGAAAATGCCAAAGCGGTGTCGAGCCACCGCACTCCAAAATCAATCGACGTACAAAAAGGCGTTCGAACTGAGCAGAGCCTGACACAACAGGGCGAGTGCCTGAGTCGTGGGCGGCGTTTGTTTTGGCCGCTCGGCCTCGGGCAGTTTGGCGCGGGCTTCGTCGAAGTAGGCAGTTTGCAAAGTGAGGAATTCCGTCGCGCGAGTCGACTCCGTCTCCGTGGGAATGCGTCCGTAGGCGAGTTGCCACGCGCGCTGGATGCGTGCGGAAGGCTCGGAGGCGGAGGTCTCTTCGATGCGGCGTGCGAACGCCTCCGACTGCTTCACCAGAAAGTCGTTGTTCATCATCAGCAGCGATTGAGGGGCGACCGTACTAAACGTGCGGCGTTCGCAGTTGGGGGCCATGCCCGCGAGATCGAACGGCTCCAGCATGCCGAGCGGCATCGAACGCCGGACCTGCACGTAGATGCTGCGCCGGAATTCGTCCTCGCCGAGTCCGTCTTGCTTGCCGATCAGGATGCCGTTTCCATCGCGCTCACCGCGACCGACGATGTTTTGGCCATCGGCATCCGGCAGGACGCTGACCGCCGGGCCGAGCAACTTGTCGCTGAGCCGTCCCGAGACCGCGAGGATTGCATCGCGAATCGCCTCGGCCTCCAACCGCCGGACCGACATCCGGGCGAGCAGCCGATTGTCGGGATCGACGAGTTGCAGCGGGTCGGTCCGCAGCGACGACTGCCGGTATGCGGTGGAATTGACGAGGAGCCGATGCAATCGCTTGAGCTGCCAGCCGCCGCGCACGAATTCGTCGGCCAGCCAATTGAGCAGTTCGGGATGTGACGGGCGATCGCCCAAGACACCGAAGTCCGCCGGGGTCGAAACGAGTCCCCGACCGAAGTGATGCATCCAGACCCGGTTCACGAACACGCGGGCCAGCAGCGGATGCCGCCCGTTCGTGAGGTGCCGCGCGTAGGCGAGCCTGCGCCCCGACGTGGGCAACTGCGGATCATCAACGGGGAATTCGACCGGTGACGAACCGATCACGCTCAACTCGGCCGGCGTGACCGTCTGCTTCGACTGATTGATGTCGCCTCGATAAAAGACCGCCGTCGTCGGGAGATGTCCCGGCGGCTCGGTGAGGCATGCGACGAAATCGTCTTTCGGCCGTTTGGCCCGCGCCTCACCCTTCAACTTCTCGTACAGCTTGGAGATCTCCGTCGTGCGAGCCGGGTCGAACAGCGAGATCGTGCCGTGATTCACTTCCAGACTGGGATAGTCCTTTAACAGTTGCTTCTGAAAATCGGTTCGCTTCTCCTTCTTGGTTGCCTTCGCGTCGCGAGCCGCCTCGCGCAGTTCATCGTCGAGTTTGGCGAGTTCGCGTTCGTAGACCTCGGCGACGAGTTTGTCGAATTCTTTGACTCGCCCTCCTTCGAGCACAGCCACTTCCTTGTCGACGGCCGCCGCTTGTTCGTGGTCCGCCGGCGACCAGAGGTTCACGAGACGCTGACTCGGCGGCTTCCAGTTCTTCCAGTCGTAAGCCGGCTCGAACAGCGCGCGGAAGCGGTAGTAATCGACCTGCGAGATCGGGTCGTAGCGGTGCGAGTGGCACTGCGCGCAACCGATCGAGACCCCAAGCAGCGCTGTCGAAGTGATCTTGATCGTCTCGGCAACGACCTCGTTGCGGGCGATGTTTTGATCGACACCTCCGCCCGTTCCATCCGGCCCCATCCGCAGGAAGCCGGTTGCCGTCAGACAGTCGGTCTGGTCCCGCGACAGGTTTTGATAGGGAGGCGCGAGAAGCTCGTCGCCGGCGAGTTGCTCGACCACGAAGCGGTCGAACGGCTTGTCGTCGTTGAAGGCCGACACCACGTAGTCGCGATACTTGAACGACCACGGGCGAACAGGATCGACCTCGGTGTAGCCGTCGCTGTCCGCGTATCCGGCAACATCCAGCCAGTGCCGTCCCCAACGCTCACCATATCGAGGCGAGTCGAGCAACTCGTCGATCAGCTTCTCCCACGCATCGGGCGATGAATCGGACAGCCAGCGTTCGACCAACTCGGGCGTTGGTGGCAGGCCGAGCAAGTCGATGTGGACTCGCCGCAGCAGCGTCAACCGGTCCGCCTGCGGAGAGTACGCGAGAGCCGTTCCGTCCTGCCCTGCCTCCAATCGCTTCAACAAAAACGCATCGACGGGCGACGCCACCAACTCAGGACGAGCGACCGCCGGAACGGACGGTCTCTGCACCGGTTGGAAGGCCCAGTGCGACCGTTCTTCGTCGGTCCACGGACTCTCGGCCGGGACCGCATCCGGCTCGGCTCGCGCGGTCTTGGCTCCCTGCGCGAGCCACTCGCGCAACACGGATCGCTCCTGCGGCGACAACTTCTTCTTGCCCGGCGGCATCTCGTCAGCGGAGACTCGTTTCCAGATCAGACTCGCGTCCGGTTGCCCCGGCGCGATCGCAGGACCGGACTCGCCCCCCTTGCTAATGAATCGAACGAGCCGCAGGTCGAGTCCCGCTTCGGGCTTCTCCTCCTCGCCATGACATTGCCAGCAGTGCGCTTTGAGCAACGGCCGAACGTGCGTCTCGAAGTAGAGCGGAGACGCAGAAGCTGGCTTGCCCAACGTGGCGACAACGGCGGGAACCTCATCGGCGGAGGCGGTCGTCGCGACGAGACCGAACTCCGACGAGTCACCAGCCACATAAATGACGAGTGCGGCAGCGAACGTGAATGCCAAGGCAGAGCGTGACATCGCGAAGGTTCCGAGCGGGACGAACAGGCGGGAGACATCGGCAGCGCGTTGCTCATCCTCATGCTATCGGATGCCCACGTCAACCGGCATCACTCGCTGAGCTTCTTCGACAGATCCTGCAACCGGACGACGGCTCCGTTTTGCGCCTTGCTGGCTTCGGCGGCTTGTATCAGGGCGAAGATCTCCAGCGTTTCAGCAGGGCTGACCGGGACCGGCCCCCCTTTGAGGAACTTGGCCATCTCGATCGCGAGTCCCTCGTAGCCCACGTACTTGTCGTTCGTCGGAACGACCCCGTTGACCGGCACGCCGTGTCCGTAGATGCCGGCGGTCGAGACACCCTTCTCGCCGAAGACCGTCGCGCTGTACTTGACCGCTCCCTCCTTGATGCCGCGATACGTCCCCACGCGGCCGTCGTTCCAGAGGGCGGTGATCGACTCGGCCGTCGGCGTGGAAGTACACGTCACCGACACGACGCCCGGACCCATGATCGTGTACAGCGTCTCGATGCTGTGCAGCGGTCGAGTGAACTTGTCGGCTTCGGGAGCGTTGACGGTCCATCCGCCATAGACGTCGCAGCCGATCACGCGGCCCACTTCGGGATGGTTTTTCATGCCGCTGAAGCCGGTGCTGTACCGATGCTGCGAACTGCTCCAGCACGGCGTCTTCGTTTCGGCCGACAGCTTCAAGATCGCGATCGCGTCCTCCGGCGACGAGGCCAGCGGACGACTGATGAACAACCGCTTGCCCGCCTTGAGCACCGCTGTCGCCTGCTTCAGATGGAGGCGACCGTCCATGCTGAAGATCATGACGGCGTCGCACTTCTTCAGCAGGTCATCGACGGAGTTGACCATTTCGATCGGCGGCACGGCGTCTTTTGCATCCTTCGGCTTCTGATACATCTCCAAAAGCTGCTTCTTCCATTGCTCGAGGAGCTTGTCGCTGTCGGGATAGTCGTCGCTGCCGATCGGGTACGCCGCGACAACGCGCACTCCCTCGAAGACCCCTTCGGCGTGAGGTCGATTCAAAAACTCGGTGTAAGCGACCGACCCAAAGTTATCGATGCCGAGCAGCCCGACTCGAACGGGGTCGGCGGCGTGAACTCGCTCGTCGGCCGAGAAGACTCCGAAAGCGGCCAAGGTCGCGAGCGCAATGAAATGTCGAATCATGAGAAACTCCGGGGGTGGCAAACAGAACCGTTACAGAATCAGCATCGCGTCTCCATAGCTGAAGAAGCGGTAGCGCTCTTCGATTGCAATGCGGTAAGCCTCGCGAATCAAGTCTGCTCCCGCAAACGCGCTGACCAGCATCAGGAGCGTTGACTTCGGCAGGTGAAAGTTGGTCAGCAGCGCGTTCACGATCTGGAACGAGTACGGCGGGCGAACGAACAGCCGCGTCTCACCGCTCCACGCTTGAAGGCCACCGTGGATCATGGCCGATTCGAGCGTCCGCAGACTCGTCGTGCCGACGGCGACGAGGCGACCGTTTCGAGTCTGAGTCGCTTCGATTTCGCGAACGGTTGCCGGGGGCAACTCGCACCATTCCGAATGCATCTGGTGATCGGCGAGGTTCTCGACCGCGACCGGCCGAAACGTGCCCAGCCCCACATGGAGCGTGACCTCAGTCCGCGCGATGCCTCGGGATTGGCAGGCATCGAGCAACTCGGGCGTGAAATGGAGACCGGCCGTCGGCGCGGCGACCGATCCTGGATGGCTGGCGAAGACGGTTTGATAGCGTTCCCAATCGTTGGCCTCGGGCGTCTGGCGGTCGAAGTACGGCGGCAACGGCAGCGTCCCAAACCGCGCGAGCAGATCAACCACCGTCCCGGCGAGTGACGGCTCGAACACGAAGATGCCGTCCGGTTCGCGGCCGATCAGTTTCAGAGAGAGTTCTTCTCCCGTCGCCGATCGTACGAGAACGGTCTCGTCAGTTTTGAGGTATCCCCGCGTCTGACCGATCAGTTTCCAATGGCCCTGCGGATCGCTGCTCAGGTAGAGTCCCTCCCACTTTCCGCCCGTGGCGGCCCGTGTCCCGAAGAGTCTCGCAGGAAGAACTCGCGTGTTGTTGAAGACGAGGCAATCCCCCGCGGCCAGCAGATCGGGCAGGTCGCGAATGGAATGATGGGCGATCCCGCCCGTCTGCCGATCAACGACGAGCAGCCGCGAGGCGTCGCGTTCGGGGAGCGGCTGCTTCGCGATCAGATGCTCGGGCAGCGTATAGTCGTAGGCCGACAGGTGGTCGAGGTTGGTCACACCGTGACTCGCGTTGCGGTTTCGGATTCAAAACGGGATCGATCGAGCGTCAACAAGTTAGGGCGTCGCGCCTCGCAGGGAAACCCTTCATGAAGACGACGGTTGAGTCGGCTCCGATTCCGATCGCGTTCTGCATCACCGAACTCGATCGGGGGGGAGCCGAACGCGCGTTGAGCCAACTCGTGCTGGGACTCAACCGTGACGAATGGCTGCCGCGCGTCTACTGCCTTGGTCCGCGAGGCCACTTCGCCGACGTGATCGAAGCGGGCGGAGTGGCCGTCGAATGTTTCGGCGGCACAGGCGTGATGAGCCTCCCGCGCGTGTTGCTTCAACTCACGATGGCTCTGCGCCGATTTCGGCCCGCCGTGCTTCAAACCTTCTTGTTCCACGCGAACATCGTCGGGAGGTTCGCCGGGCGACTGGCACGAGTCCCGCGCATCGTCTCGGGAATCCGAGTCGCCGATCATCGCAGCCGCTGGTACGGCCGAATCGATCGGTGGACAAACGGACTCGTCGATCACAACGTCTGCGTGAGTCAAGGCGTCGCAGAATTTTCGATCAAGGAAACAGGACTGTCTCACAGCAACTTGTCGGTCATTCCGAACGGTGTCGATTGCGAACTGTTTGCTTCCGCGACCCCGGCCGATCTGACGCAGTTTGGCATTCCTCAAGGCTCACCGATCGTCATCACGGTCGGCCGGTTGGAAGAACAGAAAGGGATCGATCTCCTGCTGACAGCCGCGTCGCTCGTGCTGCACGATCATCGCGACTGTCACTTCCTGATCGTCGGAGATGGTTGTGATCGCGCTGCGTTGGAGAGTCAGGCCAAGCAACTCGGCATCACAAACTCCGTTCACTTCATCGGCCAGCGCGCAGATGTTCCGAGCCTCATCGCTGCATCGACGGCATTCGTCCTTCCGTCGCGTTGGGAAGGGATGTCGAACGCGCTGCTCGAAGCGATGGCGGCTGGCTTGCCAGTGGTGGCGACGGCAGTGGAAGGCTCTACCGAATTGGTCCGTTCTGGGGAGACGGGAGTACTCGTTCCCGTAGGAACATCCGAGGGGCTTGCTACCGCCATTCGGAGCATTCTGGAAGACTCTGACCACGCGCGAGAGATGGCCGCTGCGGCACAAACTCTTGTGAAACAAGGCTATACAGCCGAATCAACAGCCTCGGCGCACAGCGAACTCTATCGGCAACTCGCCCGGCGCGACTGATTCCGGCGCTTCTCCAAGCCATCCAAAGATTTTTCTGAAAATCTTCAATCTCTTATCCACCAACGGACTGCGCCCGAGTTTTTGGTCCGCGCAAGCCATCTCCGGAAAGTGCTACTTGATTCATTCTGAGCGATTGGTAAAGTCTCGCTCCCGTGGGGACGAGTGGGGAAATTTGGTGACAAATGGCACTGACGGGGACATATCTGCGAACGCTCGACGACAAAAAACGTGTCGCCGTTCCCAAGCGACTCCGCGACGACTTTGGCGAGACGGAACTGAATTGCCTGATGATTGCTCCGGGAACCGAGCGGTCTTTGGTGGTCTACTCAATCCCGGGTTTTGAACTGTTTGCGGCGAAGCTGAAAGCGGAAGGAAACCACCAAAAATACCTGCGGCTGTTCTACTCGGCGGCCGAACGAGTCGATTTGGACGCGCAAGGCCGAGTCCGCATCCCGGATCGACTGGCCGAGTACGCGGGATTGAAGCGGGACGCTTATTTGTTGGGAGTTCAAGACCACGCCGAATTGTGGGACAAGGAAGCGTGGGAAGGGTTTATGTCGGAACACACGCCCGCCTTCGACGAGTTAGCGGCGAGGGCTTTGGGAGGATAACGGACAAGGAAGTTTCCGCTGGCGACCGGGCTATGCGGACGGACAAGGCCGGAACGGACGCCGGGCCTTGGATAGTGCGGTCGGTCTTGCGGCAGCTTGACCACCGCAAGTCATTCGCCCACGTGGCGCAGTCGCCGGGTGGCAAGGACGCCACCCGCGGCGAATGACTTGGTGATGCGACGCGATTCAGACGGCTCGGCCCAGGGATGGACCGAGCCGTCTGTTTTTTCAGGGATCAGGAAGTTGATGGCTAGGGTTGATGGTTGATAGCCAGAGAAGAAGTCTTCGATCCTGGCTGCTTCTGACCATCAACTCCTGACGTCACTTCTCATCATCTCACAGCTGGTCTTCACCAAAAACGGCCTCTTTCGGTATAAGCCCGCTCGAAAACCATGGCCCCTTGTTCATGTCCGGCGAAGTTGACCGAATGCCAGAACCTCCCGCAGCTCGACACGTCCCGGTCCTGTTGCGCGAAGTTGAACGGGTGCTCGATCTGAAGCCGGGCCTGATCGTGGTGGACGGAACCGTGGGGGCGGGAGGTCATTCGCAAATGATCGTCCGCCGGATCGGCTCCGAGGGAACGCTGATTGGACTGGACCGCGACCCGATGATGCTGGCTCTGGCGGCGCAGGTTCTGCCCGCATCGAACCACGTCATTTTGAAGCAGGCCAGTTATGTGGAGTTGCCCGACGTGCTGACGGGCCTCGGTTTGTCAGGCGTCGATCGAGTGTTGTTGGATCTGGGTTTGTCATCGGATCAGTTGGCCGATGCCTCGCGCGGGTTCAGTTTTCTGGCGGAAGGGCCGCTGGATTTGAGGTTCGACAAAAGTCGTGGCCAGTCCGCGACGGAGTTTCTGCGGACGGCCACAGAGAGCGAATTGGAGCGAGTGCTGCGTGAGTACGGCGAGGAATCGGCGAGCGGTCGCATTGCGAAGTATCTCGTCGGGCGAGCGGCCTCCAAACCGATTGAGACGGGGGCCGAGTTGGCCGACGCGATTGCCGAGTGTTTGGGAATTCATCGACGTGAGGCGGGAGACAAGCATCCGGCGACGCGGGTTTTTCAGGCGCTGCGAATCGCGGTGAACGATGAGTTGGAGCATGTGGCTCGCGGTTTGGAAGAGAGCGTGTTTGGAGCTCTCAAGCCGGGCGGACTGGCAGCCGTGATCACCTTTCATTCGTTGGAAGATCGAATCGTCAAGCAGGAGTTTCGTCGGACGGACCGTTGGGAAAACCTGACGGCCAAGCCGATCGTGGCGTCTCATCAAGAAACACGGGTTAACCCGCGCAGTCGCTCGGCCAAACTGAGGGTGGCTCGCAAGGTCGGATGATTGCGAAATGCGAATTGATAATTGCAAAGTGCAAAATGAAAGGCGTTTTCTTGAGTCGCCCGGCGAGGCAGCAAGTCGCGTCCGGCCAACTGCCTGTTTCGCTTCCAATTTGCAATTGGCATTTTGCAATTATCAATTTGCAATGGGGCACTCCGAACCGTCCCAGTAAACGTCCGTACAAATCGAAGATTGTCCGGCAGCGGTGGACGGGGATGTCCGCCGGTCAGTCGAATGTCATCTCTCTGAGAGAAAGGAGCCTCCATCATGACGCGCGAAACCAAAGTCGGCCTGTTGATGGTCGTGATGCTGGTCGGCGTGTTTGGCTTCATGGTCTACAAGCAAATGCATCGGCCCTTGGAAGGACTGGCCGAGCAGAAGGCCGAGTCCGTCACGCCGGAAAACGAGGGGGAGGTGTTGCCGTTCGCCAATGCCGGCGACAGCGGTGACGCGCTGACGCAGCGTAAGAGTCAGGTCATCCCCGCAGCGGCTGCCGCGCCGGGGATGATTCTCGATGACTCGTCGGCCGTGCCAGCGACTCAGCGCGAAGAGAATCCGTTTGAGGTCCAATCGGCACCCACTGTGATCGTCAAGCCGAGGTTGCCGACGACCGTTCCCAACGACGATGCCTTCTTCGACGCACAGCCAAAGCAAACGACCGCTGTTGAGAAGCGCGAACCCGAAGCCGCGTCGTCGCAGCCGACCGCCACGTTCGATCCGTTCGTCGAGGAAGTGAAGCCGTCGGCAGAGACCAAGGTCGCGGCCCAGCCAAGCAACGCTCCATTCGAGACGCCGGCTGTTGCGAATTCGGATCCGTTTGAGGCACCGCTCGAGGTGGCCAAGCCCGCACAGCAACCTGTTGCTCAATCCGCGCCGGTCGACGATCCGTTTGAGTCGGTTCCCTCATCAGTCACCAGAACCGAGCAACCTTCCGCGTCGTCGGCCCCGCCGAGCCGCACGGCCTCGTTGCCGATAGAGGCCTTTGACGTGATTGAAGAGCCGAAACAAAAAACTCCCGCGCTGACCGCTCCGACGTTTGAACCGGCCTCGTCGGACATCAATGTCGCGCCGCAGTCAACTCCTCCCACGACGCCGATCGCGGATGACGACCGTCTGGGTGGCTTCCGTCCCGTGGAGGTGAGCAAGCGGGCGATGAATGAGTTCGCTCGGGAAGAGCGCACAGCCACGACGGCGATTCCCGCCAGCGATCCGTTCGGCGCGGCACGTCGTCCCGCGCCTGCGGCTCGCATCGACGAGGACTTCGCACCGCGATCGGCTCCGCAAGCCCTGGTGCCGGGCGACACGTACAACATCGAGCCGAACGACAACTACTGGACGATCTCCCGCAAGAAATATGGGACAGGGCGGTACTTCATGGCGCTGTCGCAGCACAACTTGCAGGTCATCCCCGACCCGAAGCGAATGAAGCCGGGTGTCACGATTGCCACGCCATCGACGGATGTGCTCGACAAGACCTATCCGACTCTGATCCCGAAAGCCGCTCCGTCGGATTCGGCCCCGGCGGGCGGGACTTTGGTACCAGCAACGGGCGTTCGTCGCACGAATGCCACGACGAACGACGAGGCGGGTTTCTTCGTCTCCACCGACGGCACGCCGATGTACCGCGTCGGGAGCGAGGACACCTTGAGCGACATCGCCAAACATCATCTCGGCCGGTCGTCGCGGTGGGTGCAAATTTTTGAGATGAACCGCGACACCCTTACAGACGGCAACACGCTCAAGGTCGGCACGCTGCTCCGACTTCCCGGCGACGCCAGCCGAGTTGACGTGGTGGGAGCGCCCCGCACGGTTCGATAGGACAGCCACGGGGTGGTCTTGGCTGTCGAGGGACACCGAGCGAAATCCCAAGCACGAAATCCGAAACTCGAAACAAACCTCAAATTCAAAATCCCAAACGAGCGGGTGCATGACCGTGCCTGTTTGAGATTTGAAGCTTGAGATTTGAAATTCGTTTGGGATTTGGTCCTTCGGATTTGGAATTTCTGCTCGACGGGGAGCGGCTGTCGTGTTCTTCCGGTTCGGTGCGGCACTGGCGTTGGTCGTGATGATCGCTCTGGCGGGAACGGCCCTGGAGACGCAGAACCTCGCGCTCAAGCGGTCGCTCAGCCAGCAGCAGTATCGGCTCGAAGTTCTCGTCGAAACTCAGGCCGGATTGAAACTCGAAGCCCAGCGACTGGGAACGCCCGCCAAGTTGTTCGAGGCTCTGGAGCGAGGCGGCTCCCCCCTGCACCGGCCTGCCAAACCGCAGCGGTCCGACGAACGGCGTGCTCCGCTGTTGAACTGGAACAAAGGCCCGTAGCACATGCTGCCAGCTTGTGCGTCCCCTCCGTCTTACTCTTACTCTTACTCCTAATCTTCATCCTCTTGTCTGATGGCTGGCGCGGAGTCGAAGAGGAGTAAGATTACGAGTAAGAGTAGGAATAAGAATAAGAAGACGCACAAGCTGGCAGCATGTGCTACGGACCAAATTGCCGTGTCTCACCAACTATCGAACGCCGAACAGCCAACGCCGATCCACAACCGAGCCCGGTTCGTGGTGACGTTGCTCGGCATCGGTTGGACACTGCTGGCGATGCGGCTCGTCCAGCTTCAGTGGTGGCAGCAGGATCGTCTGGCGGATCGGGCCGAACGGCAGCGCGAGTATGCCGAGGAGATCGTGTCTCGCCCCGGCGACATCGTCGATCGACAGGGCCGGCTCGTCGCGACGACGCTGACGATGCGCAGTCTGTACGTCGTGCCGAGCCGCATCTCGAAACCGTGGGTCGTGGCGCAGTCGCTGGCGGCGGCGCTCGGCATCGACGCCGACTCGCTCTTTGAAAAGATTGGCGAACGAGGCGACCGGCACTTCCTGTGGGTGAAGCGCAGGCTGACCGGCGACGAGGTCGAGAAGGTCAAACAACTCGACCTGCCGAAGGGGACATGGGGCTTCCGGGACGAGTATCGCCGCGAGTATCCGCAGGGAGTCGTGGCGGCTCACGTGCTCGGGTTGAGAGACATCGACGGCGTTGGTCGAGGCGGCATCGAAGAGGGACTCGATCACATCCTGCGCGGTGAGAATGGCAGGCGGCGGCTGGCGCGCGATTCGCGCGGACGAGTCATCGAGATATTGGACGATGCCGAGCAACCGCCCCGCGCGGGAGAGTCGGTGCAACTGTCGCTCGACCTCGTCGTGCAACTGTTCGCCGAGCAGGAACTCGATTCGGTGATGAAGGAGTGGAAACCGGAAAGCTGTTCCGCGATCGCGCTCGATCCGAAGACGGGCGACGTGCTGGCGATGGCGACTCGGCCCGCGTTCGATCCGAATCGGCCCGATCTCGCGTCGGCCGATGCCTGGAAGAACCGCGCGATCGCCGACATCTACGAACCGGGTTCAACCTTCAAGCCGTTCCTCGTCAGTTACGGTCTGGATCAGGGAGTGCTGCACAAGGACGACGTCTTCAATTGCGAGCACGGTCAGTACCGCATGGGCCGCCGGTTGCTGCACGATCATCATCCGTATGGCTCGCTCAACCTGACCGATGTGCTGGTGAAGTCGAGCAACATCGGCATGGCCAAGATCGGTGAGCGGCTCACCAACGAGCGGTTGTTCGAGGCGGCGACGCTGTTCGGATTTGGTCGCAAGACTGGGATCGAGCTTCCCGGCGAACTGCCCGGCATCCTGAGGCCGCTCAAGGAGTGGACCAGCTACTCGACCGGCTCGATCCCGATGGGACACGAGATCGCCACGACACCGCTGCAATTGATCGCGGCTCACGCGGCACTGGCCAACGGCGGGCTGCTGCTTCGTCCGCGCATCGTGCTGCCGCGCGCCGACGACTCGACCGCCGCCGTGCGATCGATCGCCGAAGAGACCGTCAGCCCCGAGACCGCGCGCTGGCTGGTCGCAGGTCCGATGCAGGAGGTCATCACGCGGGGGACCGGCAAGCGTGCCCGCGTTCCCGGATACAACGTCTTCGGGAAGACCGGCACCGCCCAATGCCTGTCGCCGAGCGGCGGGTACGTTCACGGCAAGTACATCAGCTCATTCGTGTGCGGTGCTCCGGTGGAAGACCCGCAACTGCTGGTCCTCGTCGTCGTCAACCAGTCGTCAGTCGGAGGAGAAACCTTCGGCGGCAAAGTCGCCGCGCCGGCCGCCGCCAGCATCCTCAAGCAGTCCCTCGTCTACCTCCGCATCTCCCCCGACGAGCATCTCTTGAAAGCAGCGGCGAATTGGAAGGATGGCGATGTCGAATAGAGATGGCCGATTGATCGGCTGTCATCATGCATCGACAGGGTTTTCGAATCGGGGTGGCCCGGCTTGCTTCAAGCCGGGGGCCGCAGGTCCAAGAAACTTCAGACCGACGGCCGATGGAGTTTGACGCCTAATTCTTGATCGACGCTTGTCCAGAAGTTTCTTGTGCTACGCACCCAGCTTGAAGCAAGCTGGGCCACCCCGCGGGACGCCAGTAACACAGCATCCAGCTTTGCTTGACCACCCAACCGAAGTCACGCCCTTCCGGCCCGACCTCCGTTCTTCATAGGTTCACCCCGCGGTCAACACGCAAACAACGACTCCTGACCCCTTTGTGTGTTTGACCCCTTTGTTTGTTCTTACAGGAATCCGGGCGGTGCCCCGATGTACCCCATTGTTTCACCAAGCTTCCGCGATTAGGATCGAGCTTATCGGCAGGGGCCATGTCTTTAGACACTCAACACTTTTCAGAGCAAAGGGCAAACTCATGTCAACTGGACAAATCGAACAGAATCAGTTCACAACGAAAGCGGCCGAGGCACGGGACGCCGCCACAAGATTGGCGAAGGTTACTCAGGCTCACGCCGAATTGTTGGAAGGGTTCAAGAAGGACGGCTCGCTCGGCGATTCGCCCCAATGGCCTTGTGTTTGGGCGGGGGCGATCGCATCGTCTTTCGGCGGATATGCCTTCACCACCGACTGGACTGGAGGCGCCCCACACCCGTTCTGGACTGCAGGGGCTCATCCCACCGGCAAGTCCTGGAGCGCATGGCTGACAGCGACATGGGCGGGCGCGGGCGCGTTCTTCGAAGATCCCGCGAACTATTTCGGGAAGCCGGTCTGGGCTAATTTAGCAGGCGGAGCCGGTGGCGGAGGAGAGATCAATTTATACCTGTACAAAAGCAATGGAGGTCCATTGATCGGCCAATTTGGGGCGGTCTGCACCGGCCTTGGTGGTTGCAATATTTGGTTGGATCTGACTTACACCAATGCGCCGTAGGACAAGCCCCCTACCCCACAAGCGATAACCTGAGCCGCGAGGCGTTGCGGTATAATTTACAACGACCCGCGACAGAGCTTGGACTTCGGCGCTTCTCGATAGCGCCTACTGGTAGGAATTTCCTTTTCCGGCATGGGAGCCATGCTTCGCGGGGGAAACTGGCAGATCAAGGGGGTGAGGCGGGGGGGGGGGGGGGGGGGGGGCCCCCCCCCCCCCCCCCCCCCC
>JBBPIS010000054.1:0-44935 GCA_038040225.1 Planctomycetota bacterium
CCGACAAAGTGCGACAGTTACTGCTTCCCGACTCCTAAGCACCAGGAACCAATTCATAGAACCCGTTGCCCAGGTGCTTGAGCTTGCGTTGCTGGGCCAGCTCTTCCCACACGGCGGGGGGAAACTGGTTGGGCGGCATGATCCCCACAATGGCCGCGCGCCCACCGTGGCTGACTGGTCCATAGCCCAGCTTGGACTGATGATCGAGTTGGGTCAGTTTGAGCCGCTTCTTGAAGGCTTTCAGGGCGTGCTTGAGTTCATCCTTGGAGGGGCCTTCGTTCGGAGGTGTCGTGTCCACGTCTGACATGGAGTGTTCCTGTTGAGCCGGGGCTCCGACCAATTTGAGCGGACGTTTGGGAAGATGCCTCGCGGGAAATCGCTCCCCGATCCGTGCCGTGGATGACGCACCAGTTGACGGGCAACGGAACTCATTCGACCGAGTGCCACGGCTGTGTCAGCCGTGTGAATTACGGGGGACTTGTCACCCTTCTCACGGCTCACAGAGCCGTGGCACGGCTATTTCAACGGGCTGCTAGCCGACGTTGGTGAGTCTCTTCCGGACCTCGCGCACGAGCTGGTCGATTTGAAACGGCTGCAGTAGGTGCGGCTCTTGAGCGAGCTTGGCCCGCCAGTCCCGCAGGCTTTTCTGCTTGTCGGATTCCTTGGGTTCGTGATTGGACTCCGCAATCATTTGTTGGATGGTGACTTCCCAGTCTTTCAATCTCATGGCCTGTTCCTTGGGCTTTACCTGTCGTCCGTCCGCCGCAACGCTGCTCACGTCCCATCACGCATTCGGACACTCTGCCGGTCTCGATGAGGCCATTCATACACGATTGGGGCTCAGGACACGAGCAGACCATCGAGCACTCGGGCCGGATAAACGTCGGTCAGCCGTTCGTCTCGACCGTGCAGATGGTAGTTGACTCGTTTGTGATCGAGGCCGAGCTGGTGCAGGATCGTCGCGTGCAGGTCGGCGACCATCGTGCGGTTTTCGACGGCGTGGTAGCCGAGTTCGTCGGTCGCTCCGTAGGCCTGGCCTCCCTGGATTCCGCCTCCGGCGAGCCACAGCGAAAAGCCCTGCTTGTGGTGGTCGCGGCCGTCGCCCGACTGGCTGACCGGCGTGCGGCCGAACTCACCACCCCACACGATGAGCACATCGTCGAGCAGTCCTCGCCGCTTCAGATCCTTCAGCAGCGCGGCGGTCGGTTGGTCAGTCTGCTCGCAGCATTTCCGAGTCGTCTCCGAATTCTTGGCGTGAGTGTCCCAGATCTGACCCTCGACGAAGATCTGCACGAACCTCACGCCTCGCTCGACAAGTCGCCTCGCAATCAGGCAGCGGCGGGCGTAGCTGTCGGTCGGGGACTTGCCGACTCCGTACAAGTCCTGTGTTTCCTTCGTTTCCTGCGACAGATCGAGGGCCTCACCGGCGGAGAGCTGCATGCGGCCGGCCATCTCATAGCTGGCGATGCGGGCCTCCAGATCGGGCGCAATGCGCGCGTGTTCGGCCAGATGTTCTTCGTTGAGCCGCCGCAGCAGGTCTCGCCGCAGCTTTTGTGTCGTTTCGGAGACGGCCGTCGTCGGTTGCAGGTACAGCACCGGCGTGCCCGAGTGACGGAAGTGAACTCCCTGATAGCGGGGAGGAAGAAAGCCGCTTGACCAGTTCCGCGTGCCGTCGGTGGGCAACGCCGAATCGTTTCGCAGCACGACGTACGACGGCAGGTTCTGGTTTTCGGAACCGAGAGCGTAGCTGACCCACGCGCCGATGGTGGGGCGGCCCGTCACGATGCGGCCCGTGTGGATCATCCACAGCGCCTGCTCGTGGTTGTTGTGCTCGGTGTACATCGAGCGGATGACGGCGATGTCGTCGGCGCAGGTCGCCGTGTGGGGCAGGATCTCGGAGTATTCGACTCCGCACTCGCCCGCCTTTTGAAACTTGAAGGGCGAACCGAGCAGATTGCCATGCGCGCTGATCTTCACGAGGTCTGTGAAGTACTTGGGCATCGGCTGGCCGTTGCGTTTGGTCAGCTCCGGCTTCGGGTCGACCAGATCCATGTGGCTCGGCCCGCCATGTTGGAAGAGCTGGATGACCGCCTTGGCGCGCGGCGCGTGATGCGGTGCCGTTGCGATTCCGGCGGAACCGGTCTCCCCGCGAGCCGACTCTTCGGCGAGGAGCGTCCCCAACGCGATGCCCGCGAAACCGGCACCGGAGCGAGTCATCACGTCGCGACGAGTCAGCGGATGCGGCCGAGTCAGGCTGTCGATCAAACGTTCCATTTCAACTCCTCCAAGGCCATCGGGGTTCTCAATTTGGGTGCCACGGTCACGGAGCTTCGACGTGGCCGTGCAACGACACATACGGATTTCCACACTCACACGGCCACGTCGAGGACTCCGTGACCGTGGCACCCTCTTCCCAGTTTGAAACAGGCGACGACCATCACAACACCTCAGTTCGATGCCTTTCAGCGGACGTACAGAAACTCATTGCTGTTCAAGAGAACCAACGCCGCTTGAACCCACGCCGCCTTGTGGGCCGCCGTTCGTTCGTCATCGGTCGCCGTGGCGGCTTTCGTCCCGAGTTGGTCGTTCGCTGCCGCCGCGAGAAATTCCGTGATGGCAGCGGTTTCGGTCGGCTTCGGTTCGCGAGTGAACAGCAGCCGATAGGCGAACCGCAGACGAGCCGCTTCGTCCGGGGGCGACGTCGCCAGAATCTGATTTGCAAGCGCCACGGCACTCCGTTCGGCGAACGAACCGTGCAGCATCGCGAGGGCCTGCAACGGGACCGTCGAGGAGTTTCGCTCCACGCAGTTGATTTCCATCATCGGCGTGTCGAACAGGTCGAGCATCGTCAGGTGCTGGCTGCGACGCACGATCAGATAAATGCTGCGCCGGTTGCCCGCCGCGTCATCGGATGTGATGACCGAACCGTCTCCTTGCGGAGCGACCGCCGACGGCTTGCCGAGCATTTCCAAGTTGAGTTTGTTTGCGACCGCCAGCGTGCTGTCGCGCAGGACTTCCCCCTCCACACGACGCGGCTGCCACGCACCAAGGAGCACGTTGCCGGGGTCTGCCGCCAACTTCGCGCTGTCGCTGCTCGCCGTCTGGCGATACGCGGTCGAGGTCACGATCAAGCGGTGCAGTTCCTTCTGGCTCCAGCCCAACCGAATGAACTCGGTGGCGAGCCAGTCGAGCAGTTCGGGGTGAGTCGGCTTGGCTCCCGAACGGCCGAAGTTGGCGACGGTTGGCACCAGCCCGCGTCCCATGTGGTCTCTCCAGATTCGGTTCACGTGGACTCGCGCGGTCAGCGGATGGGCCGGGTTGGTCAACCAGCGAGCGAGTGCCAATCGTCGACCGGTCGTCTTGTAAGCGGGTTGAGCATCGAAGCGTTGACCCGCGGGGATCAGCACCTCGGGGACACTTGGCAGCACTTCCGCCCCGGGTTTGCTGTGCTCACCCCGCACGAGGACTCGGCCAACCGCCGGCTTGTCGTCGACGTCGGTCAAACCGCGGACCAGCGTCGTCGGTTTCTTGATGGCTTGCTCGGCGGTGACCGCCGCGCTGAGCCTGTCGAGGTCGGGCTTGTACTCGGGGAATCGCGCGACCAGGTCAGCGTCGGTCAGTGCGATGTCGGCGCCATGCTGCATGACGAGCGTCTTCTGCTCAGCGTTCCGTTTGTCAGCGGGCGTGAAGACCGCAGCGGCCAATTTGTCGAGCGTCGCGGCGTCGAGCTTCGCTTCGTCGAGCTTGGTCACTCGTTCGGCACCCAACTTCTCCCGCAGCAGCTTGCGCCGGTGAGTGGTCGTCATTTCGTTGATCGCGGCGTTCAACTCGTTGACGCGGGCATCGACCTTCTGGTTCGTCGCCGTGACGCGCGCCAGTTGAGGCTCCGTCGCGAGCGGAATCCCTCGCACTTCTGACGGCTGCCAGCGAGCCGGGTCGAGCGCCGGCAGAAAGATCGTCTGCAACGAGTAATAGTCCCGCTGTGACACGGGATCGAACTTGTGCGAGTGGCATCGCGCGCAATGGACCGTCAGGCCGAGAAACGTCGAGCTGACGATCTGCATCGTGTCGGCCATGACCTGATGCACTTCGTTCGGCTCGATGTAGCCGGGATAAGTCGGATCGCTGGCCGTGCGCAGGAAACCGGTCGCCGTCAGTTGCCGCTGCATTTCGGGCGTCAATTCGTCGGTTCGCCGCCAGTCGGAAAGTTCGTCGCCCGCCAATTGCTCGATGACAAACCGGTCGTAGGGCAGATCTTCGTTGAGGGCCTGAATGACGTAGTCGCGGTACCGCCACGCCTCCGTCCGCAGCCGATCCGCCGCGAGATACCCGTCCGAATCGGCGTAGCCGGCGATGTCGAGCCAGTGCCGCGCCCAACGCTCTCCGTAGTGCGGCGACTTCAACAGCCGGTCGACCAGCCGCTCGTAGGCGTTCGGTTCGTTGTCGGCGAGGAATTCGTCGAGCTGTTCGAGCGTCGGTGGCAGACCGAGCAGGTCGATGCAGAGCCGCCTCAGCCACGTGGCCTTGTCGGCATCGGGATTGAACGACAGTCCTTTTTCTTCGAGCTTCGCCAACAGGAAGGCATCGACGGGAGTCCGCACTCGATCGGCGTTCTTCACGCTCGGAACATCCGGCCGTCGCGGCGGCTGGAACGACCAGAACTGGCGGTCCTCATCAGTGACGCGGCTCACGACCTCGGTAACTTCGTCGGCCGGTTCGTTCGTGTTGACGAGCAGCGCGCCCCCCGCGACCCAGCGTCGGATCAACGCCCGCTCCGCCTCCTCGAGCTTCCCTTCCTTCGGCGGCGGCATCTCGCCCTTGTCGATTTTCTCGACCAGCAGACTTTCGTCCGGCTTCCCGTCCACGATTGCCGCGCCGCTGTCGCCTCCCTTGAGCATCGTCCGCTTGCGCCGCAGATCGAGCCCCCCTTCCTGCTTCGTCGCCCCGTGGCACTTGAAGCAGTTGGCCTCCAGCAGCGGGGCGACATGCGTTTCAAAGAGCACCTTGGAAGGAGTGGACACCGGCGCGGCGGCCTCCTCGGCCCGAGCAGCCTCCAACCCCAGGACGGCGAGAACGAGTCCCACACCCAGCCGACCGATCGCAGACACCAACCGTAGACGCATGCAAACCTCCCCGTTCGAGACACCGGACCGCCGCATCGTAACGGCCGGACCTTGGCGCGTGCCACTTCGCATCGACGCAAACTCGCAGCGACAAGGTCGAGGACAATTTCCGTCCCAGCGCCACGCTGGCGTCCCGACGCCCATTTCAGAACGATAGCCCGGATTATTCATGGTCCCTCGTGGAACAGCCACAGCCTGACCGTAGCTGAGTTCGCAAGAACTCAGACCAACTCACCACCACGAATTGAGTTCTTGCGAACTCAGCTACGAGGCCATGAATAATCCGGGATAGTGCAACCTCGCATCGAAAGGAGCGTCCAATGTTTCGCGTGACTGTATTCGGAGTGTGGCTCTGCCTGTGCGTCTCGTTACCCGCTGCCGACGAGTTCCCGGCTCAACTGCCAAACACCGCGCCCCTGACGTGGGACGACGATCTCGCCGACCGCATGATGGACGGCCTGCATCGGTTCGTCGATCGCAAGATCGAACACGCCGTCGCCAATCGGCAGCAGTTCTGGAAGCGGGACACTTCGTCGCCGGAAGCCCATGAGAAGTCGATCGCACCGAATCGCGAGCGGTTGAAGAAAATCATCGGAACGATCGATCGTCGGATCGCACCGCAGCTCGAGGTGTATGTTCCCGGCGAGCCGATCGTTGTCGCACAGGATGCCAACGGCCGAGCCATGCGGGCCCGCTGGTCAGTCTTCGATGGCGTGACGGGCGAAGGGTTGATCGTTGTGCCGAACGGGCAACCGTTGGCGACGCTGATCCTGCTTCCCGATGCCGGGCAGACGCCGGAAGACTGGGTGCTGAAGCCCGATCAGCATTTCGTCTGGGCCCTGGTGGCGATGCGAATTCAGGTCGTCGTGCCGACGTTGATCGACCGCTCGGACGAGTGGTCGGGCAGCGAGTTGGTGGCGTTCACGAATCAGCCGCACCGCGAATGGATTTGGCGGCAGGCGTATCACATGGGGCGGCACATTCTGGGGCTCGAAGTGCAGAAGGTGTCGGCGCTCGTCGACGCGCTGCGGCAAAAGACGCCTGATCAGAAGATCGCGGTCGCGGGTTATGGCGAGGGTGGCCTCGTTGCGATGCTCGCCGCGGCGATCGACACCCGGCTCGACGGGTGCCTCGTGAGCGGATGCTTCGGCCCGCACGCCCGGCCGTGGGAAGAGCCGATCTACCGGCACATTTGGTCGTTCCACCGCGAGTTCGGCGATGCGGAACTCGCCACGCTGATCGCACCGCGCCCGTTCGTCGTCGAGCACAGCGTTGGTCCTCAGATCGACGGGCCTCCTGCCGTGAGGCCGGGACGTCGCGGAGGCGCGTCGCTCGGCAAGTTGGAAACTCCCCACTTCGACGCCGTCAAAGCCGAGTTCAACCGGATCAGCACGCTGATCCCGAAAGAACTGGCGAAATGCGAGCTGACCGAATGGAAGAGCGACGGAACGACCACCAATCCATTTGCCGTGGAAGCGACCGTCGCGTTCTTCAAATTGATGGGAGCCGAGATCCGACTCGCCGAGTTGCCCGCCCGAACTGTCCCTCCCTCGAAATTCAATCCTGCCGAACGTCAGCGCCGCCAAGTGCTCGAACTGGAACGCTTCATCCAGCGGCTGGTCCGCGAGTCGGATCACACGCGAGACAAGTTCTTCCCGGTGACTGCGCTGGCACAACAGGCGAAGACCGAAGCGGTGAAAGTCCCGATGGATCGAGTCACTTCGAGCGAGAAGTTCTCTGAATCGACCGCGAAGTTCCGCGAGTACTTTCGCAACGAAGTGCTCGGCAAGTTTGATGACCCGTTACTGCCGTTCAATACGCGGTCGCGGAAGATCTATGACCGCGAAAAATGGGTCGGGTACGACGTCGTGCTGGATGTCTTTCCGGATGTCTTCGCGTGGGGCGTCTTGCTGTTGCCGAAGGATTTGAAGCCGGGTGAGAAGCGGCCGGTCGTCGTTTGTCAGCATGGCCGCAACGGCGTGCCGAAGGTCGTCATCGAGAACGACGAGAAGGCGTATCACGACTACGCGGCGAAGCTGGCCGAGCGGGGCTTCATCGTGTTCGCTCCGCACAATCCGTATCGCGGCGAGGACAGGTATCGGTTCCTCAGCCGCAAGGCGAACTGCGTGAAGGGGTCGTTGTTCTCGTTCATCCTCGCGCAGCACGAGCAAATCCTGAACTGGCTGTCGTCGCTGCCGCAGGTCGATCCCGACCGCATCGCGTTCTACGGCCTGAGCTACGGCGGCGAGACGGCCGTGCGCATCCCGCCGCTGCTCCTCCCCGGCCGCAAACCAAATGTCGCGGCTGAGTCTTCGTCTTCCCCCTCGCCCCTCGCCCCTCAGCCCTCGCCCCTTCCGGGCTATTGCCTGTCGATCTGCTCGGCCGACTTCAACGATTGGGCGCGGAAGATCTGCTCGACCGATGCCAGGTACAGCTTCATGTTCACGGTCGAGTGGGAGATGCCGTACTTCGACATGGGCAGCACGTTTAACTACGCCGAGATGGTCGCGCTGCTCGCCCCGCGACCGTTCATGGTCGAACGCGGCCACGGGGACGGCGTCGCACCCGACGAATGGGTCGCCTACGAATACGCCAAAGTCCGCCGGCTGTACGACACGCTCGGCCTCGGCGACCGCACCGAGATCGAATTCTTCGACGGCCTCCACGAAATCAACGGCCGGGGCACGTTCGACTTCCTGCACAAACATCTGAAGTGGCCGAGCCCGAAGAATTAAAGGCCGCTTCAAAACCCTGGCAATCAAACCGCCACTCCGGGGCGTGTGCCGTCCCCTCAGTGTGGCATCGCGACCACCTAACCCGGATTATTCATGGCCACCACGGAAAACACGGAAGCTCACGGAAAGAAGCAAAGTTGCGAGGAAGTGTGCAGCGCCCGACTGCAGGCCGACACGGATGTGGTTCATGCGAGCAAGTCCTTTCACGCCTTTCCTTCCGTGGCTTTCCGTGTTTTCCGTGGTGAATAATCCGCTCTAAAGAGTCACAGTGGCAACGGTACTCCCATGAGTTTCAGCAGTTCATTGGCCATCTTTTTCGATGGACCTGACGATGCCGTCGTTCCCGTGCCGGTTGCTTTCGGTTCCGGATCCCAGTAATGCACATGAGCACCCGCCCCCACACACAACTCAACTCGGGGAACGGTGCCCCACTTGCGCCGGGGTTTTGAGTCCCAAGGCTCATCGGAAACATCGTTGTACCAGAGGTGTCGCCCCACGTAGTCACCGCTGCAATAGGCGTTGACCCATTTCACGACACTCAGCAACTCTTGGCCCTTCGGTTCTTCGTTGTCATCCCAGCCCTTGGAACCGTGCCACGCCCAACCATAGGTGATCGGGAGCCGCAGTCCCAGGAGTTGGCGCAGCGGACAGCCGTGCGTGAAGAGATATATTGGCGGCAGCGACCGCGGGGTCTCGTTGGCGAGGTACCCGAAACGGTTCGGGTCCGGATGCTTCTTCAAGAATTGCAGCAGGTCCACGGTAATGGCCGATCCCAGGCTGTGGGCAAAAATCACGACTCGATCGTAGTAGGGCTTATCGGCGTCGTCCTTGTCTTTTCGCAGTGCGATGCACCGTAACAAGGAAACATATCTCGCCGAGATTCGGGACGTGGGGTTGTTCTCCTTGGGATACATGCGCAGCCAGTTGGCCACGTCGGCAGCCACATCGACCACGGTTCGCAATCCCGCGAATCGGATGGCTCCCGATGCCAGGGCGGCGAAGAGCCATCCCACGGCCCACAGCGCCGGGACACTCAGTTCGAGCGACAATTCCTTCAGATTGACACCGGTGCATTTCCAGAAGGCTCCGGGATAGGCGATTCCCACACAGACGACGATGACGGCAAGCAACTGCCCTCGAACGAACAGTTCTGCGCCCGGGCGCAACCAGCGCCACGCCGATGAAAGGCTGTTGCCGAGCTGCCGGGCATACTCCGGCTCGCTCGCGGTTGTTCCCTCGGACAGAATCGCCGGCAACAACAGCCATCCGGCTGAAAGCAGCATCAAAACCAGAGCGCCGAGCGCGACGAACATGGGACGCGCGGAGTTGCGGATCAACAAGTCCGGAACTCGGTTGGCTTCGATGGAAAATGGGGGCGGCCCCTGCGCGACTTCTCCAGGCGTTGCGGCGGCCTTCGCGCCGAAGAGTTGGAAAAATTTCTGTGGGAGTTTAGAAAATTTATCTTTGAGTCCGGACCATTCTTCGTTGAGTTGGGTTCCACAGCAGGGCCCAGGCGGGCCTGGGGCCTTCGCGACGGTTGATGGAGGCGACTGCGCGCGCTGCTCGAATTCAACCAGATCCTGCAACCAGGCGGCATAGGGGCCGGCCGGCACGTGACTGAGCGCGGCGGGAAGCAACTTGGGTATCAAATATCCCTTGACTGTGGAGAGCGCCTGCCAGATCCCGAGGTTGAGGACGATCATCAGGATGCCGGGTGCGAGGATGGCCAGATTCGCCGTCCAGACGATGCGGGCCGCCGTCGTGCGCCGCGGTGACGATTTCCGCTCGCGGTGAACGGCGATCTTTCCCAGCACCGAACAGGCGACGGCCGCGGCCAGGTACGCGAGCCACAGTAGCATGAGCCCGAACAGCACCCATTCCGCGGTTGCCAGTCCGATATCCAGAGCCCAGAACTTTTTCTCCCCGGAGCGGCGGAACGCTTCCACAATAACGGGGAAAAACACCAACACTCCCAGGATGAGACCCACCCGCCGCGCGCCGGGCTGACGTATGTTGAGTCGACCACTCAGCACAAACAACACCACGAAGGAGACCGACCACAGCAGAAGCGAGAGCACGATACGAATCTGCTCGGGAGGCCGGAAGCTGATGACATAACCGATGCCGAAACCCACCAGACCACCCGACAGCAGGAAACAGATGGCTAGGGCCGGTCGATGGCGCCACCAACACCCGAACACAATGGCCCCCACCACCAGGCCGACCCCCAACCCAACGCACTCGAAAAACTGCGGAGCCTCGGCCGTGAATCTGTCGGGAAGCAGGTGAGGCAGCGTGAAGACCAGCAGCAACAACAGACACGCATTGCCCAGCGGCACGAACAAGATCAAGACACGCTCGGCGAACCCCTCGCACATCCGCAGCCATTTCCAGGGCCACTTGTCAAACAACGCCCGGCTCCGATCCAACTCCATCCGTCCGATGTTGCACACGGCGAACAGGACGTAGTAAAGCTCTTCGACGGCTTGGAGGAAGACGTTCTGCACGCGGGACAGGTCGGCCCAATACATCTCATAGATATCGACCGGCTTATCGCGGATTGTCGAGGACAGGCACACGGTTTCATAAATCGTATCGGCCGACTCTTGGCGATATTCGCTGAGCTGCTTCGCAAAATATTCATCGCTCCCCCGACGGCTGGCGGCCAGGATGTCTTGCCGGTCCTGCTCGTGGGGGTCCACAGGTTTCTTCCCCACCGTGCTGGTCCTGCTCTGGATGGCGCTGCGGTTCTCTGCGTCAGTCTCGCCGGAAGCCACGTCAGCCTCCCCGGGAGCCGCGACAGCCTTCCCGGGAGGCACGAATGTGTCGCAAGCCAGATCCACCCCCGCCTTCCACTGGGTGAGCGGGCTCGTCGTCGGGGCCGGTTTCTTCCCGGCTTTCGTTGTTTCCGCCCCAGGCGTTTTCAACTGAGCGGATGCCGGAGGGGGTGTTGCCGGGGGCGGCGGAGGCGGGATTCGCACGGGATGGACTTCGATGCGAAGTTGCTCTTCGCTAAACGCGGGCACTTCGTCGATAAGATGGCACTTCAACAGGTCCGCGACCCCGCGGGCCGTGGCAAAGGGAAGCTGGTCTGCGACGCCATGAACGGCAATGACTGCGACGCGGCCCGACATACTCGCTCTCCGATTTCAAATGAGGATTCAATTCCCAACAGATTCCCGGCAGCACGTTTTGATTTCGTCCATCGTCATCGTTTCCCAAGTCCGAAGTCCGCCTTTCGGAAAAGCCGGACTTCGGACTTCAGGCACCCGGCGCTCTACACCGGCCCGGCTCCCCGGCGGGGACGCGCCGTCAGGCCTGGTTCGCGGCTTTCCGTGGCACGATCGTTGTTGCCCAGCAGATACCCCGCGATGACGCCCAACAATCCCATGACGGGTGAGGTTTGATCCTTGCTGTATCCGGCCGCGATCAGCAACACAGACAGGGCGAGGATCATGGTCAAGCCAAAGACGCGGAGGACCGATTGGGGAGACCACGGCTCCGGGGCTTTCACGATGATGATCATTTCCAGAGCGAGAACGATCAGTGTGAACAGCAACATCCCGCCGCACAGCAACACCTCGATGGAGGTCCAACTGCGGTCGCCGTTCGGGGTTTCGGGAGCTTTGAGGGGCGTTTCCAAAAAAACTAAATCGCGTCCGGTTCGCTGGCGCACTACGGGAGATCGCTGGGCGTTTTCGCGGTCGCTGTCACCCCTGGGCATATCGGATTTGACATTCGGCTCAGAGTGTTCGAGTCGAGAGGTATCCGATTTCTCCTGAGCAAAGAGATTCGGCGCGAAGAACAGCAGGACGACCAACACGGCTTTCCGCACCATGATTCATTTCCCTGGAAGAGGCATCCAATCGGGTCAATCAATTTTATTTGTTGCAGCAGCAGATGGCGGGGGTTGAATCCTCGACCCCCGCCACGCTCAATCATTGCGAGTCACTACGGTGCAATCTTGGCGACGGGGTTGCTCCACGGGCCGGGGCCTGCCGCGCCGATGGCGGCGACGCGGAACCAGTATTTCGTTCCACTGGTCAGGTTCTTCACGGTGGCTCTCGAGGCTGTCACCGTGTCGATCAGTGTCCAACTCGTGGCACTGACCGGATCGGGACTGCGCTGGATCTGATAGCTGCGGGCACCGCGCACGTTGTCCCAGTCGAGATCCAGTTCGCCGTCGAAGTCTCCGAGGGTGACGGAGAGGTTCGCCGCCTGAGCGAGCGGGCCGACCGCCGCCGTGCTCGCGGCACGCACGTCCAGACCGGTGCTGCGGATGAGCGTCAACGTCCGACCGCAGGTCTCCTCTTCCCACTTCGTGCCTCTCCAAAAGCCGGAGACCTGCGGTCGGTTCCTGTGCGGGGTCAGGAGACCCGCGCCGACGAGCACAGCGAGCCGCGAAGGCGACCACCGATCGGAGCCGAAGTTTTCTCCAGCGTTCAATCCTCGGCTCAGCCATCTTTGATCTCTCTCACCCAAACAGTTGGACTCACTTGGAGGAACGCACCGTCCCGCCCCGGTGGTGGGTGGCGACGTGCGAGATTATTCTGAGTCTTGGTGAGGAATGCCAGCAAAATTTGGCTGGTGTGTTGCGGGAAGAGTCATTAGTCATTGGTCATTAGTCATTAGGATGCGGAATGCGGGGGCGGTCTTGAGCGGAGGGGGGAAAGAACCTATACCTCCGTCGATGAGGCTTGGGCTCTGGCAGAGAGGATTGGGGGAGGGACAGCATGCGACTCTTTCTGGGATGTTTTTGTTCGGCTGTGCTGGGGAGCGTATTCACCGTCTGGATGCTCACGTCGCCCGGGGGGCCGTGGGTGGAGGCTCAGGAGCGGGCGGCGGCGGCGCGCGTGGTCACGCCCGTCGAGAAGGTGCGGCCCATCGTCATGCGGTCGTTTGATCCCGAAGGACTGACGCTCGAAGAGTCGGTCAACGTGGCCGTCTATGAGGCGGTCAATCGCGGGGTCGTGAATATCACCGCCAAGTCGGTGAAGACCGATCGATTGATGCTCGTCGAGAGATCGGAAGGGTCGGGGTCGGGATCGATCCTCGACACGGAGGGGCACATCCTGACGAACCATCACGTCGTGGTGGACGCCAAGGAGATCGCGGTCGCCCTGTTCAACGGCAAGACCTACGACGCCACCGTCATCGGAGCCGATCCGCTCAACGACGTGGCCGTCATTCGCATTGAGGCTCCGGAAGACGAACTGCATCCCGTCACGCTGGGCGACTCGCGGACGCTGAAGGTCGGGATGAGAGTCTTCGCACTCGGCAACCCGTTTGGACTGGAGCGGACGCTCACGACGGGGATCATCTCCAGCCTCAATCGTTCGCTGCAGATTCACGGCAACTGGAAGATCAAGTCGATCATTCAGATCGACGCGGCGATCAACCCCGGCAGCTCGGGAGGCCCGCTGCTGGATGCTCACGGCCGGCTGATCGGCATCAACACGGCGATCGCCACGACCTCGGGACAAAGCTCGGGCGTGGGGTTCGCGATTCCGGTCAGCATGGTGTCGCGCGTCGTCCCGCAACTGCTGAAGCACGGCCGCGTGATCCGCCCCGAGAGCGGCATCGACAAGGTCTATCAGACCGAGAAGGGTTTGCTCGTCGCCGAAGTCCGACCCAACGGCCCCGCCGACAAGGCCGGATTGCGAGGCCCCAAGCAGGTCAAGCAACGTCGCGGCCCGTTCACGGTCCTGCGCGAAGACCGCACCGTCGCCGATCTGATCGTCGGGATCGACGACCAGAAGATCATCACGGCCGAAGATTTCCTGGGCTACATCGAAGGGAAGCGCCCCGGCGACCAGATCATGCTGACGGTCGTCCGCGAAGGTCGCCGCCTGCAGATCGGCCTGGTCCTCACCAGTTCCGACGCCCTCGATCGCGCCGAGTGAGTTCGCGACGGGGAGACGCCGTCGGTTCCACGTCAGGGGTCAGGCATTCCAAACGTTCCGGCGCAACCGGATTGCATGTGCGTGACAGTCATTGTCCGCTGAGGCATTGTCCGTTGAGGCCCAACGGGCCGAGTTACGCCAGCCCCGGGCAAGCGACCAGCGGGAGCGTCGCCCTGGGTTCAGGGTACGTGGTCACACACAGCCCCAACGGGGCGGATTAGGAACGTGCCTGACGACGCGACGTAATGCGCCCCGTTGGGGCTGCGCCGTTGATTCGACTCGTTTCCCAAGGCGGCGCTCCCGCTGGTCGCTTGCCTTGGGCTGGCCTAATCCCGGCCTTTCAGGCCTGAGAACAACTCATCGCACCGGTTGACGATCCTGCCGCGCGGCTCCCACAATTCCCGGCCGCCTGGCGTAGAGCTCGCCAACTGGGGGTGAGATCGCCTGCGTTTCGGAGCCTGTTCGATGTTGTTGCGTTTCGTGGTTCGTGTTCGACGAGCCTGTTTGCTGGCGTTGATGTTGTGCCTGCTGACTTGTGGCTGCTTCGATTCCAAGCCGCCAGGCGGGATGAACACGGTCACGCTGCCATTCCAGGGGCAGGAGGTTGAGCTGCTCGTTCCGAAGGGACTCGGCCTGCCGGCCACGTGGGAGGTGCTGCTTCAGGAATGGTCGTCTCAAACCGGTGCGGCGGTTCGCTGGACGGAGTACTCCGACGCGGACGAGGCCAAGTTCGGCGAGGGTCTCGCACCGACCTCCAGTTCCGGCGGTCGAGTCGTCCTGTTCCCACTGCGACGGTTGAGTGAGCTCGATCGACACCTCGCACCGCTCAATCCGGCTGCCGGTTCGGACTTCGATGCCAAAGATCTCTTCAAGGGGCTGCGCGAGCGAGTCGTTTCGCGCGAGCGGTATCCGGTCGCCGTGCCGATCGCGGCGCCGGTCCTCGTCTGTTACTACCGCCGCGATTTGCTTAAGGCCGCTGGACTGAAGCCCCCCGCGAACTGGGAGGACTATCAGACGCTGCTCGACGGGCTGGAGCAGTGGGCACCGAAGCTGATCGCCGTGGAACCGCTCGGACCGGACCATCGCGCGGCGACGTTCTTCGCGCGGTCGCTCGCACTCGCCAAGCATCCCGAAAACTACTCGGTCTGGTTCGACCTCGAAACGGGCGAGCCCGTCGTGCAAACGCCGGGTTTTGCGGAGGCACTCGTTACTGCGCAGCGGGCTTGGAAACGAATGCCCTCGTCGATCAACGAGATGACACCCGCCGATTGCCGCCGTGCGGTGATCGAGGGCCGCGCGGCACTCGCTCTGGCGTACGAGCCGTCGTCGGCGACGGAATCAACGTCTCGGGTCGAACGTGCGCCGGAGATCGAGATCGGCGTCACTCGCCTGCCCGGTTCCAAGCGAGTCTTCAATCGCAACTCGAATCGCTGGGAGACGTCGCCAGCAGGCAGCCTGCACGCACCCGGCCTCTGCGGAACGATGGGCCTCGCGGCGGGAGTCACTTTGCCGGCGGGTGGCTCGAAGGACATCGCCGCCTGGAATCTGCTGACGACACTGGTCGGGAGCCAGTTTGAATCGGCGTGGGCGACTCTCCCCAAGACCCCTTGCCGCGAATCGCAGATCGGAACGGCACCGACCTGGAACAACGATGGTCTCACTGCGGAAGAGGCCGGTCAGTACGTGGACGCGGTGGCGCAGATGCTGCGCGATACACAACTGGTCGCGGAATTGCCGCTGCCTCGCGCCGATGAGTTTCGAGCCGCGACCGCACGCTGTATTTCGGGTATCTTGGCCGGCGAGTCCGAACCGGACTCAGCACTCGCCGCGATGCAGGCGGAGTTCGTCGAGATCGCGAAGAGCGTGGGAAAGGACTCGCTGCGCGCGGCCTATCGTCGGGGTCTCGGACTTTCGACACCGACGGCATTGCAGCGGGCCACGTCACCATAGAGGCCATTTCAAGACGAGCCCGACGCGCGAGCGAGGGCTTCACTCACAAATGATGTCAGCCCTCGCTCGCGCGTCGGGCTAGTTGTTCGAGCGCGCGTCAGGCTAGTTGTGCGAGGTTCTGAAACGAACAAGCCGCCGCGAGCATTTGTGCCGCGCGACGGCTTGTGCAATTCTTGACGGGTTGCGTTTTCTCAGACTCGGGTCACGAGTCAGTTGCTCTCGGCCGCAGCCACGGCTTCGGCGGACGGTGCCTCGGTCGTCTCGACCGGCTTCACGTTGATCCGGCGACCGTTGCGATCGAAGTAGACGTTGCCCTCGACGAGCGTATACAGCGTGTAGTCGCGTCCCATGCCGACGTTCTTGCCGGGATGCCACTTCGTCCCGCACTGGCGGATCAGAATGTTGCCGGGAATGACGTACTCCCCGCCGAACTTCTTCACACCCAGACGCTGTGCATTGGAATCGCGACCGTTGCGGCTGGATCCCGCACCCTTCTTATGAGCCATCTCTCAAATCCCATCTCTTCAAGGCGGACAACACGATGCCACCGGAAAGCCCCGGACGGCGGACGGAGAAGTGTTGTCGAAACCCCCGAAAAACGCAACCGCCACAGGCTGTTTGTCTTCAATCGCGGTCGATTGCGATTAGGCGGTAGCTGACGCTGTCAGCGGTAGATCCATTTGGAGTCACCGTCGAGGTAGATTTCGGGCTCCGCTTGCTCGAAGCGGTCCCCTTTCCGCCAGTACTTCTGCATGATCGTCTTCGTCTGGATGATCGGCATGTCGTCGGGGCCGTTCAGCTTGCGGATGCCATTCGAGAAGCCGGTCAGATAGACGGTGTACTTGTCCGCCTCGGGATCGATGCCGCGCCACATCAGGACTCCCGCGAGGGCGTTCTCATCGCCGGCATCCGGTTCCGACGCTTCGGGCAACGGTCCGACAATGCTGACGGCTGTCTTGTAATTGGCCTTTTCCCGCTTGTTGATCGCGGCGAGGGCTTCGGGAATGACCTGGTCCGCGAAGACATCCTGCCGATCGTTGTCGGTCACGATCAGCGTCGCCTCGGGAATGAACAGCGGGGGGCTGACGGGAGGATCGACTTCGTTGACCGGGGCCTTTTCATTGACACGCTCACCCGTCTTGCGGTGCATCGCGCGGTAGGCGATGTACCAGACGTATTCGAGCTTCTTCTCGCCGGTCTTCGTGTCGGTCAACTCGACGGGAATCATCCGCATCGGCTTGAAGTACACATCCAGCACCCACAACTTGTCTTGTGAGGTCCGTTCTTCTCCCGAGGCCATCGGAACGATGCGTATCTCGCCCCGCTTCGGCATCTGGGCCGCGGTCTCCGTCGGCGCAAGAGCCGACCACGCGGCAAGGCCCAACAGTACGGAGGCAAGGCATCGAGCGGACTGTGTCATGGTCTGTTCACTTCGGAGGAGGCTGGTCGTGGAATGTCGATCTGGTCGAGACTTCGCTGCGGCTGGCAAACGCTAACGATATTGAGGGTTCACCGGCGTGGTCAAGCTGTGAGTTGGGAAGGATGAAAGATAAGGGCTGAAGGCTGAAGCGATTGCACCTCATCGCTCCTCCCTGAACTTTCCTCCCTCATCGCTCCGGTTTCTAGTGCTGATCCAGCCCCGTCAGCAGCTTTTCGATCGCATCGGCTCGATGAGCCACTTCGAGGACGCTGCGGCGGATTTCTTCGGCATCGACGGTGGCTCGTGGGTAGTTGTCGACCATCACGAACACAGCCGCTCCATCAATTTCGGCGATTGCCAGCGCTCCGTGCAGAATTTCGGAGTTCAGCCTCAAGGCCGGTTCAAAGTAAACCGACAGCGCCGGGCAGCAGACGCTGGAAATCCGCAGCGAACGATCGGCGGCGGCGTGCTGACTCGGCTCGATGAAGGCCGTCTGGCGGCGACCGCCGGCAAACTCCAACTGAATGCGATACCGCTCCCCCTCGCGCGACCAGTGGATTCCCGGTTGAAGGGCGAATGCCTGTTGCAGCAGGGTCTCGATGTCTTCCATCTCCCCCAGCACGGCCTGCAAAAGTTGGACGGCCTCGACACCCGATCGCGGCCGATTCTCGGGAACCTTCGACAACATCTGACTCAGACACTCGGCCATCTCCAGCGGCAATGCCGGAGACTCGGGCTTCACGCTGGGAACCGGATCGTGCATCACCTGCCGCATCAGATCCGAAACGGTCTCCGCATTGAATGGCAGTCGGCCCGTCAGCAGGAAGTAGTAACAGACACCGAGCGCGTACACGTCGCTCGCGGGGGTCGCCTCGCTGTGCTGAAACAATTCGGGAGCCATGAAAGTGGGCGTCCCCACCACTTCGAGCGGCGCGGCCCATTCACCGTCGAAGACGACTCGCTTGGCCAGGCCGAAGTCGGTGATCTTCGGGATCCCGTGATGAGTCAGCATCACGTTGTCGGGCTTGAGATCGCGATGCAGGATCTGGGCGGTGTGAGCGGCGGCGAGGCCCTCCGCGATGCGCAGCGTCAGCGATGTCGCCCGCACGGGGGTCTGAGGCCCGTCGTCCTCGATCAGCTTTCGCAGTGAGCGGCCGGCGACGAACTCCATCTCCAAAAAGTAAAAGCCGAGCGCCTCGCCAATCGCATGCACCGTGACGATGTTCGGGTGGTTGAGGGCCGCGGCGGCGCGGCCTTCGTTGGCGAAGCGCTCGACGTAGGCGGGATCGCTCTCCACCAGACGAGGCGGCAGAATCTTGAGCGCACACTTTCGGTGCAGGTCCAGATGCCGGGCCAGATAGACTCGCCCCATCGCTCCCGCGCCGAGCAGCGCGTCGCACGAGTAGCAGTCGATCCGCTGACCGATCAACTCGTCCACCTCGCGCGCCTGCGAGGCCTTCGGTACAACGCCATGCAGTTGTGTCTCGCAACTCGCTCCCGCGTCCAGGTCGAGTGGTCGGCCGCATTCGGGACAGACCTCGACGGGCTCGGTCGCAATGAACGAGAACTGGCAACTGGGGCACAGCGCCGCAGCGAACAGTCGCGTGTTCGGTCCGGTGCGACGGTCTTCGGTCATGAGCGACTCTTCGAACTGGAGTTGTTGGCGGGCGAGAATTGTCCGGCCTCCGCTGCCAACACTCTACGCGAGAGCGCTCCTGCCGTCACGACACGACGTGAACGAGCATCATGTCGTGCCATTCGAGGGCCCAGTCGCTGCTGCCGACGAGGACCAGTTTGCTGCCGGAATCGAGCAACTTGTGTTTGCGTCCGAACTCCTGCACGAAGGCCAGCAGATCGCGGGGAGCCGATTGCACGGCCATCGTTTCGACGGGAGTGACGCCCCAGAACAGGCACATGCGCCGCGCGACTTCGGGGTGATCCGTCAGGGCGAGGATTGGCACCTGCGGTCGCTGTTTCGAGATGGCCATCGCCGTCTTGCCGCCGCGCGTGGCGGCCACGATCAGGTCGGCACCCAGATGCGACGCAGCCGTTGCCGCGCCGTGAGTGACCGCTTCGGTGATGGCCGTCGCACGGTTGCGGGGCAGGCTGCGTGAATCGGCCTTCGACAGGCGCGGCTCCAGCAGGCGTTCGGCTTCGCGCGCGATGCGGCTCATCATCGCCACGGCTTCCACCGGATAATCCCCCGCCGCCGTTTCGCCCGACAGCATCACGGCATCGGTTCCGTCGAGGACCGCGTTGAAGACGTCGCTCGCCTCGGCCCTCGTCGGCAGTTCGTTCTTCTGCATCGAGTCGAGCATCTGCGTCGCCGTGATGACCGGCGTGCGATGCTCGTTGCACAGCCGAATGATCTGCTTTTGCAGCGTCGGAACGCGGAAGATGTCGGTCTCCACACCGAGGTCTCCGCGCGCGACCATCACGGCGTCCGATTCGGCGACGATCCCTTCGAGTTCCGCGATCGCTTCGGTCTTTTCAATCTTGGCCACGATCCACGGCGGATTCTTGGTGGGGTGATCGGCGATGGCCTGACGCAGCAGCAGAATGTCGTTCACACAGCGGACGAAGCTCAGCCCGATGTAGTCGATGCCGTGATCGAGCGCCCACGTCAGGTCGGCCCGATCCTTGTCGGTGAGGCACGGCGTGCTGAGGGCGACACCCGGCAGATTGACTCCCTGCTTGCTGCGAATCAGGCCGGCCTGCACGACTTCGCAGACGACGCGCCCCGCGACCGAGTCCTGTTCGACCACACGCAGTGAGACGGTGCCGTCCGCCAGCAGGACGCGGTCGCCGACACGCAGATCATCGACGAGCGGTTCGTAGGTACACGTGAGCTGCGGCACCGGCGCCGTCGAACTGGCGTCGGTACCGACTCGCACGAACTCGACCATCGCCCCCTGACGCAGACGCAGTCCTTCGTCGGGCAGCACCCCGAGCCGTATCTTTGGCCCGGACAGATCGCCGAGAATGCCGACCGGTCGCCCATGTTGCCGAGAAAATTCACGGATTGAACTGACAATTTTCTCGAACCAAGGATAGCTGCCGTGCGCGAAGTTCAGCCGAAACAGATCGACTCCCGCTTCGACGAGTTGCTGCAACTTCTCGGGTGTCTCCGACGCCGGCCCCAATGTGGCGACGATCTTCGTCTTGACCAGCGGGCCTTCCATGTACTGTCGATGCCATAGGTCCATTGCAACTCACTTTAAAAACTGGGGACCGTGGGTTCGGCAGCGCGACGAAACACGAAATCCAAACTGCGAAACTTCGAGGCAAACTCAATTACGGATGACCGAAACCAGGCGGACCACACAATTCATGGGGCACTCAACGATTCAATGCCGCCTTCGGGGCGAACAGTTTGGCGTTGATCGGCTTGACCGCTTCACCGGTCTTGGCCACCGCCAGCTTTCCCGTCAGCTTGATCGTCTTCGGCGGAAGACAGCCCTTTTCGTTGCAGGCCTGGTAATTGACCGTGATCTCCATCTCATCGGTCTGTCCGCCCGAGGCTTTGGGGACGGCCAGCGTGCCGAGCAGCGCGACCTCGTTCTCGTAGACCATCGCCTCCGTCTCCTCCCCCTCCATTTTGAAGCCGTGTCCCTTGGGATACTTCGGCTCGCCGAGCGTGACGCCCGCCTTGGATTTGAAACTCAATTTGGTCGGCTTGAGATAGTCGGGGCTGGGCGGATTGGCGTTGATGTGCCAGCCTTCCTTTACCTCCAGCAGCACGATGATCTGACAGGTTCCTCCGGCGGGAAGTCGATCCGTGGAGAGGTACGCTCGCGCACGAACCAACTCGTCCTTCTTCGGCTTTTCCTCCTGCTGTTCGGCGAGCAGGATCAGCTTGTCGCCTGGCTTGTCCTTCGCGTTGTCGGCTCCAACCTGCAAGATGCCCGTGTCATGTGGTGCGGCAGACTGGCCTTCAGGCTTTTCGGCGGAGAGTAGTTCCGAAGCGGCAAGAGCCAACACCGTCAGCCCGCGCGGCGACTGTTCGAGGTTCGAGGCAAACAACTCGACAATCGTGCGGGCTTCGTCGAGGTAACGCTTCTCTCCCGTCAGCTTCGCCAATCGGACGAGGTTTCGCGCGCTGGTACTGTTCCCGGCCGGAAGGACTCCGTCGTAACAGTTCTTCGTCCGCGCGAGCAGTTCCTCGTGATGGTGCGATGTGAAGAAGAAGCCACCGCCGATCTCATCACGGAACATTTTGAGTTGGTCGTCCTGAAGCTGCTTCGCCGCCTTGAGCCATCGCGCGTCGTCGGTCGCGCTGTGCAATGCCAGCAGTCCGTCAATCACGAAAGCATAGTCGTCGAGGTACGCATTCAACTTGGCTTTGCCAGCCGTGTGTGTTCGCAGCAACCGCCCCTGCGCATCGCGCAGGTTCGTCAGCAGGAAATTCGCGCCGCGTTCGGCCGTGCGCACGAACTCGGGTTGATTGAGCAGCGCTCCCGCACGGGCGAACGCTCCAATCATCAGGCCGTTCCAACTGGCGAGCACCTTTTCGTCCCGCAGCGGTCGCTGACGTTGATCGCGCACGGCCAGCAGCTTCTGCCGGGAGTGAGCCAGTCGCTCGGCTCGCGGTCCGTCGATCGACTTGATCTCGGTCGAAGTGAGCCGCAACACGTTGCCATGTTCAAAGTCGGGCAAGTCCTTGACGTGATAGAGATCCTTGAAGTCGGCTGCCGTCGCACCGAGCACGTTGTCGATCTCGCGGGCCTCCCACACATAGCTCTCCCCCTCGATCCCATTCGTCTCGGCATCAAGGGCCGAGTAGAAGCCCCCTTCGTTCGAGGTCATCTCGCGTTCGACAAACGTCAGGATTTCTTCGGCGACTTGTTTGTAGAGCGGCGTCTGCGTGGCGACGTAGGCGTTGACGTAGACGTTGGCCAACTGAGCCTGATCGTAGAGCATCTTCTCGAAGTGCGGCACGAGCCACTTGCGATCAACCGAGTACCGGTGGAAGCCGCCTCCCAGATGATCGCGAATCCCGCCGCAGGCCATCTGCGTCAGGGTGAGGTCGAGCAATTCGGACGTGTCGGCATCGGGCTTTTGCTTCAACATTTCCTGCACGAACAGCAGCTTCGTCGGCGTCGGGAACTTCGGTCCGTCGGGCCGCTTCGGTTGGAAGTCGACTCCCCCAAAATCGGGATCGAAACTGGTCGAGACCGCCTCCAAGACCTTCGCGATCAGCTTGTCGTTCACCTCGACCGGCTTCAGCGACAGCTTCGGCCTCATCACGCGACGTGTCTCGTTGGCGAGGATGTCGGCGTTCCCTTCGAGCTGCTCGCGCTTGTCTTTCCACAAGTCCGTCAGCCGTCCCAACACGGTCGGGAAGCCCATGTTGTTCTCGGTGTCTTCGGGCGGGAAGTAAGTTCCCCCCGCGACCGGCTTGCCTTCGGGAGTCAGGAACATGGAGAGCGGCCACCCGCCGCCCGACGGTGCACCGATGGCCTGGTAGTAAACCTGCAGGGCCGTCATGTAGATGTCGTCCACGTCGGGACGCTCTTCGCGATCGACCTTGATGCACACGAAGTTGTCATTCATCGTCTTGGCGATCGCATCGCTCATGAAGACCTTCCGCTCCATGACGTGGCACCAGTAGCAACTGCTATAGCCGACGGAGAGGAAGATCAGCTTTCCTTCCTTGCGAGCCTTCTCGAATGCCTCCGGCCCCCACGCATACCAGTCGACCGGATTGTGAGCGTGCAGCAGCAGGTACGGGCTGGTCTCGCGAGCCAGCCGGTTCGCGCGGGCCTTCGGTTTGGCGGGCGCCTTCCCGTCATCGACGGCCGAACTTCGTTGTGTCGCCGCCGCCAACAGAACCAAGCCGCACCCAACGATCGCCGCCGCGCGAGACATCGTGTTGAATTGCATGTCGTTCTCAGCTCCCTCGTTCTAACCATCCCTCGAACGCCGTTGCTCGGTCAGCGTGGCAGTCCGTCCATTGATCGACGCAACATTCTAGGTTGGTCCCTTCGATGTCGAAAGGGCATTGGTCGCCAGAGACGTTAGGTATGCCAAAACCTACAGGAACGAAAGGGTCGTAAGAACACAAGCTGTTCAAACTGCGTGGCACTCCCAAAGTCTGTAAAGATGGAACGCAAAGGTGCCGAGACGCAAAGACGCAAAAAGGCGAAACGGATCCAGAAGACAGAGTGGACTGCCGTTCATTGATCGCTCATGGCCAAGCCGATTCCCCCTCTTTACGCCCTTGCGGCTTGGCGTCTTTGCGTTGAAGAAACTTGCCGTTCGCAGACACAGGGCCAGCCATCGACTCAGAACAGAGTCAACTGACCTGACGCCGGCTTCGGCGGGACGAAGAGTTTTGAATTGAGCTTTGGCAGCGGCTGATCGAGACCGTGTTTGCGGGCGAAGACTCGGAATGTCTGCTTGATCTGGTCGGCGATTTCACCGGTGCCGCGCATGCGTTCGCCGAAGTTCGACGAGTTGAGTTCGCCTCCGCGCACCGACTGCAACAGCCCGACCACGCGATCGCGTTTGGAAGGCTCGACCCGTTCGAGCCACTCCAGAAACACCGGCTTCACCGCGAGCGGCAGCCGCAACATGACGAAGCCCGCGTGTCGGGCTCCCGCCTTCGAGGCCGCTTCGAGCAGCGCGGGAAGCTCGCTGTCGTTCAGGCCGGGGATCACCGGCGCGGTCATCACGCAGACGGAAACGCCGGCCGCACTGAGGTCACGGATCGCCCGCAGCCGCGCGTCGGGGGAACTCGTGCGAGGTTCCAGCGTCCGCGCCAGCCTGGCGTCGAGCGTCGTGAGGCTGATGCAGACGTGAGTGCCGTTCCACGTCGCCATCTCACTCAGAATGTCGAGGTCTCGCACCACGAGGGCGTTCTTCGTGATCAGCGACATCGGCTGATGGCACTCGGCCGCGACGGCCAGACACTGGCGAGTCAGCTCAAACTTCCGCTCGCACGGCTGATAGCAATCGGTGATGCCCGAGAAGATGATCTCTTCGGGCCGCCACGCATCGCGAGCCAGCCAGTCGCGCAGCAGTTGCGGAGCGCGGTGTTTGACGAAGATCTTCGATTCAAAATCGATCCCCGCATTCAGCCCGAGGTATTCGTGATACGGCCGCGCGTAGCAGTAGGCACAGCCATGTTCGCAGCCCCGGTATGGATTGACGCTGTACCGGAACGGCACGTCGGGACTGTCGTTCTCGCTGACGATGCTCTGCGACGCATCATCCAGAAACTCGGTGGGCACCCGCCGCAGCTCCGCGAGGAACTCGGGATCGTTCTCAAAATCCGCATAGTCGGGAACGGCGTGAGCCTTCAAAAACCGATTCGGCGGCTCGATCGCGGATCCCCGTCCGTGAGGAACAGGACGCGGCTCACTCGTGTTGAGAGAGTTTGTCATTGTCATCCGACTCCATTCGATCAGCCGACCTTCGGCGTCTTCGTGTGCCAGTCGGTGCGTTGTTGGTAGGCCGTCGCGGCGGCGAGGATGGTGTTTTCATTGTAGGCTCGGCCGGTGAATTCGAGGCCGGTCGGAAGGCCCCGCGCGCCGAAGCCGTTGGGGACCGTGATGCCGGGCAGGCCGATGGCGTTCGAGGCGCCGCTGAGTTCGGTACTCGTGAAACCCTGGGACCACTCGGCGAACTTCTGGGTGATGGGGCCGGATTCCGTGTTCAGCGTCGGCGTGACGACGGCGTCGAAGCGGGACAGCAGTTCGTCCATCGCCCGCTGAATCTTGCTTCGAATGCGCAGGGCGTTGATGTAGTCCTTCGCCGGGATGACGAGGTTCGAGAACCCACCGAAGCGATCTTCGGGAGCGGTCAACTCCCACACGTCGCCGCCGGTCATGAAGCCCTCGAACGCCGCTCCCATCTCGCACGAGATGATCGTTCCGGCGACCGTGCCGTAGGGAAACTCGGGCAGCTTGATCGCCTCGAACGATCCGATTTGCTTGAGGATTTCGAGCGACGCCTCATAGTTCGCGCGGACCTCGGGGGCAAGCCGGGCGAAGTCAACGTCGAGGGTTGCGAACTTGAAGCGACCTTGTTCGGCGCGATCATATTTCCATTCACTTGCGATGCTCGACGGATCGAGCGGGTCTGGTCCCGCGATGGCATTGAGCACCAGCCCGCAGTCGTCGGCCGTGCGGCACATCGGGCCGAGCTTGTCCATCGTCCAACTGAGAGCCATCGCGCCGTGACGGCTGACTCGGCCGTAGGTCGGTCTCAACCCGGCGATCCCGTTGTAGCCGGCGGGAGTCATGATCGACCCCCACGTTTCGGAGCCGATGGCGAACGGAACCAGCCCCGCGCCGACCGCCGATCCCGGACCCGAGGACGATCCGCCCGACCAGCAGGTCTTGTCCCACGCACACAGGCCGGGACCGGTGAAGCTGGCATCGGCCTGCTTGTAGCCAAAGCCTCCCGCCAACTCGACCATCGCCAGCTTGGCACACAGCACGGCTCCGGCCTCGCGCAGCCGCACGACGACGGTCGCGTCCTCATCGATCATCTGATCCTTCAGCGGCGCGGCTCCCCACGAGGTCGGAATGCCCTTCGTCGCGAGCAGGTCTTTCACGCCGAACGGAATGCCGTGCAGAGGCCCTCGATCCTGACCCGCCTTCAGTTCCTCATCGGCCTGCCTCGCCTGAGCCAGCGCGACATCACGAGTCACCCGCACGACCGCGTTGTAATCGGGACCGAACTTGTCGAGGCGGCTCAGAAAGAACTCGGCCAGTTGAACCGAGGTCACTTCCTTGGCGCGCAGCTTCGCGCCGAGTTCGCGGATCGTGGCAAAGGCAAGATTGGTTTCGGGCATGGTGCGAGACCTGCTGGCTTGCGGGAGAAGACTTGGAACAGAAGGAAACAAAGAGAACGAAGGTCAGGAGGGAGAGAAGTTGGATTTGTCCTACTTCGTTCCCTCCGTTTCCTTCTGTTCATTGTCTTTGGATTGAATGCGATACGCGGCGAACACGAACGCCGGTTCGTCCGAGTTGTTGAGCGGAAACTTGCTGAGTTGTTTTCCGCGCGCGACGTCGCCTCGGATGTCGCGGAAGATTCCCTGGATGGCGGCTTCGTCGTAGTGGTCGCTCGGGTGGCGACGAGTCAGATAGGTGAGCAGTATCACTTCAACAGGCGGCAGCTCAGGCGCGGTCGCTGCCTCATCGGGCTTCTTCTCGTCGGGCTTGTCGCCCTTCTCGGTCTTGTCCGTTGTTGGCTTGTTATCCACCGCAATGGTCGATGCGAACGGAGTAACTGCGGCGGTGAGAGCACCGGCTCCCAATGCCAGTTGGGCCGCGAAGTGGCGGCGGTCGATGCGGTCTGATTTTGACATGGAGATTTCCTCGCGATTAGCCATTTCGAGCGGTGGCCGAAAGTGTACCGCCTGTCGCGCGAATCGACAGCCGTGTCGAGCCGCTGGCGGTGACGGAGTTCCTTCCTGCAAGAAGACGCTCAAAGTCTTGGCTGCATTGCATCAGACACCGCTCGGCACAAGACGTGCCCTGCGGAAGCAGCCCGCTTGTTTCATTCGCCCTCCCGAGAAAAAGGTGCCCCTGATGTCTGTTCGCTGGCGTCGACGCGGCTTCACGTTGATCGAGTTGCTCGTCGTGATCGCCATCATTGCGGTGTTGATCGCCCTGTTGTTGCCCGCCGTGCAGCAAGCGCGCGAAGCGGCGCGGCGGAGTCAGTGCAAGAACAATCTCAAGCAAATGGGGCTGGCGTTGCACAACTACGCCTCCACGTTTGATCGCCTTCCTCCCAGCATGGCGATCATCCCCACGGTCACAACGAACAGCTCGTGGTCGATTCACGGCCGGATCATGCCCTATCTCGATCAGATCAGCTTTTACAGCCAGATCGACCTGCAGCAAACGTGGTCCAGCGCGACCAACGGTCCCGTGGTCAACGGACGGCGCGTTCCCGCCTATATTTGTCCGTCGGATCCGAAGACCAACCAGGCACGTAACGCCTCGGGGGTGAATCTCTATTCGACGAACTACGGTTTCAACTTTGGAACGTGGTTCATTTACGATCCCGTCACCGGGCAGGGGGGCGATGGCCTGTTCTTCCCGAACAGTTCCATCCGGTTGGATGATGCCAAGGACGGGACCAGCAATACGCTGCTGGTCTCGGAAGTGAAGTCCTGGCAGGCCTACACGCGCAACGCACCGCCGCCGACAACGGTCGTCCCCCAATCCGTTGCCGATGTGGTGGCGGCGGTCAACGTGGGGCTGACGGATCGCATCCAGGTGGCGACGGCCGATGGCACCGGCCATACGGAATGGGCCAACGGACACTCTCATCACAGCGGTTTCACGACGACGATGGCTCCGAACACGAATGTCGCCTGGTTCTTTTCCGGTGTGTGGTTTGATGCGGATTTCGCCTCGCGCCAGGAAGGGTCTAACACGACTCTGGCCAGTTACTCCGCCCTCACTTCGCGCAGCTACCATGTCGGAATGGTCAATTCGGTGCTGGCGGACGGTTCGGCGCGTTCGGTCAGCACCAACATCGACCTGCGCCTCTGGCGCGGCTTGGGAACACGCATCGGCGGTGAGACGATCGGCGAATTCTGATCGCGACACGTTCGCTATCGTGGTTCGTGATCGGTGCTTCCTTGAGCCGAACGGCCATCGCCTGGTTCACACGGGCACCTCAACTTGAAAAGGGCGATTGTCTGTCTCCGTGGACGACTCGAATTGACTCGGTTGCGATCGCAGGCATAGAGTTCGCGCGAGTTCAGTCTTGAGGCTCCTCGAAGCAAGAGGGCAGTGAGAAGTGAAAAGTGCAAACTGCGAAGTGCAAAGGGGAAGCAGAGGATCCTGGCTGTTCCACTTTGCACTTGTCACTTCTCACTTGTCACTTTTCACTTTTTCGTCTGCCGAGGATCGCGTCGTCATCCAGCCACCGGGGGGCAGCCGCTTTCCGGTGGTGGGGCTCGTCGAGGATTACACCGGGCGGGATTTGACCATTCGCACACGAATCGGCGACAAGCTGCGCAGCTATCCCCGGTCGGATGTCGTCGAGGTTCAAACGGCCTACACGGCGCGGCATGACAAGGGACGGCAACTGCTGGCGAACGGTCACGCGGTGGAGGCGGCCGTCGAACTCAACACCGCGGTCAAGGAAGAGGATCGGACGTGGGTCCGTCGCGAAATCCTGGCGCTGCTCGTGAAGTGTGCCCTGTGGGACGGCGACTATCGCACGGCGGTCTCCCGGTTCCTGCTGATCGCCGAATCGGATGCCGAGACGATTCACTTTGGCGTCGCGCCGCTGGCCTGGACCGACGACGTTCCGAACGGCAATGTCCGCCTCGAAGCGAAGTCGTGGCTGGCCGACCGGTCACCCCTCTCAAAACTGTTCGGCGCGAGTCATCTGCTGTCCGATCCCGCCTCCACAAACGAGGCCGAAGCGGCGCTCAGATTCCTCTCGCGCGAGTCGAACGTGCGCGTGCAGCGGCTGGCGCAGATGCAACTCTGGCGACAACGGATGAAGACCGGAGCGGCCACGCCGGCGGAGTTGTCTCGCTGGGAAGCGGCCGTCGAAGAACTGCCTCAGGAATTGCGAGCGGGCGGCTATTTCGTGCTCGGCCAGGCCTACCGCAAGCAGAAGGAACCGGAACGTGCGGCAGCAGCCCTGCTGTGGCTTCCGCTCGTGTACGATACCGACCGCCATCTGGCCGCCCGCGCCTGCTTCCACGCCGCCGAACAAATCGAATCGCTCGGAGATCGGCCTCAGGCGACCAATCTGTTCAGCGAAGTGGTCTTCCGCTATGGCGACACACCGTGGGGACCGCAGGCGGAAACGAAATGGAATGCGTTGAAACATGAACAGGCGACACGATGAGTGCCGCAGTCAGGAAGCATCCGTCGACATGAAGCGGCTTCCTTTGAGGCGACTCGCGCTGCCGCTATCATGCCGCCCGCTTTGCCGCTCCCGATGTCAACCGCTTCCTGCCCGCTCGCTGGAGACCTGCTCGATGAACTTTCCACGGCCCGATTCGGCTGGGCCGAGGCCCGCGCCGTTTCAGGCTCCCCAGGGCGACCTCGCGATCCTCGCGGGGAACGCCAATCCGCTGCTGGCCCAGAACATCGCGAACACGCTCGGTGTGTCGCTGACTCCGGGGCGGGCACACGTTTTCAGCGAGGGCAACGTCTTCGTCCGGATCAAGGAAAACGTGCGAGGCAAGGACGTCTTCATCATTCAGGGCTGCCACTATCCGGTGAACGACAACTTCATGGAGCTGCTCTTCTGGATCGATGCGGCCCGCCGTGCGAGTGCCCAGAACGTCACCGCCGTCATCCCGTTCTTCAGCTACGCGCAGGGAGACAAGAAGGATGAACCGCGCGTCTCCATCCGAGCCCGTGTCTGCGCGGATGCGATTGAGGTGGCCGGTGCCGACCGCGTGCTGACGATGGATCTGCACAGCCCCCAAATTCAGGGGTTCTTCCGAATTCCGGTCGATCATCTGTACGGCCGCAACGTCCTCGTCGAGCAGTTCAAGCGACTGAACGTCCCCGACCTGGTGGTGTGCAGTCCCGACGTCGGCTTCGCGAAGGGGGCCGCCGCGTATGCGGGGCTGCTCGGCGCGCCGGTCGTCATCGGGAACAAGCACCGCTTCGATCACACCGAGACCGTGCAGATCCTCGAAGTGATCGGTGACGTGCAGGGGAAGAACATCTTCCTCGTGGACGACCTCACGATCACAGGCAACTCGCTGGTCGAGATGTCGCGCACGCTGAAGGCGCGCGGGGCGAAAGACATCTACGTGGCGGTGACGCACGGCGTTCTCTCGAAGGGAGCCGCCCAACGCATCGCCGACAGCGACATCAAGAAAATGTTCATCACCGACACGATCGAGAACTCGTTCGATCCACTGCCGCCGAACGTGGAGGTTGTCTCCGTCTCACACCTGATGGCGGCCGCCATCCGCTCGATCCACGACCGCACGAGCATCAGCATGCTGTTCCCGGACAAACCGGGGGCGTGAGAAATCTCAAATCTCAAGAACCAAACACCAAACGAATCTCAATGACGGAAATCTCAAATCACAAACCTCTGGATGCGTGGTTCTTGTTTGAGATTTGCTTTGTTGGAGTTTGGGATTCGTTTGGTTTTTGGTCCTTGAAGTTTGGAATTTGGTCATTAAAAACGCAGCCCGGCTTCTGCCTCAGAAGCCGGGCTGCGGGCGTAACGGCGGTCCGGGTCTACCGCCGTCGCGTCATTCTCGTAACGTCGCCGTGCCTGACGACGTGCTCAATGGAACGGTAAAGACCGTCTGGACGTTGATCTCGCGGAAGGGAGTCAGCAGGTCATCCGGTGCGAGCGGGAACGGAGGCTGCGCGGCCGCGTTCAGTCTTTTGCGCGACAGGGCGTGGCTGCGGGCCGACATCTCCATGAACTCCCGTTTCCGTTCGGCACTGACGTCGAGCTTGTTGCCGATGATTTCGATCCAACCGGGATGTCGGGCCATCGCCTGCGACATCAGGTGCGCGAACAGCGTCATCTGCTTGAAGTTTCGGTCCGCAATGGTGTGGCTGACGGGTGAGATCACCTTTGCCACGGTCTCGACCGCCTGCGACGGGAACTCGACGAAGACGTCTCCCGAATGAGTGCCGATGATGCGGCCATCCGGTTCCTTCGCGAAGGTCGTCTGCAACCGCATCAGGGATCTCGCCACGATTGGCTTCGGCAACAACGGACTCTTGAACGCTCCGTCGCAGTGAATCAACGTGTCTTCGGGCGACTGGTAGAACAGTTCGACCTGCCCCACCGAGCCATCGCCGGCATCGGCTTGATACCGGTTCGGACCGGCGGCCTGCAGTTTGAATTTTGAGATGTCCATCGCCCGCCAGGTTGCGACGGCCACATCGGGATTCCGCACGAAGTAGCCGTAGACGTCGGGATCGACCTCGAACGACAACGTCGGCAGGCGACGAAACAGTCCGAGGTTCTTCAGCAGCGACTCGGCCTTGGTCCGCGCCTCGTCGGACAAACGATCCAACGGCAGTTCGGCGAGCGCCTGCTTGCGGATGGCCGTCGTGGACGAACCGGCTTTGACGGTGCTCACGCCGAGCGACTGAAACGACTCGTCCGAATCGGCGTCCGAGGCGCAGGCTCGACCGGCGGTCGATTCGATGCCATTGCGAGGCACCGCCGGATCGGCCGTCCAGCCAGTGCCAGCCAGTGCCAGTCCGCAGACGGCACCAACCGCGAAGGCCGTGCGCCAACGAAGTCGCTGTCGATGACGAGTCATCCAGGTCCGCCCCCCCCAGAGCCGATTCGACCAGACCGATTCGACCAGATCGCTGGACGAACGGTTGCTGGTCGCAGAGACTTGGCTCGCGGCAGCGCCGCGTCCGAGTCAGCCGGTCTTCGATCACTCGCCCTCAATTTCCGATCGCGGTGAGTGACCGTTCCCCGGCACAATGTCTTTCATCGGCACGACTGCTACGACCGGAACAGTCCGAATAATTTCTCCTGGGCCGACGGTCGGATTGAGCTTGGTTTTGAGGCGGTCAATTCTCGACGTGAGATGGAGAACGTGTGATGCCACAGCCCCTTGCGGCGCTCGTCCAGGAAGTCGCCTCCCTGCTTCAAGAGTCGAGACGGCGAGTCGTCTTCGCCGAGAGTTGTACGGGAGGCTTGGTTTCGGCGTCGCTCGCCCGTGTGCCGGGAATCTCGGAGTTCTTGTGCGGATCGGCCGTGGTTTACCGACTCGATACCAAGGCGAGATGGCTGGGGATTTCCGAAGCGCTGTTACGCGATCCCGGTCCGGTCAGCGAAGCCGTGGCGGGGGCGATGGCTCTCGGCGTCTTGACTCGCACGCCGGAGGCCGATCTTGCCGCATCGATCACGGGGCACCTCGGCCCGAATGCACCCGGCGATCAGGATGGCTTGGTCTTCATCGGGATCGCACGGCGCAGTGCCGAAGCAACTCGTGAACCGAAGGTCGATGTCTTCGAGTGCCGGCTGCCAGCCGAGGCGTCGGCACTGGGTGAATTCCCCGGTAATACAGGCCGCGAGCAACGCCAATGGCTGGCCGTCGAACGAGTGCTGTCGCATCTGAGATCCGCACTCGCGAACCTGCCCGCGCCCTGATCACTCGATCGGCACAGGGGGCGGCGGAACCGTGGTCGGTTGAGACTGAGGCCACACCGTTGGTGAGACCATCTGCTGGATGAACGGCTCGAGCATCGCGTGACCGGGATACTCGTACGGGTAGCTCGGTGGATAGAGATTGCATTCGTCGTAGCAGTCCCATTCGCCCTCGCAGCAACAGAAATGCCTGAGGCGTCGTCCGTTCGTACCGACCCAGTCCGGCTTGCCCGCGCGACTGACATCCCAGCGCGGACAGTACCAATTGTCGAAGTAGACGTGAGTGTCGCTGACGTCGTCGATCACGTTGGCGTACGGAGTCATCAACGGACAGCAGCGGCATCCCGCCAGCAGCCCACTGAGTAGCACCGCGCACGCCACCAGCCGACGTCTTGCCATCCGAGACCCTCGCCGTCTGTTTCCAACACCAAGTCACGGAAACGCCGCGGTTTCGCTCCCTCGCATCCTCAGGCATCGACCGGGAGCGTGTTCCGACTTGAACGGTTCTCGCGATTGAAAGGCTTCGCGCCGGGACGTGCCGTCTCCTCCACTGAATGGAGTGCGCAAGGTGCGGGGATTATGATGCCGCTCGTTCAGCGAATCCGACCTGTTCGACACCGCCCGCCGCGCGACTCCCGGAAGCCTCATGCCTCAACCCGACCACGCCGAACGCATCGCCATTGTGGGGGTCGGCGGCATCTTCCCCGGTGCGCCGGACCTCGACAAATTTTGGAAGAACATCGCGGGCGGAGTCGATTCGGGGCGGCCTGTCCCCGAGGGACGCTGGTATCTCTCCCCCGAGAAGGCTTACGCCCCGTGGCCACCGCAACCCGATCGCGTCTACTCGACGTGGGGCTGTTTCATCGAGGGCTTCCAACTCGACCCGACCGGGATAAGCCTCGAACGCGATTTGCTGGCCCGGCTCGACCCGATGTTTCATCTCGGTCTGCATGCGGCGCGAGCGGCCTTTCGCGATGCGAAGCAACTCGGTGACGTGGACCTCTCCCGAGTCGGCGTGATTCTCGGCAACATCGCGCTACCGACGGAATCGACATCGGCGATCTGCCGCGATGTGCTCGGACGGACGTTTGTCGAGAAGCTGGTCGATGCGGCGGCAGGAAGTGCGGAGTACGGAGTGCGGAGTGCGGAGTGTGAAGACGCGGGATCGATGCGATTCTCGTCGGACGAAGATCGGTGCAAGTGGGCAAGGAATCTCAAAGCGTCTCTCGGTCGATCCGTCCCGCCGTCGAACATTCTGACTCCGGCATGTGGGACACCGATCACTGCATCCTCTTCTACTCCGCACTCCGCACTCCGCACTCCGCACTCGTGGCATCCGCTAAACCGTTACGCAGCCGGCCTGCCGTCGAGTCTCATCGCGCAGGGGTTGGGCTTGGGTGGAATGGCCTTCACGCTGGATGCGGCCTGCGCGTCGTCGCTCTATGCGTTGAAGTTCGCCTCCGAGGAACTGCTCGCTCATCGAGCCGACGCGATGCTGGCGGGAGGGATGTCGCGCCCCGATTGCCAGTACACGCAGATGGGCTTCGCGCAACTTCAGGCTTTGACAAAGAGTGGCCGTTGCGCCCCGCTCAGTGCGGAAGCGGATGGTCTCGTCGTCGGTGAGGGTGCTGGCGTCTTCGTCCTCAAACGGCTCAGCGATGCGGTCGCGGCGGGCGATCAGATTTACGGAGTCATCACCGGGATCGGCCTCTCCAACGATCGCGGAGCGAATCTGCTGGCTCCGCATTCCGAAGGCCAACTCCGCGCGATGCGATCGGCCTACGAACAGGCCGGCTGGCGGCCGAGCGATGTCGATCTGATTGAATGCCATGCGACCGGGACGCCCGTCGGTGACGCCGTCGAAATCGCGAGCCTCCACGAACTCTGGCAGCACGAATCCGCGAAGCCTCACCAGTGCGTGATCGGTGGAGTGAAGTCCAACGTCGGCCACTTGCTCACCGGTGCCGGTGCGGCTGGATTGATGAAAGTCCTCTTCGCACTCAAGCATCGCACGCTGCCGCCGACCGCAAACTACTCGCGCCCCGCCGAGAAGCTCGCTGCATCAAACAGTCCCTTCCGCGTTCTCGGCCAGGCGGAACCCTGGCCCCAGCGCGGCGATGGCTCGCCGCGTCGAGCCACCATCAACGCCTTCGGCTTCGGTGGCATCAACGCGCATGTTCTGATTGAAGAGTGGATCGACGACCGGAGGATGGGCACTCTTGCCCATCCTCTTCTCTCAACGCCGTCGTACTCTCAAACTGAAGTCGGAGTACGGACGGGCAAGAGTGCCCATCCTACGGTCGCGGCTGAGATACCCGTCGCCATCGTTGGTCTCGACACGCATGTCGGCAATTGGGACTCGAAGCAAACCGTTCAAGAAAACGACTTTCAGGGAAAGCCGCTCGAATGGACCGACCTCAACTGGTGGGGCGTCGAGCAATCCGGCTGGTTCCAACGCGAGGGGTATTCCGACGACACCGGCTCCGTGCCAACTCAGCCTGCGAAACCGACCGGCCACGGAATCATCGAAGTCCGCCTGCCGATGGGACAGTTCCGCATTCCGCCCCTTGAAATGCAGGACATGCTGCCGCAGCAGCAACTGATGTTGAAGGTGGCTGCCGGTGCGATCCGCAATGCGGAGATACTGAGCGCCGAGTCTCAAGCGTCGAGTGTCGAGAGTCAGCACAAGGTCACGATGCAAGACTCTGCTCCGCTCCTCAACCTTCAACCCTCAACCCTCGACCCTTCCCGCACGGGCGTCTTCATCGGAATCGAACTCGATCCGAACACGACGAACTTTCATCTCCGCTGGTCGGTGGAACAAGACGCGCCGCGCTGGGCCGAGATGCTGGGCCTCGACCTCACTTCCGACGAGTTGGCTGAGTGGACGAAGCAACTCAAGGACGCGGTCGGACCGCCGCTCACCCCCAATCGAGTGATGGGCAACCTCGGCGGGATCGTCGCCAGCCGGCTGGCCCGCGAGTTCGATGTCGGAGGCTCGAGCTTCACGATCTCGTGCGGTGGCGATTCCGGTCGCATCGCCTTTGACCTGGCAGTCGGAGCGCTGCAACGAGGCGAGTTGGATCGGGCCATCGTCGGCGCGGTCGAACTTCCGTGCGACGTGCGACTGATGTTGTCCGCCGCCGACACATCGGCTCCGGACGGAGCGATCGCCTTCGTCCTTCAGCGATCGGACGATGCTCGGCGAGAAGGTCGCGTGGTCCGTGATGCGATCGAGTATCGCTGCCGCTTGTTGACCGGAAGCGTTTCACCCCGGAAGGAGCCGCTGGCCGCGTTTCAATCTCTGCCCGCCACGCATTCGTTGTTGGGGCCGTTGCCATTCGTTTTGAAGGCGGTCGCATCGTTCCGCGCGCGTCGGCCGCTGGCTTCGTCGGGACGGCTGGCGTTCGTCTTCCCCGGTTCGGGGAACGCCTTCGTGGGGATGAGCCGCGAGTTGCTGGCCGCATTCCCCGACGTTCTGCGTCATCAGGCGGCCGAGAACAAACGGCTGCGCGATCAGTACCGTCCCGACCTCATCTGGGAGGGGCATTCGACCGCCGCGCTGCTGGAAAATCACAAGGCGATGATTTTCGGGCAGGTCGCAATCGGCACCGCGATTTGCGACTTGCTCGCGTTGTTCGGCGTGAGGCCAACCGCCAGCATCGGCTACAGCCTCGGCGAGTCCTCGGCGTTGTTCGGCCTCCGCGCGTGGACCGACCGCGACGAGATGCTGCATCGGATGGAGCAATCACCCCTGTTCGGCAGCGATCTCGTCGCACCGTTCGATGCGGCGCGAAAGGCGTGGGGTGTGCCCGATGGCGAGGACGTGCCCTGGCTGTCCGGCGTGATCGATCGCTCGGCGGAAGAGGTTCGCGCGGCGATCTCTCGACTTACTCAGGTTCGGCGCGTCTATCTGCTCATCGTCAACACGCCGACGCAATGCGTGATCGGTGGAGACCGGACGCAGATCGAGCAACTGGTGCGCGACATGGCCGCGACGTTCATGCCGCTCGCCGCGCCGAGCACAGTCCACTGCGAAGTCCTGCGCGAGGTCGAGGCATCTTATCGCGAGTTGCATCTCCTTCGGACGGTGCCTCCCACCGGGATCGACTTCTACAGCGCGGCGTGGGGCGACAAGTATCCGCTCACGCGAGAATCGGCCGCCGAGGCCATCGTCGCTCAGGCGGTGGACACGATCGACTTTCCGCGCGTCATCGAGCAGGCGTATGCCGACGGTGTGAGAGTCTTCGTCGAGATCGGCCCCGGTTCGTCCTGCACCAGGATGATTGATGAGATTCTCGGCGACCGGCCGCATCTCGCGCGAGCCGCCCTGCCGAACACGTCGCGTCCTGTCGAGACGTTCCTCGAACTCCTTGCGGCCTTGGTCGCCGAACGAGTGCCTGTCGATCTGTCGTACCTTTACGGGGACGGGTTGATGGTTGATGGTCGAGGGTTGACGGGTGGAGGCGAGTCGCAGACATCTGTTCGAGAGATCGTCACGCGGGTTGGCGGGCTGCCATTTGAGATCCCGCCGCCACCGGGCGGATGGAAGTTCAGCCAGAGCGTTCCGTCGCCGGTCGCGACGTGCGATTCGACAGTCGAGTGCGATTCAACGATGGAGTGCCAGGTTCCAAGTGACGAGGACTCGGTTCAAGCTTCCACGGAACTCAGTCCTGAGTCCTCAGGACTCGGCACACCGAACTCCGCACCCGATGCTCGACACTTGTCACTGTTGTCGCTTGCCATCGACGATCAACCCTCGACCATCAACCCTTTCGATCAGCTCCAACTCATGACCGACCACCGCACGCAGGCTCACGAAACATTCCTTCGCTTCTCGGCCCGGGCCGAACGGTTGGCGGCCGCGCACCTGGCAGTGCTGGGTCGGGATGGGGTGGGGGCCGGTGTTGAAAGGACAGCAGGGACGAAAACGACCGAAGTGACACAAGGGACCGAAGCGTTTGGTGGGACCGACGTGATCCAACAGACCAAAGAGGCGAATTCGATCCACAAGACCGACGACAACACGGACATATCACTTCGGTCCCTTTCGCCATTTCCGTCCCTTGCCCGGCGCACCACCCCCCCGCGATCTCTCAACCGCGACGAGTGCCTGACATTTGCCGTCGGCAAAATCGGCGATGTGCTCGGCCAGATGTTTTCCGAAATCGACCGGCATCCGACGCGAGTCCGTCTGCCGGATGAACCACTGATGCTCGTGGATCGCATCCTGTCCATTGAGGGCGAGCCGCTGTCGATGACTTCCGGGCGAGTCGTCACCGAGCACGACATTCATCCCGGTGCGTGGTATCTCGACTGCGGTCGCATTCCGACGTGCATCGCGGTCGAGTCGGGTCAGGCCGACCTGTTCCTGTCGGGTTGGCTCGGGATCGACTTCGAGACGAAGGGCCTCGCGAGTTACCGGCTGCTCGATGCGGTCGTCACGTTTCACGACGCACTGCCACAACCCGGCAAGACGATCCACTACGATATCCGCGTGCTGCACTTCTTCCGTCAGGGACAGACGTATCTGTTCCGGTTTGAGTTCGATGCGACCGTCGATGGCCGACCGCTGCTGACGATGCGCGAAGGCTGTGCCGGCTTCTTCACCGAAGCCGAACTCGCGGGAGGCAAGGGAATCATTCATACGGCTCTCGACAAACGGCCTCGCCCCGGGAAGCGGCCCGCCGATTGGAGCGACCCCGTCCCGATGGCCGTCGAAAGCTACGACGACTCGCAACTGCTGGCCCTGCGCCGGGGAGACCTCGCCGCCTGTTTCGGCCCCGCATTCGGCGGTCTGACGCTGCGCGAGCCGGTGACGATCCCGGGGTTGATGAAGGTGGCGAGTGGCGAGTGGCGAGTGGCGAGTGCCAGAGAAGCCTCGCAAGCTAACGTGTCCTCTTCTCTTCCACTCGCCACTCGCCACTCGCCACTCGTCACTTCCTCTCGCTCCCGCATGTGGCTGATTGACCGCGTGCTGACGCTCGATCCGGTCGGAGGCAAGTTCGGCATGGGGACGATCCTCGGGGAACTCGACATCCACCCAGACGACTGGTTCCTGACCTGCCACTTCTGTGACGATCAGGTGATGCCCGGCACGCTGATGTACGAGTGCTGCCTGCACACGCTGCGCATCTTTCTGTTGCGCATGGGCTGGGCGGGTGAGACCGGTCAGATTGTCTATGAGCCGATCCCCGAGGTCCGCAGCCGGCTGAAGTGTCGCGGACAGGTTCTCTCGTCCACGAAGAAGGTCTGGTACGAGGTCACTCTCAAAGAGGTCGGCTACGGCCCCGATGCCTACTGCCTCGCCGATGCCCTGATGTATGCCGATGGCAAGCCGATCGTCGAAATTACCGACATGTCCGTGCGACTGACGGGACTGTCGAGGGAGAAGGTCGAGCGGTTGTGGGGTGGGATGAAGAACACAGGAGACAGAAGACGGGAGACAGGAGTTGAAGACTCCTCTTCCATTCTGTCTCCTCCGTCTTACGATCTCCGCCCTGCGATCTTCAACACCGACCGCATCACCGCATTCGCCATCGGCAAGCCGTCGGAGGCGTTTGGTGACCGGTATCGCGTCTTTGACGAAGAACGCAGGATCGCGCGGTTGCCGGGGCCGCCGTTTCAGTTCCTCGACCGAGTCGTCTCGATTGAGAACTGCCAGCCGTGGAAGCTGGAAGCGGGGGGCGAGATCGTCGCGCAGTACGACATCCCCGCCGAGGCGTGGTACTTCGCGGCGAACCGCCAGCCAACGATGCCGTTCGCCGTGTTGCTGGAGACGGCGCTGCAGCCGTGCGGGTGGCTGGCCGGTTATCTTGGCTCGGCCCTCACCAGCGAGACCGATCTGTCGTTCCGGAACCTCGGCGGCAAGGCGATTCAGTACCGCGAGATCACACCGCAGTCGGGCACGCTGACGACCAGGGTCAAGATCACGAAGGTCTCGCAGTCGGGCGGCATGATCATCCAGAACTTTGACTACCACCTGAGCTGCAACGGCGAGCCAGTCTACGTCGGCGACACGTACTTCGGGTTCTTCTCGAAGGCGTCGCTGGTCAATCAGGTCGGCATCCGCGACGCGCAGGTCTTCGTCCCGTCTCCCGAAGAGGCGGCCCGCGCGAGCCGCTTCGACTGCCCCGATGCCCCGCCGTTCGCGAACTCCGAGTTCCAGATGGTCGACAACGCCGAACTGCTGCTTGATGGCGGGCCGCACGGACTCGGTTACGTTCGCGGAACGATGCGCGTCGATCCGAGTGCCTGGTTCTTCCAGGCTCACTTCTATCAGGATCCGGTCGTCCCCGGATCGCTCGGCCTGGAGTCGTTCTTTCAACTGATGAAGTTTTACGCGGCGGCCAGATGGCGGCTCGGACCCGACGCTCAGTTCCAGACGCCATCACTTCGACCCGATCCCGCGACATCAAAGCCGGTTCCTCACGAGTGGGTCTATCGCGGTCAGGTGATCCCGCGCGATGAACTGGTCACAGTCACCGCCGTCATCCGGTCGGTCGATGACGCGAACAGGCAAGTCACCGCCGAGGGCTTCCTGTCCGTCGATGGGCGTGTCATCTATCAGATGAAGAATTTCTCGTTGTCTGTCACAGGAGGCTCGTGAATGACGAGCGGCTTGGAGTGGGAGAAAATCCGATGACTCGCGGGGGGTGGTGGCGCGGCGTCTCGACGCTTCTGATCGCGTGGGCATCGTTGTTCGGCTTGGCCGTCGCGGCCGAACCGAAGTGGCAGCCGCTGTTGGCCGAGATCGATCCGGCGAAGAACGGCGTCGCGGGCGAGTGGTCCAAGAGTGGCGGGGCTCTCACGGTGAAGGCGGCTCAGGGAGCCAGACTCTCGCTGCCGGTGGCTCCGACCGGCGAATACGACGTCCGAATCAATTTCACGCGGCGTTCGGGAAGGGACTCGGTCGGACTGATCGTCGTTCATGGCGGGCGGCAGGTGACGTTTGAGGTCGATGGCTGGGGGACTCATCTCGCCGGGTTCCAGAACATCGGCGGGAAGTCGTTCCGCGAGAATGCGACTCGCCGCGAAAACATGTCGCTCGACAACGGCAGGCGGTACACGCTGACCGTCGAAGTGCGGAAGGATCGGATTCGCGGACTGCTCGACGACAAAGAGATCGCGGTTGTTCAGACCGATGGGAGTGACTTGTCGCTGTCCGACCTGTGGGTGATGCCAGACAAACGGCAGCTCGGAATCGTCGCGTGGAACTGTGACACCGAGTTTCACAGTATCGAGGTTCGCTCGACCAGCGGTGAGCCGATCGTCATCGCCCGCAATTCGACACCGGCTCAACCGAACGCACCGACTCGCCCGGCAACGACCCCCGCACCGACGCCGCCTGTGAGCCCCGCCAACCCCGCTCGAACAACGACCAGCAACGCGCAGGGCAAACGGGTTCTCATCGTCATCGCCAACTACCACTTCTTCTATCGCGAGTACGGCGATCCGAAACAGGAGCTCGAACGGGCGGGTATCCAGGTGACGGTCGCGGCGGGACGGAAGGGTCTCTGTCGGCCTCACGGCGGATCGGGACAGGGGCCGGATGGCGGAAACGTGCAGGCGGACATCGCCCTCAGCGACGTGAAGGCCACTGACTACGACGCGCTGCTGTTCTCGGGAGGCTGGGGTTCGTCGGCGTACCAGTTCGCGTTCAACGGTCGCTACAACGAAGCGGCCTACAACGGCGAGCGGGCGATCAAGACCGAGGCCAATCGGGTCATCAACGAGTTCGTCTCGCAGGACAAATACGTCTGCGCGCTGTGCAACGGCGTGTCGGTCCTTGCTTGGGCGCGCGTGAACGGCAAGAGTCCGCTCGCGGGCAAACGAGTCTGCGCCCCGGTGCGCGAAGCGGCGGCAGGCCTCTACAACGGCCGACCGGCTCAGCCATCCTGCCGCTGGCACCCCGAACAAAACGGCGCGATTCTGTCTCCCGCCGGTTCGATCGGTCAGCCGGGAACAAACGTCGATGACGTGCTGGTCGATGGCAAAATCATCACCGGCGAGGACGATCCCTCCGCCCGCGAGATGGGCCGTCGCATCGTCGAAGTGTTATCGAAGTAGCGCAGCGGCTGAACTCTCGGTGCGAACCGGTTACATTGTGGGTCAGACCCTGCCCGAACGCTGACTTGCCTGTCCGCTTACCGCTTGCTGGCTCATCGCTCTCTCATGAAATACTCCCGCGTTTACGTTGATGCCATTGGTTACGAATTGGCTCCCGTCGTCGTGACTTCGGCGGAGATCGAGCAGCGGCTGGCACCGCTGTACGAGAAGCTCAAGATTCCCGCCGGGCAGCTTGAGGCGTGGACCGGCATTTCCGAACGGCGCTGGTGGCCGGCCGGGTATGGTCTGAGCGACGGGGCGACCGAAGCGGCTCGGCGAGCGCTCGAACATTCCAACGTGGCGGCGCGCGATATCGGAGTGATGATCTACGCGGGGGTCTGCCGCGAGCAGTTTGAACCGGCGACGGCGTGCAGCGTCGCGGCGAACCTGGGCATCAGCCCCGATGCATCCGTATTCGACGTGAGCAACGCGTGCCTCGGTGTCTTGAACGGCATGGTCGACATCGCGAACCGCATCGAACTGGGACAGATTCGCGCGGGGATGGTCGTGTCGTGCGAGACGGCTCGCGAGATCATCGACTACACAATCCAGCGGCTGCTCGAAGACATGAGCATGGACGCGCTGACCAAATCACTCGCGACACTGACTGGTGGATCGGGGGCGGTTGCCGTGCTGCTCACGGATGGATCGTTCTCGCGTATGAAACAGCATCGCCTGTTGGGCGGTGTGACGAAGGCGGCTCCCGAACATCACGCCCTCTGCCGCTGGGGCTTCGAGTCCCTTCTTCCCGCCGCCGTGCAGAAGGTCGATGCGATCCTGCCGCCGTCGATCACGCACACCAAGTTCGGCCGTTTCATGCCTCAACTCGTGCAGCAGAAAGTGAGCGGCCTGCTCCCCGCGCGGGTGTCGCATGCCTTCACGCAGTTCATGCAGACCGATTCGATCAGCGTGCTGAAGCATGGAGTCGATCTGGGGCTGAACACGTGGAAGTCGTTCCTCACCAAGATCGGTTTCTCGTCGGACGAGATCGACAAGGTGATCTGCCATCAGGTCGGCAAGGGACACCGCGAGCAGGTGATGAATGCGCTCGGCATCTCACCCGAAAAAGACTTCTGCACGTTCCCGTATCTCGGCAACATGGGAACGGTGTCGCTGCCGATGACCGCCGCCATCGCCGACGAACGCGGCTTCCTCAACCGAGGCGACCGAGTCGGCTTCCTCGGCATCGGTAGTGGATTGAACTGTCTGATGCTGGCGCTGGATTGGTAGGGTGAGCGAACACTTTCAAACTGAATTCAGAATCCAGAAGTCGGAATTCAGAAGAGAATCAACCGCAGTTGTCGATGGCTGTTCATTCTGACTTCTGGATTCTGACTCCTGAATTCCCCCCTATTGGTACGTGTCTTTCGTGGATCAATCCTCTTCCCTCCCCGGTTACGACTTCACTCATCATTACGCCGATCTCGGCGGGTTGCGGATGCATTACCTCGACGAGGGTCGGGGCGAGACCGTCGTGATGCTGCACGGCAATCCGAACTGGTCGTACTACTACCGCAACCTCGTCGTGGCGCTGCGGGATCGGTATCGCTGCCTCGTGCCGGATCACATCGGTTGCGGAATGTCCGACAAGCCTGGCGATGACCGTTACGAATACTCGCTGGCCCGCCGCGTGGCCGACCTGGAGCTGTGGCTCGACAAGTTGCAGGCGACTCGCGATCTGACGCTGGTCGTCCACGACTGGGGCGGGATGATCGGGATGGCTTATGCAACGAAGCATCCCGAGCGAATCCGGCGGCTCGTGATCCTCAACACGGGAGCGTTTCTCCTTCCGGTCACGAAACCTTTCCCCTGGCAACTCAGGCTGGCGCGAAGCTCGCTCGGCGCGCTGCTCGTGCGCGGGTTCGGCGCGTTCAGTCGTGGAGCCATCCGCTCGTGCGTGACGCGCCGTCCGATGCCGCCTGATGTCGCGAGGGCTTACTGTGCGCCCTACGATTCGTGGGACAACCGCATCGCGGTGCATCGCTTCGTGCAGGACATCCCACTTATGCCGGGAGAGCGAAGCTACAACCTGGTGTCTCAGGTGGAAGACGACCTGGACAAACTGAAACACATTCCCAAGTTCATCGGCTGGGGCGACAAGGACTTCGTGTTTGACGAGCATTTCCTGCGCGACTGGCTTGCCGTTTTTCCCGATGCCGAACTGCATCGCTATCCCGACTGCGGCCATTACATCTTGGAGGATGCCAGCGACGAGTTGGTCCCGCTGATTCGGACGTTCCTCGATTCGCATCCGCTGTAGGGAGCCAGAATCCAGAAGTCAGAAGCCAGAATCCAGAAGTTTAGAAGGAAGAAGGCGAAGACGACCGTTGTGATGCTACCGCCACGGTAGCTTCTGGATTCTGACTTCTGAATTCCGGTTTCTCATCATGCCCACCGTCAACATCGCCACGCATCTGAAGGACATGGCTCGTCGTCGGCCCGAGCAGTTGGCCGTCCTGTTCCCGGCTGGGCGAGACTCGGCCGGGCGGACCGCGTACACGAGCCTCACGTTTCAGCGGTTGGATGAGGACAGCGATCACATCGCGGCGGGTTTGATGGCGATGGGGATCGGACGCGGCGTGAGGACCGTCCTCATGGTGCCGCCCTCGCTGGAGTTCTTCTCACTGACGTTCGCCCTGTTCAAGGCGGGAGCCGTGCCGGTGTTCGTTGATCCCGGCATGGGCCTGAAGAACATCGGCACGTGTCTGGCGGAGGCTCAGCCCGTCGGCTTCATCGGCGTCACGAGGGCTCACGTCGCGCGGTGGCTGTTCGGTTGGGGAAAGGGAACGCTGACCAAGTTCGTCTCGCTGCGAGGCCAGCGTGCGAACAGCATCTCGATGAACAAGACATCGATGACACTGCGCGATCTGACGATCATCGGTCGCGGGATTTGTGATTCACCCGCGCCAAGACCCGTCGATACCGAAGGACTGGCTCCGGGAATCTACGACCTTGAAACGAGGCTGCAACAGCAGATTCAAGAACAACTACGAGATGGAGCTGACTCGCTCGACTTGGTGGAAGCGGTCATGGAAAGAGAAGACGAGTTCAGAATGGGGGTGAGCAGAAAAAAGGTCGCCATCGCTCCGCCACGAAGCCGCATTGCGGAGACGGCCGCGTCCGACATGGCGGCGATTCTGTTCACCAGTGGCAGCACCGGCGTGCCGAAGGGGGCGGTCTATTCACACGGAAACTTTGTCGCTCAAGTCGAGCTGTTGAAGAACGTCTTCGGCATCGAACCGGGTGAGATCGATCTTTGCACGTTCCCGCTGTTCGCGTTGTTCGCGTCGGCGCTCGGCATGACGGCGATTGTGCCTCGCATGGACTTCACTCGGCCGGCACGTGTCAATCCGCGTGAAGTGATCGAACCGATCCAGCGGTTCGGCGCGACAAACATGTTCGGTTCGCCCGCGCTGCTCAACGCGGTCGGTCGTTACGCCAGCCGGCGCATCGACGGACTCGTTCAGGAAACGATGCCCACTCTGAAGCGAGTCCTCTCGGCGGGCGCTCCCGTTTCCGCCGAGATCATCGGCCGGTTTCAAGCGACCTTGTCAGCGGGAGCGCAGGTCTTCACGCCCTATGGCGCGACCGAGGCGCTGCCCGTCGCCGTCATCG
>JBBPIS010000055.1:0-44227 GCA_038040225.1 Planctomycetota bacterium
GTGACTGTTGTTCAGACGTGTGCTATTACGATCTGCTCGACTCCAGCTAACGTCTATTCAACCTTCTTGATTCTTGCCAATTTGACTGTGGGTGGCGATGCGCCGACCACAGCCACACTGTTCTCTCACGCCGTCTTGAAGACCTTTGGCAGGACTCGGCTCACCGTGCCGTCGGGGGGGATGAGGTCGATCAGCTTCTTGACGATGTCGTCGGGGCGGACGCCCTCGGCTTCGGCGTTGAAGTTGGTCAGGATGCGGTGCCGCAGGACGGGGGCGGCGACTGACTGCACGTCTTCGATCCCCGCGTAGGGGCGGCCGTGCAGGATGGCTCGCGCCTTCGCACCGAGGATCAGGTACTGGCTGGCTCGCGGTCCGGCGCCCCAACTGACGTATTGCTTCACGAAGTCGGGAACCTTCGCATCGCTCGTGGCTCCGTCCTGCTTGCGGGTCAGTCGCGCGAACTGCATCGCGTAACGAATGACCGAATCGGCGACGGGGACTCGGCGGACAAGGCTCTGCAATTCGAGCCACTCTTCGTAGCCGAGCACCTTTTCGACCGAGGGGATCGTGTTGACGGTCGTCTGTCGCACGATCTCGAACTCCTCCTCTTCGCTCGGGTACTGGACGAGGATTTCAAACATGAACCGGTCGAGCTGCGCTTCGGGGAGCGGGTAGGTTCCCTCCTGCTCGATCGGGTTCTGCGTAGCGAGGACGAAGAACGGGTTCGGCAGCTTGTGACGCTTGCCGCCCGCCGTGACCTGATGCTCCTGCATCGCTTCGAGCAGCGCGGCTTGGGTCTTCGGCGGCGTGCGGTTGATCTCGTCGGCCAGCAGGACATTCGTGAAGACCGGGCCGGGCAGGAACTTGAACTCGCGCGTCCCCGACGACTTGTCCTCTTGAATCACTTCCGTTCCGGTGATGTCGGCGGGCATCAGGTCGGGCGTGAACTGGATACGGTTGAACGACATGTCGAGCGTCTCGGCCAGCGTCCGCACCATCAGGGTCTTCGCCAGACCCGGCACGCCGACAAGCAGCGCGTGCCCCCCCGCCAGCATCGACACGAGCAACTCTTCGACGACGACCCGCTGCCCGATGATGACTTTGCCCAACTGATCGATCACTCGCCGATACGCCGCGCCGAGCTTTTCAACGGCGGCGAGGTCACTGTGAGCTGGTTGAGCATCCGCAGAAGAAACGTCTGTCACGCGAGGAACTCCGAAGATTGAGGCTGATGTTGGCCCGCATCATCACGGAGGGTGCGGGCGATTGCAAATGCGGCCCGTAGCACATGCTGCCAACTTGTGCGCCTCTTCCCCGTCTTACTCTTACTCTTACTCTTACTCTTCATCGTAATCCTCCTCTTGTTGTCCGATGACTGGCGCGGGGGCAAAGAGGAGTAAGAGTAAGAGTAAGAAGACGCACAAGCTGGCAGCATGTGCTACGAGTCAGAACGTCCGCTGGACGGCGAAGTCGGCGATGTCGGCGAGGATGCGCTTGGCTGCCGAGTTGGTAAGGCCGTCGAGTTGACGGCGGGCTTCCTGGGCGAGGCTCTGCGCGCGGCGGCTGGTGTACTCGAACGCATCGCTCCGCTCGAAGTACGGCGTGAGGCGTTCGCGAGTCGAGTCGTCCGGTTGGGCGAGCATTCGGCGGATCTCGGTCGCGTCGGGTTCCGAGGCCGTCGCCAGCAGTCGGATCAGCGGCAGCGTGAGCTTTTGTTTGTCGAGGTCGCTGCCCAGCGTTTTGCCGGTCTTCTTCTCGTTCCCCATCAGGTCGAGCACATCATCGGCGATCTGGAACGCCAGCCCGAGCGATCGGCCGTACTGTTCCATCGCGGCGGTCGTGGCTGCGTCGGCACTGGCATAATGCGCCCCGAGATGCCCGCACAGCGCAGTCAACTCGGCCGTCTTACCGTCGATGATCCTGAAGTAAGTCTCTTCGGTCAGGTCGAGGTTGCCTCGTTCCTTGATTTGGGACAGCTCGCCCTCGCAAACGATGTTCGTCGAGCGGCCGATGCAGCGGCAACCGTAGGTCGTGGGAAGGCTGCTCGCCAGATGAAACGAATGCGTGAACAGGTAATCTCCGAACAGGACGCTGGTCTCGTTGTTCCAGCGCGCGTTGACCGTGGCGACATGGCGGCGAGTCTCTGCCTCGTCCAGGACGTCATCGTGAACGAGCGTCGCCAGATGGATCATCTCGACGACCGCCGCGAGGACTTTGTGATCGTGCTTGATCCCGCCGCACGCCTTCGCAGTCAGCAACAGCAACATCGGCCGCAGCCGCTTGCCCCGGAAGCGGGTCGAGTGCTGAAGGATGTCGCTGACGTACGGGTTCTCACTGCGAAGTTCGTCGGCGAGAATCTGCTCGGCGTCGAGCAACTCGGCTCCGATGGCCTGTTCGACCGCCAGCAAGACGTGCATGGCCTCACCCGGCGATTTCGCCTCGACCACCGAATGATTCGGGCCAGCACCGGAAACGGGCGACACAGTTGCGGGTTGATCCGCCCCAAACTTGGAATCCGCCTGCATTACCGCTTCGCCTGTCGCTGATTTGAACATGACGCACCGTAATCGAGACCGAAGAGTTTGCCAGCCCACACGGCAGACAAACCGCAGCCGGTCCCGAAGGATTAACAAAGGTAGCGGCCAACCCAACCGAACGCCATCACGGCACCACCGCGTTTGGTTTCGCATCAGCACACGACTATCGTAGGTTCCGCAATCGTTACGGCCTTCCCCGCCAAGCCCCCACGAGCCATCCTGCATGAACCGCCTCCAACTCGTCCTTCGCAGTGTGAGCCATCACTGGCGAACCAACCTGGCCGTGCTGCTGGGCGTGGTTGCCGGAACGGCCGTCATCGGCGGAGCACTCATCGTCGGCGATTCGGTCCGGGCGAGCCTCGTCAAAATGACGCTCGACCGGCTCGGCAGAATCGATTACGTGCTGAGCGGGCCGCGATTCGTGCGAGAGGAATTGGCGAACGAACTCCGCGAGAAGGGGGGCAGCCTCGCGGTGGTCGCTCCAGCGATCATCATGCAGGCTGGGCTTCAGGCCAAGTCGGGCGAGACCACTCGCCGCGCGGGGCAGGTCAACGTCTACGGCTTCGACCCGCGCGCGTGGTCTTTGATCGAGACCGCTGCTGTCGAATTGCCGACAGGAAACGGAGTGGTCCTCAACGCGCGGTCGGCTGAGGCGGTCGGCGCAAAGGTCGGCGATGAGGTCACGTTGTGGATCGAACTCCCCAGCGCGGTCCCTCGCGACACGTTGCTCGGCAAGAAGGACAACGACTCGCAGGAGATCACGCTCAAGGTGAGCGGCATTTCGCAGGAAGAGAGCGGTCTGTCGCGGCTTGGCCTTCACCCGACTCAGGCTTTGCCACTCAACGCCTTCGTCGATCTGCACGTCTTGCAGGAGCGACTCGGGTTGGAAGAGGTCAAGCCAACGCGACGCGATCCGACCGCGAAACCCGCGCGCGTGAACGCGGTGCTGGCAAAGTCTTGGAGTGAGCCGGGCGGCGTCAGCCCCCGGACTCTTGGTGTTGGCATGCAAAACGAAGAACCCGGGGGCTTACGCCGCCCGGCTCGCCCAGAACTGAGATCGAATCCAGACGTGGCACTCCACCAGCGCATCACGCTTGCCGATCTCAACCTGCGGCTCGTCGAGGACAAGGCGTTGAACTGTCTCGTCCTCGAATCTGAGCAGATGATTTTGGAGGACAAGCTGGCGGAGGCGGCTCGCCAGGCGGCGGACGAGTTGAAGCTGGCGACTTCGCCCGTGATGGTTTACCTCGCCAATAAGATTTGGAATCCGCGGGTTTATGAGCCGGGGAAGGACCAAGGGAACTTGATCGCCCTTGCTCCCGCTCCGAGGCCCGCTGCTCCCAAGCCACAGCCAAACAAGCCGCGAGCGGGGTATTCGATGTACTCAACGGTCGCGGGTCTCGATGTGCTGAGCCTCGACGGGACTCCGTTCGGCGTGTTCGAGTTCCTTGGCGAGAAACCGGCACCGCTGGGCGAGGACGAAGTCGTCATCAACGAGTTCCTCGCCACCGACCTTCAGGCGAAGGTGGGCGATGCGATCAAGTTCTCGTACCACACGATCGGCTCGCGCGGGGAGTTGCCCGAACTGGAACGGACCGTCACCGTGCGCGGCATCGTCAAGATGAGTGGCGCGGCCATCGATCAGGCGCTGACTCCCGCCGTGAAGGGGATCACCGACGTCGATTCTCTGTCCGACTGGGACCAGCCATTCGAGATGGATCTCGACGCCGTCACGCCACGCGACGACGAGTACTGGGACAGTTACCGCGCGACGCCGAAGATCTTTCTCCCGCTCCAACAGGCTCAGAAACTGTGGCCGAGCCGGTACGGATCGCTGACGTCGTTGAGGCTGGCGAAGAGCGGAGAGGCGAGAGACGAGAGACAAGAGCCAGAGAAGAAGGTTGATGACGCAACTTCTTCCTCTCGACTCTTGACTCTCAGCTCTCGACTCCTCGCACACATCGATCCCGCCGAACTCGGCCTCGCGTTTCAGCCGGTCAAAGCGATCGGCTTGATGGCGGCGAAGGGATCGAACGACTTCAGCGGACTGTTCATCGGCTTCAGCCTGTTTCTGATCGCAGCGGCAATGATCCTGATCGGGTTGCTGTTCCGGTTGGGGATCGAGCAGCGCGTGCGCGACCTTGGCCTGCTCGGCGCGGTCGGCTTCACGCCGCAACAGGTGCGGCGGCAGATGCTGCTCGAAGGGCTGATCGTGGTTCTCGCGGGAGCGATCCTCGGCACGTTCGCTGCCGTTGGGTACGCGAAGCTGATGATCTACGGCCTGACGCACTGGTGGGTCGGCGCAATTGGCACCAAGAATCTGATCCTCTCTGTCCAGCCGCTGAGCCTCATCGCGGGATTCGGCATCGCCGTCGCGACGGCTCTGTTCGCGATCTGGTGGGCGCTGCGACAACTCAACGGCCTGAGCCTCCGCGAGCAACTCGCCGGCGTCACCGAGAAAGAAGTCGATCTCACAACACAGCGCCGCCGTGCACGAAAAGCCGCGCGCCGCGCGACGATTGCCGCCGCGTTGGCTCTCGGCCTGACAGCGGCCATCGTGGTGGGAGTCCTCCCCGCCACAGGAGCCTTCTTCGGCGTGGGTATTTTGCTCTTGGTCGCGTCGTTGTCGTTCCTGTCGGCGTGGTTGCAAGGGGAAGTGCGGAGTGCGGAGTGCGGAGTGCGGAGTGAAGGCAAAAACAGCTCCACTTCCGCTCTGTCTTCGTCTTCACTCCGCACTCCGCACTCCGAATTCCGCACTCGTTACCTCACCGTGCGAGGACGCGGTGCCGTTGCTTTCAGTCGTCTCGGCTTGCGGAACGCCTCGCGTCAGCGACTGCGTAGCGTCATGACGGCCGGGCTGATCGCCACGGCGACGTTCCTCATCGTCACCGTTGCCGCTTTCCGGCGCGATCCGACGGGCGAACGGCTCGACAAGAAGTCTGGCAACGGCGGCTTCACGCTGGTCGCCGAATCGAGCAGCCCGATCCTCTACGACATCAACACGGCGGAAGGCCGCAAGAAATTGCAGATCGAGGCCGCGCCGAATTCGCCCGCCGCCGCAGCCCTCGCCGCCATGAACGTCGTCCCGTTCCGAGTAAAGCCGGGCGAAGAGGCGAGCTGTCTGAACGTCTATCAGACGCGCGTCCCGACGATTCTCGGCGTGCCGCGTTCGCTGATTGAAGAGGGCCGCTTCGCCTTCGCGCCATCGTTCATGGGCGGCGGCTCGTGGAAGGTGTTGGAGGGGCAAGGGACGGAAAGGACGAAAGGGACCGAAGGGAGCGGTGAGGCAGAAGAGCCAACGAAGATCGACGCTTCTTCTGACCATCAACCCTCGACCCTCAACACTCAACCTTCCCCCATTCCCGTTCTCGGCGACATGAACACGCTGATGTTCTCGCTGCACAAGCAGGTTGGCCAGACGATCGCGATCCCGAACGAAGAACAGCCGCAACATCGACTCAAGGTGAGCGGCATGTTTCAGGACAGCGTCTTCCAGGGTGTGCTCGTGATGAGCGAGGACGACTTCCTGAAGTTGTTCCCCGAGCAGAAGGGCTTTCGTTACTTCCTGATCGAAGTTCCGACCGAACTCGCCGACGCGGCAACAACGCTGCTCGAAACGGAACTGAGCGCGTACGGTTTCGATGTCGAACCGGTGGCCGAACGGCTCGCGCGGTTTCTGTCGGTTCAGAACACGTACCTCTCGACGTTTCAAACGCTCGGCGGTCTGGGACTGCTGCTCGGCACGTTCGGCCTCGCGACGGTGATGCTGCGCAACGTCCTCGAACGCCAGACGGAACTGGCTCTGCTGCGAGCGGTCGGTTTTCGCGCGGGGCAGGTCGCGTCGCTCGTCCTGTGGGAAAACGCCTTCGTCCTGCTGTGGGGCCTCGCGGCGGGAACGCTCTCGGCCCTGATCGCCGTCGCCCCCAACCTGACCTCGCGCGGCGGAGACGTTCCGCTCGGCTCGCTCGCCACACTACTAGCCATGGTCTTCGCGACCGGCATGCTGGCCGCCACCATCGCCGTCCGAGCGGCCGTTCGGCTGCCCATCGTCACCACGTTGAGGGGTGAATAATGAGTAGGGTGCGTGGAGTCTTCGGAACGCACTGCTCACGTTGAAGACGGTGCGTTCCGAAGACTCCACGTACTCTATGACTGATTCCGGGGTTCCTCAAAGTGAGTGCTTTGCGTTGTACACCGCGATTTTTTTGCCACCTGTCCTGAGCGAGAATTGAAACATGGGCAAGGTTTTCAACGGCTGGCGACGAAAAACAGGGACGATCACTCTAGTGATGGCGTTGGCGCTGATGGGCGGGTGGATGCGTAGCGAAGTCATTAATGACTTCGTCGCCACTGATTGTAGAAACGCCACATACCGCGTGGGGTCATACGGCGGCACGTTGAATTTGATAAGGCATTCGCCGCCTAACGCATTTGGACGATTCTTGCACTGGGACTCCTTTGAAGGGCAAAAGACGAACAGGCATGAACTATGGGATCAGTGGAACTCTTGGGACGGTTATGAAGTCGAGTGGCAATGGAATTGGGCCCAGTTCCGCTTTGGGGCTGGGTCACTGCAAGGAACGAAAACTGTGTCATTTGTGATTCCTTACTGGTTCATCGTCATCCCGCTGACACTTCTGTCCGCGTATCTCCTGCTTGCCACGCCCCGGTCATTAAAGCCAATCCATTCACCAGAAGCCCCATCGGATTCAAACTGACAGCCCAACGGTTGTCGTAAATGAGGGCATCGCAGATTGGAATAATGACCGCCCGACCCCGGAACAACCAAACTCACAATTGGAGTCACTTCATGTCGAGCCAGCCCGCCGAACGGATGACCTCGCGATACCGACCGGCGTTGGCCATCGGAATCGTCGTCCTCAGCATCGTGCTGCCAGCCGGACTGATTGGCTGGTCGGTTGCTTCAGCACTGCAAGACAAGCCGATCTTGGGACGACCATCCAACGTGTTCAAGATCTATCAGGGTGGGGTCAAGCACGGCGAACTGTGGTTCTCTGAGTCCAGACTGAAGGGCAACCCCGCATTGTCATTGTTTGATAGCCGAATCAAACGCCTCGATCTTCAGACCGGGGTAGAGCATGACACCGGTCTCGTCGTTCCGAATGACTTTGCTTACTCGATCTGGTTTGGGGAGAGGCTGTACGTCCTCACCTCCGCCCGGATCTACGAAGTGGCGGGGACGTCGCTCGTCGAAATCGGTCGTATGCTGCCGCGGAGTGCGACCGTTAATTCGTCCTTGTTTCTTCACGACGATCATCTGACAACAGTTCGTGAAACCGACGACGGCGGAATTTGTCTGGCCCACTTGATCGACGGTCAGTGGAAAGATGGTCGCCCGATCGTGCTGCCAGGTCAGGATCGCGTCTGGCATGACGACCAGCAGCGTGATCGTCAGGTTCTGTTGCCGCTCACCTCGCAACGCCTCACCCCAACGGGTCGCGCTGTCGGTCTGACTTTGCAGGTGGTCCAACTGGATCAGCAGCACCACGTGATGCTCACGAGCGACAGTGGTTTTGCTGCCTATCGGACGGGTTTCGAGTTTGCCGATGAAGTGTCTGACGGCGCGTCGGCCCTGGCTCCCCAGAACGCGCCGCGCGAGGTCTCCGGGTGGGAACCCATCGGTCCTCATACGACTGCCAACGATCGCTGGATGCAGATGACCGGCAGTCACGACGGACTGTTGTTCGTCTCGTGGGGCAGCCCACAACGCATCGTGCGACGAACGTCCGATGGACACTGGAAAGAGCTGACCTTTTCGGATGCGAAGTATGCGCAGACCAATTGGGTCATGAGCGATCCCTCCCAATCCACCACCTACTTTGTCAAGGAGAACCAAACGTGGAGTTCGGCTGAGGTGGGACGGATCGAAGGGGATACCGTGCAGCCAATCCACCTCGTCGTGCCGGGCTGCGAGGTCGAGTATCTCGGACGCTGGCGGCGGGTCTTGGTGGCAGTACTTTTCGCGTGGCTGCTGCACGTCGCGGTGTTGATCGGTGGAGCAGCGTGGCTCACACGGGGAACGGCTCGCGCGGACTTCGAGTTCGGCATCCAACGAGTGACGCTCGCGCCACTGTGGCGGCGGACGTTTGCCACGGCGATTGACGCCGTTCTGTTGCTGGTCATGTTGTGCCTGTTGTGGCAATTCTATTTTTTGGGCCTCGGATTGGAATGGGCACCGGGTGGCGATAGGCAACTCGCCGAGTCATTGCTGGACGTGGAACAGCAGCTTTTCAGTGGTCGTGGCGGTGGCGGTTTCCCAGGTGTGCTGTTCGGCTCACCGATCGGCTGGCTCGTTCAGGCACTCAAATCTGCTCCTGAGTTCCTTCAAGTCGTAGTTGTTGCGATGCTCGCCCTCTGCGGCGCGAAGGTCTACCTCGAAGGCCGCTGCGGAATCACACCGGGCAAGTGGTTGTTGGGCCTGCGCACGGTGAGGACGACACTCCACCCGTGCGGTGTTGGGAGAGCCATCGTCCGGAATGTGCTCTATTGCTTCGACATCCCGTTCCTGCTGACTCCGCTTCCCGCCGCGATGAGTCTGATGTTTTCAGACCACCGCCAACGGCTGGGCGATCGTGCCGCCGACACCCTCGTCATCCGCGCCGGGTCGATCTGCGATGCGAAGTCCTCGTAGCGCGTTGCCAGCCTGTGTGCCGACTTGGGAGACTGTTCTTCCCGATTTCTCCCCATTCCCGTGTAAGATCGCGTCGGCTGCGGGAATAGATCTGTGGGAGAGACGTCGATGGTGGAGCCGGAGACACGTCCGAGTTTGATGCTGCGGCTGCGCGAGGCGGCCGATCAGCAGGCTTGGGCGGAGTTCGTCTCCATCTACGAACCGCTCGTACTGCGGTTGATGCGGCAGCGGGGGTTGCAGGAGGCGGATGCGCGCGATGTGACGCAGCAGGTCGTGCTCGCGGTGACTCAGGCGGTCGATCGCTGGCAGCCGGATGGGCGCGAGGCTTCGTTTCGGAGATGGCTGTTCGCGATTGCCCGCAAGCTGGCGCTCAAGTTCGTGCAGCGAGGCCACAGTCCGCTCGGGACGGCTCGGCGGGGAACGGGCGGGACCGACATGCTGAAGCTGCTCGACAGCCTGCCGGAACCGGAGCATCGCACGACGGCTGCCTTCGACGACGAATACCGCACCGAAGTTTTTCATTTCGCGGCGGAGCAGGTTCGTGGCGAGTTCCGCGAGATGACGTGGCAGGCCTTCTGGCGGACGTGCGTGTTGAACGAGACGATTGCTGAAGTCGCCGAGCAATTGGGGACGACGGCAGGAAATGTTTATGTCGCTCGCAGTCGCGTCATCGCGCGGCTGCGAGAGGTCGTGGAGGAGTTTGAGGAAACGTAACGAGACCTTAGCCCGCCGCCTGGCTTGCCCCGGTGGCTCGACGGCTTTTGCACTACTCGTTCTCATCGAGAAATTCAGTAGTGCAAAAGCCCGAGAACCACCCCGGCAAGCGGGGTGGCGTGATGTTTGGTCAGGTCGATTCGAGGCAATCATGACGCGCTGTGACCTATGCAACCGCGACCGACTGCAACGGTTGCTCGACGAATCGCTACCCGAGGCGGTCGAGAAGGATGTCTCGGAGCATGTGGCCTCGTGCCCGGCGTGCCAGGTGGAACTGGAGGCTCTTGCGGCGGGGCGAGCTTGGTGGAATGAGGCGAGTCAGCGGTTGAGCAGCGTTACCGTGGGACTGGCTTCCAGCCCGTCCGGTTTTCAGAGCGAACTTCGTGACGACAGTTCCAACGCCGGAAGTGAAGAAGAGGGACGGGCTGGAAGCCCATCCTCCGGGGAAGCATCGCACGAAGACGAAGCGTCACACTTCGCGGCCGACTTCGCCGTCGATTTTCTCGAACCGAGCGATGACTCGGCGATGCTCGGGCGGTTGGGTAAGTACGAGATCTGCGAAGTGATCGGCCGCGGCGGGATGGGTGTCGTGCTGAAGGGCTTTCAGAAGGAATTGCATCGGTACGTGGCCGTGAAGGTACTCGCACCGCATCTGGCGACGAGCGGTGCCGCCCGACGGCGGTTCGCGCGGGAGGCTCAGGCGACGGCGGCCATCGTCAATCCGCATGTGATGGCGATTCACTCGGTCAACGCGAATACCAAGCTGCCGTATTTGGTGATGCCATTCGTGGCGTGCGAGTCGCTGCAACAACGGCTCGACCAGCACGGGCCGCTGGATGTGAAGGACGTCTTGCGGATCGGGATGCAGGCCGCGCTGGGCCTCGCGGCGGCGCATGCTCAGGGTCTCGTTCATCGCGACGTGAAACCGGCCAACATCCTGCTGGAGACGAACGTCGACCGGGTGATGCTGACCGACTTCGGCCTGGCCCGCGCGGTCGATGACGCGACGCTGACTCGCACGGGCATCATTGCCGGCACTCCGCAATACATGTCGCCCGAACAGGCCAACGGCGACGCGGTCGATCACCGCTCGGACCTGTTCAGTTTGGGAAGCGTCCTGTACGCGATGTGTACCGCCCGCCCGCCGTTCCGCGCCGAGACCACCTTCGGCGTGCTGCGTCGCATCCGCGAGACGCCGCCGCGAGCGATCCGAGAGATCAACGCTGATATCCCCGAATGGCTCGAACGCATCGTGATGAAGCTGCTGTCGAAGGACGCTTCGGAACGCATCGCGACTGCCACCGAAGTCGCCTCGCTGCTGGAACAATGCCTGGCTCATGTGCAGCAACCAACGACAGTCGCGTTGCCAGAAAGTAGCCATCTCGCTCCGCGAGATGACAGCCGAACGTCCGGCAACACCCGAACTGCGACCGACCGTCAAGCACATTCGTGGCTTCGTCGCGTGATCGGCTTTCCTCTCGCGGAGCGAGAGGGCTACTTTGTCCGAGCCACAGTTGCGACGCTGCTGATCGCTGGAGTCGTCGTGTTTACGATCTGGTCTCGCACGAAGCCGGTTCCGCATGAGAGCAACCGCGCCGCGCCCACCGCCTCAGTCACGCACGATCCGCTGCTGGAATGGGGCGGCATACAAACCGAACTCGATGCGACGGCAAAAGCCATCGAACCGCTTGAAGCGGACGCGAAGAGAGACCTCGAAGCATTCGACTTGGATCAACAGAAACGGACGAATTCCAACCGGAAGGAAGAACCATGAAACGCTCAACGATTCTTCGTCTCGCCATCGTGGCCCTGTGTGCCTGCGTACTCTGTGGTGCGCGAGTCCTGGCACAGGGGAAACCGTCGGCCGATGAGGTTGACCCGTTAGCGAAACCAGCAGCCGTTCCCGTGAAGCCAATGCCAGCCACATCGGTCGTCGACCCCAAGATGCCCGACATTTCCGGCACGTGGCGGATTGGCGCTGCCATCATGCAAGTGATCCGCCGAGTGGCGGATGGCACCGCAGACTTTGTGATTGATTCCGCCAGAGGCGACGGCACCAGCAGAGGCTTCGGCGGGCTACCGCTGGGGCAAAAGATCAAATGGTCTTCTGACGCTCAACAATTCCAAACGACCATTGCCGACTTGGGGGGATGGGGACGTGCTGACATTACCCTGCAACTGCTCGCTGACGGCAAGATGATGCGTGTCACTCATTCGTTTGATGAACAGCGAACGGCGGAATTTTCCAAGACGTCGCTCCTGCCGCTTTCCGAGGACGGGTTGAAGAGGTTTTCCATTCAAAACTGGACGCGACAGGAGACGCCCTCGCCTGCAGCCATTTCATCGGACGAAGGGCCAACGACCGCAGTTGCGCTACAGCCTTCGGCACCCCAGACCCCTCTCAAGGAGCCGCCAGTCACCACGGCCGCTCAACGAACCGCCTCCGAGACAGGTCAGATCAAGGTCTTCACTTTGACAAACGGTTCGGCAGTCGAATACAGCAAGCAACTGAACGACCTGAGCTTCAATGCAAAGATCACGGCGGACCCGCGCACGAATACCGTCATCGTGCAGTCCCATGACGAGGAGCAACTGCAGATCATCGAAGCGATTCTGCTGAGGCTCGACGAGACTCCGTCCAAGCCAGCAGCCTCCAAGCCGGATTTACACGCCGAGGAAAGGCAGACGATGGTTTTCCGGCTGCAGAACGCGTCTGCGGCTGAAACCAGCGGGCTGCTGAAAGACCTGTCCGACGATGTGACCCTTGTGGCGGACACGGCCACGAATTCCCTTATCGTCTCGTCTGCCGGAACTCAGATGAAGATCATCACAGCGCTCCTGAAGAAGCTGGACGATTCTGCTGCCAAGCCGGCGGCCCCCAAGTCAGATTCGACGATCTCATTCACTCGCGCACCCGGTCCGGCATCGGTTGAAATGTCGAGCACTCCCGAAGCCCGCAAACTGTCGGAAAACGTCGCCGAGCACGAAGCCAAAGCCAGACTGCTGGCGAACGAAATTCGAGGACTCTCACAGCAGCTTGGTCCCCAGCATCCGAAGATGGTCGAGGCGCGGGGCCAACTGGAGGAGACGCTTGCCAACGCACTCGCCGCCAAATTCAAGTTGGAGCAGTTGCAAATCCAGTCGCTGGAAGAGCGGCTCACACGGTTGAAGTCTCAGATCGGCCAGCGGCAGGCCGTCAGCAAGCAGATCGTCGAACGACGTATTCGCGAGCTGATTGACGAAGACGTGTTGCGGTGGTCTCCGGATGCTTCGCGCATCAACCAAGACACCAGCAGAAATGTCCGTGGCGAAACATCCCCGGCATCGAAAGCCACAACCTCTCGCGCCGCCAATCCACAGGCCAAGACGCTACTGGCGAAAGCGCGACAGGCGATGAACGAAGGCCGCCTGGACGAAGCTCGCCAACTGGCGATCGAGGCCGACCAGTTGAAAGCTCGCTACGAATTGTTTGAAGATCGTCCGGACCTCGTGTTGGCCGATCTTGCCCGCGATGTGAAGCGCAGCCCCGATGTCCCAGCCGGTTCGGACGCTTCTCGCATCCACCAAGACTCCGGCAGTAAGGTCCGTGGTGAATCCTCCTCGACATCGGGTGCCGGACGGAAGACGAGTTCGCCTGATGTTCATGAAGATCCGTTGCGGTCGGTGTCGCCTTATGCCTCCTACCAAGATTTGGCTGCGAAGTTGGCCAGGGAGCACCAGAATGTTGTCGGCTGGAAGCACACGGTTCAGGAAACCGAGCAATTGGTCGCGAAAGGGGAAGCATCGTCGGAGCGCCTGTCACAGGTTCGTAACAACCTGAATGAAGCCCTTCGGAAACAGAAACCGATACTGGACGAATACGCCGCCACCCTGCGCGACTTGGAATTGCAGATCGAATCCGCGCAGATCGATGTCGATGCGGCGAAGCGAGACGCAGATCGAGCCGCACAATTGGTTAAGACCGGTACAACCCTAGCCAAGGTGTCCGATGAAGCCCAACGACATCTGAAGCAAGCGACGTTGACGCTCGAACGGCTCAAGGTGCGATATGACCTCTACAAGAACGCGGGCGAAGAACTGAAGGAGGGGCAATCGAACGCGCCAAATATGGTCCCATTGCGGGATGCAATGCACCCTACGACGATTGATTTCCCGATGGCGAACTTCCCGATCATTCCCGGCGACAGGATTGAAGTGCAGCATGCACTTCATGCGGAAGAAGGATTCCAGGGTCCGGCGAAAACGATTGCGAGTGGTCTGGAGGTCGTTGGCATTGCTCGTAGTCTCAGCACACCAACGCGCACTGCACTGACGCTCGTGACGACACCCGAAATGGCCGCGATGCTGGAACATTTGGCAACAACGGGCCTGCTGTTCTGCCACCCACTTGATCCGGTGGCGATGCTGCCCTGTGGCCGAGCTGTGCGTATTCCATTGGGCATCCGGCAGGAGGGTCGTCTGACGGTCGGTGATGTCGTACAGGTTGATCGCATGTCGCTCGCCATCGGTAAAAACAATCTTGCCGAGCCGAAGTTCACGGGGTTCGCCACTGGACTGTTGATTGGTGGCGAACACGGGGACGTCCCTGAAGGAACGACAGAGCCAACGAGCATCGTGAAACTGCTATTGCCGAAAGACTCCAACATCGACGCACACGTCTTTCAGAACCGCGTGGATGAACTCATCAGGGATGGGGCACTATTTCGCGGCAAGATGCAGGAGCGAGGAGACACAACTCAGTTCCACGTCGCCGTGACTGAGATCGAATGGCAGATCGAGTCGCTTGAGAAACGGATCGCCTACTACCAGGCACACGTCCTTAACGCCGCCGAGTCCGACAAAGCTCAACTGAACCTTGGCTATCAACGAATCCGACTGGAACAGCTCAAGGCTCAACAAACACTCTACAAAACGTCGTCCGATGTCATGGCCCGCGTGCGACCGTTGGACTCTGCGGTCAATAATGAGCCGTCCCCGCCGTGACGGGCAGGTTGGAAACCTGCCTCACGTTCTACGCGGCTTTTGACAAGTCTTCGGCCTGAGCGTACCTTGACCCCGGTCATCCCTGTCGGATGAAGGAGTTTCGCTCATGCCGAGTTCCGCGCGACAGCACTTTCCCGTCGATCGACGCACGTTTCTGGTGGCGGGCGGGTTGAGTTGCTTCGGGGCGGATCTGGCCGGGTCGGCGATGGCTCTCGCCGATTCGGCAGTGTCACCGATCGGATCGGGACGTCGGAAGATTGCGAAGTCGGCCATCATGATCTGGTTGTCGGGGGGAGCGTCTCACATCGACACGTGGGACATGAAGCCCGCCGCTCCGCTCGAATATCGCGGCGAGTTTCATCCGGTCGCCACGTCGGCCCCCGGCCTCGAACTGTGCGAGCATTTGCCGCACCTCGCGAAGCAGGCGCATCATCTGGCGATTGTCCGCTCGCTGGGCGACTTTCATCGCGGGACAGGGGACCATCACGCGGGCTACTACACCAACCTGACGGGTCACTCGCCCGATCCGACGTTTCATCGGCTGCTCAATGCGCGAACGCCCTATCCGACCGACTGGCCTTCGATGGCATCGGTCGTGGCGATGAAGCGGCCTGCGCATGCGAGTCTGCCCAACGCCATCACGCTGCCGCAGAAGGAGGGGGCTCCCGAATACACGCGGCCCGGCCAGTTCGCCGCCCGGTTGGGAATCGAGTACGACCCGTTGTTCGTGGACGGCTTTCGAGACAAGCCGTTGAACTTCGTCGTCCCCGCGTTGGCGTTGCAGGGCGAGACGACTCGCGAACAGATGGCCTCGCGCCGCGAGTTGCTCGGGACGCTCGACCGCGCCCAGCGGATCGCCGAGCAATCGCCGGGGCTGTCCGATTACCGCAAGCACCAGCACAAGGCGTTTTCGTTACTGACCTCGCGCGAAACGAAGTCGGCCTTCGACATCGGAACCGAACCCGAATCGGTGCGACTCAAGTATGGCAGCAGCATCACGGGGACGTCGATGCTGATGGCGCGGCGACTCGTCGAGGCGGGCGTGCCGTTCGTCACCGTGTTCTGGAAGGAGGACAAGGAACTCGACAAGCTCTGCAAGAGCGGCGGCGGCTGGGACACGCACGGCAACAATTTCAATTGCCTGAGAGACCGCCTGCTGCCCGAGTTCGACAAGCCGTTCGCCGCGCTGCTCGACGATCTGCATCAGCGAGGGATGCTGGAGGAGACGCTCGTGATCGTGTCGAGCGAGATGGGACGCAGACCAAAAATCGGCGATCCTCGTTCGGGAGGGGTCTCGGGCGCGGGACGAGATCACTGGACGCACGGCATGTCCACGCTGCTGGCTGGCGGAGGCATTCGCGGCGGCCAGGTCTACGGCTCGACCGACAAGCTCGCTGAGTACCCGAAGGACAACCCCGTCGGAGCCGAACACATCGCCCGCACGGTCTTCCACTCGCTCGGCATCGACGACCTGACCGCTAGGGATCGCGAAGGCCGCCCGTTCCACCTCATGGACGAAGGCCGTGTTCTGACAGAGTTGTTCTGAGCAATGCTTGGTGCTCCAAGAGGTCTCTCCAAGCGGGACGGCGTGAAGTTTCCGTCGAGCGGAGTCGCGGCTACCATACGTCCCTCGCGTGCGAATCCTTACCGAAAGAGAGATCGTTGTCATGAAGTCGTTGCCGATTGTGTTTGCCCTGCTGACAGGATTGTTCTGGGGAACGTATGGCCCCACGCTGGCTCAGGCCCGGTTGTTTGAGAAGAGTGCGTTCAAGCCCTACGTCATGATTGGAGTCGCCTATCTCGTGTGGGGCATCCTGGGCGGACTGGTTGGGATGGCCTACACGCAGAAGCCGGGTGAGGCATTTCTGAGTTTCACCAAGCAGGGAGTCTTTTGGGGATTCGCGGCTGGTTCGTTGGGAGCATGGGGCGCTTTGACCCTGACTCTGGCGATGTTCACGGGTGGCACGGCGATGCCTCAGATTGTGGTGCCGATCGTGTTCGGCACCGCCGTCTCCGTGAGCGCGATCACATCGGTCCTCACCACCAAGGCCGAGACCAATCCGATGCTGTGGGTCGGCATCGCGGGGATGGCCGTCTGCATCGTGATCGTCGCGTACTTCACTCCGCACGCCGGGCCGGCTCATCCACCGAAGGCCGCAGGTGACACAACGCCGGCACAGGCGAAGGCATGACGCACGGCGCTGACAGGGAACCAGCGATGCCTTCCGCGTCCGATCCGCCGCCGTCTGCTCCTCCTTCGTCGTCGGCATGGGCTCCGTGGCGCTGGCCGATGTACCTGCGAGTCCTCGCCGGAGTGCTGCTGGGTGCAACGATCGGGCTGACGTTTGGAACGGAGCCCATCATTTTCGGCGGGACAACCGCCGAGCTGGGTGAGATCGCGGGCCTCTACATTCAACTGCTCACGACGCTGGCGACGCCCCTCATTTTCTTCGCGATCCTCGATGCGTTCGTGAGAACCAACATCACGGGGCGACAGGGGGCGAAGATGTTCGCCATCTGCGGCATCAACATCGCCGTGGCGTTTGCGATCGGCCTGACGATCATCAACGTCTGGCAACCCGGCCGGGCGTGGCAGGGGACGCTGGCCACTCGCGCCGAGACAGTCGTGACGGGCGAGAAGGAGACGGACAAGGCGAAGGCTTTGGACGTGGCCGAGAAGGCAAAGCAGTCGTCTCTGTCACCGCTCAAGCTGCTGAAGTCCTACGTCCCGAAGAGCATTGCTCAACCGTTCACCGACAACATGGTGCTGACGGTGGCCGCGCTGGCGATCCTGATCGGCGCGGCGATGCGGTCGCTCAAGGCCACGACTTCCGCCGGAGCCGACGATGAAGGCGAATTGGCTGCCGCGCTGTGCACGTTCGAGCAGTGCGTCGTCGCCACGTACCAGATCGTGCTGAAACTGCTCGGTTGGATCATTGAAGTGGCTCCGCTGGCGATCTGCCTCGCCGTGGCGGGCGTCGTTGGTGCGACCGGCGCGGGCGTGTTCAAACTGGTCGGCGTGTTCCTCGCGACAGTCGTTTCAGCGCTGGCGGTTCATGCGCTGGGGTATTACCTGCTGTCGGCCTGGCTCATCGGCGGGAAGTCGCCACGCGTGTTTCTGCGCGAGGGCCTGACCGCCATCCTGACCGGATTCTCAATCAACAGCAGTCTGGCGACGGCACCGCTGACGCTCGACGCACTGAAGCGGATGCGCGTGAGTGAGTCCTCGGCGAGGCTGTCGGCCTGCGTCGGCACGAACTTCAACAACGACGGCATCACGCTGTACGAGGCCATCACGGCACTGTTCATCGCGCAGGCGGCAGGCATGTCGCTGCCGCTCGGTCAACAAATCACGATCCTGCTCGCGGCGCTGGCCGGAAGCATGGGGATCGCCGGGATTCCGAACTCGGGTCTGATCATCCTGGCCCTCGTGCTGAAGGCGGCTCAACTGCCGGACGATGTCGTGCAGCTCGCCCTGCCGATCGTCTACAGCATCGACTTCATCAACGCCCGCCTGAGATCGGCCGTCAACGTCATGGGCGATATGCAGGTGGCAATCCTGTTGGATGCCGGGACGAATCCCGAACCGTTAAGTTGAGAGCCACAACGGGGCTGGCTTGTCGTCAGGTGTGCCGGGCGTTTCGGAAAGTCAATCGGTACTTGACATCCGAGTTGCGAAGTGGCAACTTGAAACTGTCGACGGACAGCCACAGCGAAGTCAACTGTAACCCTTCTCATGCGCGTGGCGTTCCCTATCACATCTCTTTTCCGGGAGTGCAGGACATGTCTCAAACTGATATCCGTTCCAAGCGTCTGCGCGGTTTCACACTGATTGAGTTGCTCGTCGTGATCGCGATCATCGCGGTCCTGATCGCGCTGCTGCTGCCGGCCGTGCAGCAGGCGCGCGAGGCCGCACGCCGCACTCAGTGCAAAAATCATCTCAAGCAGTTGGGCCTGGCGCTCCACAACTACCACGATGTGGCCGAGGCCTTTCCGCCGGGATACAACGTCATCATCGCGCCGCCTGTGAGGGATCACAACACGAAGTCGGCGTTTGAGCGATTGCTCCCCTATCTCGATCAGGCACCCTTGTTCCAATCGATCAATCAGGACACCCCGATGTTCATGGGGCCAGCCGGATACAACGCCGCCATCCAGACTCAGAACACAGCTCTGGCGGCGACCATCATCCCCGGCATGTTGTGCCCTTCCTCGGTGGGCAACAAGCAGGACAACTATCTCTATCCGGCGAATGCCCTCTCACCCGCTGGCGGTTTTCCCACGGCGAACTGCACGTTCAGAGGGGGACGCAGCGACTATTCGGGCGTAACCGGCGTTCTCGGAACATTCGCCAACATCGCCTACAGCGGTAACGCGGGAGGTGATCGCGAAGGGGCGATTCCCCCCGGAGGAACTGGCGGAAAAACATCGGCCATGCGCGATCTTCAGGATGGCACGTCCAACACATTCCTCCTCGGCGAGAAGACGGGCGGCATCTTGATCTACTACAGGACGCAGCCTGCCCCCGCTGCCGTTCAGGCTCTTGGCCCCACCAACGGCGGTGCCTGGGCCTGTTCGCTGGCCTTTGAGCATTGGATCGCGGGCTCGCTGTACGACGGCTCAGGGAGCGGCGGACCCTGCCCGATCAACTGCACAAATCTTCGAAGCGTTGGCCATCACAGCTTCCATACCGGCGGCTGTCACTTCCTGATGGCAGACGGTACCGTCCGTTTCATCAGCGAGAATATCCACGCCTACACCTTCGCGGGCCTGATTACCCGCCGGAAAGGGGAAGTTGTGGGTGAGTTCTAAGCTCTGCCTTCCCACCGATCGCCCCGCGAATTGATCGATCTCTCGGCACGATGCCACGGCTGACGACCTCGCGCCCGGTTGGCTCTGCCACTCCCGGCACGTGGGCGATGCGCCTGGCCGAGTGGCGGCAGCGGACGTTGATGGCACCCATACTCTCGACACTTGTTCCTCATATCGACAACGAATCACCGAGGTGGACGAATGTTCCGTTTGTGTTGTCTCTTGCTTTGTATGACCACGGTGTCTCTGACAGGTTGCGGTGGAAAGAAGCAGTTCCGCAAACCGACTTCTGTGGTCACCGGCAAGGTGACAGTCGATGGTGTCGCGCCGACATCGCCCATCACAATTGAATGCCATCCGGTGAACGGCATGGACGCCAAGCATCCCACGGTTTCTCAGACAATCACCGGACCCGAGGGAACTTTCAAAATCTCCACCTACGAGGCGGGAGATGGCGTGCCGGCGGGTGACTATGTCCTGACGCTCTATTGGGGCGAGTTCAATCTCATGACCAACTCGTACTCTGGTCCGGACAAGCTCAAGGAGCGCTATCGCGATCCGAAGACGTCCGAGATCAAGCTGACCGTGAAAGAGGGAAAGCCGACCGATCTGGGGACCATCGCCCTGACCACCCAGTGAGCCGTGGCCGTGATCGGCTGTGCGAATCACCGACGTGTCGTGTGGCGGCTGGCTGGTCGCGCTGCCTGAGGGGACTTCATGCCGGGCCTGCTCTCGAAAGAACGGATCATCGCGCCGCCCCAGTTCAACCGGTGGCGCGTGCCGCCCGCGTCGGTCGCGATTCATCTGTGCATCGGGTCGGTCTATGCTTGGAGCATCTTCAACCCGCCGCTGATGAAGCTGCATGGTGTCGTGGCCGGTGCGGCGGACGATTGGACTCTGTCGCAGGTGACGTGGGTCTTCACGGTCGCGATTGTGTTTCTGGGTCTGTCGGCGGCAGTGGCCGGGAAATGGCTGGAACGAGTCGGGCCGAGGCTCGTCGGTTGCGTGGCGGCCTGCTGTTGGGGAGGCGGTTTTCTGATCGGCGGGTGCGGAATCCTGACCCACCAACTTTGGCTGTTGTACCTCGGATATGGCGTGATCGGCGGGTGCGGGTTGGGACTCGGATACGTCTCACCGGTGAGCACGCTGATCAAGTGGTTTCCCGACCGGCGCGGCATGGCGACGGGGCTGGCCATCATGGGCTTCGGCGGCGGCGCGATCATCGGTGCTCCGCTGAAGGAGGCTCTGATGAAGAGCTTCTACGAACCGCCAAGGCATCTCGGCACGGTCGAGCAGGTCGAACTGACGACCAACGCGGGCCGGCGCTTTGCCAACGTGGACGGCCAGTCGCGCGAAGTCGTCGTTGTCGGCAGGAACGAAACGTCGCAGATGCTCGTGAAGGGGCCGGAGGGCGTCTACGTTGTTGGCACCGGACGAACGGGAGTCGCCGAGACTTTCTTCGTGCTCGGCCTGAGTTACTTCCTCGTCATGCTGATCGCCGCATTTTCTTATCGGCTTCCCGCGCCAGACTGGATACCCGCAGGCTGGACTCCGCCCAGTGAGACCGCCTCGCACCGGATGATTACCGCGCATCACGTCACCGCCGACGAGGCGATCAAGACGCCGCAGTTCTATCTGCTGTGGATCGTCCTTTGCTTCAACGTGACTGCCGGGATTGGAGTGCTCGGCGTGGCGAAGACGATGATGGGCGAAATCTTCGGCACGACGCTCCCCTCCGTCGTCACCAGTTCCTTCGCCGCGACGTTCGTCCTGATGATGAGCGTCTTCAACATGGTTGGTCGATTCGCATGGTCCACCGTCTCGGACTATCTCGGCCGCCAGCGGGTCTATGCGATCTTCTTCGCACTCGGTGCCGCGCTGTATGCCTCGATCCCGTTCATCGCGTCCGCGCAGAGCAGGGCTCCGTCGGTGCAGTGGCTGGTCGCGTTCTATGCCGTGACGATGGTGATCTTCACGATGTACGGCGGAGGCTTCGCCGCGATCCCGGCTTACCTGTCGGACCTGTTCGGCACGAAGTTCGTCGGCGGGATTCATGGCCGACTGTTGACGGCGTGGAGTACGGCGGGAGTCCTCGGTCCCGTCGCGATCACCTACCTGCGAGACCGCTCGCTGCGTTCGGCTCTGGCGGACCTGGCTGGCAAGGTGGATGCGAGTGCTTTCGAGCGGACGTTTGGAGCGCCGTTGAGTCAACTCGCGACACTCATCGACAAGAAGACGGTGACGCTTCCCAAACTGATGGCCCTCGCGCCGCCCGACACGATTGATCCGTCGAGCACTCTGTACAGCAGCACAATGCTGGCGATGGCCGCTCTGCTGGTGATCGCCTTCGTCGCGAATGCCCTCGTGCGGCCGGTCGATCCGAAGCATTACGGGCGCGAGACCGAGTGACGCGAGATGTCCGGTCGGCGGAGCGACCGGACTACAGGCCGATCAGAGAAACAGATGAGGGACGAAGCGGCTCATGTTGTGAGTGATGCGCGAGCGGTCCTCGCGGATGCCGAGGCCGCACGCATCGCCTCCCACGATCCAACTGCCGATGACCGGGAAATTCCCCGAGAAGTCGGGCAGTTCGCGGTACTCCTGAAAGATGCAGGGGCCTTCCGCATACGGGCCGGTCGTGCCGTCGATCTGTCGTCCGTCGCGGACGATCGTGACGTTGCTTCCTTCGCGCGAGAGACACGGCTTGCGCACATACGACGGCCCGAGCGGTTCGTAGGCGGCGGGCAGCAAATACGGTGAGTCAGGGAACAGTTCCCACAACACGACGAGCAGCGCCTTGTTGCTGAGCAGCATCTTCCACGGCGGCTCGATCCACCGCGTGGGCGACTTGGGAAGGTGTGCCCCGAACTCTTCGCGAACCATCCATTCCCACGGGTACAGCTTGAACAGCGTGCCAATGGGCGAGTGGCTTTCATCGACAAACTGATTGGAACTCGCATCGAACGCGATTTGCTCGATGGCGATGTAGGCGGTCGTCCAGCCGGCCTGTTCGGCCGTGTCCTGCAGGTATCTCGCGTTGCCGAAGTCTTCGTCGTGGTCTTCGACGGACGCGAAGTAGATCGGGCCGCGCGACGTTCCCCGCAGCGAACTCCACGCCTCCACCAGCCGTTCGTGGATGCTGTTGAACTGGTCGGCGTGCCTGTTCACATCCTGCAGCCAGAACCATTGGATGGCTCCCGCCTCGAACAGCGACGTGGGCGTATCGGCGTTGTATTCGAGCATCTGCGGCGGACGAACGCCGTCGTACACGAGATCGAAGCGCCCGTAGAGGCTGGGATCGTCGCGGTCCCAGCTCGCGCGAACCCACTCGTGCAGCCCGGCCGGAATCTGGAACTCGTCGAGTCGGTCCTCATCGAGCACGTGCTGCACGGCTTCGAGGCTCATCGCGTGCAGCGCATTCGTGGCCGCTTCGAGCGTGTCGATCTGCCGCGCGGTGAACTCGTAGTAGGCTGATTCGTCCCAGTAGAGATCGCCATCGATTGTGTGAAAGTCCAGACCCTGATCTTCGACGATGCGCTGCCAGTCGAGTCGCGGCGCGACCCGCTTGCGGTACATCACGAACCTCCCGAGATCGAATGTCCCGTCGAGCCGAAGCCGCGACTGCTGACATGCGACGTCGAGCCGGTGTGCGTGGTGGTGCTGTGCGTCGAAGAAGAATGACCGGGCGTGGTGTGAGTCGTCGGCAGGTGACTCGGCGACGAATGCGTGGCGGTGTTCGACGCATGACTGGCGTGAGACGGAATCGGCGGCGGCGTGACGTGCGAGGGACCGCGCGGCACCGAGGAGGGCGTCCCGGGGCGATAGGTCGGTGCCGACGGACGCGACATCCCCCAGAAGAGGAGGGGCCACATCGAGGGGCCGCGGTGGTAATGTTGCGAGGAGTGTCCCGTTGTCTGCGAACTGTGTCCCGTTGTCGGTACGGCGGCAGTCTGCCCGGCACCATCGACCGGCTGTTCTCCGGCCTGCTGGTCCTCCGGATCCTTCTCAAAGTCGATCTGCGACGCGAACGAGTCGGCCGGCGGAGGCGGCGGGGGAGCCTGCGAACACCCGACCCCGAACGCGGCCGATCCGAGCAACGTGAGGACAACGCGAGCACTCTTCTTGGGCATGATCCGATTCCAGTTTGGAACGAGCGGTCCGACCTTCACAAAAACACGTGGGGCAGGTCTGCAACCTGCCCGTGTCGCGCAGAAACACACCTGGAAAGACGGGCTGGCAGGTTGAAAACCCACCCCGCGCCCCAGTCAGCTCATCGAGTGGACGATGATCCAGCTCAGCGAGAGCATGATCGCGGCCACCACGATGGCCACGGCATAGTTCCCCTCGGAAAGCTGCTTCTCCACATCGAGCCGCGCGGTGATCCACTCGAACGCCTTGAACCCGATGACCATCAACAGAATTCCCAGGATGCCAAACGTCGCCGTGCCCGCGAGGGCATACGTCAGGTTGGTGGACCAGGCGGCGAAGTCGGTGCCGGAGACGGCGGCCAGCAAGGGACCGAATGAAGCGAGCGACAGATTCATCACAAGTGTTCCTGCTGGAGAAGGGGACCGTCCCGAGTCAATCGCAGGACGGCGGCAAAGTGGCCCGAGAACGGCGAAGTCTCGGTTCGGATCAAGAGAGTTTCAAAGTTCAGTAGTTCCAAGTTCGCGTCATCGTGGCCGATGCTGCCAGCGTCGGCGTGACTCATTGCAGGAGTTTGTTGACGGACGCTGGCAGCGTCCGCCACGAATTTGGAAGTACTGAGATTGAGTCGCGCGCGGGGGCGTACTCACGGCTTGTTGGCGGCGAACAGCCTCGGGGGGCCGCCCGTCAGCGGGACACGGTACTCGGAGTGCGAGCCCACGACGAGCGTGTAAACCTCCGGACCCTTGGAGCCCTCGTGGCGATAGGTCAGCGGGTAGGGAAGCTCAAACTCGTGCGAGGCGTCCGGTTTCAACGTCAGCATCTCACCCCAGCCGCTGGTGGGCGCTTTGGTCTGGTACTTGAAGTCTTCCTGGCTCAGGTTCGTCAGTTTGATGCGAGCCAGTTGGAACGTGACATTGATGACCGGTGCCGTCCACTTCACGTCGTGCAGTCGCAGATTGGTGACGCCGAGCATCACGTCGGGCACGTCCGCTTCCGAGATTTTGGTTCCCTTGGTGTATGCCAGCCAACCCTCGCGGAACTGCGCGATGTACGACTCGGTGTTGAGCGAGGTGTCCTTGGCTTGGTATCCCTCGGCAAAGCGGCCCGAGCCGGTGACGCTCGAAACGGGAAGCCAGTCGAGACGCAGTTGCCGCTTTGCATGAGACGGCTTGATCAACGAGGCCTGGACCTGCTCGGAGATCTTCAAGTCGAAGGTGGCACACGGCTGCCACTTCGTCTGCGCGGGGTCGGTCTTGATCTGAACGTCGATTTGCAGGCCCGAGACATTGAACTCGAACGGCTTCGGTCCGTCGGTGACTGCGGGTTCGGAAGGCTCACCGACCGTCAACGGGCTGGTGACGCGCAGTGTCGAGCGAACCTGCAGGGCCTCACCGTACTGTTTCAAGTCGGGAATCAGCTCCTGCAACGTCGCTCGCTCGGCCAGCTTGGCGAACAGCGGCTCGGGGATGTCGAGCAGATCAAGTTTGGCCTGATTGGCATCGATCACCATCTGCGTCAGCGGCTCCAGAATCTGAGGGGCAGCCATGACGTGCAGTGCCTTGTCTCCCGCCAGTTGCGCCAGCGTCACGCCCGCCGGTGCGACCTTCTTCAGCGCCGGGGCGGGTCCGAATGGATTCAGGCTGCCGGCCGTCAGACCAACGATCAGCGAGACGCCGTGCTCGTCGGTCACGATCTGTTCGGGATACGCTTTCAGCCGCGGCGGATTGACCGGCAGAGGCCACAGGCTGGACAAGGTCATTCCCGTATCGGGCAGCACCAGAAAATCTTCGAGCTGCTTCACAATGTTGGGGGCGATGGCGAGGACTTCGTTCTCGATGCGACCCTTGCTGCCATACAGTCCGTTGGTGAGACCACTCGTCACGGCTCCCTGAGTCATGCCGAAGCCCTGCGTCGAGACGCCCGCCGGTTGAGTGACGTACCAGTTGTCTTGGGGGATCTGAAAACTCGACGCTCCCGACCTCAAGCGAATCTTGCGGTCGGCGATGTACGGCGTAACTTCGAGGTTCAGCCAGACGGGATAACGGTGCCCGATCATGATGGTGATGGGTCCGGCCTGCGCCGCGTGACGTTCGCCGTTCACATACGTTCCGCCGATGGTCAGCGTCACATTGCGGACGCCGATCTGCACCAGCAGCTTGTCGCGTCCCCAGCCCCTCACGAGGACTCGCTCGACCGAACCGCGGTACGAAATCCCCGAGAACCGAATGCTGAACGAACGTCCCTGGACGCTCGTGCTGTCGAACATGTCACCCAACGACCCCGTGAGCAGGTTGGCGGGGATTGTCTGCGGGGCCGAATACGACAGCGCGGCGAGAGCGTCGTTGCCGAGTCGAATTCCGACCGCCTGAGGCATCTCCACCGCAGGGACGAACGGGACGTTGACCGCCGCCACGGCCTTCACAGTCTGAGGGCCCAGTTCGGTGGGAGCCTTGCGCGGAGCGAGCATCCACTGCACGACGGCCTCGTTGCCGTAAACCGCTTCGCTGATGTCGTGGCCACCCTTGGGCAATTCGGTGTAGGTGACCGTTCCGCCCGCCCCCTTCAGGGCCTCGACCAGCTTCCGACTTTCTTCGGCCTTGATCAGCGTGTCCTTTTCGCCGTGGAAGGCCCACACGGGGACATCCTTCAGTGCGGCCATCTTTTCCACATCGCCGCCGCCGGAAACGGGGACGACACACGACCAGCGAGACGGCTCGGCGGCGGCGAGGCTCCACGCGCCGTAGCCACCCATCGACCAGCCGGACAGCACCACGCGCTTGTCGTCGATGCGGAACTGCTTCTTCGCATCGTCGAGGATCGCCAACGCACGGCGCCCGTCGGCCGAGCTGGTCTGCCACGATTCGAGAATCCGGCCGTCGGTCGACTCGCACTGTGGAAACACGACGAGGAACGGAAACGTCTTCGCTCGGGCTTGCACATACGGAGCCAGCCCGATGGTGATCGGCATTCGATTTTCTGTTCCGCGCTCGCCCGCCCCGTGCAGGAACAGGATCGCGGGGGAAGGCTTGTCGGCTCGGTAGGCTGCCGGGACGAAGACGACGTACTTGTGCTCGCCCGCCTCGTCGCGGAAGACCTTGTCGACGAAGCGGCCGGTCGTTTCCTGAGCCTGCGCCGCTCCAGCCAGCCAGACTCCAAACACGATCAACCACGCGCTGGTCTGTCGAGTCACGATGCCTCGTCCCAAGTGCTGTCTCATGCTGTGATTCCTTTTTCGTATCGGTAATGCATCGACGTCAAACGCCGATTCAACTCGATTGGTTTCCGGGCGAATCTTTCACCACTCGGAGCGGCCTGTCAACCGCCTCGGGTGAGACATCGGCGATCGCCGCCGGGAGATCACTGGCAGCCAGCACCGAATCTTGGAGAATGCCCGCACGCCACCGATGAACGGTTCGGAGCCTGCGGTGTCAGCCCACCGGCTCTGTGAGAAATCTCAAAACCCAAATCCGAAACCCCAAACGAATCTCAAATCCCAATGCCCGAAATCCAAAACGATCCGTCCGCTGACCAGACATCCCAGAAATGTAGTTTGAAATCTTGGAATTTCCGTCATTGGGATTTGTTTCGGATTTCGGATTTGAAGTTTGGAGTTTCCCTCAATGGCCGCTGAATCTCGTTTCTTCAATCGCGAATTGAGTTGGCTGGAATTCGATCAGCGCGTGCTCGACGAGGCCCGCGATGCGTCGATCCCGCTGTTGGAACGACTCAAGTTTCTGGCGATCACGGCGTCGAATTTGGACGAGTTCACGATGGTGCGGGTCGGCAGCCTGCAACTGCTGCTGGCCGAGGGGGGCTCGCGCCCGGACCCGAGCGGGTTGACGACGACCGAGCAGTTGAAGGCCATCGGCGAACGAATGCACTCGTTCGCCAATGAACAGTACCGGGTCTATCTCGCGGAACTCGAACCGGCTCTCGCGCAGGCCGGCATGAGGCGCGTGCGGACGAAGGAATTGAACGACCGCCAGACCAAGCACGTGCAGACTCTGTTCGAGCAGGAGATTTTTCCGGTCCTGACACCGATGGCGATTGCGGCGACCCTCGAGTCCGCCGAGACAGCGCGGCCTGCGAAGAAAAAGGTTGCCAGGAAGAAAGCGGTCGCCGACGAGACGACTGCGGCGGCACTCTCCGCCGCCGCGACGAACGACTCGCCCAGCGTGACGGACAGTCCGGTGTTCTTTCCCTCGGCCGATACGCCCTCGTTTCCTCAGCTCATCAACCAGTCACTCAGCCTGTGTGTGAGACTGGCTCCGTCGGCGGGATCGACGGTGCCGCGCTTCGCCATCGTGCCGTTTGGCCGCAACCGGCAACGGTTCCTGACGCTGCCGTCCGACAGCGGCTTCAGCTTCATTTTGTTGGAGGATGTCGTCGAGTTGTTCCTCGCGCGGCTCTTCCCCGGGGAGTTGATCGAGGAGTGCATCCCGTTCCGCATCACGCGCAACGCGGACCTCGAACTGCAGGAGGATCAGGCGTCCGACCTGTTGCGCAAGATGCAGGAGATTGTGAATGCCCGCCGACAAGGTGCCTGCGTGCGGTTGGAAGTGGCCGACCACGGCAGCCCGCTGGTGCGCGAGTTCCTGCAATCGGGGGTCGAGGTTTCGGACGAATGGGTCTTCGCCACGCCGGGGCCGCTCGATCTGGGGGCCTTCTTCCGACTGACCGACTCGCAGGGATTCGACGCGCTGCGGTATGAACCGTGGCCGCCGAAACCCGTCCCGGAGATCGATCCCGCCGAGAGTCTCTTCACCACCATCGCCCGCCGCGACGTCCTGCTCTATCACCCCTATGAGAGCTTCGATCCGGTCGTGCGACTGGTCGAGGAGGCAGCCGACGACCCGGACGTCCTCGCCATCAAACAGACGCTGTATCGCACGAGCGGCAAGAGTCCGATCGTGGCCGCGCTGAGGCGTGCGGCTCAGAAGGGCAAGTACGTGACGGCCGTCGTCGAACTGAAGGCCCGCTTCGACGAGCTCCGCAACATCGAATGGGCTCGTGACCTCGAACGGGCCGAAGTGCAGGTGATCTACGGCGTGAAGGGTCTGAAAACTCACGCCAAAGTCTGCCTGGTCGTCCGCCGCGAACCTCAGGGGATCACGCGCTACGTCCACTTCGGTACCGGCAACTACAACGAGATCACCTCCCGCATCTACAGCGATGCCAGTCTGATGACGTGCAACGACGATCTGGGATCCGACGCCACCGCGTTCTTCAACGCCATCACCGGCTACTCGCAGCCGCAGCAGTTCCGCAAGATCGAGATGGCGCCGATCGGCCTGCGCGACAAGCTGCTCGAAATGATCGAGGCCGAGTCGGAGCGCAAGAAGCACGGTCAGAAGGCCCTCATCATGGCCAAGTTCAACGCGCTGGTGGACGAGCAGATGATCGAGGCCCTGTACGCGGCCTCGCAAGCCGGCGTGAAGATTCGTCTCAACGTGCGCGGCGTCTGCTGCCTGCGGCCCGGCGTTCCGGGGCTGTCCGAAAACATCACCGTCACCGGCGTGATCGACCGGTTCCTCGAACACGCCCGCGTGCTCTACTTCTATCACGGTGGCGACGAACGCCTGTTCCTCTCCAGCGCCGACTGGATGCCCCGCAATCTGGACCGGCGGGTCGAACTGCTCGTTCCCGTGGAGGATCCGGCCTGCCGCGCCAAGCTGTTGGCGATCCTCAAGACGCACTTCCAGGACAACGTCAAAGCCAGACGGCTGCTTCCCGACGGCCGCTATGAACGGGTCAAAGCCAGTTCCAGTGCCAAACCGCTGCGCAGCCAGGAAGCCCTCTATCACCGAGCCGGCCAAGCCGTGGAACAAGCCGACCGCGAAGCCCTCACCATGTTCGAACCCCACCGCGCCCCCGGCGCGGATGAGTGAACGATCGCTGTCGCATTCGGGGACGTCTGGGTAATACCGACTGTCCGCTACGAGTACGAAGTCCGAGCGGACGCGCTGATCCGTGTCAACCCGCGCGAATCGGAAACAACGAACGGCGGAATCTCGCTCGCATGCGGAGCGCTGGAAGCGATTCAGCGGATTGACTTCGGTTTGGCCGATTGACGAATCGGACTGACCGGCTTGGGTCAATTGTCGCGTGGCTCGCAAGGACATGAACAAGGCCGGCTTCGTTGCCGAGTCTGGCCTTGGTTCGTGAGCACTTTCTGAATTTCACGGGTTTAGTTGGTGGCGTCGGTCTGGCCCACCACTTTGTCCTCGCCGGTCTTGAAGATAAACCAGTCGTCGCCCGAACTCCCCTGCAACTTGTCGATCTGATCGATCGAGTTGTCATCCAGGACGCTCGCCATCAGATTGACGCCGGTGGCACCGGTGCCCGTCCGCAGTTTGTTGACGCGGGTCTCGAAGGGAGTGGTGTCGGTCCATTCGTCCATCACGCGACACCAGAATTCTTCATGCGCCGCCGAACTGCGGCTGTCGTGGGTCGTCAGGCCCGCGACGAGGATGTCGTCGTTCGCGTTGCCAGTGATTTTGTCCGCACCCTGCCCGCCGATCATGATGTCGCGGCCGTTGCCGCCGAGCAGATCGTCGTTGCCATCGCCGCCAAAGAGCAGGTTGCCGCCGGGACTGGCATTGCCCGCGTTGAGGCGGTCATCACCGGCATCGCCGTACAGCCAGACCGAGTTGGAGATGGCTCCCGCGATTTGGATGTTGTCGTTGCCGGCACCGCCCGTGACGATGATCCGCCCACTGGGCTTGGCCACCGTGTGGTTGACGCCATTCACCGTGACCTTCAGGGTGGAGTTGGTCGAACCCGGCTCGACCAAGATCGTGTCGTTCGCAGAGGTGCCCGTGATGAGCAAGGCGGTTCCGCCGTCGCAGCAGGTGTCGGTGACCGTCAGGATGCTGCCGCTCGCCGTCGGGGTGACGACGATGGTGACCGTGGCGGTGTCAGAACCTCCATCACCGTCACTGATCGTGTAAGTGAAACTCTCGGTGCCTGAAAACGTCGTGGCCGGCTGATAGGTGAATGAGCCATTGGCGTTGACCGTCAGCATGCCGTTGGCCGTCGCGATGGCCTGGCCCACGTTGGCCGCGACGCCATTGACGGCGCTGACCGTCAGTGGATCGAGAGCACCGGCCGGATCGCTGTCCGCGACGCCGTCCGTGAGGACGTTGCCAGACAAGGCCGTCGCCTGCGTCGTGGTGTAGTTGTTGCTCGTGGCATCGGGGGCGACATTCCTGACGGTCAACTCGAACGTGGTTTCAGTCGTCGTTGTCCCGTCGTCCGCCGTGATGGTGACGGTTTGCGATTGGGCCGGCCCATCGTTGGTGTCGAACGACCAACTCCAGGTGCCATTGGCATTTTGTGTGACCAAGCCAACTGAAGCACTCAGTGTGACGTCGTCACCGGCATCGACATCGCTCCAGGTGCCAGAATTACTGGCAATCTGACCTTCGTCGACCGCAATATTCCCGGCATTAGAGATCGCCGGAGCAACGTTCACTTCGTTGACCGGATTGACATTGATCGTCAGCGTGGCGGCCACCGTGCCAGCATCCGCGTCATTCACCTGGAAGTTGAACGTCGAACGGCCGGAGCCGTTGGCATTGGCGGCCGGCGTGTAAACCAGATTCGCAATGTTCGCCGCGAGGATCGTCTGATTGACGGTCACGTCCGTACCGTTCAGCTTCAGCGTATCCCCACTGGCCAGACTGAGGCTGCTGATCGTGATCGACGCCAGGCTGTTCCCTTCCACGTCCGTGAAGCCGAAGTCACCCACCGCAAACGTGTAGGCCGTGTCTTCGTTCGTCGTCACGCTGCTGGCATTCGCCACCGGCACGTCGTTGACCGCCGTGACATTGATCGTCAGCGTGGCGGCGACCGTACCGCTGTCCGCATCGTTGACCTGGAAGTCGAACGTCGAGCGGTCGGAACCGTTCGCGTTGGCGGCTGGCGTGTACATCAGGTTCGCCAGATCCGCCGCGAGGATCGTCATCCCATTCGTGACCGTCACCGCGCCCGAACCCTGGTTCACCGTCAGCGTGTCGCCGCCGGCCAGACTCAGGCCACTGACCGTGATCGAGACCAGACTGTCGAACTCGATATCGGTGAACAGGAAGTCGGAGACCGCGAACGTGTAGGCCGTGTCTTCGTTCGTCATTACGCTGCCGGCCTGCGCCACGGGCACATCGTTGACCGCCGTGACGTTGATCGTCAGCGTGGCCGCCACCGTGCCGCTGCCCGCGTCATTCACCTGGAAGTCGAACGTCGAGCGGCCGGAGCCGTTGGCATTGGCGGTCGGCGTATACACCAGGTTCGCAAGATCCGCCGCGAGGATCGTCTGATTGACCGTCACGTCCGTGCCGCTCAGCTTCAGCATATCCCCGCTGGCCAGACTCAGGCTGCTGATCGTGATCGACGCCAGGCTGTTCCCTTCCACGTCCGTGAAGCCGAAGTCACTCATGGCAAATGTGTAGGCCGTGTCTTCGTTCGTCGTCACGCTGCCGGCATTCGCGATCGGCACGTCGTTGACCGCCGTGACATGGATCGTCAGTACAGCGGCCACGGTACCGTTGTCCGCATCGTTCACCTGGAAATTGAAAGTCGAGCGACCGGAGCCGTTGGCATTGGCGGCCGGCGCATAGACGAGGTTCGCGATGTCCACCGCGAGGATCGTCTGATTGACCGTGACGTCCGTGCCGCTCAGCTTCAGTGTGTCGCCGCTGGCCAGATTCAGGGCGCTGATCGTGATCGATGCCAGGCCGTCACCCTCCGCGTCCGTGAACCCGAAGTCGCCCGCCACAAACGTGTGGGCCGTGTCTTCGTTCGTCGTCACGCTGCCAGCCAGCGCCACGGGCACATCGTTGACCGCTGTGACGTTCACGCTCATCGTGGCGGCCACTGTGCCGAGACCCGCGTCGTTGACCTGGAAGTTAAACGTCGAGCGGCCGGAACCATTGGCGTTGGCCGTCGGCGTATAGATCAGCGACACGATCTGTGCTGCCGTGATGGTCATCCCGTTCGTGACCGTCACCGCGCCGGAACCCTGGTCAACCGTCAGCGTGTCGCCCACCGCCAGCGTCAGGCCGCTGACTGTGATCGAGACCAGGCCATCGGACTCGACATCGGTGAAGAGGAAGTCCGAGACCACGAACGTGCGGGGCGTGTCTTCGTTCGTCGTCACGCTGCCGGCCAGCGCCACGGGCAGATCGTTGACCGCTGTGACGTTCACGCTCATCGTGACGGCCACTGTGCCGAGACCCGCGTCGTTGACCTGGAAGTTGAACGTCGAGCGACCGGAGCCATTGGCGTTGGCGGCCGGCGTATAGACCAGGTTCGCGATGTTCGCCGCGAGGATCGTTTGATTGACGGTCACGTCCATGCCGCTCAGCCTTAGCGTATCCCCACTGGCCAGACTGAGGCTGCTGATCGTGATCGACGCCAGGCTGTTCCCCTCCACGTCCGTGAACCCGAAGTCACCCGCCGCGAACGTGTAGGCCGTGTCCTCGTTCGTCATCACGCTGCTGGCATTCGCCACCGGCGCATCGTTCACCGCCGTGACGTTGATCGTCAGCGAGGCGGCCACCGTGCCGCTGCCCGCATCATTCACCTTGAAGCTGAACGTCGAGCGACCGGAGCCGTTGGCATTGGCGGCCGGCGTATAGACGAGGTTCGCGATGTCCACCGCGAGGATCGTCTGATTGACCGTGACGTCCGTGCCGCCCAGCTTCAGCGTGTCGCCGCCGGCCAGATTCAGGGCGCTGATCGTGATCGATGCCAGACCGTCACCCTCCGCGTCCGTGAACCCGAAGTCGCCCGCCGCAAACGTGTGGGGCGTGTCTTCGTTCGTGGTCACACTGCTGGCGTTCGCCACCGGCACGTCATTGACCGCCGTGACTCCGATGCTCATTGTGGCGGCGGCTGTGCCGAGGTCCGCGTCGTTGACCCGGAAGCTGAACGTCGAACGGGCCGAGCCGTTGGCATTGGCCATTGGCGTGTGCACGAGGTTCGCGATGTTCGCCGCGAGGATCGTCTGATTGACGGTGACATCCGTGCCGCTCAGCTTCAGCGTATCTCCGGCGGCCAGATTCAGGCTGCTGATCGTGATCGACACCAGGCCGTTGCCTTCCACGTCCGTGAAGCCGAAGTCAGTCGCCGCGAACGTGTAGGCCGTGTCTTCGTTCGTGGTCACACTGCTGGCATTCGCCACCGGCACGTCGTTGATCGCCGTCACGTTCACACTCATCGTGGCGGCAACCGCCCCGAGACCCGCGTCGTTGACCTTGAAGTTGAACGTCGAGCGACCGGAGCCGTTGGCATTGGCCATTGGCGTGTACACGAGGTTCGCGATGTTCGCCGCGAGGATCGTCTGATTGACGGTGACATCCGTGCCGCTCAGCTTCAGCGTATCTCCGGCGGCCAGATTCAGGCTGCTGATCGTGATCGACGTCAGGCCGTTGCCCTCCACGTCCGTGAAGCCGAAGTTCGGCACCGCAAACGTGTAAGCCGTGTCTTCGTTCGTCGTCACGCTGCTGGCCTGCGCCACCGGCACGTCGTTAACCGCCGTCACGTTCACACTCATCGTGGCGGCGACCGTGCCGAGACCCGCGTCGTTGACCTTGAAGTTGAACGTGCTGCGGGCGGTCCCGTTGGCGTTGGCCGCCGGGCTGTAGATCAGCGTGGCGATCTGGGCCGCCGTGATCGTCATCCCGTTCGTGACCGTCACCGCGCCCGAGCCCTGATCCACCGTCAGCGTGTCGCCGCTCGCCAGACTCAGGCCGCTGACCGTGATCGAGGCGAGGGCGTTCCCTTCCACGTCGGTGAAGCCAAACACGCCCGCCGCAAACGTGTAGGCCGTATCTTCGTTCGTCGTCACACTGCTGGCATTCGCGACCGGCACGTCGTTGATGCCGGCGACCAGAATGGTCACTGTTGCATTGACTGTCGCGTAACCGTCGGTGACCGTGTAGGTGAACGTGTCGTTCAGAGTGCTGCCTTGCGGCAAGGCTTGCAAGGTGGCGGAGACGGTCGGATCGTACGTGAAGCTGCCATTGGAGGTGACCGTGACATGGGCACCCAACGTGCTGCTACTGGTGAGCAATCCGCTGCCGTTGATCTGAGTAATCGTTAGCGTGTCGCCGTCCGCATCGGTGTCATTGGCCAGCAATCCCGCCGCCGGCGTCAGGATCGTTTCGCCGACAAGCTGCACGTATTTGTCATTAGGGCTGGGCGAATCATGGAAGCTGACCAGAAAGTTTGTCCCATCGGAGGCCAATGACGGATCCCAGCGGAGCGAAGAAGTGGTCTGCGTAAGCGCGACGCCACTGGGGTTGGCACTCGGATTCAAAACCGTGCCGTCGCTCGCGACGCGCGTGCCGCGGATGCCACTGCTCGACCAGGCGACCAGCCATTCCTGACCGTCAAAGGCGACCTGCGGCCTTGTCGGCCCACCGCCACCCGGATTCGCAGCGATCAAAATACCACCCGTGGTCGCCGGACCATCCAGCAAGACACCGGCGTTACTGACTCGCGCACCGCCAACATCTCCCGTTCCGTCGCGGTTATCGTCAAAGACGACCAGGAAGCTGTTGTCGCCGTAAGCCACCCCCGCCGCGCGATTTCCCTGCAGGCCTGTCGCGGTGCTGATGTCGATTGGTGACGAGATGACTCCTGCGGGACTGACCGTCGCTCCCTTAACATTAAACTGAGAGGCATTCACGGTAATATCACTCGTCCAAGTGACCAGATAATTGGTGTCGCCGAAGGCGACGGACGGGTTGAACTCATGTTCGGTCGTTGTCACAACCGCCAATTCACTGCCGATCAGTGTGGCGGTACCAGCCCCGTTGACTGCCACACGCTGGGAGTAAATATCCCTGCCGTTCGTTGAAGAATTACGGTTGTCACCCCACACCACCAGAAAGTCCGTGCCGTTGGATGCCACGTCATGACCAGAATTGGAAATCGTGGCAGAGGGACTCGTCAGAATCATCTCGGTACCCAGTGTGCCGTCGGTGCGGACCACGCGGATGTCGATCGAGTTTCTGTTGTCCGTGCCAAAATTATCGTTCCAGGCGACCAGGTAGTGGGTCCCGTTGAAGGCCACGGTCGGAGCGGTTTGGTTGTTCGGATGACTGGCGATCACGAACGGCGAACCGGACAAGGTGCCGGAAGTGGTCACAAACTGGCCGTAGATGTCCTGAAACAGGCTGCCTTGTTGTTGAGCCCACACCATAAGATACCGAGTGCCGTCGAACGCCACATCCGCCATTTCTCCCACGGACGTGGTGGTGCTGACTTGCGTATCCGTTGGCGTGAGGGGACCAAAGCTGGTCACCAGACTCGCCGCAGTGACGCTGAGCACTGTGTCTTCGTTGGTTGTGAACGTGTCGTTCGCACCCACCGGAGCCGCGTTGACGCTGTTCAGATTGATGGTGACGGACGCGATGCCCACGGCACCATCGCTGTCCGTGGCCGCCACCGTCAGGGTGAACACGGGCGTGGTTCCGTAGACGATCGCCGCCGAGTTCGCAACCGTGATCTGTCCCGTTGTCGCATGAATCGCGAACGCTCCACTCACGTTGCCGCCGGTGATCGAGAAGCTGAACGTATCCGCTCCCGGATCGGTCGCCGACGCGCTGCCGACGACAGTTCCATTCACGCTGTTTTCGTCGAGGCTGAAGGGGCCGCCGGCGACCGTCGGAGCGACGTTGTCGATCGTCACCGCTCGCGTTCCGCCGGTGAAAGTTCCATCTTCGTCGGTCAGGGAGACGCTGATGATGTAGTTGCTGGGACCGTCGGCATACGTGTGCGTCCTGGTCGTGTTGGCCGGATTGCCGGTGAAGTTCTCGATGTTGCCGTCGCCCCAGTTGATGGAGTAGGCACTGACGGTGTCGCTGCCCGGATCGGTCCTCGCACCGAGGTTGAGGGTGAACGCCGAACCTTCGTTGACGTTGCTATTGCCCGTGAGCGCGATCGTCGGGGCGACATCGAGCACCTGCACGCTCAAGCTGCCGACGAGGAAGTTCCCGTCCTCGTCGGTCACGGTCACGTTGTTCGTCTGGGTACCTGGGCCGTCGGCGAAGGTGTGAGTCGCCGTCGTGTTCGCCGGATTGCCGGTGAAGTTGTCGATGACACCGTCGCCCCAGTTGATCTTGTAGCTGGTAATGGTGTCGGTGCCGGGGTCAGTGACGACGCCCAGGTTGAGTGTGTACGGCGAGCCTTCATGGACGGTCGCATTGCCGCTCAGTGAGATCGTGGGGACAACGTTGTTGACCGAGTAAGTAAACGTGGCATTCGCGGCGGCACCGGAAGTGTCGGTGGCGGTGATCGTCACCGTGAACGGACCGGCGGGGCCATCGGCCGCATTGAGCGACCAGTTCCAGGTGCCGGCGGCGTTGTTCTGCGTGACGACGCCGATGGAGGCCGAGATCGTGACCGTGGCGTTCCCTTGAGCATCGGAGAACGTGCCTGCATTGGTGGCCGTGCCCCCTTCGTTCGCGCTGACCGCGGCCACATTGGCGGCCGCAACGGGTGGCACATTCGGAGAAGAGACGACCGTCAGCGCGACGTCATTGCCATCGCCGCCGATGTAGCTGGCCCGCAAGTGCTGTCCGCTGACGGTGATCGTGGCACCTTGCGCCAAACCTGCGAAGGTGCCGCTGACGGCGTCCACCGCGTCGTTGTCGATCAACAGGAACGTGCTGCCCAGCGCTGGAACGAAGCCGCTGACGAACGAGACATTGAGCGTACCGGCGACAGCGACGGACCCGGTCACCGCAACGCGGTCATACTGTGTGCCGGGAGTCGTCCCGCCAAGTTGAACGAACAGCGTACCGGTCGTCGTTTGTGTGAGGTTGCCAACAATCCCCAGCGTACCGAGCGTATTGCCGGGACGGAGTAGACCACGATTCTCGACATTCGTCGTGAGCGTGCCGACGGCGGTCACATCCGCACCCGTGGCGACACGCAGAGTCCCCGCGGTCAGGCTGCCGCTGGAGACGGTGATGATACTGGTCCCCGTAAAATCGACGACTCCGGTCGCGAGCGCGATCTGTCCGCCAGTCACCAGCATGGAGGTTCGCTGCGAAATCGTCACGGCCCCCGTCAGATCGACCACCCCACCGGAAACAGCCTGCACGAAGACATAGTGCGTCCCCAGGGCCGTCGATGCATCGCGTGAGCCAGCGAACGATGTGACACCGGACAGATTGACGCGACTTCCGGTCCCATTGGCTTGAATGATGGCGTAGCGACCGACGCCATCCGTTCCCACGCCCGTGTAGCTGGTCACGGTGTGCAGATCGAGCGTCAGTCCGTTGAAGGCGTACAGTGACACGCTGTTGAGCGAGTGCAGGTTGGGCGTCTGAATCGTGCCACCGTTCCGCACGGTCAACTTGAACGGCTCGGACCGGTCGAACTTGGTTCCGGTCCCCCCATTCAGGGTTTGTGCGGCGGTGAGATTGACGATGCTCCCGGCCCCGTCTGCAGAGATGTTGGTCTGACCGGTGAGCGTCACGACACCCGACAAATCGACTGTCCCACCGGCAATCGCCTGCACGAAGACATAGTGCGTTCCCAGCGCCGTCGATGCATCAAACGAACCGACGTACGAAGTGACACCCGACAGATCAACGCGGCTTCCGGTCCCATTGGCTTGAATGATCGCGTAGCGACCCGCCCCGTCCGCTCCCACGCCCGTGTAACTGGTGACCGTGTGCAGATCGAGAGTCAGTCCGTTGAAGGCATACAGTGACACGCTGTTGAGCGAGTGCAGGTTGGGCGTCTGGATTGTGCCACCGTTTCGCACGGCCAATTTGAACGGCTCAGCCCTGTCAAACTTGGTTGCAGCCCCTCCATCCAGCGATTGTGCTGCGGCAAGATTGACGACGCTCCCGGCTCCGTCCGCCGAGATGTCGGTCTGACCGGTCAGCGTCACGACACCCGACAGATCGACGGTTCCCCCCGCCACCGCCTGCACAAAGACGTAGTGCGTCCCCAGAGCTGTCGATGCACTAAACGAACCGACGTACGAAGTGACCCCCGACAGGTCGATGCGGCTGCCGGTCCCGTTCGCTTGAATAATGGCGTAGCGACCGATGCCATCCGCACCCATTCCCGAGTAGCTGGTGACAAGGTGCAGATCGAGCGTCAATCCGTTGAAGGCGTACAGCGACACGCTGTTGAGCGTCCGCACGTTGGGCGTCTGGATCGTGCCACCGTTTCGCACGATCAATTTGAACGGTTCAGCCCGATCGAACTTGGTTGCCGCCCCGCCATTCAGGGTTTGTGCTGCGGCGAGATTGACGATGCTCCCGGCCCCATCTGCAGAGATGTTGGTCTGACCGGTGAGCGTCACGACACCCGACAGATCGACTGTCCCACCGGCCATCGCCTGCACAAAGACGTAGTGCGTTCCCAGAGCTGTCGATGCATCAAACGAACCGACGTACGAAGTGACCCCCGACAGATCAATACGGCTTCCGGTCCCATTGGCTTGAATGATCGCGTAGCGACCCGCCCCGTCCGCTCCCACGCCCGTGTAACTGGTGACCGTGTGCAGATCGAGAGTCAGTCCGTTGAAGGCATACAGTGACACGCTGTTGAGCGAGTGCAGGTTGGGCGTCTGGATCGTGCCACCATTCCGCACGGTCAATTTGAACGGCTCGGACCGGTCGAACTTGGTTCCGGTCCCCCCATTCAGGGTTTGTGCGGCGGTGAGATTGACGATGCTCCCGGACCCATCGGCAGAGATGTTGGTCTGACCGGTCAACGTCACGACACCTGACAGATCGACGGCTCCCCCCGCCACCGCCTGCACGAAGACATAGTGCGTCCCTAAGGCTGTCGATGCATCAAACGAACCGCGGAAGGATGTCAGTCCGCTGAGGTTTACCTGACTGCCGGACCCATTCGCCTGGATCGTTACAAAACGTCCCAAGCCATCCGCACCCAGCGCGGTGTAGCTGGTCGCAGTGTGCAGATCGAGCGTCAGTCCGTTGAAGGCGTAAAGCGAAACACTCTTAAGCGTCGTGACGTTGGGTGTCTGGATCGCGCCACTGTTCTGCACGGTCACTTTGAACGGGTCGATTCGATTGAACGTGGTCCCGACACCTCCGTCCAAGGTCAACACGCCTGACAGATCGACCAGGCTTCCCGCACCATCCGCTGAAATGTTCGTCTGGCCGGTCAACGTCTGCGTGTTTCCAAACTGCACGTGCCCGCCCGCCAGCGACTGGATGGAGGTGTAATTTGTCACCCCACTCGTGCTGCTGAGGGAACCGTTGAAGCTGGTCATCCCCGAAAGATCAATGCTGCTGCCGGCACCGCTCGCCCTGATCGTGGTTGCAACCGAGAAGGCGTTGTGGCTGGCGGGTCCGAGCAGACTCAATTGCCCTCCATTCAGAGCGAACAGGTTCGAGGAATTCACCGTTGTCGTGCCGTTGGCGAAAAGCTGCGCGGACGCACCGTCAACGGTCACGGAGGAACTTGTCAACGTGAGATTGCCGTTCAAGGCGGAACTCGCCCCCACCGTTAGCGCGCCGCTGCTGAGGGTGAGGTTGGCGTTGCTTTGCAGACTGTGGACTGACGCCGCGCCGACGAGCGTCACGGTGATCCCGACCGGATTGATGCTCACATCGTCGGCCGTTGTCGGCAGGACGTCGCCACTCCAATTCAACGCGCTGTTCCAACTGAGGTTTCCCGCACCACCGTCCCAGGAAATCGCCGACAAGAGGGTCCGGGGTTCCAGACGTTCAATCACATGAACCAGTTGACCGCGATGGTCGATCGACCGCCGCGTTCGCCGCTGCCGAACCTGCGCGAGCCAACGCTCACGGCGAGACTGGATCCAGTACTGACCGATGGCGGCGACAACTCGCTGGAAAATCGACCGGCGACTTCGGGGGAACCACATGAAAAACACCTTATCTAATGAGCGTCGGGCTGTGTGAATCAGCGGATGTCAGAATGGGCGTTTGTGATGGAGCGATTGATTTCATGCCGAGTGAACGGCGCGGGCTTGACCGGACCAACGTCCAGTCCCATCGGCTTGCTGAAGTGCCGCATCAGCAGCGACGACTGTGGCCGGTGCCATCCGAGCAGCGGCAGCTTCCCTGCCTGATACGCCGCGAAGACCCGCGTCCCCGGCAACGCCGTCTGCCAGCGGACGAACGGTTTGGAACTGCGGCACTCCACCCGCGTCCCTGGCGACACGTCGCACGCGGCGGTGCGCTCACGGACTTCCAGATGGGACGTCAAGTCGCTTCTCAAGAGTGCCTCAATGGTGTTGAATCTGGCGCAGGGTCCGACGACTTCGAGGGACCGACGCACCCGGCTCCGATACGGAGCATGACGTGACTGTCACGACAGGTTTATAAGGGCTATTTCCGTAGTTTGCCGCAAATTGCGGCAATTTATGCGGTCGGAAAATACCGGATCATCAGGCAAAGTACATGTGACATGACGAAGATTCCCGGACAAATTCAAAAGAATTCGGGGAAGCACCGACATCGGTCGATGCCGGACGACTGCGCACCGAGGTTGCAGTCGTTGATTGGTGGTCGTCCTCCGGTTCCCCCTCCCCCCCAAGACGGGTGTGAGAGGGGATAAGAAATTCCGACCACCAATGAGCGGCTGCACCCGTTTCGAGACCACGCCAGCGATTGGCCTCAGTCTTGAAATGTGCCCGAACATTGCCACGGGTGCCGTGCCGCTCGGAACGGTGTATCCTCGCCCGCCATGAAGACACTGCTGCTGCTCCGTCATGCCAAGTCGAGTTGGAACGATCCGTTGCTCGCGGATCACGATCGGCCGTTGAAGAAACGAGGCCGGAAAACAGCGCCGCGCATGGGTCGGTGGCTGATTGCAAACGGTCTGCGACCCGATCACGCCCTCTGTTCGACAGCCACACGCGCGCGGGAAACCCTGCAACTGCTGCTGGCCGAAGTGGACAAGAGCGTACCCGTGTCGTTGCACGCCGAGCTTTATCACGGCGACGTCGCTCAGATGATCGGCGCGCTGCGCGAGGTGGCCGAACCGGCGGCGAGTGTCCTGATCGTCGGACACAATCCCGATCTGGAGTTGTTCCTCGAACACCTCACGGGTCAATCGGAACGACTGCCCACCGCGGCACTCGCGCGAGTCGAACTCGATCTCTCCGACTGGTCGGAGCTGACTGACGCGACGCGCGGGATGCTGGTTTCCGTCTCACGTCCCCGCGAACTCGCGCGCGATTGATTTTCTTGTTCCCCTCGCCCCTCTGGGGAGAGGGGTGAGGGGCGAATGCCGTTGGGCGCCTCAATAACAGTTGCCCCTCACCCCCGGCCCCTCTCCCCAGAGGGGCGAGGGGAGTGGTCAAGATAATCCTGTCCGTGGCAATCACCTGCGCCCACTCGTTTGTCCGCATCGGTCGCCGGTCGCTAGAATCCCGCTTCACTTTGTCAGTCCGTCGGCCCATCGAAGCAGACTCAGTCTCGAACAGGAATCAGTGACATGGACTTTCCGGTTTGTCCCGCGTGCGGTCAGTCGGTCATTGACGACGATGTCGACGATTGTCCCTTCTGTGGCTCGTCGATGAAGGCCAAGCCGGGAGCCAAGCCCTCCGCACCGAAGCCCGCTGCGGCTTCGAGTGCCAAGCCGGGGGCGGCTCCCTCCAAACCGGGTGCCGCTGCCGCCTCCAAACCGACCACGCCGGGCAAAGGATCTCCCGCAAACAAGTCCGGGGGAGCCAAGCCGGGTGCCGCGGACGACTTCCCGTTCGATGCCGATCTCCCCTCCGGCAAGTCCGCGATTCAGGCGATGCCGAACGCGACGAAGCAGCGCTCGCTGAAGGTCATCTGCCCGATGTGCGAAACGGCGGGATACGTCGTGCCGACGGCGGCCGGTCAGGAAGTGAAGTGCGCCAACCCCAAGTGCATGGTGCCGGTCTTCAAGGCTCCCGCAGTCGTCGTGGAAGCGCCGCCTCCGCCGCCCAAGAAGAGCAACCTGGTGCCGATCCTTGGCCTGACGGTCGTGGTGGCGGTCGTGATCGGTTTGGGAATCTTCGTGCTCCCCGGACTGCTCGCCAGCAAACCGAAGCCCCCGGGACTTTCGGACGAGGACAAGGAGATGTTGGCTGAGATGAAGGGGAATTCGGCCACCACCAAGTCGAACAATTCCGCCAACAAGACTGTGACGACACCCGACACCCCGAAGACGGGTGAGACCAAGGCCGACACCGGACCGAAGTCGACCGACGAAGTGATCGCCGACACGCTCAAGCAACTGAGTGAAGCGTGCCTGGTCGGCGATCGGCGACAGCGCAGCAAGCCGTACTGTCGGCAACTGGCTGCCGAAGCGAACGCGCTCGCCGGCGATGTCACCGCCGCGCGCGAGCATCTCAAGCAGTTGGAGGTCGTCGGGAGAGACGTCCCCTATTACCGGATCCTGCCGAATCTCGAACTGTTCTGGCGCGAGTGGATGGACGGTGACAAGGCCGCCTCCGGCAAGTCGCTCGATGCCGCGCTGGCCGATGCGCCGAAGATTCCGAAGGTCGGCCGCAATCAAATGGAGATCGCGGGCCGACTGGCGGCGGCTCTCGCGGCCGCGGGTCGCATTCCGGATGCGCTGTCGGTTCTGCAGGGCCACCAGGCGGCGGATGCCGACGGCCAGTTGGCCGCTCGCGTCCAGATGGCATCCGACGGGCGACTGGCTCGATTGACGAGTGCGCGCGCGGTCCTGCCGTGGTCGGCTCCGCAGGCGATGGCCGCCACCTCGACGCTCGTCGCGCGCGGTCAGTCGGCCGCCGCCCGCGATTGGGCGATGGCTCAGCCGAATGACGAGGCGAAGTCTGAATGTCTGGCCATCTGGGCGGAGGGAGTCGCGCGCAGCCAGGCACAACCCGGCTCGGCCGACTCGAACAAGGAGATCGCCGACGCGGTGAAGGCTCTCGCGCCGCCACTGGCCGCGCGGGTCTGGGCCCGCGCCGCCAGCGGTCGCTTCGCCGCCAAGGATGCCGCTGACACGACCGCCATGTTGAAGGTCGCTCGCGATTTGCTGGCCACGGTCGCCGCGCCGTCCGACCCCATCATGCCCGAGATCAAACAGACGACGAAGTACGTCGTCCCCGCCGCCGCTCCACTGGTCCAGGCCGCCACCGCCGCCGCCGAGATCGCGTTCGTCCAGTCCCTGTCGGCCGACTCGCGGAAGGACGCCGAAGCCTCGCTCGATCTGGCCCTTCAGTTCGCGCGGGGTCTCGCCCCCGGCTGGCCTGCGGCGTCACAACGATCGAATGAGGCGGAGCAACTGGGAGCGAACGGGCTGATCGGCCTGCTCAAGCGCGAGCTGTCGTTGAAGACGGACGATGAGGGTCGGTTGGCGGTTGGCAAGTACCGCCGGGCATTGGCCGAGATCACCGAGGCTTCGCGGCAGC
>JBBPIS010000056.1:0-43584 GCA_038040225.1 Planctomycetota bacterium
CCGCCCCGGGTTGGCGGTTTCCGTGAATCTCAAGCCCTGAAAGGGCGGCACTATTCCGGCTGGCATTTTAGTGCCGCCCCTTCAGGGCTTCGAATTCTGTGACTTTCGGAACCCGGGGCGCCGCTCCCGTTGGTCGCTTGCCCCGGGCTGACATAGGGCTGCCCCGTTGGGGCGGAAATCCAACACAGCGCAACTTCAAAACTTACAGTGCGGGTTGGTGTGCGGCAGTCCGATTCCTCGCTGAGGAGGCCATGAATCATACGGGTTAACCATCCCGCGAGTTGCTCTTCGAATCGATGACCGGGACAATCCGCGCCGTCAGGTCGTCACCTCCCTCTCGCGAGGCTCGCCGTTGTGGTTGTCCAACTCTACGAACTCGGAGTCTTGCTCGGCGGGATGGCCCTGTTGACGATACTCGTGGTGCAGGGGCGGAGCATCTTTGTCGTCGCTCCGTTGTGCGCGCTGGTCACGGTGACGTTGAGCGGCGGCGATCCGCTCGCGGCGATGACCGGGGCCTACATGACGGGGTTTGCCGATTTCGTGCGGAAGTTCTATTTGATCGTGGCACTCGGGGCGGTGTTCGGGAAGCTGATGGAAGAGTCCGGCGCGGCGGTGAGCATCGCCGATTCGATCGGCCGCCGGTTGGGAGCGCACCGCGCCTGTCTGGCCGTGGTACTGGCCTGTGCGGTGCTGACGTACGGCGGTGTGTCGTTGTTCGCGGTGGGGTTCTCGGTCTTTCCGCTGGCGGTGCAACTCTTCCGTCAGGCCGATCTGCCGCGACGCTTCATCCCGGGGGCGATTTGTCTCGGTTCGATCACGTTCACGATGACCTCGGCCGGCTCGCCCGAGATTCAGAATCTGATCCCGATCCAGTATTTGGTCGATGCGGTGACGAAGGCGCCGCTGACCGATGCCCGCGCGGGGTGGCCGGTCAGTTTGATTGTCGCCCCGCTGATGTTTCTCACCGGTCAGGTGTATCTGGAATGGGCGATTCGTCGAGACCAGAAGGCCGGTCATCGCTGGGAAGCTCGACCGAGTGACCGGGTGGTCGAGGCCGAACCGCTGGGGCACGGTGTCGAAGCGGCACGGCCCAGCCGCGGCTTGCCCCGCTTGTGGCGCGCGTTGCTCCCACTGGTCGTGACCGTGGCGGCACTCAATCTGTTGCCGTGGGTCTGCGGACAATTGGCGGTGAGGTGCGGTCGGTTCCTGAATGCCGCCGGTCCGTGGGGTGAGCGGGTTCAACTCGTGCTCGAACACATTCCGGAAGACGCGACACTGTCGATCTTCCTGGGAGTCGTCGCGGCCCTGATCCTGCTGGGGTCTCATCTGGCGGACGGCTGGAAGTATTTGGGTGAGGGGTTCACGAACGGGTTCCTCGCCATCGGTTCGACGGCGGCGGCCGTCGGGTTTGGAGCGGCCGTGAAGGACTTGCCCGCGTTTCAGCGAGTTGTCTTCTGGGTGACTCACCTTCCCGTCGATCCGCTGCTCGGCGCGGCGCTGGCGGTGGCGGTGATCGCGGCGATCGCGGGATCGGCCTCGGGCGGACAGGGGATCGCGCTGCCGATCCTCAAGCCGATCTTCGTCGATGAATTGGGAGTCGCTCCGCGCGCGTTGCATCGCGTGGTGTCCATTGCCTCGGGAACGCTCGATTCCCTCCCTGCGAATGGCTACGTCGTGATGCTGATCCGCGTTATCTGCGGCGAGACCCACAAACGCGCCTACGGCCCGATCTTCGTCACGACGGTGCTGATCCCGATCGGAGGAACGTTGCTGGCCATCGGCCTGTTCAAGCTCGTGCCGGGTTGGGCGGAGATGTGAGTTGAGAGGGATCGGGTGCGTGGCTGACGCTGCCAGCGTCGGATTGGATGCTGGCAGCATCCGCCACGACGATCTCGGCTTTGCCATGCCGTGGCGGACGGTGTATGAGTGGTTCCGCTTCGGGTTCCCCGCCTCTTCCCGGTTTCCGAGTCCTGTCTCTTGGTGGAGCTGACGCGATGAAGTCCTCGCTCGCAGTGGTCGGTACGTTGCTGTTGCTCGGTCTGGCGGTCGTTGCGAACTCGGCGATGCAGTTCAAAGAAGGCCAAGAATACCTGTTCAAAATGCCCGCTGTCTGGGGCACTGGTCTAAAGGCCGAGGCTCGCGTCCTCACCTCGTCCAACTGGAACGACCTCGTTGAGGACGGCAAAGAGTCCGACGCGATCTATGGCGACTTTGTGTTGCGCAATACCCACGTGAAGGTTGTCATTGCGCAGCCACTGGCGACGCGCAACGCCAACATGACGGTGCGCGATGTGGCGGGCGCGGTCATCGACCTGACTTCGGCCGTGGCTGACAACGACCAGTTAGCCGCGTTCTATCCCGGCAAGAAGAAGTTCGCGTATCGAGCGGCTTCGTTCCGGGGTGAGGATGGAAAAGATGTCGCGCCGACGGGGACAGGCGTCAGTGGGCAGTCGGCCTCGGTCGTCGTGAAGGCCGACGCCACCGAGCAGCTTCCCGAGGTGACGGTCGTCTATTCGCTGGGTGAGAAGGATATGTTCGTCACCGTGACCTCGACGTTCACCAACCGCAGCACGACTCCTCTGTCTGTGCCGTTGGAAGACGACTTCCGGGCTGACGGCGGCAAGGAAGAGATGGTTCGCTCTCCCAATTCGACCACGGATCGCTTCTGGCTCTACGACCGCTATTGGGGGCAGGCGTACGGACTGGATGCCGCTGGACGCAAGATGCAGCTCAACAGCGACGCCCGCACCACCACGATCAAATACGAAACCGAGGCCGGTGAATTGCAGGTGAAGCTCGCGCCGGGAGAGTCTTTCGAGCTGACGCGGCATGTGTGCTCGTCGAGCAACGTGTTCAACATTCACGATCAGAGCCATCAAAGGTTGAAGACTAGGAAGTCCACCCAAAAAACGTACTTTCAGTTCCTCGGCCTGTTTGGAGAGCAGCGCGATTACTGGCTGGAACTCGCACGGGGCGAGACCGTGGTGGGAAGCGTCCGTTTGCCGGAGCCAGTTCCGCAATCGAATTTGCCATACATCTTGGTTCTGCCGCTCGAACCGGGCGACTACAACGCGAAGCTGTTTTATCTTGGCAACCTTGTTGCACAACAGCGTCTGACCGCGAAGGCCGAAGGCGGTTACATCGACATCGAAGCAGACACCCAGTTCGGCTGGTTGCAAGGTCGCATCACGGACGTTCTCGGTGAGCCGATCCCCTGCAAGATTGAACTCAAGCCGCTGACCGAAGGGTCCAAGTTGGACTTCGGTCCTGAGACTGGTGAGTTCGCCGTGCGGAACCTGATCTATTCGCCCGACGGCCGCATCAAGAAGAAGATCCCCACAGGGAAGTATGCTGTCACGATCAGTCACGGGTCGGAATTCGATGCGATCTTCAGCGAGATCAACGTGGCATTCGATGAGGTGTCCGACCTGTCTGCCAAACTGATCCGCTCGGTCGAGACGCCCGGTTGGGTGAGCAGCGACTTTCACAGTCACAGCACTCCGTCGGGGGACAACACCGGCAGTCAGTTGGGTCGCGTGTTGAATCTGGTCTGCGAGAACATCGAGTTCGCGCCCTGCACCGAGCACAACCGCGTCAGCACGTATCAGCCACACATCGACCGGCTGGGGATCGGGCAGTTCATGTCATCGGTGTCGGGGATCGAGCTGACCGGGTCGCCGCTGCCGCTCAATCACCAGAACGTCTTTCCGATGCAGTACAAGCCGCGCACTCAGGACGGCGGGGGACCGGCCACGACGCCGGACCTCGAATCGCAGATCGAACGGCTCGCGCTGTGGAACGACCGCAGTGAGAAGCTGTTGCAGGTCAACCATCCCGATCCGGGTTGGATGTTCTACGACAAGGATGGCGATGGAAAACCGGATGCCGGTCACGAGCGGGCCTTTCCGTTCATGGACGTGATGGAGATTCATCCGATCGACAACGCGCTGTCGCTGGGGCCGGAGGGGAAGCGCGAGGGAGCGGCCTTCCACAACCGCGTCTTCAACTGGCTGCAACTGCTCAACCAGGGCTTCCGCATCTACGGCGTGGTCAACACCGACGCGCACTACAACTTCCACGGCTCGGGCTGGCTGCGGAACTGGATCCAGTCCTCGACCGACGACCCGGCGAAGATCGATCACATGGAGATGGTCCACGCCGCCGAACAGGGCCGGATTGTGATGTCGAACGGCCCGTACCTCGAAGTGACCGCGCACGAGTCCGGCAAGACCGAGACGGTTGTCTCCGGCCAGGATCTCAAGGCGGCCAGTGGCAAGGTAACGCTGAAGGTTCGCGTCCAGTGCCCGAACTGGCTGGATGTCGATACGCTGTTCGTGCTGGTCAACGGCCGCAAGCACGCTGTCCACGATTACACCCGCGAGAAGAACCCGGACCTGTTCCGAGGCGGCGCGGTGAAGTTCGACCGGTCTCTGGAGATCGACCTCAAATCCGATGCCCATCTCGTCGTCGTGACGGGCGACGAGGGAGGAAACCTTACCAAGGTCTACGGTGAGCAGATGGGGAAGGCTCAACCGGCGGCGATGACCAACCCGATCTTCGTCGATGTCGACGGCAACGGCTTCGTCCCGAACAAGGACACGCTCGGCCACCCGTTGCCGGTCAAGCACCCGAACAGCAAATGAAGCGGCTTCGGTCGAAGAGGTCTGACCGCTGATGACTCGGCGCGACTCAGTGGGAATCGAAAGGAACCAGAAAATGTGGGACAAGAAGATGAAATCCCGGTCCGCGTTCTTCCTTCCCCATTTTCTTGTTGAAGTTTTCTGACAGGCGATCGCTGATGAAGTCGAGAAGCGAAGAAAAGGCCGTTGATGTTGCCGCGGGAAAAGCGTTTCTGAAGTGAGACACTGATCGAGACTGGCTTTGGCTTGCGCCCGGAGGTTGCCGTGATTCGCTGCTGGCTCACATCACTAACTCGAATGACACTCGTGGGCTTGCTCGTGGTGAGTCTGCTCGGTTTGGGTCCGGCCTGCGCGCTGGCTCAGTCGGCCAAGTCGGTCCCGTTGTCGCAGCTTGGGGTGGATGTGGTGAGCCTCAAGTCGGGGAAGCCGGTTCGCGGGGCGATCTTGAAGAGCGAGGCAAATGGTTCGGTGACGATGGCCGTGTCACGTGAGTGGCTCAAGCAGGCGAATCCCGAGTTGCTGGTCAAGCTCACGGCGGAGGAGGCCACGGAGCAGCGGGTCGCATGGGAACAATTGCGGGATCGGCTGACGAAGCTGCTCGACATGCCGCCCGAGTCGCAGCGGTCGGTCTTCTTCATGAAGCAGGAACTCGAACGGGTCGAGAAGCTGCTGGCCCAAGCCGAGCCGCCCGAGGCACCTCAGTTCGTCTGGTTTGAGGCGAAGCGAGAGGCCATTGCGAAGGTCACGCCATCCGCACCTGATCGCCAGCGGATCGCGCTGTGGGGATGGGGCGAGCGGCTGAAAGAGGTCGAGACGCGCGATGTGGCCGATCTGACGAGGGAACTCAAGCAGAAGGGCGTTGATCCGACAAAGCCCGCGCCGGACCTGTCGGATCAACTCGCCGCGCGGCCTCAGGATGAACGCGAATGGGCGGCGCGGTTGGCTCTCGTCGAGTACGCCTTCGGGACGCCGATTGACTTTCAGGGAACGGGCGAGGTGCTCGTCAGATCCGATGCGTCACGAGACCTCAAGGAGATGGCTCCCGTGATTGCGAAGGTCTTGCGCGGGCAGGTCGATTCGTTTTTGAAAGACCTCACCGGCGACGGTCGTCCCGCCAAAGGCAAGGCCGCGTCGAACAACGACTGGTTGAAGTCGGCTCAACTCGATACCGAGCGGTTGGGCGCGACCGGATTCCGCGCCACGCGAGTCGATCTGAACGTCGAGGGCCGACAAACGGCCGTGCAATCGGCGTTCGTGGTGCGCATCAACACGGGTCCACAGGCGCAGAGCAACTGGGAGACGATCTGGTCTCACCGCGAGACCGCCGATGCGACGAAGCCCCGCGCCGAGACGGAGGCTCGCATTGCCAACGATCCGCAGGTGAAGCAGGCTCTCGACACGGTCAAGTCGCTCGGCTTGGGGGCAGAGGATCAGGTCCAACAGGCGATCCGCTTCGGGGCCGCCACGATGGCCGCCCAGCAGACAGCCGACTCGCGTTTCTTCGAGTTCCGCGACCGCCACCTCAAGCACCTCGACGGTCCGCCGCTCTGGTGGACGAAGTAGCCGTCATCGCTCCGCGTGAAGAAAGCTGTGCGCGAGTTCGATACGGATCAGATAAACCACGGCCCACTCGCAATCGGCCTACTTCACGCGGAGCGATGAAGGCGACTTTGGAGCTGCGACACCGAACACGCCGGGCTGAGCGATCATATCTCACGCGAAATCGGCATCGGCTGATCGTTTCGTCGCGGGGCTTGCTCGCTTACTGCTGGCCGCTCACAATTCGTCCCGGCCGCGACAGCGGTTGTTCCGATCATCACCAGCGCCCGCCTCACCTTGTCCGCCGCGAGTCGGCGAAGGAGTTTTGTTTCATGCCCGCGTCTGTCAACAAGTCGACGATCAAGAAAGTTGCGATCCTGTTTTCGGGAGGACCGGCTCCCGCCGCGAATGCCGTCATTTCGACGGCGGCGGCGTCGTTCATCAAGGCCGGGATCGAAGTCTATGGGATGAAGCACGGCTATGCGGGGCTGGTCCGCTACAAGCCGGAGGCAGGTCTTCAGGAGGGACGCGACTTCATCCGGCTGACTCCGGAAAAGCTGCGTCGCACGCGCTGCACGGGCGGCATCATGATCGGCACCGCGCGCGAGAACCCAGGCAAGGGAGTCGACACGCCCGAAGATCTGCACGACACCTCCAAGACCGGCAAGCTGCGCACGGTCTACGACGGACTGCGGTCGCTCGGGATCGACGCCCTCGTGTCGATCGGCGGCGACGACACGCTGCGAACGGCGTACAAGATCAAGGTCTTCCAGGACACGCTCCCGGCCGATCTGCCGCGCATCCCCGTCGTCCACGTCCCGAAGACGATCGACAACGATTACAACGGCATCGACTTCACCTTCGGATTCTTTTCGGCGGTCGAGCAGATGGCGGGAGAGATCCGCAACCTGCTGGCCGACGCCGAAGCGAGCCGCGCGTACTTCATCGTCGAGTCGATGGGACGCAGCGCGGGCTGGCTGGCCTATGGCGCGGCAATTGCAAGTGAAGCGAGCCTCGTCATGAGCATCGAAGACCTCGACGAAAGCCTGCTCACCACGGAACAGGTCAAGAATCCGAAGACGGGTGAGATGGAAACCCGCACAATCATGGTCGTATCGAAGGTTGTTAAGAAGCTTGTCGCGACGATGCGCTACCGCGAGGAGAAGGAAGGGAAAGAGTTCGGTGTGCTGGTGCTCGCCGAAGGATTGGCCGAAAAGCTGCCAATGGAACTGCTCGGCGAGGTCGAATACGACCCATTCGGACACATCGCCGTGGCGGGAGCCGATCTCGCCAAGAAAATCGCCAAGCTGGTGGCGAAGGAGTTCGAGGCTCAAACCAACCGCAAACGCAAGGTGAACGGAGTGCAACTCGGGTATGAGACGCGCTGTGCCCGGCCGATCGGATTCGATGTGATCCTCGGCAGCCAGCTTGGTGTCGGCGCGTATCGTGCCCTCGTGGAAGACAGCCAGACCGGCGTGATGGTCTCGGTCGAGGGCCAGTTCGACCTGCGCTACGTCCCGTTCACGGATCTCGTCGACACCGCGACACTGAAGACGATCGTGCGCTTCATCAAGAAGGAGAGCGACTTCTACCGGCTGGCCAGGTTCCTCGAGACGAACGTCATCGATCACAAGGACCAGTGAACAGCGAGTTCTTTTCCGAGCGGGGGACGTGAGTCCCCGGGCTCTGCGTTGGGTTGATGGTCGAGGGTTGAAGGTTGATGGTCAGAGAAGATGCCCCTGTTCTGACCATCAACCTTCGACCATCAACCTTCCACGAACCGGCGGGGCTGACGCGGCGCCGCTCAGAGTGACCGTCAGGAGACTTTGCGATGAGCTTCGGCAACTACCGACAGAACCGTGGCCCGGGATTCAATCTCGGGACGCGGATGATTCCGATCGTGATCGGCCTCATCGCGATCGGCGTCACGATGGCGCGCGGCTGTCAGCAGGGACCGTTCGGCCGCGCGCAGGTCGTTGCGATGAATGCTCAGCAGGAGGCGCAGCTCGGCTTGCAGGCGTTTCAAGAAGTGCTGAGCGACGCGCGTGTCGTCAGACGCGGTCCGACCGTCGAGGCCGTTCGTGAAGTCACCAACCGTTTGACTCAGGCGACCAGGAATCCCGAATTCCAACGTCGGATCGGGACCAAGATCCCCGACTTCAAGTGGGAACTGGAAGTCGTTGACGAAAAACAGGTCAACGCCTTCTGTCTGCCCGGTGGGAAGATGGTCGTCTACACCGCGATCCTGCCCGTCGCCGAGACAGATGCCGGCCTGGCCACGGTGATCGGCCACGAGATCTCTCACGCACTGGCTCACCACGGCTCGGAGCGCATGGCACAGACGCAGATCGCCAACATCGGCCTGACGGCTGCGGGGGCTTCCATCGGAGACATGGACCCCGGCACTCGGCAGCAAGTGATGCAGATGATGAACGCGGGGGCCAAGTTTGGCATCCTCGGTTACAGCCGCAGTCACGAATCCGAAGCGGACCGGATGGGACTGCTGCTGATGGCGGCGGCGGGCTACGACCCGCGTGAGTCCATTCGGTTTTGGGAAAGGATGTCGTCGGCCAGTGGCGGCGGTGCTCCTCCCGAGTTCATGTCCACGCACCCCAGCCACGGCACGCGCGTCCGCGACCTGACCAACTGGATTCCCGAAGCAATGCCGCTATACGAGCACAGCGAATCCAAAAGCGGCACGCGCGTCCTGCCCGGCGTGGAGTGAAGTTTCGCAATGCGAGAGACGTGTGTCATGAGTCACGCGGCAACGAACGGTTTGCGAGTCTTGCTGGTCGCTTTCATCCTGTGTCATGCGGGACACACTCTGACGGCGGTCGGTGAGGAAGGCGTGCCGCGGCCCTCGAACGGGAAGGGCGGAGTCGTCGGGACGTTTCCCGACGAGAAGATCGACATCAATGGCTCACCGCGCGAGTACCGGCTGGTCGTTCCCAAATCGGTCGACGGGAAGAAGCCGGTGCCGATTCTGTTCGCCTTTCATGGCTTTCTGATCGACAACAAGGATCTGATGGCGGCCTACTCGCAACTCGACCGGCTTGCCGAGAAGGAGGGGTTCGTGCTGGTCTTTCCAAACGGGAAGGACCAGGCGTGGCGGCTGATCCCGGCACTCGCGAAAGACGACTTCGCCTTCTTCGACGAACTGCTGGCTCATCTGGCCGAGAAGTACAACGTCGATCGGAACCGCGTCTATCTGTGCGGCATGTCGAACGGAGCCTACTTCTCGCACCTGCTGGCTTCGCAGCGGAGCGACGTCGTGGCGGCCATCGCCTGTCACTCGGGTGGCCTTGGAATCTTGTCGCGACGCGAGCCGAGCGTGAAGCACAAGTACGGTGTCTTGATCGTGCATGGCGAGGACGATTCCATCGTGAAGGTGGACGAAGGCCGCAAGGCCCGCGACGCCTACCAAAAATGGGGCTTCCCGTGCGAGTACCTCGAAGTCCCCCAGCACAACCACTTCTGGGCCTTGAAGGCCGACGTCAACACGAAGATGTGGAAGTTCCTGATGGCGCATCCGCTGGATGCCCAGTAAGGTCGCCACCATCGAGCCGGCTCGCTATCTTCGTGCGGCATCGGTTTTCCCATCGACACCTGCTTGTCACCCATCTTCTTGTCGCGGTTCCTCCCGTCTGCCGCGGGATGAAGTGATGAAGAGTGAACAAGAAAATGGGTGACAAGAAGATGAAGAGCAGACTTTGGCGAAAGGGCCATTCATGCAGCTTGGTTTCGTCAGTGCGATCCTGCCCGAGTTGAGTTTGGCCGAGGTGGCGCAGTGTGCCGGGTCGGCGGGCTATTCGTGCGTGGAGTTGATGTGCTGGCCGGTCAGCAAGGCCGAGCGGCGTTATGCGGGGGTGACGCATGTCGATGTGGTCGACTTCTCCCCGGCGAAGGCCGATGAGGTGAACGGGATCATGGCGGCGGCGGGTGTCGCGATCAGTGGCCTCGGCTACTACCCGAACCCGCTCACGCCGGACCTTGGCGAGGCACAGCGGTATGTCGAACACATCGGCCGCGTGATTCGGGCCGCCTCCCTGCTCGGACTGACCCGCGTCAACACGTTTATCGGGCGCGACTGGACCAAGTCGGTCGATGACAACTGGCCCCGGTTCTGTTCGACGTGGAAGCCGCTCGTGAAGCTGGCCGAAGATCATGGCGTCCGGATCGGGATCGAGAACTGTCCGATGTTGTTCTCGAAAGACGAGTGGCCGGGAGGGAAGAACCTCGCCACGTCGCCCGCCATCTGGCGGCGGATGTTCGAGGAGATTCCGAGTTCGTCGCTCGGACTGAACTACGACCCGTCGCACATGATCTGGCAGCACATGGACTACCTGAAGCCGATCCGTGAGTTCGCCGATCGGCTCGTCCACGTTCACGCGAAGGACCTGCGGATCGACAGGGAAAATCTGGATCAGGTCGGCATCCTGGCGCATCCGAATCTCTATCACACGCCGAAGTTGCCGGGACTCGGCGACGTGAATTGGAATCAGTTCTTCAGCGTCCTGACCGACGTCGGCTATCGCGGGCCGGTCTGCGTCGAGGTGGAGGACCGCGCGTATGAAGGATCGCTTGATCTGCGGAAGGAATCGCTCCAGCAGAGCGCGACGTATTTGAGGCAGTTCATCGTTGGATAACCCCGCGTTTGGCTCGCGTCGCTTGAGTTCAAATCTCAAGTGCCAAACACCAAACGAATCCCAAATCTCAACGAGGCAAATCTCAAACAAAGAGTTCATCCTCAAAACCAGTTGGCTTTCCGTCCGACTGTTTGAGATTTGTCTTCCTTGGAGTTTGAGATTCGTTTGGTGTTTGGTTCTTGAGTTTTTGCATTGTTGACTGTCTTGCATTCACCCGTTTCGCGAAAGAAATCTGATGCCCTACACCTACGATGACATGGCCAAGATGATCGACCACTCGTTGCTGAACCCGACGCTGACGGAGGCCGATCTCGGCGCGGGGTGCAGGCTGGCGGTGGCTTACAACGCGGCCAGCGTCTGCATCATGCCGTACTTCGTGCGGCGTTGTGCCGAGTTGCTCAAGGGCACGACGGTCAGGCCGAGCACGACGATCGGGTTCCCGCACGGCGGACACGCGACCGCGATCAAGCTGGCCGAAGCGAAGCAGGCGCTCGCCGACGGATGCCAGGAGTTGGACATGGTCGTCAACATCAGCCAGGTGCTCAGCGGGAAGTGGGACTACGTGCGCGGAGAGATTCGCGCGGTGGTCGACGTCGCCCACGCGGCCGGTCAGAAGGTGAAGGTCATCTTCGAGAACTGTTACCTGAAGGACGATCAAAAAATCCGGCTGTGCGAGATCTGCGGCGAACTCAAAGCGGATTGGGTCAAGACCTCGACGGGCTACGGCACCGGTGGCGCGACGCATGACGATTTGAAGTTGATGCGCAAACACGCCCCATCATTCGTGCAGGTCAAGGCGGCAGGAGGCGTCCGCGATTTCGATGGGCTGCTCGCGGTGAGAGAGATCGGTGTCACGCGCTGCGGCGCGAGCAAGACGGCCGACATTCTGGACGAGTGCAGGAAGCGACTCGGGTTGCCCGCGATCGACGTGCCCAAGGTGGCGAGTGCCGGATACTGAGGGTTGGAAGTTGGTCCTGACTCGCCCCTGACCCCCCGGCCCCTCTCCCTGGAGGGGCGAGGAGAGGAAGAGTCAGCAAACATCCGCTCAGGCGACGGCACGCAGCACGAGCGCGGTGTTGTTGCCGCCGAAGCCGAACGAGTTGGAGACGGCCACCGACACGGGATGACTGATCGCGTGATGCGGGACATGGCGCAGCATCGCGCACTCGGGATCGGTTTCGTGGAGGTTGATCGTCGGGGGAAGCATCTGCCGTTCGAGCGCCACCAGACACGCGACCACTTCGATGGCGGCGGCGGCGCTCAGCAAGTGGCCCGTCATGCTCTTGGTCGAACTGATCGGGATCTCGCCGACGGAATCACCCAGCACGGCTTGCAGGACGCGCGCCTCACCGACGTCGCCGACACAGGTCGAGGTCGCGTGGGCGTTGATGTAACTCAGTTCACTCGGACTGACATTGGCGTTGTGCAGTGCCTGCCTCATCGCGGCAATGCCCTGCGCCGGCTCGGGGCAGGGGATGACCAGGTGATGTGCGTCGCTGGTCCCGCCGAATCCGGCGACCTCCGCGTAGGCATGGGCCTGCCGCGCGCGGGCGTCCGCTTCCCGTTCGAGGACGAACAGCGCACCGCCATCGCCGAGAACCATGCCGTCGCGATTCTTCTCGAAGGGCCGCGATGCCGCTTGCGGACAATCGTTCTTGCGCGAGAGTGCTCGCAGGTTGCCGAAACCGGCCATGGACAGGGGCGACACGCCGTTGTCGATCGCTCCCGCGACGCAGACATCGACCCAGCCGAGTTGCAGCCAGCGGCGCGCTTCGGCCAGAGCCCAGTTCCCGCTGGCACACGCGGCGGAAATGGTCAGGTTCGGACCACGCAACCCCAGCCGGCGCTGCGTCTTCGTCACGACCGACTCCTCATCCAGACCGGCGTCTTGCAAGCGGTGACCGCCGCGCTGGCGATCCGGTTCCCAGATCTGCATCCACTCGGCCCCCATGCCCATGATCAGGCCGACTCGCAATCCGTGCGTGTCGAGTTTCGCATTCTTCAGCGCGGACCGGCCGCACCAGTGCGCCATCTGCTCCAACCGCAACAGCGAGGCGAACTGAGTTTCGTCGTCGCCGTCGGGGCAGGGGATTTCACCGGCCAGGCCGGCGATGCGGCATGGATGCTCATCGACGTTGAACCGCTCGACCCGATGAATTCCAGAACGTCCCGCGAGCAGACTGGCCGCGAATTCGTCGTAACCGTGCCCGAGTGAAGTGGTCAGTCCAACACCGGTGATCCAGACAGCGGGTCGCTGTGACATGAGCGGCTCAGAAGGGAAGGAGTTTGATTGGACGAAGTGAAGTTCACGTTTTGCAGGCCGGACCCCTTGGTCCGGCCGGACCAAGGGGTCCGGCCTCCATTGGGTCGCGGCCGAAGTCCGCGTCGTTCAACCGGTGGCGCGGAGCGGGACTTGGGTGTCGTGAGTGGCTGCGGCACCGACCGAGTTCCACACCAACTCGGCGCGCAGGCCGTCACACAACGGAGCGATGACGTTGAGGTTCTGGGGCTCCTTGTGCAGCAGAGTCGTCATGAGCGAAAGCCAACTGGAAGTACGAGTGTTCTCGCATGAATCCGCAGAATCGTCGAAGGCGTCGTGATCGGGAACGATTCGCAGTTGCAGGCCGCCCGGCACTTCGCTGGTCGGTTTGAGTGCCAAGGCCAGCGCGTGGCAACGGGCTTCGTGCGTCGGTTGTCCGACCGCATCAATGTTCAACTCGGGGCTCCAGCCGGCGAGGACGAGCCAGACGCCTGGCAGAGCAAACTCGTCGAGCATTGAGGCGGCGGTGAGCAGTGCCTGTCCCTCGCCATCGATCGCCCCGCCAACGCCCACGTTCGGACCGTGGCATCCCAGTGCCAGGCTGATCGTGCTCGAAGGCGAGTGCAGCGAGCGGTGGGGGACGACTTGAACGGACGTGTTCCACGGACCCTCGCGATCGAACTTGTCGAGCGACTGCGAGAAGAACGACCGGCCGAGGTATCTCGTCGAGGCCACGATGCCCCACGCTTTGAAGTCTGATGCGGTGGCCTGCATTCGTCGCAGGGCTTCACCCACGGCGAACAACGACGCGATCGTCTGCTCATCGCAGTGCCGGGCCACCGACGGTGCGAGCGGCATCGACATCTGCGCTTCGGGTGCCTTGCGAATGACGGCGAGTTTCTCGTCGTCGAGATTCGCGATTCCGAACGCAGCGATGCCGCATTCGAGAGCCAGACCTGCTTCGGTTCCTGCGGGCGTCGGGGACTGGCGAGCGGCGGCGGCGGCAGACACGACGGACTCCTTCCCACGGGGGCGGGCTCAATTCGGCGAGACTCATACGATTGCCACGTCACACGGCTGGAAACGCCCAAGCGAAGTGAGGGGACGGAGTCTAATGATCCCGCCGTTTGCGGATAGCCCGAATCCGCGAGATTTCTCGTTTCGACATCCGACAGCCACCGGGATCGGGGTTGAGTCAAACTCCAAATCCTGATTACATCCCGCTCCCCGACGGAGCGGGCGACGCTCGTCATGTTACCCAGGAAGCGATCATGATGCCGCGCGATGAGATTCGTCAGATTCTGCTGGAGCTGTTCGAGGCCGAGACCGGCGAGGAAATCTCGTCCCTGCAGGACGACCAGGGCCTGGCCGAGCAACTCGGACTCGACTCGGTCGACATGGTCAGCCTGATCATGCAACTGGAGCGTCGGTTCAAGATCCGGCTCGCGCATGAAGAACTCGGCAACGCACAGCAGGTCGGCCAGTTGTTGAGCCTCGTCCAACGCAAGCTCGCCGATGGTCAGAAGGCGGCGGCGTAGAACGGGCTGCCGGCCTGTGTGGTTGATGGTCGAGGGTTGATGGTTGATGGTTGATGGACAGAGTTCAGACACACTTTCTGACCCTCAACCTTCGACCTTCAACCCTCAACTTCACAGGCTGGCAGCCTGTGCTACGGATTGAGACGTTGCTTCGTCCATGTTCCGTCGGCTTGCAAGTCGTAGACGAACCGGTCGTGCAGGCGGCTCGGGCGGCCCTGCCAGAACTCGATTCGATGCGGGGCCAGGCGATATCCGCCCCAGTGAGTTGGTCGCGGGATCGGCCCGTGGGCGAAACGGCGGCGCAGTTCATCGACTCGCCGTTCCAGAGTCTCCGCCGAATCGAGCGGCTCGCTTTGTGCCGAGGCCCACGCGCCGAGCTGGCTCTGCTTCGGCCGGTCCGCGAAGTACGCATCCGACTCCTCGGCCGACAGGCGGGCCACTGTCCCCTCGATGCAGATCTGTCGTTCGAGTTCTCGCCAATGCAGGACCAGTGCGGCGTGAGGATTCGCCGCCAACTGCCTCCCCTTGCGACTGTCGTAGTTCGTGTAGAAGTCGAAGCCGCGCGAGTCGGCTCCGCGGAGAAAAACGACCCGCGCGGAGGGACGTCCGGCGGGAGAAACTGTGGCGAGCGTCACCGCCTCCCAGTCCGAGACCTTCGCCGCGCGGGCGTCCGCAACCCAGCGTTCAAACTGCGCGAAGGGATCGGCCAGCAACTCGGCCTTCCGCAGCGGGGGAAAGTTGAAGTCACGATGTTCGACGGGCAGAGTCATCGGTGTGGCAACCTGTTGCCTGGAGGACGGTCAGGCGGGGGAAGCAACCGGTTCTGTGGTGAAGTCAACCTTGGAATAGATCTCGGACAACGGCAGCGTCACCCCGAGCGAGCCAAGTTCAATCGACTCGTCGAGTCCGTTGGCGATTGCCAGCGTCCAAGTCCCGTCATCGTTGAGCAGGAATCGCTCCACGCGCGGCTCCTCCTGCGAGACAAGCACGTACTCGCGCAGGGACGGGATGCGGCGATAGTGTCCGAACTTCGCACCACGGTCATAAGCCTCGGTGCTCGGCGAGAGAACCTCGACGATGAGTGTCGGGTTGAGGGCGGTGTTGGCATCGTCCGGATCGACCTGCAATTCGCCGCAGACCACGCTGACATCCGGGTACGTGATGAGATTGGTTTCCGTCACACGCAATCGCAGATCACTGTCATATGTGATGCACGGGCCTTGGCGCAAAAGGGTATTCAACAAACTGCCGACGTTGGTCTTGATACGGCTGTGACGCGGCGTGCCTCCCGCCATCGCGAACATCTCGCCCGCAAAAAACTGGCTGCGGAACTCGGCGGCGTTTTCGAGGCGGTAGTAATCGGTGACCGAAAGTGAGGCGAGTCGTTGCGGCAATCCCATGATTTGGTCCGGGGGGTTGAGTCTCATCGCGGATTTACGCCGGCATTGTAACGTCGGTCTTGAACGACGCCACGAGGATCATTGCCCGAGCGGACGGAGGCAGCGCCGGATCGCAACCTCTCAGAACTTCGGCTCGCGGAGAGCGGCCTCGGCGGCAGACAGTCCCTCGCGAAGCGTTTTCTCGTGGGGCCACTCCATCAACGCGAGTCGATACAGCGGCGCGGCGTCTTCGGGGCGGGCGAACTTTCGGTACAGATCGGCCAGTGGGACAAGAATCTCGGGTTTGTCGCCGAAACGCGTGCGAGCGGCCTCCAGCACGGCAACGGCTCGACCGGACCAGCCGTGCTCGTCGAGCAACTTGGCCAGCCGGACGTGCGTCGACAGCGAGTTGGGATCTGCGCCCGTCGTGGATGCTTCGGCAGTCGATTGCAGATTGGTGGGATTGATGGCCGAGACGGCTGCGTTTGGCTCGGGCGACTTTGGCTCGGGCAACTCGGTCGGTTGTTCGTTGGCGACGATGGTTTCGAGTTGCATCAGTTCCAATTTGACGCGAGCCTCTTCCGAACCGAGTGTCACTGCGGTCTCGTAGTGCCGCTCGGCCTGAGTCCGTTCGCCGAAAATGTGGTGCAGGTAGCCTCGCCAGTAGTGAGCTTCGGCCTGTTCGGGGGCGAGGGCCAGCAGTTGGTCGGCCTCACGTTCGGCGTTGGTCCATCTCAACAATCCGGCGTGCGACCGGATGCGGTTCAACGCGCGATCGACCGACTGGGCAGCGGTCTCTTCCGGCGTCTCGGCCAGTCGCGCGCGAGCCTTCTCCGCTCCATCGGCCAGCGTGGCGGCGATGGCTTCCGCGTTGGGGAGGCCGCGCGCCAGATCCAGGTACTGCGCGGCTTCGGCATAGCGGCGCTCCTCGAACAGCGCCCAACCGAGGTCCGCACAGATTCGCACCGAGGTGTGACCCTTGTCGATCAGGTCGCGCAGGCCGGCAATCGCCTCGTCGTTGCGACCGAGTTTTTGCAACAAGCTCGCCCGTCGCGCGAGGACATCGTGACGATCGGGATGTTGTTTGATGAATTCGTCCAATTTGGAAAGCTGTTCACTCAACCAGTCGTCATACGCCGAACGTGACACCTGTCCCGAGCGGTTCGGTTCGACTTCGAGGATCGCGACATCCCGCTCGCGATAGACGACCTTCAGCAGGCAGGCCGGATCGGCGGACAGTTGTTGCCAGCCGAAGCCGTCTCCCCAATGCGCGTCGATCACGACGAGGTACCTGGCCGAGAACGACGCGATCTGCTGACGCAGCTTCTCAGGTGACAGGGCCTCGAACGACACGCGGCGTTGAAATCGATGAGCCGTTCCGCCCACCGCCGCATGCCACGTGAGCAGCCTCGCGTGCGGAGGCGTCTGCTCGCGCAGCCACGTCCCCGCCCGGCGCCAGTCGCCGAAGTAAAAGCTGGGGGCTTCTCGCGCGTGAAAGGCATCTCGGTCGGAGACCGCTCGCTGATTGGTCGCGATCAGACTCGTATCGCTCAGCACTTGGCGATGACAAAGTCCGACAGCCGCCAGTGCGAGGAGTGGCATCAAGAATCGTTGTGTCCCCGGTCGGAACGCCTGCAACACGGAGGCCATTCCCGCTGGCACGAACACCCACAGCAGGGGGATCAGCGGCCACAAGAATCGCTCGTGCCGCCACGGCCAGACGGCGAGGCAGCCGAGATACAACGGCAGATAGAGCAGCACGAGGCTGCCGGTCCGATGACGTTGCGCCCACACGCCGCACAGCCCGACCAGCACCAGCGCGACTGAGGCGACGGCCAGCCACCGGCTCAGTCCGTCGACCGACGGCAGCGTGTCGAGTGTCAACAGGGCATAGAACGGGCGTTCCTTCGTCAGTCCCGGAAAGAGCAGGCCGGGCAGAGCCGCTGAGTAGAACTGCATCGTCTGCCACACTTCGGTCATGACTGCACCGAGGCCGCGCTCGCGCAGGCCGTCGAACAGCGACGCGGCGTAGTTGTCGCCGCCCGAGGCTCGGCCATGTTGCACTCGCCAGTAGATGCTGCCTCCCGCCAATACGGCTGTGAGCAGATACGGAACTCGCCAACGAGAGACCAGCGACCACAATCCGACCGCGATGATGAGCGACACTCCCACGGTGCGGATCGCCGGTAGCCAGAGCAACGTCACGAAGATGGCGGCGAACCGCAGTGAGTTGGGAATCTCGGGCCGCTCGGCGACTCGACCCAACCAATACAGCAGGGCGAGCACGGCCAGAGCATACGGAACTTCGCTGAGGATTTCGGTCGAAAGGACCAGCATCACGGGACTGCTTCCGGTGAGTGCGACCCCCAGCGGACCGCTCCATCGCCCGCCGTGCAGGACCGCCAGCGCATGGATCGCCAGCAACAACAAAGATCCCGTCAACAAGACCATCACCTTGGCGGCAACGACGTCATACGGTCGAAACATCAACGCCGGCGTGAGCAGCAGCGGCAGACCCGGTGGTCTCCAGGAGTAGATCGGCTGTCCCGGCACGTCGATCGCGCGGTACTCGCCCTGATTCAGCATCCCCTGCGCATAGATCAGGTAGCGCGGACTGTCCGGATTGAACAGGTCGCAGTCGTTCAATCGCATCGCGCCCGCCCCCGCAAACAATCCGATCAGGATCGCGGAACAGACGTGATGCCAAATCGAAACATGCGCCTCAGTCTGTGGCTGTTCCGAAACATCGGCAGGAAGATCCGACACGAGCAGTCCACCTGAGAGAGAGTGTGCGAGGCCCGATTGTGCCAACCGCAACGCCTGCGACCGGTCATCGACTCCCCAACGAGACAACCTCACCAGTGACGGCAACCCGCGTTCCGATTCTTGTTCCCCTCTCCCCAGAGGGGCGAGGAGAGTGGAGACAGGCCACCACTCGGCGACTGCACCCTCCTCCCGCAGCCGACAATTCCTCAGTTGACTTCGCCCTGTCGATGCGTGAGAAGTTGGATGTCTCGCACACGCCGATTTCTTGAGAGAGTCCCTCGCCATGCTGACAATCAATCAGGTCATCGACATGTTCCGCGTGCCGCCGGAAAAGAAGATCAAGCTGAGGGACTACAGCACGGACTGGGATGGAGATGACTCACTGCCGGAAGAGGAACGCCGTCAGGTGGCGGCCGAGTTCCTCGCCAAGAACGTGGAGGAACTGTCTGAAGCGCAGGAGTTGCTCTTCGCCGCCAACACCTGGTCGGTCCTCTGCATCTTTCAGGCGCTGGACGCGGCGGGGAAGGACGGCACGGTCAAGCACGTCATGTCGGGCGTGAACCCTCAGGGGGTGCAGGTCGTCAGTTTCAAACGGCCCTCGCTGGAAGAGCTCGATCACGACTTCTTGTGGCGGTGCTCGAAGGCTCTTCCCGAACGGGGCCGCATCGGGATCTTCAACCGCTCATACTACGAAGAGGTGCTGGCGGTGAAGGTTCATCCCGAGTTCATCACCAACCAGCGCATTCCCGATGCCGCCCCCGGCCGCAAGAAATTCTGGAAGGCCCGCTACGAAAGCATCAACGACTTCGAGCAGCATCTGACCCGCAACGGCACGCGCGTCGTGAAGTTCTTCCTGCACGTGTCGAAGGAAGAACAGAAGCAGCGTCTGCTGGCTCGCATCGACGACCCGAAGAAGAACTGGAAGTTCGAGGCCGCCGACTTGGACGAACGCGCCCACTGGGGCGACTACATGTCGGCCTTCGAAACCATGCTGCGCGAGACGAGCACCAAGCAGGCTCCGTGGTACGTCCTCCCCGCCGACAAAAAGTGGGTCTGCCGCGCACTGGTCGCCCTGATCCTCGCCCACGAGATCAGCAGGCTCGATCTGAAGTTCCCCGAAATCAGCGAAGAACAACGTCAGATATTGCTGGATTGCAAGCAGCGGTTGGAGTCGGAAGCCGAGTGAGCGAAACTGACCCTACCGAATTGCATGCGTGATCGCGGAGACGGTCCCTTCAGGCCCAACGGGCCGAGTTAGGCAAGCCCAGGGCAAGTGACCATCGGGAGCGCTGCCCTGGGTTCCAGAGACGTGGTTTCATCAAGCCCCAACGGGGCGGATTACGGGTTTGAACGCGACCGGAATGTAATCCGCCCTGTTGGGGCTGTGTCATGGACTCGATTCGTTTCCCTGGGCGGCGCTCCCGTTTGGTTGCTTGCCCAGGGCTGGCATAACCCCAGCCCTTCAGGCCTGAAAAAGCGGATCGCACATGCAATCCGGCAGGGTCAGGAACGAAATAGAGTGAGTGCGGTCCGGATGAACTTTGTCTGAAGGGAGATTGCCATGACAGGCACGCAGATTCGATTGCTGCTGGTTCTGCTGGTTCTGCTGGCTGTGTGTTTTCTGGATGTTCGATCTGCTCAAGCGCAGCGAATCAGCCCCCAGAACCCCTTCCTCAGCTACAACATCAGCGGAGTCAACTACGGCTCGCAACAATGGGAGTGGTCGCAAGCCAGCAAGCCGCCATCGAGTCCTCGCAGCGGCCGCATCTTCATCCGCCGCAGGTAGCAAATGTGATCAGGCAGTGGGCCACCCCGCGATCATCCGGATTATTCACGCCTCGGGTAGTTTCGCCGACAGAGTGTGGCATTGAAGCCTGACGCGCAAGCGAAGGTTCTGCTGTGACATCCCTCCGCTTGCGCGTCAGGCTTCAATTCGACCGCGAATAATCCGCGATCAGGCCTCGCCGGTCTGCTTCAGTGACTGGTCAGCCGTCTTGCTCGCGACCCCGACGCGCGGGCCGTACCAGTAGTCCAAACCGGAACGCTGCCCGAGGGCCAGCCGGACGCCGACACGCAACAGGCCCAGCGCGGAGTGTGCCCGCACCTTGCGGCCCGATGTGATGACGAACTCCCGGAGGATGACGAAACGACCCTGTCGCTTGAGCCGCCGACCGAAGGCCACTTCCTCCGACCAGAACAACGCCTCGTCGAACCCTCCGGCGGCGAGGTACGCTTGCCGCGTGCAATAGAGGAAGCAGCCGGGAGCCATCCCGAACAGCGGGAGCAGAACCGGCAACACCACCCGCTCCAGCACGGTGGCATACAGCGGCACCGGGCCGTCGAACCGAACCAAGCATCCGCCGCCGATCGCGCCGCCCCGCAGGGCGTGAACGGCCGCGCGAACGGCTTCCGTCGTAACCATCGTGTCCGCATCGACGAAGAAGAGCAGATCGCCCGCCGCCTCACGCGCACCGGCGTTCCGCGTGGCCGCGATCTGGCGGTTGTTGACGGCAACCACGCGGGCACCGTGTTCCAGGGCGATCTGACCGGTCGCATCGGTTGAGGCATCGTTGGCGACGATGACCTCGTACCGTTCCCCCACGTCCCGGGCCGCCTCGTGTAACGCCGACAGAGTGCGGCCAATCAGTTCTGACTCGTTGTGGGCCGGGATGATGAACGAGATCATTTCGGCCTCCTCTCCGCGGGGCGGCTCAGACATCGCTCCGGATGTCTGGGTGATGAAATCGCACGAGGCTGACTGCGGTGACAGTATCCGAACTCTTGCTTCTTGTCGCCCTGCGACCCGGACGCCCAAAGGCGCGTCCGAGTCACCCCGCGGCTACCTGCCTCCCTTCCTGAAAAAAACAACTCCCGTTGCTCGGAATATGGCCTATCCTTAACTGACAAATTGCGCTGGGTGGACTACCGCAGGGCAGTCCCTGATTCTTCGCATGCTGTGGGCGGGAAAACGAGCAATGCTGATTGAACGCGTCGATTCATTCACGGACTTCCAAAACCTCAAGACAGCGTGGGAGGACGTTTACCAGCGCGATCCGGAGGCACAGTTCTTTCTGTCATGGAAGTGGCTGGCGGGTGTGCTCGAAAACCACCCTGGTGAATGGATCGTCCTTGCCGCCCGCAGAGCGGACGAGACCTATCTTGGTTTCCTGCCCTTGCGACTGAAGACGGTGTGGAGCAACAGCCAGCAACAACTTCGCAATGAGATTCAATTTGTCGGGCGCCTGTTCTGGGCCGACTACGGCGGGATTCTTTGTGTTCCTGAGAGCGAATTCGAAGTCCTGAGTGCCTTCGCGTCACACGTGAAGCAGTTGAACTGGTCTCACATGTCTCTGAAGGGATTTCGGATCTCCGAGCGGCGATTTGGGATGTTCATCGCGCCACTGGTCGACGAGCGGTTAATCATCGAATCCGAATCCAGCATCATTAACGACGGGGAAACCGACAATCTCGTTTGTCCGTACATCGACCTTCCCGAGACATTTGAAGCCTACCTGGCGGAGAAACTGAGCAGTAACACGCGGCAGAAGATCCGCCGCTTTCTTCGCAGGCTGGAATCGTCGACCGAGTACCAGGTCACGACGACCAGTCCAGAAACGCAAGCTCGAGATGGGCGGATCCTGGAGTTGCTTTGGAGCAAAGTGTGGAGTGAACAAAAGGGTTCCGACACGGAGCGACTGGCAACGACTTATCGAATGATCGTCGAGCGTGGTTTGGACGACGAAATCGTGCATCAGTCCATTCTCTGGCACAATGATTCCCCCATCGGCATCCTGGCGAGCTTTGTGGACTGGCAGAAGTCGCGGCTGTTGTTCTTTGTCGGTGGCAGAGACGAGGATTTTCGTGATCTGCCCGTGGGGTTGGTCCTGCACGCCTGCAATATTCGCTGGGCCATTGAGAACGGCATCCGAACCTACGATTTGCTGCGCGGGAATGAACCGTACAAATACTCGCTGGGTGCCGCCGATGTCCGTCTGAGGTATCCCGTGATCCGGACTCAATCCGGTGTGAATCTGAACGGAAGGTTTGATCCGGGTGGCCTTCGCGAGGCCATCCGCCTCGCCGACAAATTCGCCGAGCGAAACCACACTCAGTCGGCGGTCACCGCTTGCCAACAGATTCTGGCCGTTTCGCCGGGACACGAAGCAGCGCGATGCCTGGTGGAAACGTTGGCTGGCGCAAGGTCATGAACGCTCGCGGACGATTTGGAACCTCGTCATTCTCAGCGGGGCGTAAAGCCTCACTCCCTCTAGCCAAGCACTGCAATGGCGAGCATGCGCAGACGCGGGGTGGCCCAGACGCGGCCTTGGACTTCTGGGTGCCTTGGCACAAGAGGTTGAGCGAGTGGAATAACTGGACCGTTGCCTCTTGTCGCACCGCGACCCGGACGCTCAAAGCCGCGTCCGGCCACCCCGCGGTTCGCAGTTCAATCAGGGCCACCCCGCCAACGCGGAACGCACCAGATTGGTAAGTTTCATGGCGGGCGAGGTCGTATCAATCTCGGGATAGGAAGACAACCTCCTAGCTATTCCGGTCATGGAGTCGTACCGTGGTTGACGTTGAGGAGACATGAGTTTGAAGCCCGTCCCTCAATCACAACGGAAGACTGAATAAAGAGCAGCCCGGTCCACGCCGGGAGGCTAGTTAGTAAGTAAGCCGACGCGATGGAATACCTCAGGGTGTTCTGCCGCGTCGGCTTTTTTTTCGCCACTCGACAGCGGCGAAAAGTTCACCGGCGGATTCCCCGCTCGGTGTGTTTTGGACCTTTGGAATGGAGATGATCATGACGACTTTGAACCGTATACGATTGGCAGCCTTGGTGGCTCTGACGCTGGTTTCATCAGTGTCTGCGCAGGATGTTTCCGACGCGACCCGGAAGTTTCGTGGAGCCTATGGTACGAATCAGTCCTCAACCTACAACCGCCACGCGCAGGACTATACGCGGCAGTTGTATCACGCGCCGCAGCTTCAGTCGGCAGCTCCGCTGCCCGTTCTTCAAGAGCAGGCGACGGCGGTTCGAAAGAACACAACGAAGGCCAGTGAAGCGTTGAAAGAAGTGACAACAGCGTTTCCCAAGGATACCGAAGCGGCCAAGTTGGTCGAGTCGATCCAGAAGCACTATGCGAATGTCTTGACACATTGCGACATGCTGGACGATTGCTGCAAGACCAAGGATGCGACAGGCAAGTTGGCCGACTGCTGCGTAGACATCCATCACGAGTTGGAGGCCGCGCAGTCGGAGACAGACAAGCTGATGAAGCATCTCAAGATTGAGCCGCTTGGCGCGCCGAAGAAGGCCGCCGCCAAGAAGTGATGCGGTGCAAGCATTCCGCCTCACCGCGGGAATGAACGAGCCTCCGAAGGTCTGAGTCTTGGCACATAATCCCGTCCCCGGTCCAACGGTTGCCGCGATCAACGCGCGACCGGCAAACATCACCACGGAGGAATTGAACATGAACACCAGAAAAGCGTTTCTAACCCGAACTGTCCTGGGAATGGTGATCTTCATGACGTTGATCGCCGCCACGAGTGCGGTCTGGAATGTGTGGCCAGCCTCGGCCGACGACGATCTGAAACCCGACCTGAGCTTGAGTGCCTTTATGCGCAAGAAGCTCGATGCATCGTCACAGATTCTGGAGGGTCTCACCACGGAAGACGCCGAGCTGATTCAAAAGGGGGCGAAGTCTCTCACGGAACTCAGCAAGACCGAGAAATGGCAGATTCTCAGTGACCCTGAATATCGCGAGTACAGCCTCGACTTCCGCATCAACGCGCGGAAGCTCGCCGAAGCGGCGGAGAAGGGCAACTTCGACAACGCCGCCTTGCAGTGGTTCGCCGCGATGAAGAATTGCATCGAGTGCCATCAGCACGTCCGCCGCGAACGGGCTGAGGCCAAGAAGAAGTAATTTGTGGCAGGCCAAGAAATCAAATTGTCAGATTCATTGTCGCGAAGATTCGGCGTTTGACCGGATTGGCGTGCTGATGTGCTTTGTGTTCAGCGGTGACTCCCAATCGAAGGAATCCAAGCAATGTCGAAGACTCAACGAGTGTCGATGATTCTCGGTCTGATCGGCATCGTGTCGGCTTGGACGATGTCGGGGGGCGGCTCCGCCACCTCACAAGACAAGCCGCAGAAGAAAGTGCCCGATGCGAAGCGGGATCTCGAACAGACCACGTTCATGCGAAAGAAGCTGGAGGCATCGAGCCAAATACTCGAAGGTCTGACGTCCGAGAACTCGCAACTCATCATCAAAGGGGCGAAGGCACTCGTCGAGATGAGTGCCGCCGAAAAGTGGCAGGTCAGGAACGACGTCATGTACCGCCAGTTCAGCGGTGAGTTCCAGCGCGGTGCGAAGGGTCTGTTGGAGGCCGCCGAGAAGGGAAACTACGACGCGGCCGCACTCAAATGGATCGACACAACGATGAAGTGCCTGGAATGTCACAAGTTCGTTCGAGGCACTCGCATCGCCGAAGGCAAGGAATAACGCAGGGTGGCCCAGACATCGCTCTGGCTGTCTGGGTGATGAAATCACAAGAGGCTGAATCGCGGTGACGGCGTCTGCTTTTGCCTCTTGTCGCCCTGCGACCCGGACGCCCAAAGCCGCGTCCGGGCCACCCCGCCAGAAATAAGGAGACGATATGAGCCACGAACACGAACGCGATCTGTCCCATCGACAAGAGCGAGAACAAAAGAAAGAGGAGCACACGCACTCCACGCGGGGAAAGTATTTTACTTCCAGGCATCTGACCTGGGCCATGGTGGTGGGCGTGGCTTTGATGGGTGCCGCGGTAATGGTCTGGACCTTCCTTCTGCCGGCGTTGCCTGGCCCCCGTTGAGCGGCGGGGTGGGAAGTTGAGCGACTGCACACGTGAAGGATTGGTGGGATGAGATTGCAGAGCTTCTCATCGTTCGGGCTGTTCGTGGCTGCTGGTCTGGGGATCGTCGGCGGACTGGGGACGTTTACGTTTCAGTATGCCGAGGGAACGTCGTACCTCTCGAGCGATCCCAAGGCGTGCGTGAACTGCCACATCATGCGCGACGAGTTCGATGGCTGGCAGAAGAGCACTCATCACGCCGTCGCCACGTGCAACGATTGCCATGTGCCACACGACCTGATCGGCAAGTATCTGACCAAGGCCGAGCATGGCTATCGGCACTCGAAGGGCTTCACGTTTCAGGACTTTCACGAGCCGATCCGGATCACCGACGGAAGCAGCCGGATCGTGCAGCACAATTGCGTGCGCTGCCATGAGTCGCTGGTGGCCGATCTTCCGTCTCATAGCGCCGGGGCGGATTGTGCTCATTGCCACAGCGGCATCGGCCACAGCGCGCGACCATAGTGCGTGGGGTAGGCGTCCCGCCTGCCAGGAAAAACTCGATAGCCCTCACTTTGCAGTTCCGCTGAATTGACAGGATGGCATCCATGAACCAACCCGCTTCCCTCACACCGCGCCGTCGTGGCTGGCTCAGTTATCTGATCGTTGGCGGTTTGTTTGCCGCGGCCACCTACGGACTGATGCTGCTCTACCAGAATATTTTTCTTCGCAAGCACGAGGCGCTGCAAACGTCTTTCGAGCTGGTGAAGCTGACCGAGGAGACCCTCGATCCGAAGGAGTGGGGCAAGAACTTTCCTCGTCAGTACGACGGGTATCTGCGCACGGTCGATACGGAGCGAACCAGGCACGGCGGTTCGGATGCCTTTCAGAAACTGGACGACGATCCGCGCTGGCGGACGCTCTTCAAGGGCTATGCGTTCGGGGTCGACTATCGCGAAGAGCGCGGTCACGCCTTCATGCTGGCCGACCAGGACATGACCGAGCGGGTGAAGCAGTTCAAACAGCCGGGAGCGTGCCTGCACTGTCATGCTTCCAATCTGACGGCCTATCGCGACGCGGGCGTCAAGGCGGGAGTGCCCAATGACAAGGAACATCGTTGGGACGCGATCATGAAGGGTTTTGAAGAGGTCTGCGCGATGCCGTATGCCGACGCGCGCAAACTTGTCGAGCATCCTGTGGCCTGCGTGGACTGTCACAGTCCCGAGACGATGGCTTTGCGCGTGACGCGGCCCGGCTTTGTGAACGGTATCCAGGCGCTGGCTCGCTCCGACGCGCCGCTGCCTCATCTGCCAAGCATCGAACGCTGGCGCAAGGGATCGCGCAAGAAAGACTACGATCCCAACGTCGATGCCAGCCGGCAGGAGATGCGGTCAATGGCCTGCGGCCAGTGCCACGTCGAGTACTACTTCAAGGGAGATCGCAAGCTGGTGACGTATCCGTGGCACAAGGGTCTGAAGGTCGAACAGATCGAAGCGTACTACGACGAAGTGAACTGGAAGGACTGGCAACACGCCGACTCCGGTGCGGCGGTGTTGAAGGCGCAGCATCCCGAGTTCGAGTTGTGGTCGCAGGGGATCCATGCTCGCAGCGGCGTCTCGTGCGCGGATTGCCATATGCCGTACAAACGCGAAGGGGCGATCAAAGTCAGCGAGCATCATATTCGCAGCCCGCTGTTATCGATCTCGCGCTCCTGCCAGCAGTGCCACAACTATGCCGAGTCCGAAATCCTGGCACGTGCCGAGGCGATCCAGGACCGGACGAAAGCTCTGCTAATCCGCAGTGAAGACGCAGTGCTGTCGGCGATCGGTGCCATCGTCTCCGCCAAAGACGCCGGAGCCGACGACGAGGCGCTGAAGTCGCCGCGTGCGTTACATCGACAGGCTCAATGGCGGCTGGACTTCATTGCCGCCGAGAACTCGCAAGGATTTCATGCCCCTCAAGAGTCGGCTCGCATCCTGGCGGAAGCGATTGATCTGGGAAGACAAGCCGAGGTCGCGGCGCTCAAAGCCAAACCAAATGGTGATTCAGCGAAGTAGGAATCGTACAGCGACGCCACCCTCCATCAGACGGTTGGTGGTGCGAGGGCTTTCACGGCGGCTTGCAGGTCGGAGGCGATTTGGTCCCAGCCTTCGCGGCGGTTGGTCACCGAGGCGAAGGTGAGGGGTGGACCGATGCGGATGCGGATGGGGTGGCGTTTGGGCCATTTGGTTTCGGGACGCAGGGCTTCGAAGCAGCCTTCCAAGTAGCACGGCACGACGGGGACATCGGTGCCGGCGAGCATCATGCCCAGGCCGGCCTTGAACGGCAGCATCTCACCGGTGCGCGAGCGGGCTCCTTCCGGGAACAGGATGTAGCAACACGGCTCTTCAATCAGCCGTTGCTTCAGTTCCTTGAGGGCATGAGGTCCGCAACTCTTCCGCCACATCGGCAGCGCGTTGAGCATCAGGGCGGCAAACGCCGAGACGACCGGGTTGGTGAAGAAGACGTCGCCCGCCGCAATCGGAAAGATCTGGTCTCGCAACCGCCAATCGAGCGGCGCGGCCAGGACGAGCGCGTCGAGATGGCTCGAATGATTGGCGACGAGGACGAAGGGGGGCTTCGTCGGCAGATGCTCGCGTCCCTCCACCTTTAGCCCGTGCCAGGCCCAGAGGTACGCCCGCACGAACGACCACCAGAGCCAATGCAGCGCGGTGGCAATCAGTCCGCTCTCGCGCTTCAAACTCTTAAAGGCTTCCTCGGGCGGCAGCCCGAGATCACCGGCGGGTTTGTAGTGCCAATCGTCCATGAGGCTTGTCCTTCAACCGAACGTCGTCCAGATCCTTGCAGGCTGATCCGTGCCGATCCCCACAAAGTAATTGACGTAATGGAACACCGCCGACGCGATCGGCACGAGGCTGTCGAATCGGTCGAGCAGTCCACCGTGGCCGGGAATCGTCGTATCAAAGTCCTCGATGTGCAGATCGCGTTTGATCGACCAGAACATCAGGTCGCCGAGTTGTCCCACGACGCTGATGATGATGCCAAGCGTCACCAGATGGAGCGGGCTGGCCAGCGGCGAGTCTCGGAACACGAGCCGACCGAGCAGCACGACGAGCAGTGTCGTGAGCAGCAACCCTCCGAGAGCGCCGGCCACCGTTTTTCGGGGATGAGTCGCGGGGCAGATCGCTCGATGACCGAACGATTGCCCTGCGAGATACGCGAAGACATCGTTCATCTCGTTGGCCACCAGCACGAGCAGCACCAGCGGCCGATAGTTGGCGTCGTTCGCGAGGTAGCCAAGATGACCCAGCCCCGACCCCAGCAGTACGAATCCGAGGACCGCCAGCGCCGTCCGCTGGATGTAGCCCTGCGGCCGATCCGCGAAGATCGCCACGGTCAGAATGAAACTGATCGTCAGCGGAGTGAGCGCCACGAACAGGCGGTACCAGTTGTCGAAGGCCGCGAACGTGACGAGTACGATTCCCAGGACGACCGTCAGACTGATGCCCTTTTCGCGGAACAGGCCGGTGGCTCGGGCATACTCGCGATAACAGAAGAGGCTGAGCAGGCCGACGCCCAGAATGGTCCAGGCCGCTCCCAGCAGGATCGGCCCGAGGATCAGCGGCGTCAGAAACAGCCACGTCCGCCAGCGCAGCCACCAGCGAGTCAGACGGTCCGGTGCGACTCGGCCCGAACGAGACAGCAGAGCGATGACCAACGGAACGACCGCCAGCGCGGCGACGCTTCCCACCGTCACCCAGATCGTCACCGGATGATCGAAGGCGTGCGAGTACCCGAACAGACGGTCGCTGGCCGAGGCTGTCATCTTTGTTTTCCTTCCGCTCGTGGTCTCGAAGCACTGACGCGCATGATGGCAGTCGAGCCGAGTTCGGGCAACGACGCTTTGGCGAGCGGCGGGAGATCGCGTCACCCGTAGGATGGGCACTCCTGCCCGTCCGGTCTTTTAAGCCAAAGCCGGCTTTCAACGCCAAAGCCGGACGGGCAGGAGTGCCCATCCTACGTCGTGGTTGGACAACTCTTTCCGGTCGGCTTACTCTCCGCCGAACGGGCGGTTACACTTTCCGGGCGTTGGCGCAGGGCGGGGCCGCAAGAAATGTTGGCCCCGTTTTTGCGCGCCTGTGCTGGTGGGCAGCTTGTTGTTTCAGAGAGATCACATCGTGACCGTGACGTCTGTGGTGGGCTTGCAGTGGGGCGATGAAGCCAAGGGGAAGATCGTCGACATCCTGACCGATTCGCACGAGATTGTCGTGCGGTATCAGGGGGGGAACAACGCCGGTCACACCGTGAAGTTCGACGGTGAGACTTACAAACTGTCGCTCCTGCCCACGGGAATCCTGCGTCCCGGCGTGACGGCCGTGATTGGCAACGGCCTCGTCGTGAACCCCGATGCGTTGCTGAAAGAGATGAAGTCGCTCACCGATCGCGGCGTGAGGTGCGACGGCGGGAACCTGCTGGTCAGCGATCGTGCTCACGTCATCCTGCCGTATCACATCGTGGAAGACGCGGTGTTCGAGAAGCGTCGCGGGGCGGAGGCGATCGGGACGACGGGCCGCGGAATTGGGACGGCCTACCGCGACAAGGCTCTGCGCACGCATGCCATTCGGATCGGCGACCTCTATCACCCCGAGTCGTTCCGCTCGCGACTGACCGAGATCGTGGCCGCGAAGAACCTGATGCTGCGGGCACTCGATCCGAGCGTCGAGTTGCTCGATGCGGATGCCATCTTCGCCTCGTACACCGACTACGCCGAGCGGATCAAGCCGCACGTGACCGACACGACGGCGTGGCTGCACAAGGCGCTGAAGGCCGGCAAGAACATGCTGTTCGAGGGGGCTCAGGGAAGTCTGCTCGACGTCGACCATGGGACGTTCCCGTACGTCACGAGTTCCAACAGTTCGTCGGCGGGCATTCACAGCGGCAGCGGCATTCCTCAACGAGCCATCAACCGGATGATCGGCGTGGTCAAGGCGTACACGACACGCGTCGGCGGCGGTCCCTTCCCGACGGAACTCAACAACGCGACCGGCCAGCATATTCGCGACGTCGGCCACGAGTACGGCACCGTCACGGGACGGCCTCGCCGCTGCGGCTGGCTTGACGGTGTGGCGACAGCCTACGGGGCACGCATCTGCGGCGTGGACGAGATTGCCGTGATGCTGCTCGACGTACTGGCTCAACTCGACGAACTGAACATCTGCGAGGCGTATGAGATTCGCGGTGAGCGCACGACCGACTTCCCCTCACACGTCGAAGACCTCGAAGCCGCGAAGCCAATCTTCCGGAAGATTCCCGGCTGGAAGCAGGATATTACGAGTGCCCGAAAATTAAGTGATCTGCCGACGGGGGCGCGCCGTTACGTCGACACGATTGCCGAACTGATGGGGCTTCCCGTCAAATTCATCAGCATTGGTCCCGATCGCGAGCAGACGATTCTGCTCTGAACTTCGCCTGGCAATGAAGTCGTAACCATCAGTTCGCACTCGCAAAGTTGCGGGTCGGTTTGCTCATTTTGCTCACATCAGATTCGAGGCCACGACGATTCGCCGTTGGCCGACTTCCCTTGTTCCGTGTTCACGAAAGGCATTCCATGTTGAAGCGATTTCCGTCGGTGATGTCTGGTTTGGCCGTGGCCGTTGCGATCGTGTTGACTGGTGCGGCCAGTGCGATGGCCGAGGTCGCGTTTGAGCTGAAGTACCCTGAAGAATCCAAGGCGACAGTGCAATCGGAAGCCGTCGTCGATCAGACCCTTACGCTGGCCGGACAGGATATCGTGACGAAGTCCACGACCTTCGCCGTCTCCACGTCGACCATCGGCAAGCGGGCGGAAGACGGCTCGCTGGCGGTGGTCGACAAGGTGGATGTGTTTCAGTCCGAGTTGAACATCAACGGGACGAAGATCCAGTTCGACTCGGCGAACCCCGACAAGAAGGCCGATCTGCCGCAGCTCGAACCACTGCTCGACATCTATCGGGCCGTCACCAAATTCCCGGTCACGAAGGTCTTCGACGCGAAGAACAAGCTGACGGCCACGAAGCTGCCGGAGGGGGAGTTTGAAAAGCTCAGTGACCTCGCGAAGGATCAGCTCGACCCGGAAAAGATGAAGAAGGCGACCGAGCAATTGCACTCCTTTCTGCCCGACGGCCCCGTCAAGGAGGGTGATACATGGGAACGCTCGACCGAGTCGAACCTGGGCAGCGGTCAGGTCATGTCATTCCGCACGAAGTACGAATACAAGGGGACGGTCGAGCAGGATGGCCGGAAGCTCGACAAGATCGACGGAAAGGCGTTCGAGGTCAGCTTTGCCATCAACGGCAACGCGATGCTGCAACTGACGAAGAGTGATCTGAAGATCAAGGAGTCGTCCTCCACGATCCTGTTTGACCGCGAACGAGGACACGTTGTCTCTCGCGTTTCCAAGGTCCGAATCGATGGTCCCCTGACGCTGACCATCAATGGCACGGAACTGCCCGGAAAGGTGGACCTCACCATGGAGGAGAAGGGAACGCGACAGAAGTGACGCGGCGAAGTCGAATGACTGTGATGCACCGCGCTCCGAAGTGAATCGCCAGCCATGACGTGGATTCAGACCATCCCGAAGTCCCAGGCGGATGCTGCGTATCGAGCGGCTCTCGATGCGCAGCATGCCTGGTATCCCAAGGAATATGGCGAGCAGGTTCCCGGCATCCCCGAGAACGACGGGGATGGAATCGTGGCCGCTCACAGCCTGATTCCGAATGCGTTGCATCACGCTTTCGCGACGTTTGGGGCGCTGATGGATCCTCAGCTTCCGCTGTCGCGCCGACAGCACGAACTGATCGCGACGGTGGTCTCGCAGCAAAACTGCACCCGCTATTGCAGCGTGTCGCATCGTGAGTTTCTGCGACGGGCCACCGGGGATGAGGCGTTGGTCCGCGCGATCGAGAACAACTCTCCAGACGCTTCGCTGACCGAGGCCGAGCGGGTCATGATCGACTTTGCGATTCAGGTCACGCGTGACGCGACCGCCATCACGTCCGACCACCACGCCCGCCTGCGAGCCGTCGGCTTCGACGATCGTGGCATTCTTCAGATCACGCTCATCGCCGCCTGGTTCAACTACATCAACCGCGTTGCCGATTCGCTCGGAGTGGGACGTGAGTAGCCCCGATGACGAACCACGCAGCCATGCAGTCCGTGCTCGTCGAGCGGGTTGTGAAACGAGTGCCGGACAACGCGAACACACCGTGGTGCAGCACGATTCGTCTTACATCTTCTTCCCGAAGCAGGCTCTCCGTACGGCCGACATCGCGGCGATAAACTCCACCGCCACGTTGTCGAGTCGCCGTCCGGGTGAAATCAGCACCTTCTGGATCGTCCGCTGCCCGCTCCACAGGCGGTTGAGCACGGAATGTTTGGCCACGGCACACGAATCCATCCAGCGAACTCGCGGCAGTTCGTGGACGAGGCGAATGTTCTCGATTTCAGCCAGCACACCCGGCGAGTACTTCCCAAACTTTTCATCGAACCCGGTCTTGAAAGCGTACGAGCCTTCACCACTGCCGAAGTTGCAGCACATCGCCACCGGCCGACCATCAAGATAGAGGCCGAGCATCGTCATCTGGCTCCGCTCGAAGCCCGCGCGACAAATGGTTTCAAAATACTTCGCCGTTGCCGGATGACTGTTCAACGCCGATTTCTGGCGGCCTTTCCAGCCGGAGGCTTCGACTTGCATGAACTCTCGAATCCAAACATCCACCGGGGCCGCAGAGGCTCGGGAACTCGGCGGATCGCTCGAAAGTACCCGGGTCTCCAGCATGCCCAGTGCCGACAGATTTCGCAGTCGCCGGCGAGCGTCCTTGCGACTCGAACCGGACATCGAGGCATTGATGTACGTTTTAAAATCCTCGGCCCGGTGCAGCATCGCGCGGTTGTATCGCTCGGCGACGAAGGTGCTGGCGCCACGCTGGGCCCCCACATCGATGATGGCCTGCGCGAGCGGCCCCTCGCCCGGGAGATGACACAGCTTCAGCAGTCCTTGTCGTTCTTTGGCCATCCAATCGAGAATGGCATTCAGAACCTCACGCTCCTGCCCCGTTCGCACGAGCGGCGAGCAGAGGTAACAGAATTCGTGCTGCCACGTTTTACTGAGTCGCACCGGCAAACCACCGAATCCGCGGGCAGGTATCAGGGGCAAAAAACCGACCAGTGTGGAAGGCTTCTGAGGAGACGGGTCTCGCCGCCAGACGAGGACAAACCTTACCCCGGGCGTTTGGTGACCGAATGCCTCCCAGGCTGGAAGGAACATCCACGGCTCATAAAACGGATTCGGTTCGATCGTGTGGTCGGCGAGATCCTGCCACGCCGCGCGATGGCGTTCGAGGACCGCGACGTCGCTGGTTGCTTCGACCCAGAAGGGCTGGTCGGCCCGAGTCGCATGCGACAACTCGACGGGTGCAAACAGCATGTCCTGCTGCGGGCGAGAGACCTCACACGGCCGGTCGTTGGCGACGGGCAGCAGACTCGAAGGCGGAGGTGTTTCCAGGAGGAGCGACATCAAGCGGGTCCGGTTGCAACGCTCACAGCGGTTGTGCCGGCGCGGCGCGCTCGGCGAGGCATGGTCCTTTCCAAGAACTTAGTTCAAGTCTGGGTGATGGCAAGTACGTGGCGGATGCTGCCAGCATCCGAACCGACGCTGGCAGCGTCGGCCACGATGGTTATTCCAGCGCCGGTCCCTCAACCGCTGGCCAGCTTCATGCGGCCGATGCGCGAGAGGCGGGCGGCGTGAATGGGATGCGGGGCGCAGCGCAGTGACGAGGGGAGCCACGACGCGCGGGCCAGCTTGTCGTCGGTCGGTTCCTTGAGGACCGGCAAACGCAGTCCCTTTTCGACTTCCTTGTAGCGCTCCAGTTCGGTGGGGTGAATGTAGAGCCGCTTGGACGAGACCAGTTCGACGAGCAATTCGCACAGCGTCTGGCTCATGCCGGTCCAGAGGACGGTATTCGGGTTGGCTCGCGCGGCGAGGCCAAAGTCTCCCTCGATGTCCATGTACGGCGCGAGGGCGTCCTGCAACGAAGCGAACAGCACGTCGCCGTCGCCTCGCACGTATTCGACCAGCGCGGCCTTGAGCTGTCCGGCGGAAGCCAACTGCGCCCAGGCTGGCAGTTCGCCAAAGTCGTCGTCAGGCAGCTTCATCGCGTCGTTGCGCTGTTCGGCTTCGAGCATCGCGGTCACACGGCTGTCGGAGGTGGCTCGGCGCGTTCGGTCCTGCGCCCAGTTCCGCAGGGCAAAAATCTTGTCTTCCATCGTCTTCGACAACGGCACGGTGGAACGCCAGGCTCGTTCGAGGTCGTCGTACGACAGAACGTGTCCCTGCCCGAAGGCGTCGATCAGCGCGGTCACGATGATTTGCTCCAGCTCTGCACCGCTGAAGCCGTCGCTGCGCCGAGCCAGATCGTCGATGTCGAACTTCTCGGGGTGCCAGCCTCGTTTCTTGAGATGGATGCCGATGATGTGCTTCCGCTCGTCGAAGTTGGGGAGATCGACGAAGAAGAGCTCGTCGAAGCGTCCGCGCCGCAGCATTTCCGGCGGCAGGTTCTCGACCGAGTTCGCGGTGGCCACGACGAAGACGGGCTTCTGAATTTCGGCCATCCAGGTCAGGAACGTGCCGACGAGCCGGAGCATGGTCGCGTCGGGGCCGCTGCTGTTGTCCCCTTCCACTCCCGCAAACCCTTTTTCCATTTCGTCGAGCCACAGCACGGCCGGGGCGATCGACTCGACGAGATGCAACACACTCCGCAAGTTTCGCTCTGACTCGCCGCGTTGATTGCTGAGCAGCGTGCCGATGTCGAGCCGGATCAGCGGGAAGCTGAGTAAGCGCGCGGTCGCCCGCGCGGTGAGGCTCTTACCGCAACCCTGCACCCCCAGCAGCAGCATTCCCTTCGGGAGCGGAACGCCCTGCTCGCGGGCGCGCGGTGAGTAGGCCATCGCACGCTGCGACAGCCACTCTTTCAACTGGTCGAGGCCCCCGATGTCGCCCACTCCCTCGTCGAGGTCGTAGAACTCGAGGAAGTCCGAGCCCGACGCGAGCGTGCGCTTCTCGGCGATCAGTGTTGTGAAGACGGCGTCGCTCAATTCGTCGCGGCCATGCAGCGCCCGCCGCCACGCTTTGCGAGCCTCCTGCGCGGTCAGCCCCATCACCGCCTTGATCAGCCGGTCTTCGTCGTCGGCCGACAGGCTCATCGGGGTCACACCCGATTCGTGCAGCTCGGCCAGCGCATGGTCGAACTCGTCCCGCAAGTCTTCGTAAGCGGGCAGCGGCAGTTCGAGCTTCACCGAGTCCTTCACCAACTCGACCGGCACCGTGGTGACCGAACCAAAGAAGATGATCGTCTTCCGCTGCGAGACCAGTTCGGGGAGAGCGTCCTTCAACTGGCGCACGATCAGCGGATCGCCCAGATACGGATGAAAGTCCTTCACGAGGAACACGTGATCCTCGGGGAAGGCGGCCAACTGCGACACCAACAACTGCGCCGAAGGGACGTCGCTTCCGTCGCCGTTCACTGGGGGTTGCAACCCGTGCGTGATCGTCCACGTCACAAGGCCGCGTTCCAGTTCGAGTACCAACTCAGCCAGTTCCCGCTCCCACCGGTCCTCCTCCCACGTCTTGAGAAAGAGCAGGGGGTATCCCGCCAGCACGCGGGATCGCAGATCGTCCAGAACGGCTTCAGTTTTCATGGTGGTTGATGGTCGAAGGTTGAGGGTTGATGGAAAGAATGCAGTTTGGAGTCGGTGTCAGGAAGCGGCGGCATCGTCGATGTCCGGTCTCGGGCTGGCAATCGTTTTCGACTCTCAACCTTCAACCCTCGACCATCAACCCGCCACCACGCCCTTCTTCAAAATCAGATTCGCATAGATCGCCGTCTCGCCGGTTGCGACGATGGCATACGCGGCACGGGCGAAGTCGTAGAACCGAAACCGTTCGACGGGGCGCAACTCGATTTCGCGGCCCTCGTGTTTTTGCAGCAGCGTGCGGTACTCGACCCAGATCGACGGCTCGGGCGTGGTCGGATCGACCGGTTCCATCACGCTGGCCGGGTGATCGACGAACGTGTCGAGCGGGAAGAACTTCAGGATCGCATCCAGGAGCTCGGGGACGCCGTGTCCGTCGGCCCGCACGATCCGCTGGGTGTGTGATTCGGCCGGAAAGTTGCCGTCGGCCAGAACGATCTCGTCTCCGTGACCCATCCGCATCAGCACGGACATCAGTTCGGGCGAGAGGCAGGGAGGAATGTGCTTCAGCATCGTTGTTGTCAGTCTGGAAGAGGTGACTCAAGATCGGCGACGATGATAGCCGCGAAACGACGCCAGCCAAAGCGGACGCCGATTCTTGTCTGTGATGCCCTCGTTAGAACATTCTCCGCGCGGTGGCTATCATTCCGCCCCTCGACCGAATGCGCTCACCTGAACCGAATGTCTTGCAGGAAAACCGATGAAGATTCACGAGTATCAAGCCAAACAACTGCTGGCCGCAGCCGGGGTGAAGGTGCCCCGCAACGTCGTGGCCAGGACACCCGAGGAGGCGGCAGCCGGGTTCATTCAACTGGCCGGAGAACTGGCCGTGGTGAAGTCTCAGATTCACGCGGGCGGTCGCGGCAAAGGCCGCTTCAAGGAACAGCCGAATCAGCCCGGCGTCGTGCTCGTCAAGTCGGCCGATGCGGCGCGCGAGAACGCGGCGAAGATGCTCGGCAACACGCTCGTCACGATCCAGACGGGCGAGGAAGGCAAGCAGGTCAGTGTGCTGCTGATCGAAGAGGGCCTGAAGATCGCGAAGGAGCTGTACCTCGGCGTCGTCGTCGATCGCGAATCGGGCGGGCCGATGCTGATCGCGTCGTCCGAGGGGGGCATGAACATCGAAGAGGTGGCGCACAAGACGCCCGAGAAGATCGTTCACGAGGCGTTCGATGTCGAAGCGGGGCTGCTCGGCTATCAAGCCCGCAACGTGGCGTACCGGCTCGGGTTGGATGGCGTCGCCGTCCGCAATGCCGAGAAACTGCTGAAGCAACTCTGCCGGTTCTTCCTGGACCGCGATTGCAGCATGGTCGAGATCAACCCTCTCGTCGTGACGGCCGAGGGCGAACTGCTCGTCGGTGACGCGAAAGTCAGCTTCGACGACAACGCCATGTTCCGACATCAAGACCTCGCGCCGCTCCGCGACCTCAACGAAGAGGAGCCGATGGAGGTGCAGGCCGCTGCGGCGGGCCTCAGCTATGTGAAGCTGGATGGCAACCTCGGCTGCCTCGTCAACGGAGCGGGTCTGGCGATGAGCACGATGGACATCATCCAGTACCACGGCGGCAAACCGGCCAACTTCCTGGATGTCGGTGGCGGCGCGAACGTCGAGCAGGTGACCGAAGCCTTTCGCATCATTCTCGCCGACCCGCACGTGAAGGGGGTTTTGGTGAACATCTTCGGCGGCATTATGAAGTGCGACACCATCGTCACCGCACTGCTGTCGGCCTATGACAACATCGGCATCAAGGTTCCGCTCGTCGTCCGCCTCGAAGGGACCAACGTGGAACTCGCCCGAAAAATGCTGGCCGACAGCGGCAAGAAGATCACCATCGGCACCGACCTCACCGACGCCGCCAAGAAAGCCGTCGCGTCACTCGGGGCATAAAACATCTCACCACGGAACACACGGAAAGGCACGGAAGGGGCTCGGGGCAGAATTTTCTTTCCGTGTTCTTCCGTGAGTTCCGTGGTTCAACCTCTTACATCTTCCCTCCGTCGCTAACCGCTAAAGCTAAGAGCTATTTCATGAGCATCCTCGTCGACAAGCACACGAAAATCATTTGTCAGGGCATCACCGGCAAGTCCGGGTTGTTTCACTCTCAACAGTGCCGGGCCTACGCCCAGGAGCATCGTCCCGGTGAGAACGTCTTCGTCGGCGGGTGTACTCCCGGCAAAGGGGGCACCGAGATCGACGGCTTCTCCGTCTTCAACACGGTCGAAGAGGCGGTCAGGAAGACGGGAGCCAACTGCTCGCTGATCTTCGTTCCGCCGCCATTCGCCGCCGACGCGATCCTCGAGGCGAACGATGCGGGGATCGGGTTGATCGTCTGCATCACGGAGGGGATTCCGGTCCTCGACATGGCTCGCGTGCATCGAGCCATGCAGGGGAGCAAGAGCCGCCTGATCGGGCCGAACTGCCCCGGTATCATCACTCCCGGTGTGGCAAAGATCGGCATCATGCCCGGCTACATCCACCAGCCCGGCCCCGTGGGACTCATCAGTAAGAGCGGCACGCTGACGTATGAAGCAGCCTGGCAATTGGGGAACGTGGGCCTCGGCCAGTCGACCGCCATCGGCATCGGCGGCGACCCGATCATCGGGACGAAATACATCGACCTCCTCGAACTGTTCCAAGCCGATCCGCAAACCGAAGCGATCCTGCTGATCGGCGAAATCGGTGGCAACGCCGAAATCCAAGCCGCCGAGTACATCAAAGCTCACGTGACGAAACCGTGTGCCGCCTTCATCGCGGGAGCGACCGCTCCCCCCGGCAAGCGCATGGGCCACGCGGGAGCCATCATCTCCGGCGGCAGCGGCACTGCCGCCGAAAAACAAGCGGCCCTGGAAGCGGCTGGAGTCGAAGTCGCCAAAAGCCCCGCTGACATGGGCACCGCCGTACAGCGCGCAATTGCGAAGAGAAAGTAAACTCGAATTGTTAGAGTGGGCCATGTCTTCGCGGTGCATGACTTGTCGAGATCACTTGGGCCTTCGAAGACTCGTCCCACTCTACAACAGCAGAAAGACTTCCCATGCCGATCACTCAGCTCGACCAATTGAAACAGTTCACCACCGTGGTCGCCGACACCGGCGACTTTGAGTCGATGAAGCAGTATCAGCCGCGCGATGCGACGACGAATCCGTCGCTGATTCTCGCGGCCGCGTCCAAGCCCGAGTATGCGCATCTCGTCGACAAGGCGGTCGCGGAGCGGAGGGGCCCGGGGCTGACGCGGGCGAGGCGGGTCGAGGGCATCATCGACGACGTGCTCGTCAATTTTGGGATGGAGATTTTGAAGATCGTCCCCGGTCGGGTCTCGACCGAGACCGACGCGCGATTGTCGTTTGACACGCAGGGGAGCATCGCCAAGGCCCACCAGTTGATCGGCCTCTACGAAAAGAACGGCATCTCCCGTGAGCGGGTGCTCATCAAGATCGCCTCGACTTGGGAGGGGATTCGCGCCGCGGAAGCCCTCGAACGCGAGGGGATTCACTGCAACCTGACGTTGCTGTTCTCGTTCGCGCAGGCCGTGGCGTGTGCCGAGGCGGGCGTGCAGCTCATTTCGCCTTTCGTTGGACGAATCATGGACTGGTACAAGGCCGCGATGAAGCGGGACTACGTCGGCGCGGAAGATCCCGGCGTCCAGTCGGTCACTCAGATTTACAACTACTACAAGAAGTTCGGCTACAAGACCGAGGTCATGGGAGCCAGCTTCCGCAACAAGGGTGAGATCACCGAACTGGCGGGCTGCGACCTCCTCACGATCAGCCCCGCGCTGCTGGGCGAACTCGCGGCCTCGACCGATCCCCTCACAAAGAAGCTCGACGCGGCCGCCGCCAAGTCGCTGTCCCTCGACAAAGTGACGCTCGACGAAAAAACATTCCGCCTCCAACTGAACGACGACGCGATGGCGACCGAGAAGACCGCCGAGGGCATCCGCAAATTCTCCGCCGACATCGTAAAGCTGGAGCAGTTGATCGCGACAAAGCTCGGATGAAACGGTTATCGTTGTGCCATCGACCTCGGGGTTCCCCGGGAGATTCAAGCCACTTCGCGTTTTGAGGAGACCGGTCATGCGCTACACGAACGCCGAATACGCTCTCATCTGGTCTGTGGTTGTCACTGCGATCTCGTGCCTGGCGACGGTGGCTTACCTGCGCGGGCCGATGCGAGGCATCTTGAACGACCGTTGTCAGTCCGTAGACCGCGCCCGATTCTGGTTGGCCTTCTCGAACATCGTGGTTGTCCTGTTGCCGATGATTTGTCTGTTGTCCGCCTATGTCTCAGGCGGAACAGTGGAAAGTCCGCTCGTGTCGGAGTTGGCCGTTCAGGTGAGATGGTCGTTGATGGGGCTGTTCCTGTCCGTGATCTGCCTGGCGGTTGTGGTGGCCAGCATTCCGACGGACTCGCGCCACCAGATCAGCGTCGAAGACCACCAGGTCGAGGATCTGAAACGACTGCTGGCCAAGGTCGATGAGGTGCGGGCACGCGACATTCTCAAACGACCGAATGTGGGATGACAGGGTCGTGTCCGGTTCGCACCCACACTCCCGTGCGGTGACTCATGCCACGCCTCGTGACTTCGCTGCTGTTGCTCGGTGCCGTCGTGTATGGCTCGGTTCTGTGGTATCAGCAGCGCCTGGAGGTCGGCAGCCCGGACGCGGCCATTGCGGTCGCGCTGCCCGCCAGTTTCGAGCCGCTGCTCGCGCAGATCGAACTCATCCGGTCGCTGCATGAGAAGAAGAAGCCGAACCAACCGGGCGACTGGCTCGAACGCTTTCCCGAGGGAGGTCAAACCTTCGGGCAGTACGTTCAAGCCCGAGGCCGAACGCCGCTGAGGGACGAGTACCAGACGATCTATGTCCAGCCGCTCGGTGAGTTCGATCAGACTCAGCAGCGTCTCGTCGAGCAGACGGCCGAATTCATGGGGCACTTCTTCGGCATGCCGATCACGTTGCAGGAAGCCCGGCCGCTGGGTGACATCCCGGATACGGCTCGCCGGATGCGGGACGACGAGGAGCAGGTCCTCTCGACGTGGATCATGAACGACATCCTCAAGCCGCAGCGTCCGGAGGATGCGGTCGCTGTGATCGGACTGGTCACGTGTGACCTCTGGCCCGGAGACCTCAACTGGGTCTTCGGTCAGGCGTCGCTGATCGATCGAGTCGGCGTCTGGTCGCTGCACCGCAACGGCGACCCGCGCATGAGTGCCGCGGCGTATCGACTCTGCCTGCGGCGCACGCTGAAGACTGCCGTCCACGAAACCGGTCACATGCTCGGCATCCCGCATTGCTCCGCCTGCGAATGTTGCATGAACGGCTCCCGCAGTCGTGAGGAAAGCGACCGGCAACCGTTGGAGTTCTGTCCCGAATGCCAGCCCAAAATCTGGTGGACCTGCGGAGCCGATCCCGTGAAACGGACAAAGGCCCTCGCCAAGTTCGCCACCGACCACGGCCTGACCGACGAGGCGACACTCTGGACTCGCCAACTCAAACGCCTCGCGGAATGAGTCCGACACTCGCCGCTGGATGGCTCGGACGCGGCTTTGAGCGTCCGAGTCGCAGTGCGACAGGAGGAAAGATTTCAGCCACTCGATCGGCAATCAACCTCTTGTGCCAATGCACCCAGACGCCAAAGCTGCGTCTGGGCCACCCCGCCACCCCGCGGTCTACCCGCCTCTCCGATCGATCTCCGCGATCAGTTGCTCGCGCTGAGGGGGCGTAATAATTTCCAGCACCTTGCCGAGCATCTCGCGGTCGATGCGGTACTGTTGCTCGGAGGATTCCTTGTCGAGCCGCTGAAGATCGGCCTGCTGTTGGTCGGTCATACCGATCGATTCCCTCTTTTCCGGATAACCTAGCGCGAGCACCACCTGCCTGCGGAAGTTGATCTCGACGAGCATCGTCAACTGTTCCGGGGTGAGAATGGCGTCCACCCGCTTCTGGTCGTCGTCTTCCGCACCTGGCGGGTTTCCTTCTCCTTCTTGGCGGGCTTTCTTCACCCGGGCACCGGCGTCGGCCATGACCGCCTGCAACTGCTTGGCTTGCTCGGGGCTGAGTCGCAGGCGTTCGCGCACGGGCGATTGGGCGAGCATCGGGTAACGGGCTACGAAATTGTCGAAGTTGAAACCCAGATCCCAGCCGATCGACAAGATCGCAGATGTCGGTCCTTGGCGCTTCACGACCTCGGGAAGCTCGGCCTGCTGCTGCGGACTCAACAGCCCCCAAACCTTTTCGGCACGCTTCAGGGACTCCTCTTGAATCCGAGCGAACCTCTCGTGGACAAGGCCACGAACGCGGTTTTCCTGATCCGGGCTGAAGGCAATCTCCTGACGCACCCTGGGATCGTACAACAAGCTGACCGCATACTCGGGAAATGTATGAGCTTTAATTGTCTGCACCTGCTGGGGCGTCAGTATGGACTCGATCTGTTTGCGATACTCACTTTCGAATTGCTGACGCCATGGCGCGGGCTTCCCCGCCCATGATTTCACCTCGGCTTTCTGCTCTTCGGGCGACAATTTCTTGAATTGCTCGATGTTCCGTTGAGTGTCGGCCAGCGCCTTGGTTTTGATAGGCAGCAGCGACTGCATCTGATCGGCCGAGAGATCCAACTCCTTCTGCCACTGAGGCTGCCAAATCACGCTGTAGATATGGGAAGGAATGGGATTGGCTTCCTGAGCATTGGGATCAATGGGGAACTTGGGAACGGGCCTCCACATGGGGGCGAAACTCATCATCGCAAGTGAATCGCGGGCCGCATCCCTCGGTTTGTCGGCAGCCGGGGCGTCGGTTTTTTTGTTCGGCACCTCCGCCAGAGACGGACTGGCAAATCCGGCGATCACAAAAATTCCCACAATCACCAGCGTACAGCCTGGCTTGGTTTCTCTTTTCATGGCACCGCTCCTTTGGGTTTAGACACTGAGCCTGTTCGAGGATGGGATCACCGGATGATTGCGACCGCAAACAAAAAAGCCGACGTAACAGAACACCCGCGGGCATTCGATCACGTCGGCTTACTTCGCAACGAGCCTACCGGCACGGCCGGTCTGCTTTTCATTCAGTCATCCAACGACAGTGTGTCAGCGTATACCGTCGAAATGCCCGCCGCAAGCGGCGAGGTGGCCCCGGTTGCCGAGGGGGGATCCGGGGCCCCCGAGCGTGCGGCCCGCACTTCGGGATCCGTAGCGGCTGGCG
>JBBPIS010000057.1:0-43328 GCA_038040225.1 Planctomycetota bacterium
CGAGTTCGACATTCCGCACGAGACGCAGTCGTTCGCCTTGCAAGGCTCCGGGGTCGGAATCGAATTGCTCACGCGGACCGCAACGCGCGTGGCGATTCAAACGCCGCAGCGGGTCCTGCGCGTCAGCTCGCTCAAGGAACGCAGTCCGGAATTCCAACTGCCCGTCGTGCTCAACACGCCCCTGAATACCGATCTCGTCACCTTCTCGGCCGAGATCACGCGGGCCCGGCAGATCGACCTCCGCTTCACGCCGCAAGGCGCGCCTCAGGAGCGCGCCTTGGCGCAGCTGCAACAAGGAATTCACCGCTGCTTCTTCGCCCGGCCGACCTCCGCCCGCGAAGGTCGGGACGGGCTGATCCTCGCGCCGGAAGGCAATATCGACGTCCCCGAATTGCACGCGATCCACCTCCGCACGACAACGAAGACCGACGCCCAGGCGAACGTCGTCGTCACGAGCGGAGGCGGCACGCAACTTCTCCAAGGCCCGTTGGTGCGGATCGACGTCACGGCAGGAACCGTCGGCAAAGAAACGTGGTTTGCCTCCCGCAACGACTCGCGCGTGTTACAGGCGAACGGAACGACGCGGATCGGCAATCTCCAACTCTTCCTCGAATCGACGTCGGCGCTGACGAGCGGCGGTTTTCCCGAAGACGCTCTCGCGAGCGGCACGATGATCGTGCGCGAGGCCGCCTCCGAAGCGAAGACGTTCGACGGCCTGCGAACGGCAATCAACCGTAAAATACTCATCCACGACGCCGGCGGATTCACCGTTGACATGGTGAATCAAATCCTGCACCTCCGGAGCGGAACCGAGTTCTTGCCGGGCGCGTACACAGTCCAGGCGTTTATCAACGCGAAGCGGATTGAGCTGGACCGCCCCTGCCGCAACACCGCTTCCGGACCCGCGGACGGCATCGCCCTGCTCTTGAAGCCGATTCAACGGACCGACCTGTCCACCGATAGCGACGGGAAAGTCTTAACTTCGGCGAGCAAATTTACGAAGGACATGATCGGGTGCGAAATCCAGATCAATTCCGGAACCAACTTCACCAAGGGCATCTACGAAATCGTCAGCGTGGAAGAGGACGGCGACGCCCGCCTCAATCGATCCTGCACGATCGGCGGCGCCGGCGCGGGCGGAGCGGGCGAACTCCTGTCGCAAATCCAAGCTCCCTGCCGATTCCATGTTTCCGACGACCCGACCACGCCCCAGTTCGAACTCCTGGACGACACCCACTGGATCAATGCGGTCACGGTGGGACTGGGTAACTCCGCGGACAGAAACCTGGTCTGTCTGGACCGCGCGATGCGCGTCGTGGAAGCGGGCCGGAAACGTCTCGATCAGGCGGGGATCGAAATTTTTGCGAAGCCCGCGCTCCAACTCACCGGCGGCGACGTGCGGCTAGCACTCGGCCGCGTGGACGAATTTGACGTTCCGCTCGATTTGAATCTGGAAACCGGCGCTGTCCGCAAGGTGCCGCGGCAGGATGCGGAGACGGTGCAAGTCGTCCATCGAGCGGGGCTGGGAACTCGGCTGCGGTACGACATTGGCGAAGAGGCGTTTCTCCCCTTCCCCACGAAAGGGCTCGAAGACGTACTGCTCTTGACCCCTCAGAACTGGGCGCTGCGGCCGATCGTCAACGACGGCAATCGCGTGCAGTTGCTCACCGAAGATCTGTGGCTCAAGCCCGCCGCGCCGGCCGTTGCGAGCGAGTTTTTCTTCAGCGCGACCAAGCTGGAAGACACGGACTTCGATGCTCTCGACAACGGCACGGTCTCGCCGACGCTGCTCCGCTGGTTCGCGGCGTTCGACGCGCCGCTCTCCGAGAACCCTGAAGTAACGTCGATCACAGCCGGAGCGGAATGGACGATCACGAGCGACGACCTCACGAGCGCCGGCCGGCGCTACTCCGCGAAGAAGGACGACCGAAGTCTGAACGTCTTCCGGGGGGAATTGTTAGCGACCGAATCACTCCTCAATCTGTTTCGGCCGCGCGACGTGCAATCGTTTATCCTGCGCGCGAATTCCGCCGCGACGAGCTATTCGCTCTCGATTGCAATCGACAACGGGGCGCCCGTGCCCGTGTCGATCGATGCCGACGACTCGAACGAGGAAATCCGGAGCGCGGTACAAAAACAAATTCCGGGCGCGACGGTCGAAGTCACCGGCGGACAATTTAAGGTCGCTCCCGTCCACATCACGGTCTACTCCAAACTGCCCGTCGAGATCACCGCCGTCTCGGCCGTGATCGTGGAGGTGAAGCACGACGTGCTCAAGGCCGTCGAAAACAAGACCGTGCCCGATACGGGAACGACGACCACCGACGCGCCGCTACGCGACTTGCTGTCCAAGAAGGGAGCGGCGGGCGTGGCCCTGTTGCGGCGACTGGACGGCGTCGGCGTCAATCACCTCCGCTTTGTGTCTTCTCCGTTCTTCGACCATGCCGGTTCGGAATCGGAGGCGGACCGGTTACAGCAGGCCTTCGGCCGGACGCAACTCGACCCGCTCGCGACGAGGGCGACCGCGACGACGGCGGCGGCCGACGACCAGCCGACGCTCGATTTTCGCGTCCTGCGGCCCGAGGAGTGCCGCCGGATTCTCCGCATCGAAATGTCGCGGCGCTATCTGCCCGGCGAGCCCGGCCAAGAACCGTTCCGCACCAGCCCGTGTACGCCGCTCCGACGGTTGCAATTCCGCCGGGCGTTACCGCGCGACGGCGAACACAATCCGATTCCGGATCGGTTTGCGTCCGACGAGCATCCGGCCGTGCGGATGCTCGAAGCGACCGCCTTCCGCCAGATGAAGAGTCTCTCATTCCTGCCGAAAACGGAACGCCGATCGGTCGAGGGCCTGCCGGATCCCGGCTTGGACAGCGCGATCGATCCGCGGGACATCGACCATTTGTTCCTGCCGCGGACGTTCGAGGTTCGCTACGCGCTCGACAAGCCCGGGGCCGTGTTCCATCAATTGATTCAAGCCCGCGTCGGCCGCCTGGAACAAGATCAATTCCAATTGACGCTGGAGCCGGCGACCGACGTCGCTTGTCGCGAGCCGCAGCACGTGCGGATCCGCGACTGCGTGACGGCGAAGATCATTCTGCATCAATACCTCTGCGTTCAAAAGCTCATCGTCAACGGAGTTCCGACAGCGGGCAGCACGTTCACGCTCGCCCGCCGCGGCTTCTCCGCCACGCAGCCAATCGCCTTCGAAGCCGACAAGGTCCAAATCAAAGCCAAGCTCGTGGCGGCGACCGGGCTGCCCCCGGAGCAAGTGGTCGTTACCGGCGGACCGTTGCCGACCGAAGTGGACATCCTCCTGATCGGCGTCGAGCGCGAATTGCTCGACGTCGATAACTCGGGCATGAAAAACGGCAGCGCAGCCGTTGTTTCTTTCGGCGATGAAATCGTGCTTCAGGAACTGCGGATCGTCGGCGCCCCGGAGAACGGCAGCACCTTTGAGCTGACCTACAACTCCAACGCGCCGGAGCAAATCGACTTCGATGAATCGAACGCCAATCTGATTCTCAAGTTGGTGAACGCCACCGGATTGACGGCGGAGAACGTCGTCGTCCTGGGCGGACAGTTGCCCGATCAACCCGTCTCGATCGTCCTGGTCGCGCCGGGCCGGATCCCGCTCGAGGTCGATAACAGCCGCATGGTCGGCGCCAAGGCAGTGCTGTCGATGGAATTGGATTTGAGCCGGCTAAGCACGCGCGACTTTGCCCGCCTGGCGTTCACCTGGGACGAAGTCCTCGGGGAAGTCGACATCGTGCAAGGCGTGAATGAGTTGCAGATTTTGCGGATCGAGGTGGTGAATCCGGCCGAAATCTTTACCCTGAAAGACGGTTCGCAGAGTCAAGATTTCTCCCCGACGGTCACGAACTCCGAGATTCAAGATTGGCTTAATCGGATCAGCACGCACAGCATCGTCGTCAGCGGCGGGCCTTTGCGGCGACAGCCGCTGTTCTTCGAGTATGTTGGGCGGCGAGCGGGAGCGAGTCCGCAACTACTAGAGGTGACGTCGACAGCGGTGAGCAACACCGTCGAACTCAAGCAACTCCGCGCGGGAGCGGCGGGACGGAACTTGGAGTACGTCACCTCCGGATTGAAGATCACCGATACGCCGCTGCAATTATTGGTGCAATTCAACCAGGACTTGTTCGACATTCTCCCGGCCGATCAGTCGGTGCCGGCCTACAAGCTGGAAAAGAACGAGGGCTCGGCGAATAAGATTCCGGTCGTGTTGCCCGCGAAGACCTTTGTGGTCTCGCGCGTCTCCGATTTGCACAAGCATGTGGTGGTCGCCGATCCCGAGCAGGAGATCGTCGACTTTGAAAACAGCGCCGGCGCGCCGCTCAAGATTCAGTTGTTCCCCGCAAGTCACGGAGCTATCACGGACAATGACAAGATCCAGGTCGCTGTCGACCGCCACGGCTTTGCCGTGGATGACATCGTGTCGCTCCGCTGGGCGGACAAGGAACGCCTGGGCGCCAAGATCAACGTGGTCACGGCCAATGCGGCGGGGGACATAATTGAGTTTGCGGGCGGGAGCGGTCCGAAGTTGGATACGTCCGTCACCGTCGATGTCAAAATCCTCGCCGACGTCGACAAACAATTGCTCCCGCAGAGCGGCGACGTTGTGGAAATTGCCGGCCACGACGACCCGCTCTTCAATCGCGACCATTGGCGAGTCGTGCGGACGCCGGATTTTGCCACGACTTATGAGGTGTATTTACGTCGAGATTCGGAGCCCACAGGCCGGATTCAAACCGGCGTTTCTGCTACCTGGACGGTTGGGACGTATACTCGGACAATCAAACAAGCGTCCAATGAATCTCCGATGGTAATTGAATGGGAAGGTGACCCCGTCGCGCTCGATGCCGATTCGGTCCTTGATCTTAGGGACAACGTACCGATTCATGATCGTCTCAACACGAACTTCCGTCCGCTGGTTCTCGACAACACGCATTTTGCGGTGACGGTCGAAGTTCAAGGCACGGGAGCGGCCGTCACCAACTTGGGAACGTGGCAACGAATTCGCAGCCGCGTGCGCCCGTACGTGCAGGCCTCGCCGGCACGCAAGGATCGGCTCATTTTGCCGGGCGGCGAACTGCCGGCGCAGATCCAGAATGAATCGGGAAACCTGCGACACGGCGACTACATTCGTATTTCGAAGATCGACGAGGACGACTCGCAACATCTCGTCGGCGACTGGTGTCTTCTTGATGCGACCAAACCGGGCGTGCTTAACTCGTCCAATCCCTCCAACCTCAAGATCGTCTTGGTGACCAACCACGGAATCGCCTCCGGCGATTACGCGCTCGATCTGCGCTGGAACGCCGGCCGGCTGAACGATGTCGCCGTCACGGTCGCAGGGGACAACGTGACCTTGCCGCAAACCGTGCTCACCCAACTGCCGCCCAATGGTACGACCATGTTGGTCACGCTGCCTGCCGGTGACTTGTCCCTATTTCGTCCCAGCTTTGCGAACGGCGACAGTGTCGGTTCCAGCGGCAAAGTCCGGCATGGCGGCAACACCCTGTATATTGACAACGTGACGAACGAATCGCCGATGGTCGTCACGACGACGACCGACCACAACTTGGGCGATCGCGACCAAGTCGAAATCGACGGCTGCGAAGGCAACACCGCGGCCAACGGCGACCGGTGGTTTATCCGCCGCATCGACGCCAAATCGTTCGAGATCTATCGCCGCAGCTATGCCGGAAATCGTGTGAATCCGCTCGAGGTAAGTTATTTCCGGATCAATTCGTTCGGCAAGGACGAGACCGACACGCACATTCCCGTGGACGACGTGCGCCCTTTCACGACCCGCAAGATCGACGGGCTCACCGTCTGGACGCTCCGCGGCGATTTCGATCCGCCGCGCGAGTTTGACTGGCAGACCGACAAGGATCGCCCCTTGCTGCAATTCACGTGGGCTGGTCGGACTCAGTTCATCAGCCCGAACAAACTGGCCGTGCGGGGCTCGTTCGCGGACGTCTATCCCGAGCCGAAGCAGATCAAGTTCTTGAATCCCTGCCTGCTCTCGCCCAAGCTGGCGGCCGTAGCCATCGTCCCACAGACCACGCCTGCCGACGACAAACTCTTTGCGATGCAGCGGACGTTGTTGTTCGGCGATTCGGCGCCGGTCACCAAGGGTCAGGGCGACATCGTCTTCGACGGTTTCCGAACGGTCTTCCGCTTCGTGGTGAAAGACAATCGCGAATCGCTCGAGTTCGGCCTGCCGTCGCTGGACGAGGCGCCACCGATTCACAACGCCGATCTGTATCTGGTCAAATACCTGATCACCGGGGCGGTCGTGTTCGATGAGATCAAGCAAATCAAACTGGAGCCGGCATGAAAAACGAACCGCAAGATCACCGGGACAAGGTCAAAGGGGATGAGCTTCGGCGCGATCAACTCAAAGAGTATCCGCGCGAAGAGTTTCCGCGCAAACAAGAACTGTTGAAAGATGACTCCGCGGAAGACGCGGAAGACGACACCAGCTTTCCCGCAGGAGAGTCGCTGCCGCCGTTGCCGACGACGGGCGTCTGGACTCAAGCCGAATGGGAGAAAACCATAGTCGGGCCGGATCGCATTTCCACGCCGTCCTACGATAGGTATGACGTCACGACCATGCCGGAAGCGCCCATCGTCTTTGCCCCGGCGACGGGTAATGATCTGCCGAAGAAGATGTCCGGCTTGCTCCGGTTTCGAGTGATCCGCCTAGCGCGGGTGGTGAAGAACCATCGTTGGCCCAGCAATCGAAACTACATGTTGAAAGTTTTAAAGTCTTTTTCCCCCGCGACCCCCTATCATGGTGAGTCGCGTGCCGTCAACGTCACGCTGGTCGACGGAAACCAGCCGCCTAATGGTGACGATCTCAGCGACTTGGGGATTTTAGGACAAGAGGCGGCGGGCTTCGAGTACATTCTGTTTGTGTCCGGCAGTCCCAACTACTTGCACATGGCGGTCCCGAATAATTTGCTCGCCTTGTGGGAAGAGGCGCCAGAAACCGGCACGCCCGACGCCTTCAACCTCTTAGCTTACGAATTGCATCGCAACGATGCTGGCTGGGACAACTATCTCAGCCTTCGTAGGGCTGTCGCTAGTCCTCAACCTTTAATTAGTTTTCTCCCCCCCGACCCGGGACAAGTCCGAATTCGGCCCGCAGCGTTCAGGGACGAAATGAGTCAGGGTGAAATTCTTCTGAGTACTGCCGAATCTCGCCTGGACATCGCCGAAAATCGCCTCGGCCGCATACCCAAGGTCTACTTTGCCGACCCCGACGACCGTTACCGTCCCTCCGGCATGTGCAATCTTGATTTCGTTCCCTCGCCCTTCTTCGGCATGCCGGACGTCGAGCAGGTGTCACTGGAAAGTCTGCAAATCTCCTTGCGGTCCATTTCCGACGAAGACAAACCTTTACTGTTGACCCAACCGCGAGCATTGCAAGTCATCATCAATCATCTCACGAATCCGACTGCGAAAATCCGCGAAATCGAAGGATCTGGGCGCTATCAAGGGATCGTGTTCGACATCCCGCCGGAAATCGGCGCTCAGCCGGTGGTCTTCCTCGAGGATGAGCAACCGGCGGGGAATTGCCTCACGCAGATCCTCGATTCCATGACAACACAAACTTCTTCAAAGTGGCATTGGACCGGCCGCAATCGAATTACGATTAGCGAAGAACCTTGAAGTGGCGAGAGAAACAGGGGGCGATCCCCGTCAACCGGGCTATCAGACGGCCGAGTGACACGAAACCGCTGGTTTCTCACTTAACGAGCTTTCTAGTGAGAAGCGCGCTCTTCAAGATAGCCACTCATTCCCTTTTCACGTATGGTGGAATTCAATACCATTGCCTCCCTAATTATGGATGCAGTTTCCTTAGATCGATCATCTTGCTTGCGAAGAGATTGCAACGCCTCCATCGCACGGGGTTTCCCGGAAATTCCCAAGGCCCAGATCGCCATATTTTGTAGTAATTTCTCGTCAGGATTTCCTTGGGCAAATCCCGGTCGCGACCATTTCACTTTCGCTGGACGCGAATCACTCGCCTTCGAGTTCGCCAAAACGAACCGCCAAGCCGAATCGCTATCCACTCGATTGAGTAGATTTCCGAGATGCATTAGTACGGCCAATCGCCCGGAGTAATCATCGACTTCCAGAGGCCCCTCACCTTCCTCATAGTACTTGATCAAAGACTTCGCGGTCTCATCATCACCGATAATGCATAACACCGTAACGATATTGGCTTGATAGGCCCGATCCTTCGGGTCGGCCAGCATTTTGAGCAGAGTCGGGACCGACTCCTTAGAAATCCTGGCTGCGTGCGACCAGTCGATTCCCCGAATGTGAAGCTTACGCACATATTCGACGGCGCCCTCGGGAGCGATTTCGCCTTCGTGCTCTTTATTCCCAGCAACCAGCGCCGGCACCCGTCTGTTCAACCCGGAAGTCCTATATGCATCACACTCGGGCTGGTTGATGAATCGATTTCCCGGCCCGACCGCATCAGCCATAACGTTCGTGGCACCGTTACGGTGCTGAAGCCCTTTGTTATGGCCGTACTCATGCACCCACACAATTCCCGCAATATTGGCTGCTATCGTCTTTTCTACAGCAAAATCTTCGCCGGGAGTCTCGCCGCAGCCGACCGCTGAGACATTGGGACCACCGCAATAGTTGATAAACTGCACGACCTTAATGTTGCCTTCGCGATTGAGAACTGCAGTGAGTTCGGCTCGATCATCAATTGATCCGTCCCCGTCCGTAAAAACCTCGACATCGTCATCGCGCGTCCAGTCGATCACACAATTGACATCACCCGCACCATCTGAGCGCAGTACGGTCACTGCAGCATTAAAAATCGTGTCTGCCTCGGCATTGGTCATCGTTACGGTACGATGGTACCTTACCTCGTATGTCTCGGCATGCGCCCAAGCAAAGGTCAATAAAGGAAAGGAAATAGCCGCCAGTACGCGAGAAGTAGTCACGTAATCTCTCCTATGGCACGTGGATCCCGATTCAACACAGAACCTGACAATGTCGTCTGATTTGACATCAAGTTGACTGCGATTGCAACCGTCCCTGCGTTTTCCGTCTGGACTCCTTCGGTTTCGTAGACCGACGCTCGCTCTTGGAGCGCGAATGCAAGATTGTGGAAGCGGGGTAGCCCAGTGTGTCAGGCATCACCGGCGAAGTTGAATGGAAAGTATTCGAGTATTCCACCCCGTACATGACCATGTACGCTGTGAAATACGTTGTCGTACGACGATATGGTAAGTCACGGACTTGCTGCATCTTACGTAAAGCAGGCGATGGGCGACGCCGATCCAATCGGGCTCAAAAGGACGGCGTCGCCTTGTGTTCTCGCCCACACCTCCCCGTGATGGCTAAGTAAAAGTAGACCCGGTGGGCACTCTCGTTAGTCGAGGAATGCCCACCGGGTCTTATTACCAATGAGGATCAAGCACTGTTACGCTGCGTCGTCAGCTAAGCCGTCATCCGCACTATTAGATTGATCCGATTGCGAAAGGGGAATAATCGTTGATTGCGCCGCCGATCGTGCTTCGCCGATTCTGCGTGCCTTGCGAATCCAAGTATCTGACTTCTTGAACTGCCTGACCGCGTCAGGCATCGTCGCGTTGGGCTGTCGGAAGTACTCTGCGACTTCTTCCGCGTGGCACTCGGGCCAATGGGGCTGCAGTTTTCGGCCGTCAATTCGTGTGGCGTCCACACCCTGCTCTTTGGCGATCTCGAGTGCATCTCTGATAGTATCTTTGCTCTTTCCGAAGCGTTTGCCTAATTTCGCAATCCCACAGGGTTCCGCCAATCGCGATTGCGCCACCTCAATGGCATGCTCTTCGGGCCAAGATAGCTTCACGGGTATCGCAAACTCGTCGTGCCAAAACCACTCCGGTCCCAATCCCTCGAACCGATGCGGATCATTTCCGAACTCATTGGCGGTATTCGCGTCATCTTCCTCCTCAAAGACCGCGCCCGTATCTCGTCGAGGCCGCCGCTGAGGTGTTCCGAGGAAAGCGGCAGGCCGTTCGATCTCCGCCAGGTTTGTCCTGGCATTTATGTCCTCCCCGAGTAAGTCCTGCATCTCGGCCAGCGCCCCCAGTTTACAAGTTCGTACAATGATCCTCCCATCCGAATTGCACGTGATGGTGTCGATGTGCTGCGCGAGACACAGATTCGCAGCCGACACGTTATTAGATGCGAGAATCTGAGACAGACGCTGAAGGTTGGCAGCAACCGCTTCTGGAGTCGCAATTTGGGAGATCCGCTCCAGGTGAACAGCGTCGGAACTCAACTCGTGTTCGATTTCTACGAGCCTCGTCGTGACTCCGTCCAGCTGTTTCTCTACCAATTCACGGACGTTCGCTGACAGCGAGGCCTTGCCGAGCGAAACGAGGTACGACTGCTGGCTCTCCAGACACTCCCGCTGTTCGGTGTCGAGCATCTGGCGTCGCTCCGGCCGGCCCGCCTCCCGTAGCTCCAATGAACACTGTACCTGCCGAACCAACTCCTGAAAGGCACAATTCTCGCTGAGTGTCGTGGCACTAGTCCTCAGGTCAGCGAGTCCAAGCAGGTTGAGATTCGGTTCATCCGTCGGAACGCGTTCGATGAGGAAGACCCGCTGGCAAATGAGATCCACAATTGTTTGACGGAGCCAATCTTCTGGTACGGTGCAATGATTAGAACAGGCGCCGATCCGTGCCCCCGGACAATGATGACGGACATACCGTTTGGTTTTTCCGCCCTTCAAATCGTGATTGTGACTGCCTGCGACCATCGCTCGATGGCAATGCGCGCAACGTACCAGACCCGACAGCAAGTATTTGAGAGCCAATCCGGTCGCAGTCGGAATTGCTTTTCTCGAGGCGACGGGCTGCGAATTGCGAGAGCGCTTGATTCTTGCGCCTCGTTCGGCACGGATCGCGCGGACTCGCTCCCACCGTTCCGTGGAAATAATGGCGGGGCAGAAGTCCTCGATCCGCTCCCATTCGGACTGCGGATTCGGCTGAAGAATACGGGTATCATTCACTATCCCAGTACAGTGCTTGTTCCAGATCATGACCCCCCGATAAATCTCATTGTCGAGCATTTTTCCTATTGTCGTATCGTGAAATGGTTTCATCGAATTGGGAATTCGTTCATCCGCATTGAGCTGCTTCGCGATCCGACAAATGCCGAAGCCCCGCTCATCAGCGAGTTGGTAGATGTACTCGACGATCCATGTGGTGGTCGGATTCGGCTCCAATTCTCGATGGTCGATCTCCTCGACGCCTCGGACTGTCGCGAAGATAGTTCTCAAGCGGAATCCAAACGGGGGCGGACCGCCAGGCCAATGCCTCAGGCGAACAGCATCCAACTTGCCACGCAATACGTCATGGGCCTTAGTCCGACTTGCCGTTTTCGCTCGGATCGACTCTTGGGACGACAGTGCTTCTCCGGCCACGCTGGTGGGATCCGTGAATTGGCTGTCGGCCGTTAAGACGAGGAATCCCGCTCGCTGGAGCTTGTTCCTCAGTTCATCGTTATTGTCTGCACGCGAGAGCCGTTCGAACGTATCGACTATGATCAGATCTGCTTGTACGGCACCCGAACGCAATTCGCGCCACAGTTTCTGAAAGCCCGGTCGCTGACGAGTCTTTCGACCGGAGAGTCCGGAATCCTCATAGATTCCTACAACGGTCCATGGAAGGTTTTGTCGTTTGATCTCGCGATTGATGCTATCAATCTGCTGGTCGATGGATCTTGGATTCTGATTGGGATCCGAGTATCGAGCGTAGATGACAACGCGATACTGTTTACGTAAATCAAAAGATGGTCGAATCATGCTTCATTCGCCTTTGTCCTGAGTTGACCACGTGCATTCCATCGCTGCGGCGATCTGTCTCGCGATAAGTTCGATCAGTATCCAGCGACGACGGACTCGAACCGCCATTGCAAGTTCGATGTCGCCGTCTTCGGGGAACGGAATCTCCCCCGTAGCAATCATGTTGGAGAGCCGTTCGCGATCGACGGTGACCGATTCGCTAGTCGGTTGGACGTCGCTGCCGCAGTGAGAATGACTCTCTTTCCCGAACTCATACCGATCAGACTTGCTCGCCGTATTGGAATGCCTAGCCATTGGTCCCCCCCATCAACAAAATGGGGAGACTCGCCCATGGCGTGGTCTCCCCAGAAGTCGAACAAATGAAAATCACACAGCGCTCACGCCGCGTACGAATCCGTGTGAGAAATCAGCTACCCTTCGAGTGGGACACGGAACGGGCAGAAGCACCTGCTTCTAATCGCCGGTCATCACGGCCTACGAAAGAGGCGGATCCGATCGGACTCAAGTTTCAGTCGATATGCCCGATTCTGATTCGGGTCAGATTCCACCAGGTTTACCAGTGAGATGGGCAGCTTCTCGGTGAGTCGGCTCCAGGCAGTTGGCATGGCACTCGGGGCAACCGGCTTCATCGGGAACACGTCGTGCTCTGTCACCGACCTGCAAGTCCGTGCATGATCAGCAAGCAGCCAGAGAAACCGCCATTTGTTATCACCTTTCCCCAGATCAATCGGCTTTCCCTCCCAATGTGCGCGCCGGCCAACTTCAATCAAGACGAGAGCTCCGGAAGCAATTGCATCGTGCCAAACAGGGGTTTCCGGTTCGTCGAGATCGTAGACGCTTCCGAGATTCCGCACGGAACGAGCGATTCGATCAAACAGATTCTTCGCCTGGAATCCTCTAAGAAAAACAGGTAGACAACCTGGATCGCCGAGCAGTCGGTCTTCAGAGAGCTCAAGCCATGTCAGATCCGGTTTGGATCCATATGCGGCATAGACCTGTGTCACCGCGGAACAGGAGTCTCGCAGTCTTGACGCTGCGTCTTCAAAGATGAGTACCTTGAGCCGCGCCCACTGCGTCTCCAGATCAGTGTGGGCTGTCGCCTCGGTCAGGAACCGCGGCGAGTTTTTTGCAGATTTGGAGATTGGCAGAGAGAAGATGGTTCGTCGAGTTGTTGCCAATAACTCGAGTCGAGATTCAATTCGCTGGCGACCGCTTCGGGCGATGAGATCACCCAGCGGTTCCAGCCGTGACCAGAGTCCACTGACGAGGAGGCCATTCTGGATCATTTTCCCATCGGCGGCTCGCACAAACTCCTGCTGAGTCAGAAAGAAGTCTTCCGATCGAAAAAACTCGTTGGTGGAATCGGCCAAGAGTCCACTTAGTTGATCCATCACCAGTTCGAATCCAGGGACTTCCGAAGTCTGCCGCGAGAATGTTTTTGGTCTCTCCCCGGATCTCATCTCAATAGCCTCTTTACTCACCGTGAGTCGCGGCGGAATTGCTGACGCAAGCTTTGCAACGCTCTTCAATTTCACAAGTTCATGCAGACATTCAACGGCAGTCTGGAATGCAACTTGAAACTCGACAATCGACTGCCGCGCCGGAGTCTGGCAGCCGGGACAGAGATTCCGCAGTGACCATGCAGTTAGTCCACGAAATCGAGCACTGTGTGTAAACGAAGCCGCGAGCGGGACCACATGGTCGGTCAGCCATTGAGTGAGTTGCGACTGTTCGTGAGGCGTGAAGAACGTCGACGCCAACGGTTCTTCTTGCGAAGTCGCAGACTCAAATTTGCGCATGAGTCGATCATAGCGCCGCGCGACCTCGTCCCAAGGGTGCATTTCCTGTCCTCCTGCTCAGAGAAATATCTCACACAATTCGGCCGTCGCTGTGAGCGCTCCGTGAGCGCCAAGTCTTAGCTTTGGTTCGCAGAACAATTTGATGAACCCGAGTTCTGACAAGTCACCGCGATGTACGACAGAAGTCCCTCCCCAAAATCATTGAGCAGCACGGCGAATGCAAGCCCGGACACGACTGCAGGTTCATGGTCGGCGGTGTACGGAGACAGACATCGGCTGCAACGGATTACCACATTTCCTCCCGGAGTCACGCCTCCGTCAAGGGTTCGCCTGTACTGGCGTCGGGATCATTATGTCCTGCAGTGGTGGGATCCGGGTGTCAAACGGACTCTGTCGGACCGAGTTGACGGAGATCTGGTGGAAGCATTAACACGCATTCGAGAAATCGAGGCTCGATTGGAAGCACGTGGGACGTCTCAGGCTGGCCGCCGACGCCTGAGTTTTTCCGAGTTGCTCGATCGTTTCATCCGTGACCTCCATCAGCGGGCTGATGCCGATGAAATTGATGTGCGGACGGTCCGCCGATACGACAATGCCCTGGTCTATTTGCGGAGATTTACAGAGCAGTCGGCGATCCTCGTGCGGTATCCCCATCCAGGGCGGATCGGTCGGGAATTCGTCTTGCAGTTCCTAGCATTTCTCAAATCCCAAACGGTGAATCGAAATGGCGGAACGGATGGACCCAGGAAGCCCTTGCAGAGTGTCGGTTATGTGCTGGAAACAGCTAACGCCGCAATGGCATGGGCAGCCGATCCTGACCGTGGATCACTGCTCGACAGTGGATTTCGGAACCCGTTTCGAGGTCAGGCCCAAGCCCTTCGAACAGGCGTGCCCGACCCCTGCACCGCTCCATCGATCACCGTCGCGATGGCGGCAGACTGGTTGCGTCACTGCGATCTGTACCAGCGTCGCTTGTTCGCCCCCCTGATCCTATTTGGGCTCAGGGCCGCCGAACTGAGCTGGGTACTTGCAGACGATGTGGATGACGAATGGTTTCGAGTTCGCTGTCATCCTGACTTGGATCATCTCACCAAAGGGCGTCGTGACAAGAAGTTTCCACTGGGAAAACTACGCCGGTATTTCAGTGGCCCTCCAACCAATTCACCGGTATGGCTGCCACGGCGGGGCTTCCTGCCACCAGCGGGACTGCCGGATAACACGCCAAACCTAGTAACGGAATTCCATCATCGGTTGGCCCAAGTGCCACAGATCTGTGCAGCCAACCGCCGTCAGATTCGTGATCAGTTGCTGCACGAGGCGGGAGCCCTTGGTTACGACCGAATCGAACAGGAGTTCCAGAAGCTCGCCCGGAATCTGAAATGGCCACGGCAAGCGACGCTAAAGGGGTTCCGGCACCTGTTCGCCACGGCCCTTGAGAACAGTGGCTGCCCGGAGAGTTACCGCCGCTATTTTCTCGGCCACAGCCCGGGCAAGGCCGCGATTGTCAGGTACACCCATCTCGATCAGTTAGAGCGGCATTACTGGCGTTTGCTGGACGGGGAGTTCTCACCAATCATGAATGTCTTGGAGTCATCCATTGGTCGCGAACCAAACCCGTGACAGTAGAGTGGCCCGAAGAACGTATGGAGCTTGGTGAGCAGACCCCACACACAGGGCTTTGAATTCAAACCACGGCGAGTTCACCCGCCAGCAGGTTGAGCGTCAGGTCGCGTTCGACCGGCAGGCCGCGGAGCCAGCGGGTGAACTGATGCAGCATGAGACCCACCGCAATGTTGGCGGTGTAGATCGTACTGCGGGCGGTGCATTGACCGGCTTGAGCCGCAGAGGACTCAAAGAGCGTCGTTGGATAATGGTCTCGACTGCGGGGATCGGCGGCGCTGAGAATGCGCAGGACTTCGCCCAGCATGCGACCATCGCACCAGAAGGTGCATGACTTGTGGACGGCGCGCCAGATCGCGGCCCGTGTAGCGATCGAATCGACGCAGCAGAAGACCGCCTCGCCCGTCTCTTGCCGTGGGCGGAACCGATCTGGAACAGTGGCCACTGTAATCGTGGGATCAATGTGGTGGATGACCTTGGCGGTGGCGGAGACTTTGGGCGCACCGAGGTCGCCAGTGTAGTAGCCCTGCGTGGTGATGTTGGTGCCTTCGACTGTGTCGAAGTCGATGAGCTGCAGCCGCTGAACACCGAGAGCGGCGAGTTGCAGAGCCACCTGACGGCCAATGGCCCCCACACCAATGACGGTTGCTGTGAGAGAAATGAGTTTGTCGGTGGGGACGAGATCCTGTTGACGGGCGAAGCGATCAGTCATCCGGGGCTCCGATAGGTTAGTGGGTGATAGGAAGTGAACGCAGTGAGAGTGACGTGGCGAGAATCTTGCGGCTGCCTGCCATCCAGGGACGGAGTGGCAACTCACCGAGACACTCCCCCACGGTGGGGATGAACCCGAGGTCTTCGAGGATGTGCTGGGCCGCCAGGTCACGGGTGAAGACACGACGGCCGTCACTGTTCTGAAGGCTCGGTCCGAAGACCTGCTCGGCGAGCAGCATTCCGAAGCTGTTATGGAGTAACATCCGATGACGGTTGTCGGGCAGATGCCCCTTCACGGCATCGAGCCACTGATGCAGGGCGAGATAGTCCTGGGCCATTCCGCCCCACTGCTTCGCAGAGCGTTCGGCATGGACAAGAGGATTACTCATGAGGCACCTCCCAATTCGTTCGCGCCGAGTTCCAGCACGTAGTACGGATCGGGGAAGCCGCTCGCTCGCAGTCCTTCCCAGGTGACGGCGAGTTCATCGAAGCTGTGGTGCTCCGCCTCATCCCGGTAGGCCGCGAAATCGACCTCGAACTCGATCGGCGTTTCGGCGGCGAAGAACGCCGTGCAGAGACGCTGGCATTCGGCATCTGCGAGCGCCTTGTCGAAGAACAGTTGCGTGCGTGGATACTCTCCCTCAGCAGACGTGAACTCGTCGTTGTGCTCCCAGCCGAGTTCCACGATGACCCAGGCCTGCTGCGGATTTGGGAGCGGCAGATCAGGAACGCCTGCGGTCACCACTCGGGCCACCGCGCCAGCTCCAGCGGTGAGTAGGTGCGCGAAGAACCCGCGACGTGAGACGGATTCGAGAGACATGGTGACTCCGAAAAGATGAGGTAGGGTTCCGGCTGGACAGAGGCGAGATACTCATTGGTCCAGGCCTCGTGATCGCTGCCGGCGAACGGCTGCCGATAATCGACAGCAAACGGCAGACTCAGAGAGCCTCCCGGTCCCGCCGGAAACTGCAAACGTGCGAACGTGTCACCACCGCAGGCGACGATCGCCATCACTGCCCAGTCACTGCGCCCGAACACGCGGGCGAATGTCTCTTCATCCACGGAACTGGGCTGGGCCGATTCGCCCGGATGAGTGTGAATCCAGATCCGCCCGAACTGCTCGGGACGCAGTCCGCGATCGATCTGCCGATCGAAGAATTCAGCGACCGCTTCATCTTCGAATGCGACCGTGACGACCGAGCAGCGCTGACGCACGAGCACGAAGTCTTCAATAAGCAGTAGATCGTCGGCCGATGAGATCCCAAAGCCTCCGACTTCGGTCTCGCCCAGATCACGCAGGAACAAGAGCTTGGCCCACGCGGTCGGGTGGAAGCGGAGCGTCGGGCGAGAGGGTCGTGTCCGATTCCGGCGCTTCCTCGTCGGCAGCTTCCTCGTCGGTATCCGGGTTGGTGGCGGCTTCAGCATGGCAGTCCTCGCAGAGTTGGTTGGTGAGACATTCGGGGCAACGGAGTTTCGAGCAGCCCTCACAGCGATTGAGGCACGACGAACAGCAGTCATTGCAACACTCCGGACATTGCGGGAGACAGGCATCGCAACCCGAGGTGCCACAGTGCTGACAGGAGCGGCTGCAATCGGAGCAGACGGTTGCGTCGCAGCCGTCGCAGTAGGAGGAGTCGTCGTCGGAGGCGTGTCCGCCGCACGCATGACAGTCGGCGCCATACCAGGCGTCGAGTGCGACATAGGGACTCTCGCTGTTGTAGCTGGCGAGGGTCTGCTGAATGATCTGGAAGAAGTCACTAAAACGCCCGGTACGAAGCGCGTGGGCCAGTGGTGCGCTGGCGTCCCCTTCACAGAGTCGCTCGCCCAGCACATGGGGATGGGGGACATCCGACCGGCTGCTGGGGAAATGGGGTGACTCGGGGATGATGATGTAGGGCGTCCCTCCCAATTCACGGCCCTGCAACCGAATCTCGAACCGACCGAGGTAGATGTCCTCCAGGGTGATCTCCTCCGTCGTCACGCTGATCGTCTGGTCCGGTAGATCGAAGGTGAAGTCGGCGAAATCGGCTCGCACCGCCACGAGTTCGTCGTAGACCAGTCGCTGGGTGGGTGGCGACTGCCAGAATGCTCCCGGCGAAGTGGCTTTCAGCCCGGCGTTGATGCTGGTCTGGCATTCGGTCAGGCGCGAGCGGAGTTGCAGGGAAAGGTATGCGGCGGCCGAATGCCAACCGCGTTCCGTGGCAGCGTGCAGTTGATCGAGCAGTTGCCGTACGGCGTCCATCGACCGCGGTGCAAGGTCGATGTCCAACGTACGGTGGGAGATCTTGGAGATGTGGGCGGCCAAACGTCCCGCCAATCGCCACAGCAGAGGATCGAACGGAGGCATGGTGTCTCCTTCCGGAAAGAGAGGCGGCCGTCGAGCGGGTGACTCGACGGCCGCGCAGGGAATCACACATCAGATCAAGGAACGAACGGACCGTGCGGTTCATGCCCCTTCGATCTTGGTGGGGGTGAAGCTGACTCGATCGCCGGGTTGGAGCACCTGATCGGACGTGGCCGGCTGCCGGTTCACGCGGATCAGGTAATCGCTGGCCCGACCGTGGGGCACGCGCTGGGTAAACAACTTCGAGACAGTGGTCCCGTCCTCCACGTGAATGTGGTCGGCGAATCCAGCTCCGTCATTGTTGATGTACAGAATCTGCATGGGGACTTTCTCCAGAATCAAAAGGGTGGGGGGTGAAAACTCGTGCGTGGTGTGTGAGCCGTGATGGGTTCGCATTCGGCCATTGGAATCATCGCTGGGGTAGGGCACGCTTAGCCGCTCTAGTTGGTTGACGCCAACAAAGTGGGTCACGCGTACACGGCGAGTTCTGCGTCGGGGAGAAAGACCTCCTCGTCGGCATACGGATAGGCGATGTCGCACTTGGCGCATTCGGCCCACTCGGGCAACTCGCCCTCGTCGTCAGACAACGAGACGTCCATGCCACAGCCGGGACAGGCGAGACAGAGTCGCGCAGGCGGATCCAGGGTTGGGACCGCGAGTGTGAGCAGGCTGAACCCCTGCGACCGAATTGTGCGCAGGGATTCGCCTGTGGCACGGGCGATCTGAGTATGCAGTCGATGTCGGGACATGATGGAACTCCTGAAGGGAAGGGACAGACAAGGGCGCGCACCGCGTCCCAGAGACGGGTGAACGCGCGGGGGTAAGACAGAGAGTGAGTGCGGGAATGACGGCGGCTAGGAAGCGGTCAGACCGTCCGTCAGCACATGGGTGGTGAGCCAGTGCTCCTCCGCCATGAGGGCAGCACTGCGCGTCTCGAAGGGACCGAGACGTGGCCCAAGACAGGGCGCGAGATCGGCCCACCAGCGGCCGGCTTCATCCGGTTCGACATGACTCGCCCGACGAATCGTCAGTTCGCCGAGCTCACGAAGCGGGATCTCTTCGCCGTACAGACACTTCGTGCCGCCGGTCGGATCGATGAACAGTTGCATCACGGCTCCTCACGACGCGAGGGACGGATGATCGAACGGCGCGGGCGGTTGACGAGCAGACCCTCCATCGCCGACTGCACGACGGACAGTTGAGTGGCGACATGCTGCCGCAGGGCCGGGGCATCCCGCAGGCGATCGGCTCCCACACCACTCAGAATCGAACGAGCCTGCTCCACCAGCCGATCGAGATCCGCATTTGAATGGATGCTGAGGGATTGGAACCGCTCGAAGAACTCCTGCAGATGAGTCACGGCCGTGTCGCGGAATACCTTGGGCTGGCCGTCAACGGTCCCGGCCAATCGGTCAGTCAGGTGCGACACCAGTCGAGCCAGTTCACTGGTGAAGGCTTCTTCGGCCAGCCGAACCGCTTCATCAAATCGGGCCGTGATCCGCTGTCGCTCCTGCTCATAGAGTTCGGGACTGAGCTGGCGGAGGTAATCGGGTGGTTCGACTGAGGGGAAGTCCCACTCCACTGCAAACAACTCGGTCAACGAGGCGGGATAGTCACTGATGCAATAGAGTTCTCCCAGCTGCTGCCGAGCTGCCTGCTTGAGGCCGGCATACTGGTCCTGCAGCGTGGCCACCGCGTCGGCCAGATCTTCGCGGTAAGTACGGAGCTGATCGTCGAAGGCCGCAATGCGGTCCTGTCGGATGAGGCGCAGTCCCGGCTCGGGAAAGGGGAGACTCACGCCGCGCCAGTAACTCTGGATCGCCCCCCGAATCGTGGTGACCGCCCGAAATGCGGGATGCCGGGTGTCGAGCAGCTTCTTTCCCGCACTGAGAAATTTCTCCTCGGCCCCAAACGACTCGGCAGCCTGAGCCTTCTGGGCCGTGGTCAGACTCTTGCGCACGCCGAGCCAGGTGAACGACAACCGGACGGCCGCCATCGTGGTCCGCAGTCGCTGTCCCGCCGTGTGTGCCTGCACGAGCGGTTTCGGTTCAACCAATGTGGTCATCAGAACACCTCCAGAGGGCTGGGGACGGAATGGGAATCGATCTCTAATTGTTGGACGGGTCGCGCGTGACCCGTCGTCGAGGGGCAGAGGGACTGGTCACGGTGCGGGTGAAGAGACCTCGATGATCGGCCGAGAGACATCGGCCGCTGGCCCACGTCCGCAGGGACTCGACCGACTCGGAGGCCGTGACGGCCACCGGGACGATTTGGTCCGCCGCCTGAATCAACGGGACATCCAGGAGAGCGGCCAGACGACAGCAGGCCCGGATCTCGGCCCCGGTCCACTGGTCATCGGTCGGCAAACGTTGCTTGGCGTCGAGTTCAAAGTGGCCCATTCCCATCTGCCAGATCGCCTGCTTCTGCGACGCACCGGGAAGATCGAGAAAGAAGACTCCATCGAACCGCTCGGCCCGACTGAACTCGGGAGGGAGTCGTCGAACGTCGTTGGCGGTACAGACCACGAACACGTCCGACGTGTGATCGTTGAGCCAGCTCAACAGGGCACCGAACATTCGTGACGTCACGCCACTGTCGGTCTGTCCCGAGGTGGCCACTCCGGCGAGGGCCTTCTCGACTTCATCAATCATCAGCACGGCGGGCGCCATCGCATCGACGATCTGAAGCGCCTGACGTGTTCGTTCTTCACTCTGGCCAACAAGGGAGCCCATCAGTGCGCCGACGTCGAGCAGGAGCGTCGGGCGCCCGGTCTCGTGACCGAGAGCCTTGGCAAACGCACTCTTCCCCGATCCGGAGACACCCAGCAGCAACACCCCCCGAGCCTGTGCCTGCACGGCGCGCTGCGTTGCGGCGCGGAGGGCGCGCAGGCAGAACGCCTTCAGGCTGTCGAGACCGCCCAGCTGGGAGAACGACTCCCCGCCTCGGTGGAGCGACAGGAGGCCGCTCTTGAGGAGTGTCTGGGTCTTGAGCTCCCAGAGCGCGGTTGGTTCGAGACGTCCGTGTCGTGCGAGGGAAAGCGAAAAGGCCCCTTCGGCTTCGGAACGGGTCAGGCCCGACGCGGTATCGAGAACCAGTTCGAGGTGATCCCCCTCGGGAAGCTCTCCCGGTTCCGTGGCGATGCCGCGAGCAATCTCGGCCAGTTGGGCGCGACCGGGGAGCGGGTGATCGATTACGACGAACAGCCGCTCCAGCTCCAGCGGCAACTGCACCACCGGTGCCAGAATCACTACAAACGTCCGGTTCGTCTTGCCGAGGGCCAATTGGTGTTCGAGCGCCTGAATGACCTCGGCACTCCCCAGAAACCGGTGAAAGTTTCGCAGCACAAGGAGCGAGGTCGTCCGTTCCGCGGTGGCCAGCGATGACAGGGCGCGGATCGCCGCCAGGGGATCACTGGCGGCCACGGTCGTGTCGCCGACCTGCAGGCCACGATCAATGTCCCACGTGGCGACGTGCCACTGCTGCTGTTGGGCCTGCTGGGCGATCTCGCGCAGCGCTTCGTCTGGTTCGAGCGTGCGGATGTAGAGGCCGCTGAAGGCCGCCCGCACGTACTCCATCAATACAATGTTCAGGTCCATCGGTGGGACTCCGGAAGAGAAAGAGGAGAGGATGTGGGTGCGCCAGTGTGAGCGCATCAACCCATGCGAAATGAGCCAATCAGCCCGCCAGTTAGACGGCTGTGGTGCGCCGAGGTTGCTCCAGCAGGCCCGCGATCGTCCGGAGCCAGCCGACGAGTTCCCCGTGCGGATCCCGCGCGGCGAGAAGCTCGGGTGTCAGATGCTCGACCGCGACCGTGTTCAACCAGCGTTTGGCCCGGTTCGCGAAGCGAGCCCGGGCACGACGAGGAAGCTGATTCCAATCGTTCGCGGCAGAGAGGGACTGGAACGACTGACGGGCGACACAGCTGGCGACCGAGTCATTGTCACCGAATTCCAGAGACGAGCCGCCTGCCCGGACGAGTGTGAGCGGATGGAGATAGTTCTCCAGGCTGCGTTTGGTGGTGAGAAACGCCCAGCACTTCGCGCGATTGTTCACACGCGCGACGGCGGCCTGGCGAGCCAGGGTCTCCGGGAGGATCTCACGGTCATAAAGATGAAACTCGGGACAACCGAGCGGAGCAAACCGCTCGGACCACGCCAGCACATCCCCTCCCCCAAACGGGATGAAGACCAGGTGACCGGTGCGTTCGAGCTGACCCAGATCCGGAATTGTGGAATCGGAGCGGGCCAATGTCGCCGAGAGACGCCGCAGAAATTCCACATCGTGCCTGCCTTCGACCACACACAGCAGCGGAAGTCGACGCTGTTGGGTCAGCGCCGGTCGGGCCGTGGGCCCGACGTCACAGAAATCAGGCGGATCCAAGCAAGCCTCCTTTAGAAATCAGGATGATGATGTTCGTTCGGCTGCCTTCACCTCAACCTGCGCAGGTGGGTAGTACTCAGAGGTGCGTTGTTCGTTGAGGCAGTTGCCGAGCGCCTGTTCCACGAAGCGGCTCGCCTGCTGACACTCGGAGCCGACGAAGCCTTTTGTTTCGAGTTTCGTCTGACCGTCCGAGGAGACTGTGATCTGGATGATCTTCAAGCGGCACCTCCCACGTGAATCGAGACTTGGATCGAACCGTTTGCGAGGAGTTGTTCGGTGGCGGTGTAACCCTGCCTGCGCGCTTCGAGTTTGGCCTTCTCCACCGTGTAGGCTTGCAGGAAGTGATCGAGGTGAGACTGCTGGCCCCACGCCCCGCCGAAGTTGTCGAACTTTACCTCGCCAGTGCTCGTGTCACAGACGATCGGATAGGTCCATTCGGGCAATTGAACCGACAAACCGGTGGCCTCCGTGGTGAATACCTTCACCGTTCGCTGTTGTGGTTCAGCCAACTTCAATCGGCGACAGGCGGCTTGAACGGCCGCCACGTCTTTGACCTGGGTTTTGATTTCGACAATGTGACTCATGATTTGGGAGGCTCCTCAATGGAAGGGGGCTCGGGATCAGCCGGAACAAGTCGACTACTTGCCTCGTCTGCGGATGACGGCGCGGGCAACTCTGGGGATGACGGCGCGGGCAACGTCGTCGGAAACAAGACCGGGTTGCGTGACATCAGGTCCGAAATCAACGTTTCGGCGATGCCATCGCCCTGATCGGGTTCATTCGATTTCCGCAACAACAACGCACAGACAATCAGCGGCAGCAGACACAGGGCCAGCGTGCCGAGCTGGTGAATGCTCTGAGCAATGACGGGCTCGCGCTCTCGTTGATTCGCAAGTTCCCTTCGCTCAGCTTCCAATCGATCACGCTGTTGATTCAGTTCGCTACGTTCGGTCTGCCACTGCTTCTGTAGTTCGGCCATCTGGCGACTCTGCGTCGCCTGCTGCTCGGCGTGCTTCGTGGCCAGTTCCACCACACGCCGATCAATCGGATTCTCGAGCGGCCTCGTCGGTGGCCCGGTGAGCGTCGCTGCGAGCAGCACCAGTCCTGCAACTATGAACAGCCACTTCATGCTTCCCCCTTTCCTGTAGCACACGATCCAGAACTCGCCGCCAGCCGCGCCCCAATCGCCGCTCACGCAGGATCACGGCGCAGCACAACAACATCAGAAACGCCAATAGTCCGATCACCACTGCCATACACGCTCCCTTCGTTCGAGTTGGCCAACATCGAGGGCTAGATCGCCTTCATAGATGTATGACGCATTTTCGGGCTGAATTTAGCGACTGGCCGCATGACGGAGCCGGCATCGCTGGCGTCGTCAGTTGCGCGTGACCAAGGAGGTGAGGTTCGCGCTGGGCAAGATGGAGATTTGCTGTTGCTCGGTTTCGAGCTGGCCCCACCGCCAATTCAGGTCGACCGTTTGATCTGCCACTACTTCGGGAGATCGGCAATTTGACGACTGATTGACACTCAGCTTTCGGCGTTGCAGTCCGCCAATTCGAGCACCATTCATACTTGTGTCGAGCACGCGCAACCATCGCGCCGCAGTTTCTGTTCACGCAGAACCATCGCACACGACATCGACGTTAGAAGCACCATTAGACCGTTCATCACAGGCATTCACGCTTCCTTCGTTCGAATTGGCCAAGGCTGAAGGTTAGATCACACCCAACTATGTATGACGCATTTGCGGGTCAAGTTTAGTGGTCGGGTTCATGGCGCAACCGGTGTCGTAATTGGACTCCTGCACCTTGTTGAAGTGCATCCCCTGCGGAAGAACAGGAACCTTGGCGGCATTCTTCGATCCGGCATAGTTCTGTTCGAACTCCATGCCGATCTGTTCCCGCTGGTCCCGCTGTCATCGTCTGATCGGTTTCGAGCGTGCCTGGGAGCGGGGGCGAGAGTAGACGAGATGCTACACGATGCTTGTTGGTCGAAGAATCCTGTCGCGGTTGAGAAACACGATGGCGACCGTTCGGGCGAAGCCGCGGAGAGCGGGAGCAATTAAATGGATTGCGATGGCCAGGAATGGCGGATTCCGGCGGGGCGTGATTACGCCGCTTGTGCCGGGACGTGTTCGGCTTCGTATTGGGCGGGTGAAAGGTAACCGAGCGTCTGGTGCAGGCGCACGGGATTGTAAAACGATTCGATGTAGAGGAACACACTCCGTCGAACGTCTTCCAGATTGTTGTACGTTCGATGGTTGGTCCACTCGTGCTTGAGTGACCAGAAGAATCGCTCCATGGCGGCGTTGTCGTAACAGCAGCCGGTGCGGCTCATTGAGCACTCGATGCCCAACCGGCGGAGCGTCTGTTGATAGGCGTCGCTCGTGTACTGACAGCCGCGATCGGAATGGTGCAGGAGTTGGCGTCCCTGGGGGCGTCGAGATTCGACGGCACGCCGCAGAGCCTCGCACACCAACTCCGTGGCCAGGGACGTGTTCAGCGACCAGCCGACGACTTTACGACTGAACAAATCGACCACCACCGCCAGATAGACCCAGCCTGTGGCCGTCGGCAGGTAGGTGATGTCGGTCACCCACTTGCGGTTGGGGGCATCGGCCGTGAAGTCTTGAGCCAGTTTGTTCCCGGCCGGTTGCTTCGTGGGGTCGGCCTGAGTCGTCGTGGGCTGAAACGCCTTGCGGACGCAACTGGACAGCCCCAATTCGCGCATCGTGACCGCCACGGTGTTGCGTCACGCGGACTCCAACTCGTCACGTTTGCGCAGCATCCAGGTCACCTTGCGACTGCCGTAGGTGCCGTGCGACTCGGCATGGACCTGCTGTACGGCCTGTTGAATGCGCTGATGTCGCTCAGCACGCGAATGGGACTGTCGTCCAGCGTCGGAGAAGTCCCTGCGGGCCGTGTCAGCCGGACCGGCTCACGCTGGAACGGGGCGGTAGGATGCGGATCGACCAGCGCCTGCCAGCGTCCCTGGTGATCGAGAAAGATCGGCTGACGCAACGGATCCGACTCATGGGTGAAGCTCTCCTGCGTGATGGCGTAAACCAGCCGGCGAGCCGAATGCAGTGTTAGTTCCGATGCCAGCGAGAGAATGTGGTAGGCCCGCACTACGGAACGTGTGAAGAACGCCACGCGAAAGCGCGGGCGTTCATAGCTGCGGTCATTTGCGAGCCATTCATTCAGCACGCTCGCCTGGTAAGCGTCGTATAGGGCGAGCTTCTGGCGGATACTCTGGTCGTAGAACGAGACGACCGACTCGGTGCTCTGGTCGAGTTCCACGGCAACATTGAAGAACCGTCCCGCATAGGCAAAGCGAAAGAAACCATCCGGCTGAACCTGAGCCTCCCCCACGGAGAAGGTCAGATCGTTCTCCCGATGGAATCGCACGATCTCAATTCCGTGCGCATGAAGCTGTTCGCGCAACAGTGCGATCAGCTCGGCCAGCGGCTCAGCGTCTCTGCCTGACATTCTCGCCGTCGCGTCTCGGCCAGTATCTTTGCCAAACTCGCGGTCGAGCAGTTCCTCGCTGATCGTCCACGCAAACTGCTCTCCCGCCGTCTTCAAGCGGCTTACCTCCTCGACTGTCGGTAACAGAAAATGTCGATCGGGATGCTGTTCGTCCGCAACGATGGACCGCACCAGTCGGCGGAACGTACTGATCGACTTGCCCGTCAAGCGGGCCGCGTCGCGAAGGCCATGAAACTCAGGCATAGCAGAGGAGGGGAGAGAGGAGTGGTCTGAGCGTAGCACTTGACCATCCGTTCACCAAATCCACTTCGACTGGAGTCAGGAACGCTGGTCAAACCATGATTCTGGCCCTGTTCAACGGCTCCTAATCGGAGTTGAAGTGGATTCACCGATCGCGTTCATGAACACCGGTCTGCTCTGGCTCGGCACACTCTGTCACCGTTTGAGAGACCAGAGTCTTGAGCCCCGCCCATGAACGCTATTTAGGATCCACGCTCAAGAGCATATTCAGACGATGCTCACTGACCCCTGTTCAGGGTGTTCAGAAGAGGGGATTGCCGCGAGCAAAAGCCAAGCTGTGACCACACTCCTGATCTAGATCTGGCTAGAGTCTTCGATGTGGACAGAAAAGTCGTTGGAGATTCAACCCGGTTGCAGATACACCGCTATGCAAGATGAGGCGAGCGGAATCGCATTTCTCATCACGGTTCTGTGACATGACACCAATCGCATTCAGCCAGAGCGGGTTGCAATATGTTCCATTTCTGCGAGCAGCCGCTTGAGCTTCGCAATCTGATGTTGTGCACCATTCCTGAGTTGGTGCTCCCAAATTCGCATGACCTGCCAGCCCTCGCACTTCAGCAACCGACTCACAGTGCGATCGCGCTTCCGGTTTTTCTCAACCTTAGCGTCCCAGTAAGCAAGATTTGACTTCGGACGGCGGTAGCATCTCGGGCAACCGTGCCAGAAACATCCATCGACGAATACCACGATCCGTTCTCGTCGAAATACAAAATCCGGTTTGCCAGCAAGGCTTTGGCTCCGTCGCCAACCTGTAACTGCGGCTTCTCGAAAAAGTTGGATCAGCCGAAGCTCCGTCCGCTCATTACCCGATGAGCGAATCCGGGACATGACCATTGAGCGTCTGGCAATGGTGAAAACGTCGGTCATCTATGCACCCTGCACGTTGCCTTCGCCTTCATTCACCCAAGCGACATACCGCTGGCGGTCGTATCCTGCCGACGCAAGCAAGTCGGCGCTTGAATTCAAAATCTCATCGCGGAGCGCTGGGTCGGCGATTAGAAGACTGTCCACATCGCTGATACGTTCTACGGCGGAGATCATCTTCAATGCAAATCCAAGCTCGTCAAATGGGCTTGGCAATACCAGCTCTGCAGCAGAGATCCCTGTCGGATCGAGTGGGGGAGAGGTGATTGGCCGGAACTGATATGCAAGCGAGAGCATGCTTACGTGCAATTCTTGATTTACCGTGTATTTGTGGCTGGTTAGCATTTCTACCTTCCACTGCGGACTTGCAGTTTTGGCGAAACCCAGGAGTGTTTTGCTCAAAGCAATGCCGAAGAGTTGTGCCATCTCTTCTTCCGTCAAATTGGTGGCGTCGATCACAGGAGACTCCAAGGGCAAGAGGGCAGCCGGAAGCAATCGACTCAGCTCCGCTGCAAATTGCGAGTGCATGTCACAGTTATCGCGCGTCGGTTTGCAAAACCGCGTCAGCAATACTGGATCGACTTCTCGGGGCGCAACCTCTGTCGTAATGAACAATAACCAAGGAGTGGTCTGATTCGCCATTTGGTACTCAATCAGCCTATGTAGAGCGCTAAAATAATCCTCCAGATGTCCTGTGATGGTGGGAAAGAGGCTGTCGCACAAATCGAGGTTTACGACGTGGAAGGGACCGTATCGTTTCAAATATCCATGAGCCTGCGAGTTAGGTTTAGCAATCTCTTGGAATCGATCATGCAAGACTAAGGAATCCTTCGCTACTCGGGCAAATGACGTAACCTGATTATTGGCAATGTGCAGTCTCGTACGGAGCTCATCTGAACCGTGCCCGTCATTGAAACCGAGATATCGAATGAAAAAACTGAGCGAGTTTGCCTCGTTGCATAGCGAGCGCACGTCGAGGAGATCATCACCGGGAATCACCAAGAACCGCAACGGTCTTTCAAGCTGAACCGACTCGGGCACTTCTTGCGAATCCTCGGCGTCGGTATCATCTTCAGCCACGGACCAATCGGCCCTTTCCTCCTGCAAATGTGCTTTGAGGTATCGTTTCGCCAGTTTTAGTATCAACCAATTCCATTGCCGCTGGCGAATGAACTGTTTTCGCACTTTGTGCCATGGCGCAAAAGCAGCGCGTTGAGGGACGACATGCTCGGGTGGAGTGGTCGGCACGATATCTTCGGAAAGATCAGACGACTCCGACGTCATTGGCCGACCTCAGCAAGTGCAACTTCCAAAATATCGCGAATCAATTCTTCCTGTTCTGCGAAGGACAGCGTATCGAGCAAGCCCCAGCCTTGAAGGATTTGAGTGATGGCGACCACCTTGCTCTCCAGAAAAGCTGCTCGCTCTTTCTCCGCTTTCGTCTGTTTGAGGGCGGTCGACGGCGGGATCACGAAGGGCTTCCTGAGGGCGATGATGCCCTCATCTCTACATTTGGGCGCTGAGGAGTAGGCTGGCGCGTCTAATAATCTCACCTCAGGTATGTCTTCAACGCCGTGCTCCTTTAGCTTTCTTTCAACCAAAAGCTCAAGCTTCTTCTGTGCCTTTTTTCCAGCGCTTGCGAGGTTCATTGCACGGATTGTGCTTCCAACTTCTTTATGTCGATTCGTCAACTGACGCACGGCTGAGTGCAGCCACTTAACAAGAAACTGGTAATGGGGGTGAGCGAAGTTGAATGACTCGCGGTCTAGGTTGATTGCGCTATCGAGTCCATGGCGGACGAAGATTTCGGCGGTGATCTGTCGCAGCCTCGTTTGCTCGGAGACTTGATACCCCATAAATGTACGATCGAATGGAGTCCCGGCGGCGTCTCCGACACGAATCATGACACCCTGATGCTGTGTAGGAAGAACTTTAGGTGCCCACAGAAGGTATGCCTCAAATTCCAGCGGACCGCCGCTTAGTTGAACCGGCTTTCCAGTGAATTCCTCGCGACAGCGACCGAGGAAGAGAAGCTGCGACTTTATGGCGTGTTGTGTCTTCGGATGGTGAACAAATAGGATGGGCCGAAGCAATTGGACGCCATCGACGAAGACCTCGAAGCGGTCATTATGGGGTCTGAACGGAGATTCCAAATTGAGCTCGGCACGAGGTGTCTGCCCTGCCTTTAGATCAAGACTCTTAGCCTGCCCTCGCGTTTGGTTCTCCAACTGATAGAAGAGTCTTTCTCCGTCTGCCGGGATATCGAATGGGTGTCGGAATACATAGTCCAGAGGTGCTGAAAGCGATAGTGACCAAAGGGTCAGCAAATAGTTGTCTAACACAGCCTCCAGATCAACAAGCTCTTTGTCGATTCCTGCAAGCGCACGGACGCTCAACACCAGACTTTCAAATTTGTGGCGTGGGCTATCTTTGTTTTTCCATGGAAGCTTTGGCTGTTCAACAAGTTCATCAGGCGATTTAGGATCCATCCGCCCGATGTGGAAGGCTGGTTTGGGCGATGTTGCTTTGCCGTCTGTTTCAATCTCATATCCAATCTTGAGCCAACGATCTGAACTGCATAGCTCCGCTTTCGTTCGTGGCAACAGATCGAGAAGTTTGATTTCTGTGCCGTGGGCTTTCACGTTGGCTGCTGGCTCCTGCCAGATACGAGCGTCACCAGTCGTGATTTCTGCTGTTCGGCCGTCCGCAGCTTGTGCCTTATTGACAGGGCTGCCAAGCGTAATATCGGCAACTGTCTGAAAATTGTCATCGCGGTTCTTGGTGATGATCAGGAAATGTCTGGTGAACTGCGCTACAGCAAACAGACCAATTCCCATTTTTCCAATTAGCTGACGGCCACCGGGGCTAAAGTTCGGGTCACTTTCATCGGTGATGTGAAGGTCTGCCCCGACTTCGCTGCGTTTCGCGCTTCCCCCGATGTGCTGAATTAGGTGCTGCAACGCCTCTGGTGAAAGACCGATGCCATTGTCCCGGATGCTGATCTGTTTGAAACGAGGCGCATCGGTAAGGATGTATACCTCTGTCGCGTCGGCATCATAGGCATTGGAAATCAACTCGCGCAGGGCTGACGCTGGCTGTCGATAGATTCCATCTGTGATTCTCGCGAGGATGCTTTGGTCAGTTCGTAGTTTTTCGTCGATCGGCTGTTGAGTCTCTGCAGTCTGACGAATTCGCTCCGCGAGCGTCGGTGCTGATTTTACCTTGCTCATAGCACTGGAACTCCGACGAGATCGATCAGTACCTGCAGCACTGCTCGAGCTAGAGGAGGAGGAACAGCATTGGTAACTTGCCCCATCTGATTGCCAAATGAACCAAAGACTCGGAACGAATCCGGGAAACCCTGGAGCCGGGCCGCTTCGCGGACAGTAATACTTCGCGATTCAGAAAAATGAGCGGGAGGCGCGCGGTTGCCTGAGAAAAGAGTGTTCGAGGGGCGCTCAGGATGCAGTCGCCGGTAGGACATCGGTCCCGTTCCCGGCTTCAGAGCGGCGATCTTGTCCATTACCTTGACTGAATGTTGCATTGCAAGATGATTGTAGAGATCACCGTATTCCCGTTCGTCATTGTAGTCGTCCGGCCTGATGATTGGATCAGGCAGGCCCGACAATACTGCCTTGACAGGTAGCATTGGCTGTTTGAGTTTTTCTAGGCGGGCAGCGATGTCATCGCTGCGGAGTTTTCGCCGAGTCACAAGCAGAAAAGCTCGCTTTCTTCGTTGCGGCACACCAAAGTCGGCAGCATTCAAGAGAATCGATTGAACGTAATAGCCCGCCTCTCCAACAATGCGAGCAAATTTCGCCAACCGACTCCTGTGCTTGTCTGAGAGGAGCGTTGCAACATTTTCGACTAATCCGCAACGAGGCCTCATCTCGGTAATGGCGCGGGCAACTTCAATCAAGATTTGGTTACGAGGGTCTGCTGGGTCGCGCGTTCCGGCCACTGAAAACCCCTGGCAGGGCGGACCGGATACCACCAAAAACGGTGTACCACTGGGACTGTGACGTTGAAGTAGCGATTTACATTCGGCAATCACAGTTGATGACCGGACACTCCCGACTATCGCGTTTGCGTCAGGAAAATTGCGTTGGAACGTTTTGATCGCCGTGGCGCTGATGTCGATGCCAACGACGATGCGCATACCCAGCGAGTTGGCAGCCAACGAGAACCCACCCATGCCACAACACAAATCGGCCACAGCAGGCGAATGTGCCGATCCGCGTGATTCCGATTCCAAGTCGATGGTGTCAGCGGACGTTTTCGGCACTAACGCGGACATCGGTTTTTGGGGAGCCATTCTGGGTATCGAGCCGCGAATCTGGGTATGTCATTCGAAAAACAGGCTGGGTAAGCCCTGAGTGCTGTCCGTAGAACCATCTGCCAGTTCGGCAAGCACCCGGCGTTGACTCACAAAAACTGCGGATCGCCGGAAATCCCGCCGACCGTGCCCAGTTTCGTGGTTTTGGAATCCAGAAGGAGGACCGGTCAACAGGAATCAGACCGCGCTGGGCCGACATTTTCCACTGTACGGCTCTGCAACCAAGAATGAACTGAGTTCGGAGTTTGACTTCGCAGGTGTTGCTGGGCAGGACCCTATTGGCCTATCCTCATGAACTAGTCTAACAAACGATGGTAGCATTCACCGTGTGACCACCATGAGCGGGCCAGAACACGTCAACCTCCAGTTCGAGGACTCCGGGCGATGGTACAGCCTTCCGGAGTGGGCAGAGTATTTCATCGGTGTCGGCAGCCACGTGGCGCGCGCATCGAACACGGACAGTCGAATTGTCACAGCAATTGTCGTCCCAACGCGGGCATTTGGCGCGGCCTTTGTCAGCTTGGGTATGATCATCAGCGACTCAGCTGCTCGCGATCAAGCTTCGGAGTCAGCACATTTTGAAATGCTGTTTGATCTGGCGCCGGGTACTCCGGTCATTCTCCGTCCGAAAAAAGGAACAGCACTCAAAGGAGTATTGCAGTCCCCAGAAGAATACCGAGGGCAGTTGTGGGTGCGGGTGCAAGTACATTCGAAGGAGGGTGGAGGCAGGACATATCTCATTGACGAGTCACACGGGTTGACTGTGCAGCCGGCCGGTCGACTGACGTGGAAATTGCCAAAAACACAAGGCATGGGCAATGATCGGACCGCCAGCAAATTTGTCGACAGCCTTCTCGGTGAAGCGGATCCTATCCAGCTCGGAGTGAAATCAAAGATCGTGTGCGCCCTAGTTGGACGGCGCAACACCTTGGAACATGAGATTCGAGGCACACCGTTATCGATTCGTGTTAACGGTGACCAACATGCCGAGGGCCAGCTTCAAGACATTCTCCGCGTCGATAGCTTTGTTACAGAGCAACAATCTCACCGTTCCGCACTTGTGACAGTTGGAACGTCCCGGCCAGCAGCCGACGTCATCAACAATGTTGAGATTGGCGTCGTCTTCGATGGCGCGCTCGGCTTTCTGAAATTGGGAGCGATATGGCCCCCTCGACACCAAGTGATCATCCTTGATCGGACAGAGCCCTATTTTGATGACGCGATCAGCGCGATCAATTCTCGATTCACTCAAACTGGCCTTCGCGATGAATGTGGGCTGCCCGATATAGAGCCTCCTCCTGGAGGTGAGATTCTTGCCTTTCGGGAGGATCTCCAGTGAGATCACTAACAATCTGCAGTGCTTCAGAAGTTTATGGCGATGCGTCTCAATGCCAGATAGTTCGCCACTGGGTGGGCCATGCTGGACTGGCCCAGTTATCGCACTCCCTTAGAGCGCTCGTCCAATCATTGGGCGATGAAGGAACTGATGACTTTTGGCGGCGGGTACTCGGCCCAATCCGCCGAACCGCCTTTGCGATGTGTTCTACACCGTTACCGTTCGCGCATCTGGCCGCCACCGTCGGAACCAACTGGGAACAACTGGATAAGTCAGTCCGGCAGAGCAAATTGTTGTATCCTGATTCCTATGAACTGCTCAATCATGTGTTTTCACAACTGAAGCGGCTTCTTGAGGAAGGCAGCGCACCTCTCATCGGCCCGCTTGAGAACCTACACGAGCAACACGGCGCAATCTCGGTTGTTCTGCGTAACCCCCGAATGAATCGGTTAGTGACCGATTTCTTTGCAGGCAGCCGTTCTCTCCGCAATGCGAAGATCGTTAGCGCTTCACAACTCCGTGGAGCTCACCACTGTGCCGCGCTTGTGGCGATCGGACCATGTGGCTGGTTTCCCGAGTATGTGTTTTCCGCACCGCGAGCGACCATCATCCACGTTGTGTCTTTTCGATGGATTCGGGACGGGTGGAAGCCCGGCCCGCTATTTCTCCACAAATCGGATGCCAACAGCGCCAGCGACGCGAATCAGAATCACCGAATCGGCATGATGCCGCGAATCAGTGTCGAGGCGACGGGGAATGGCTTCGCGTCCGATGATCTCCATCCGCTGGACCTTGTCCCGCCGGTTCCCGTTTTCGCACCGTACGGTTCAACTTTTGGCACGTCGCAATCAAATGACGCCGATGACGTCGTTCCGGCGAGGCTTTGCCACCTAAGCGGGGGTCGCGCCGTGTTTGTCGCTGCGGACGATGGCTCTACTTTTCTGATCATTGATCCCTCAGAGACGGGCCGATCAGCGGTACGACGCGTGCCGGTCGACGACTTGGAACAAGGAATGTACTTGCTCGTTCGCACATCAGGCGGCGGCGATTTCATCGCCCCTCTGGCGGATCGTATCCTTGGAGATTTGGCGGCCAATCGACGAGCCGAACAGGCTGAATGGAAAGAGCGGCTGATCCGCTGCACGGTGGAGCGATTCGGTTCGTTGAGCCGCAGAGAACTGTCATCGCTCATCTGTTCCGAATTGAAAGCACAAGAACTATCCCAAGCCCGGCCGGCCAACGTTCACTATTGGATGTCCTCAAAATGCATTCGTCCTCGCAAAAGAGAGGATTTTTCAGCGATCCTGAAATATGCGGATCTCGAAGCGCGTGAAGAGAGCCTTTGGTCAGCGATGGGAGATATTGATCGAGCCCATCGAAAAGCGGGTCACACTATTCGCCGAATGCTTTTGCAAAAAATCGCTGAGGTGTCGCTGGAACCGCTCGAACGCGACGGAGAGATGGACTTCGACCTTGGCGAACAGGACGGCGGCTCTCTTTCAGCATATCAGATTGCTGAGGTGCTCCCGCAGGAATATGAGGTTCCGGCTGAACGGATCGGTGTATTGCTGGATTTAGAGGAATAGCCGTGGCTCGCATGATCCCTCCAGCGATTCCATCGTCTTGTTCAAGCCCCGGTGAACGCGAGATTTTCGCGCGTCTGAAGGATGAGCCGGGGACGCAGGATTGGATCGTTCTTCACTCTCTTGACATTGCACATCACCAACGGCAAGTCGTCGGTGAAGCCGACTTCGTGATTATTGTTCCGACTCTCGGTGTGCTCTGCTTGGAGGTGAAGGCGTGTCACTCGCTCCATCGGCGCGACGGGCTTTGGTACTTCGGCCACAACTCCAAAGGTGATCCTCGCGGTCCGTTCAAACAGTGCTCTGAGGCGATGCACAGCATTCGGCAGCAGGTCGTGCGTAGTGATCCGGCACTCTCTCGCGTGCCTTTTTGGTCGGCCGCCGCATTCCCGTATGTTGACTTCTCCGTCCAATCCAACGAGTGGCACTCGTGGCAGGTCATCGACGCGCCACGATTCCGGCGTCAGCCGCTCGCAACCCTAATCCGATCAATCCTACACAGTGCCCGTACCTTTCTTAGTTCTCAACCGTCATCCATGTGGTTTCGTGAAACCGACCGCGTCCCAAATCAGCAGCAGGCGGCCGCTGTTGCCCGTATTCTCCGGCCGAGTTTTGAATTCATCGAGACCCCACTTGACCGGCGCGCGCGAGGGCGAGTGGAAGTCCTGCGATACACTGAAGAGCAGTTTGTCGCCCTCGATTCGATGTCGGAAAACGCCCGTGTGCTTTTCACAGGACCGGCTGGAACGGGAAAGACCGTGCTCGCCGTCGAAGCGGCGCGTCGGGCAGCCGATACCGGAAAAAATGTGCTTCTTTTGTGCTACAACAGACTGCTCGGTCGCTGGTTGTCGCAGCAGCCAATTCACAAGTCGGTGACCGTTCGAACCTTTCATCAGTATTTGCTCGGAGTGGCGGGAATCTCACCGCCGACCGATGTGGCTGATTCATTTTGGCGCACTCAATTGCCTGAGAAAACGCTGTTGCGGTTGTTGGATGGACATAGTGATCTCGCCCGCTTCGATACGATCATTGTCGATGAATTTCAGGATCTCGCGGAGCCAGCCTTTCTCGACGTGCTGGACTTAGTAGTGCAAGGTGGCCTGAATGGCGGTCGTTGCCTGATGTTCGGCGACTTTGAGCGGCAGATGCTTTACAGCCAGAACCGAATCGAAACGGACGAAATGCTCCGAACGCGCCTCGGAGCATTCGCCCGATGCTCATTGCGCGTGAATTGTCGGAACACGCCGCGCATCGCCACGTTGTCTCACTTGCTCGGCAAGCTCGCTCCCAACTATTCACGCGTCCTGCGACCTGACGACCGGGTTGAGCCGTTGATTAGTTACTACGCCACCCCATCTCAGCAACGCAACGAGCTAACCAGCGTGCTAGAGCGGCTACAGCGGGAATCGTTTGCCAACGAGGATATCGTCGTCCTGTCGCCCAAGTCGGGATCGCGGTCTGCTGCCGGGTCGCTCAACGAAAAGCCGTGGTCCGAACGACTCACTCCGATCGACGAGTCTCAACCAGGTCGTGTCCCGTTCACGACGATACAAAGCTTCAAAGGGTTGGAGTCACCCGCCATCGTCGTCACTGACATCGAGCACTTGGACAGTGAACTCTTCTCATCGTTGTTTTATGTCGCAACCACACGCGCACTGGAGCGACTTTGCATCATCGTCCATGAGACGGCGAAGCCAGACATCATCACTGCATTACTAGGCAACTCACCCGACAGAAAATGAAAACGGAAGATGTCCATGCCCGACCATCTCGCCAATCGCGATGCAGTACTCCTCGCTCTCCGCCAGGAACTGGTGGGGCCCTGTCCTCTCGGGCAGGAGATTGATTGTGCGGCTGCCGTGCAACTTGACGATGCTGAAACGGCATATAGGCCGTATCGGCAACTAGGCACCGGCGAGGAGATTCTGCAACGGGATTCACCGACCAAACGCTTCGGTGTCGGAGTCCTCTATCCGATGGAAGCCAAGGACGAACCGCAAGAGCTTCAAGCTCAACTCCCCCCTCCTGATCCAGAGTCGGACGACTCCGAGTTGGAAAGTGCTCCGCAGCTTCTCCAAGTAACTGCGGTCACTGACTGTGAGAGAATTGCCGAGCGCGCCGAGCGCAGGTTGCCCGAGGCCGATTCGGATGACTTCGATCTTTCAAGCGCGAACGCGTACCGTCCGAACAGCATGGCGGCCAGTCTGCTCGTAAAGTTATCAGAAGGAGGCGCGTTGTTTGTAACTGCCACGGGCGGGCGATATGTGCGTAAGGAGGTATCGCTCATCGGGCGCGATCGGGAATGGTGGCTTCGTTCTCCAGTCCGAATCGCGGGAAGGTTTCGTCGTGCGGATTTTCCGCAGTTGAAACCGACTCGCATCGTTGCAAGTGATGTTACTTCGGAGAATGTTGTTGGTCTTGATGTGCGGATTGAAGTCTTTGCTCGGCCGCAACGACTACGCCCCGATGAGTTCCTTGTCACGGTCTGTCTCATCAATCGCCAGCCTGCGGATGGCCGACTCGATTCGCAGTGTCTCTTTCAGACGCACATCGACATTAAGGTCAATCCTGGTTCATCCGGTGCCATTCTTCCGTATCCCACTGCCCCACCATTGGACGACGAAGAGCGTTCCCGAGAACTTCTCTACCGAAAGAAACTCACGTTTGCCGTGGGGCACGGATGTGCCGCAGATTGGAATCGCGACGCCGACTCTAATCGCGCGGACAGCGTTTCAGCGGAGTGCCTGCCGATGTTTGAAGCACCGAACATCACTCCGGACGTTCGGACTGACACCGGGCAACCGCTTGTCGCTTCCATGCGGGCGCTGGCGGGACTTGACCCCGCTGATGACGGAATTGGCGCGGTTGAAACCATCATCAAAAGCTATGAGGATTGGATTGCCGTCCAGCAAACACGGATCGGAAGTCTCGAGGAGCGTCTGAAAGAAACTGCACGAACCCATCTTGTGCGATGTGCTGAATCGGCAGCACGAATGCGCGACGGCCTTGCGCTGTTGTCCGACGATCCGCAGATTCGCCGTGCCTTCACGCTGGCTAATCTCGCAATCCTGATCCAGCAGATTAGGTCACGGCGCGAGGCCCGCATCGCTTCGTTCGATCACGCTACTTCAACACTGCAGTTCGAGAAGTCCTATGAAGAACTCGACTTGAACTCTCAAAACGCCCGAGATTGTGCTTGGCGTGCGTTTCAGATTGCTTTCATTCTGGCGTCGTTGCGTTCGACGGCCGATTCAGGTGATGTCAATCGCGATCTGGTCGAGCTGATCTGGTTTCCAACCGGCGGCGGCAAGACAGAAGCCTACTTGGGACTTGCCGCATTCAGTATCTTCCTTCGCCGGCTCCGAGATTCCGACGATATCGGCGTGCAAGCGCTCATGCGCTACACGCTGCGTCTCCTGACTGCCCAGCAGTTTCAGCGTGCGTCACGGCTTGTCTGTGCGATGGAGTATTTGCGCCGGCAGTATGCCGCAGAGTTCGGTAAACGGGAGATTACCATCGGCATTTGGCTGGGAGGTTCCACGACCCCGAATACGCGAGCCGAAGCACTTGCAGTTTTCCGTAGCCTCACCAGAGGTGACGGCGCGAAAGAGAACCAGTTCGTGCTCGACCGCTGTCCGTGGTGTGGGGCTCAGATGGGGCCGGTCGAGCTTGTCGGCAGGGGACGTCCTCGCCGTGGTGTTCCAAAGGTGATCGGCTACGAGCAGCGTGCCAACACCGTTGTGTACACCTGCCCGGACCGCCGCTGCGAGTTCCACCAATCGCTTCCATTGTATGTCATCGACGAAGACATCTACGACATTCGACCGGCCCTACTAATCGGAACGGTCGATAAGTTTGCCATGCTTGCGTGGCGCCCGCAGGCGCGTTCGCTATTCGGCATCGCTCCGGATGGGACAAGGGAGTACAGCCCGCCAGGACTCATTATTCAAGACGAGCTTCACCTCATTTCGGGTCCGCTTGGCTCGATGGTAGGTCTGTATGAACCGATCATTGAAGAACTCTGTACTGACCACCGCCAATCGCCGATCGTCAAACCGAAAATCATTAGCTCCACGGCGACAATACGCAGCTATGAAGAACAAGTGCAGCATTTATATGCACGTGACCGTACCTGCCTTTTTCCGCCACCGGGACTTGATGCCGATGATTCATTTTTCGCGCGTGTTGCACGGACACCGGACGGCAGTCTTGAGCGCGGACGAATTTATGTCGGTGTTCATGCCCCAGGGTTGGGTTCGCTCCAAACAGTACAAGTCCGTACATTTTCCGCACTGCTCCAAGCTCCTCAGCCGCTGCCGCCGCCGGAGCGCGATCCTTGGTGGACGCTACTTCTTTTCTTCAACAGTCTCCGCGAGCTTGGAACCACGCTGACATTGTTCCAATCGGACATTCCTGATCTTTTGAAGGGTGCTCTCAAACAACGCCTTGGACTCGGTTATCCAGAGGTTCGGCCGATCCGGAAAATGCTTGAGCTCACGGGACGATTGCCGGGCGACGAAGTCCCCAAAGCGATTTCCGCGCTTGAGATACCGACCGACTCGCAACAGGGACATGCCGTCGATGTCTGCCTTGCTTCTAACATCATTGAAGTTGGCGTTGATATCGATCGCCTCTCGTTGATGGCGGTCGTCGGTCAGCCGAAAACGACCTCGCAGTACATTCAGGTGACCGGCCGTGTCGGACGGAAAAAAGATCGGCCTGGCCTCGTTGTTACAATTTATGCGGCATCGAAGCCGCGCGACCGTTCGCATTTCGAGAAGTTTCGCAGTTACCACGAGCGTTTGTATGCGCAGGTAGAACCCACCAGCGTCACGCCATTCTCCCGTCCTGCTCTGGATAGAGCCGTTCATGCAGTGGTTGCCAGTTACGTCCGCCAACTTGGAGACAGCGATCAGGCCGAAAGCCCATATCCTTGGCCTGAAGCACTCATTGCCGCCGCGACCGAGATTTTAGAACAGCGTGCATTGTCCGTTGATCCCGACGAGTTGGCGGCACTCCAGAGAATTCTGCGAAAACGATCTGACGAATGGCAGCGTTGGCAGCGGTTGAGATGGGCAGGTGCTTTGCATGCCGAGGACATGCCGCTGCTGAGACCGGCGGGTGCGTATGTCTCACCGGACAAGGCACGTGTGTCATGGGCAACTCCGCAGTCACTTCGCAATGTGGATGCCGAGTGCCAAGTCGAAATTACGCAACTGTACATGCTGGAGGAGGACGACAATGCCTAGAGGACCGGTACGGCGCGGCCAATTGATTTCACCGTTCGGCCCCGGTGCGATGATGATCCTGCCGAATGGTATTTCCGTGATTTGCGGTGGGCTCGACCATTGGTTCAAACACGAATCCGGTGACGCTGAGAATATCGATCCACGGGAATACCAAGTGGACGAATGGCGATTGGCCGCCCGTCTTGGTGTCGAGCACTTTTATCTACCGCCTGATCACCGGCGCGTACGTCGGCATGATCCTCCGACAAACGGTTATCTCACCGTTCCATTCCTACGATTCCCGCAATGGGCATACTGCACTCACTGCGGCCTGATGCGAAAACTTCCGTTAGTCACAAAAGGACGGGTCAAATGTGAAGAGTGTTTGACCCGAAAATGGACGAACTATCTGGTCCAAGTTCCGTTTGTAGCAATGTGTGACGCCGGGCACATCCAAGATTTTCCGTGGCTAGAATGGGTGTACGAGAGTTCAACTCCGCCACAGAACCCGCCACCAATGCGCCTGCACTCAACAGGGGGCATGACGCTTGCGGGACAGAAAATAAAAGTGGACAAAGGCCCTGAAAGAACCCTCGCTGGGATTACTAATGCAAGTCCAGATGGCATGGACACCGAACTTAGTCGCACCCTCGACAGCAGCAAAGTCCTATTTCTCTGCCCCGGTGTCCGTCCGTGGCTTGGAACCGAGGAAGGTGACGGTTGTGGTCGTCCTCTTCGCGGAAGTCTTCGCAGCGCTGCCAACGTCTATTTTGCCCAGGTCCATAACTCCATCTATCTGCCTCGTAGTGACGATGCGACAGTGGCGGAAGTCATCTCGTTGCTGGAGCAGCCGCCGTTGAGCACTTTCATAAGTATCCTCACCAGCGCGGGTGTGACGCCGACATCCGCACAATTGCGGATGCAGTATGGTGAATTGATCGGAGCATTCCATGATCGTCAACTTGAGACAGCCATTCAAACTGTTTGCGGCAACTCATCGTTGCAACAACCGACTGAGCGCACGGCAGGAGATGACGCGGAGACGGGCTTTCGTCGGCAAGAGTTCGACACGTTGGTCGCAGCAGCCGATTTCGATCAACTTGTTCTTAGGCCAGCCGATCTAACTCACTACAGCAACAGATTCTCACCCTATTTTGAAAACGTGACCCTGGTACATAAGCTCCGTGAGACCAGGACGCTGACAGGTTTCACGCGTGTTTTTGCGGACACAGATCGCGAACTAGCTGATTTGCAGCGCATGCTGCGTCTTGAGGAGCCAGAGCGAAAATGGCTACCAGCGTATGTCGTATTTGGCGAAGGGGTGTTTTTCACTTTGAATGAGCGGCGATTGCGAGCATGGGAAACGCTTCCGGAAGTTCAGCAGCGCGTGGAGCCGCTTGTCGCGCGATTCCAAGATTTGCGACAGACGCGCCACCTTCGGGATCGGCAAGTCGGCTCGCGTTTCGTCTTGCTTCACACGCTTGCACACCTCTTGATTAATCGCCTGACATTTGAATGTGGTTACAGTTCCGCCGCGTTACGCGAGCGTTTGTACGTTTCTAATGACTCCGATGCACCGATGGCGGGGATCCTGATCTATACCGCGGCGGGCGATGCTGAGGGAACGATGGGCGGACTCGTCCGAATGGGCAAACCCGGCCGACTGGAACCGCTTCTGTTTCGCGCCCTTAACGGAGCACGATGGTGTTCGGCAGATCCAGTTTGTATGGAGATGGGGCAGAGCGGTGGACAAGGTCCTGATTCGTTGAATCTCGCGGCCTGTCACGGCTGCTGTCTGGTCCCTGAAACCGCTTGCGAAGAATTCAATCGCCTGCTTGACCGAGGACTGGTCATCGGAGCCCTTGACTGTCCTGAAATCGGATACTTCAACGACGCTGCGGAGGGCTAGTTAGCGTCCCGGTTCATTTCTTTTTCACCGGAGACGGACTTCTTGAGCTTGACCTTAGTTTCAAACAGCCTTCCAAATCCATTGGCCAAAATGCAATTCCCCGAATTCAGTTGTTCGGCGGCACTCGGTCAGCTACCTCCGAAAGCCACGGAATCAAATCATCGGGTGTATCGATATCGAGAAGTTCGTCTCCCCTGTCCTCAACGAATTTTATCACATTGAAATTCGGAAGATCGCCTCGCACTTGGTCATAGTAACTGCAGAACTGCGAGTTGAAGGCGGGGTGAATCCACTCGATCTCAAACAAGACGAACCGTCCACGGCCATCGGTAGTCACCATGGCTGGGATATGAAATCGGATTGTCTTCTCAGCCGGTTTCTCCCACTTCACTTCCAAGAAGCCGCTATCCACGAAAGCCATGAGTTCGTCTGGCAGGTCATAGTCGCTCTGAATGTTAGGCATTGTTAGGCTCTCCATGAGGGAACGATAGCAAACAACCAACCCCGAAGGTACTGGTACGGTCGGCCCAAAAGCTGTTCGTGTGTCTGGAGTTTCAAAACGGCAGTGCGATCGTCATGGTGGCCCTGCTCGTGAAGCCAGCCAGCCAATTGTTTGAACTCGCCGACGTTTGCTGACCGAGGAGCCTGTGATGTAGTCGTCTGGTCCATGATGAGAATGGGGGAAGTGATGCCAGAAGGCAGCGGTTTGGCAGCACGAGTCCCGCCGAGGGCAAGGTGGAGCCTTGTACGACCTTGCCTGAATCAGGCGGGCGAGTGCTAGTTTGAGTTGCTCTTCTTGCCGGAACTGCTCCCGAGGAATGGCTACAGCCGCGCACCCCGGATAGGCTGCTCGAAAGGAGATCCAGCGATGCAAGACACGGTCAAAGAGCGCTTGGCAAAAGAGCTCGCTGCAGCGATGCGGCACATTCGAGAAGGTAGGTGGCAGGCGTTCTGCGAAGCGGCCGACAAAGGGTCTCTCGATCCATATCTTGCGCTCGCTGTAATGCTCGTCAGCGTGGTGGAATCAACACTGGAAGAGACAGACCCATCTCGCAATTGATCGATTCATGTCAGAGAAGTTGTCAGAGAATCGGTAGCAAAACAGCGGAATCCTGCGTAAAATCTGGAGATTCTGGAAGGGCTAGAAGGCTCTCCCGAAACGCGGAAACGCCCTGTTTTCAGGGGAAAACCATCGATTCTTCGACTCTGGAAGCACGGGCCTCCGAAGCCAAAGGTTGTAGGTGGACTCCTTTGCCCTAGTTTGAGCTGCGAAAACGAGTCTCTCGACCCTCGTTCATGTTCATGCTGTGTGGCCGCAATCGCAACGCTGCGTTTTTTCGTCGTTGATTGAAGCTGGCGTGGACTTCTCAGCTGCGACAAGCATCGGTGATCCGCAGTTGGCTCATGTTATTGGGCAACGCCCCATTCCTTAGCGATCTGAGAAATCGGGTTTTGCTCGAAGGCCATCTCCAACTGACGCCGTTTGGTATCCAACCGGGTATGTGTATAGGTTGCCTGACCTGCTTCGTCTTTTTCGGACAGTGCGGCTCACTATTCTGGACGGCTCACG
>JBBPIS010000058.1:0-42843 GCA_038040225.1 Planctomycetota bacterium
TCTTTTCTTACTCTGGGATATTATTTTTTTGTTTCTGGAGAAACGTTTGGTTGCCGTCGAGTCTTCGAGACTCACCGTAACCTCAGTTGAATTGGTGCGTCTCGATGACTCGACGGCACCCTCCCTTGCATCAATGAATCGCCCTGGTGCGGGGCGGGAACGGTCTTGTCCGCTCTGTCCCCTTCTGCAAGAATCCCGCCCCCCACGGTCGGGCGAGTCGGGCGAGAACAGCCTGTCGCGCGTCGGCCCCTCGCGAATGCACGAACAAGGATGTTCACCTCATGCGCCGCGTTTCGGCTTTGCTGTTCGGGATCGCTCTCGGAGGCGGTCTGGTCTACTGCGGATTCAACTACCATCTCGTGCGGGCCGACGACGGTTGGCTGATGGTGCCGCGAACCGCCGTGGCTCTGGATGACGCCTGCGTCGACATCCGCAAGTGGGGTTTTGCCGACTGGCGCAAGCATCCCACGCTCACACGGGACATGCTCAAAGCCGGATACGGCGAGCGTGTGAAGTCGGCCGTGCAGGAGGGCCTGGTGGACGAAGCCCTGAAGGGTCTCGGGCTGACCAGCCGGGCCGCAAACGACGATTCGCCTCATTGAGTTTGAGAGACGATTCGACGCGAGATGTTGTCCCGCTGCGCAGCGCGAACCTTCTCAAGCGTCTTGGTCCACTGGCGAGGATTCGCCGCAAAACTCTGGCTTCCTCGGACACGATCTCGACGATGACCGGCTTGCACCGTGACACCGCTGCTGCCAGAAACCACACGACGACGGACGGCCGTTTGGGGAGGCATTGGCGCGCGGCGCGAACTGTCGTGTGCTGTGGCCTGATCGTGGTGCTTGGCCTGTGCGGGTGTCATGCGCTCTCGCGTCCGTCCCCCATCGGCCTGCCGACCCGCCGCGCGATGGAGAATGAGCATCTGCTCGTCCGCAGCGACGTCAAACTTCCCAAGAATCACAGGCTCCTGCGCGATCTGGACAGCCTGCGCGACGAAATCGCCGACACGCTGAGCCTGCCCGTGCAGAAGCAGCCGGTGACGATCTACCTGTTCTCGGATGAAGTCCGTTACGCGCAGTATCTGCAAGCACGGTACCCCCTGCTGCCGCCGCGACGGGCTTACTTCGTCGGAACGCCCAAGGAACTGGCGGTCTACACCTTCTGGGGCGAGAAGATTCAGGAGGATCTGCGCCACGAGTACACCCACGGCGTGCTGCACGCCTCGCTGCAGGACGTCCCGCTGTGGCTCGACGAGGGACTGGCCGAGTACTTCGAGGTCGCCAGTCGTCCGGCGGGGCTGAACCGCGAGTACGCGACTCGTCTGGCGGGTGACTTCGCGCGGGGCTGGCATCCGAATCTGGAACGGCTCGAATCGCTGGAAGCCGTGAACGACATGCAGAAGGCGGACTATCAGGAAGCGTGGGCCTGGATTCACTTCCTGCTGCATCACAGCGACGACTCGCGCGACGTGCTGCTGGGCTATCTGCGTGAACTGCAATCGGACGGGAAGCCCGGCCCGTTGTCGACCCGACTGCGCACCGCGATCCCCCAGGTGGACGAGCGTTTCGCCGCGCATGCCGCCTCTCTCTCGGGCGGCCTCGTCACCGTGGGCGGCGAGGCAGCGCCAGGCCGCTCATCGAGTCGGTGATCGCGGCGTCTCTGCCTGCTGCGGCCTCGCCGCGCGGACCGCTCGCAAACCGACGAACTGGCGTCTGTCAAATTCCACGTGTTGCCGTTTGGCAACATTTCGTGGATTGAGCCGGATAAATTGCGAAGTGACGAGAAAATCATTTGCTCTCGCGCATTTGCGTACTAGGTTCCAGTTCAGGGCCGGAGGTCGATTACAAGTTCGCGCGAGAGGCGCGCGGGCGGTCAGATAGACACCTTTCGCGCCTGGCTCCAGAGGGATTCCAACATGAAAAGCAGTGGCCGTTTGAAGTCGTTGAACCGGGATCGTCGAGGAGCCATTCTGGTTCTTACGGCGGTCGTGATGATCGTCGTCCTGGCGCTGGTGGCGCTCGCGCTCGACGTCAGTTACTTGTCGCTGACCAAGACACAGCTTCAGGGAGCCGCCGATGCGGCCGCGCTGGCGGGCGCGATGGAGCTCAGCGGCACGGAAGACCCGGCCACCGTCAGGGCCAACGCCCTGACGGCGATTCAGGAGGTGGCGTCCCACCATCACAACGGAGACAAGGCTTCCCTGACTGTCGATGCGTCCGACGTGACGTTCGGCAAGATGTCCTGGAACAGTGCCACCAGCAGTTTCACGACCGCTTGGGGCGATGCTCAGACTCCTTACAACGTCGTCAAGGTGCGTGCGGAGCGCGATGCGGGTGGTGGAGCATCGCCGGATAGTCGGCTGCCCCTGTTTTTCGCACCCGCCATCGGACACAGCAAGGCGACGATCGGTGCCGTGGCCACCGCGTCATTCCAACCGCGCGACATCATGGTCGTGCTCGACTTCTCGGGATCGATGAATGATGACAGTAGCTTCGATGGGATCGCGACGCTCGGCCGAACCTTCGTCGAGTCGAACATGCAGACGATGTGGAACGAGCTTGGTTCACCGGTTTACGGCAACCTGACATTCACACCGACTCACGCGAAGCTCAAGGGAGTCGTCGCCTCGGGAACGATTCCTCACATCGATGTGACCTACAAGCGAACATCCGTCGTGGTGGTATCGAGCCTGCTGCTGGCGCAGGTGCGGCTGCAGTTCTCGGATGGGAACACGCAAAATGTCACCGTCAGTGGGGGACTGCTGACGGGAACCTACGCCGGTTCCGGCGGCAACTCCGGCAAGACCATCACCAAATGTTGGGTGAAATCTGGCACCAACGGCAGTATGTCTTCAGGGAACTATGGCGAGCTGTTCGACTTTACCGTGGCCAACATCAAAACGGCTTTGGGTTTAAACGGTACTTATCCGTATTCCGGCGGCAGTTGGTCTGATTACATCACCAAGGTGCAGGCATCGAGCGGCGACATCAAGGACGCCGGCTATCGTGACATGTACGGCTACATGACCTGGATCGAGTACCTCCAAACGCAACAGGAAAGTGCCGCCGAAACGGCGGATCTGTGGAAGACCAGCGAACAGCCGGTGAGCCTGCTGAAGGACGGCGTCGATGAGTTCATTGACTATCTCACCTTGATTGAAGCCGAAGACCGCGTCGGACTGTCCGTCTACACTCATTCCAACTCGGACGGTGCGATCCTCGAACACGGCATGAGCACGAACCTCACCCAGGTGAAGGACACCACCCGGCACCGTCAGGCGGGGCACTACAAGTCGGGAACCAACATCTCGGCCGGAATGAAGATCGCCCGCACAGAATTGGTGGCGAATGCCCGACCTCGCAGTTTCCGCATGATGGTCCTGATGACCGACGGTCTCCCCAATGAACCGACGAGTGACGCTGTCGCCAAAGCCAACGTCCTGACCGAGGCGAACTCGGCCGCCGCCGCCAAGATCAAGATCCTGACGATCAGTCTGGGTGCGGGTGCGGACACCTCGTTGATGCAACAGGTCGCCGACATCACGGGAGGAGTTCACTTCAACGTACCCGGTGGTTCCAACATCGCCGCCGTGCGCGCTCAACTTCAGGAAGTCTTCAGGCAGATCGCCAGCAGCCGCCCACTGAGACTGGTCGATGGTGATTGACCTTCAAGCAACTCGCGCAACGAAGTAATTTCGGGGCGGGCACTTCGGTGCCCGCCTCGTTCGTTTTGAAGTTGTCTCCGAAGTGGACAACTCGACGCGAGCCAGCCGGAGCCATGTGACTCACAGAGCCATGACGCAGGTGAGGTCGGCGACTCGGATCAATGCACCAGCAGGAAGTCGCGGCTGTTGAAGAGGCTCCACATCAGGTCTTGAGCCGCGTCGAGTCGCTGCGGTTCGCCGTAGGCTTGGAAGTGGCGTTGAGCGACCTCGAGTTCTTTGGCCGTCGGTCGACGGGACAGCGCCCACAGATAGATGTCCTCGGTCAGCGGATCGTTTGTCGGGTGCTGCTTGATCAACTGCGCGACTCGACCGTTGGCGTCGGTGACTCGGCGCAGGATCGAGTTCCCGTTGATCAGGTGCAGCGCCTGGAGCATGTTCGATTCACCATCGCGCTCGCACTCGCAGGCTTCGGCCCGCTGAGGCTTGCCAAACAGCGACAGGAACTCGCTCGTGACCTCGGCATCGGGAAGCTGCGCGGCCGTGAAATTGGCGGGAGCGCCGCCGAAGTTCTCACGCACGCCGGTCGCCTGGACGAGCGAATCGAGCAGCGCCTCGGCGGAGACTCGACGCGGGATCGCGTGCGAAAAGTTCATCGTGTCGTGGCGGTTGCTGTCGTTCGACAGGCTGCTCCGCTGGTAGGTCTGCGACGTGACGATCCGCCGCATCAGGTGTCTCGCGTCAAACTTGTGCTCGATGAAGTCCTTCGTCAGGGCGTCGAGCAGTTCGGGATTGATTGGCGGGTTCGTGGTGCGCAGATCGTCCACGGGATCGGTGATGCCTCGATGGAAGAAGTAGCTCCAATAGCGATTGGCCAGACTGCGGGCGAATCGCGGGTTGTCGGCCGCCGTCAGCCATTTCGCGAACACGACCCGACGATCGGTCCCGGCCGCGATGTCGGGTTCGCCGCCACCGAGGTAGCGCGGCGGCTGCAGCTTGCCGGAACGAGGATTCGTCGAAGAACCGGCGGCCAGTTGCAGCGTGACCGACCGCGCGTTGGGGACTCCCGGCAGCCGTGGGTCCGCCTTGGCCGTCACCTGGTTGAAGAAGCTGCTCAGGCCGTAATAGTCCTCCTGCGTCCAGTTCTCCATCGGGTGCGTGTGGCACCGCGCACACAGCATGCGCACGCCGACGAAGACCTGCGCGACTCGTTCGAGCGTCTCGTTTGTGTCCTTGCTGATCAGGAAGTACGCACCGGCGGGATCGTCGGCCGAACCGCCCCGACCGACCAGCAGTTGCCGGGTCATCTCGTCCAGCGGCACATTGGCCGCGACCGCGTTGCGGATCCATTCGCGGAAGGCATACGTCGCCGGTTCGCTCAGCCTCACGCGCGAGTTCTGCAACAGATCGCCCCACTTCAGCGACCAGTGATCGACGAACTCGGGCCGCGTGAACAGGGCATCGACCGTCTTGGCCCGCTTGCCGGGATCGGCATCGGCGACAAACTTGCGGACGTCGTCCGGAGTCGGCTGCAAACCGATCAGGTCGAGCGACACGCGGCGCAGGAATTCCTCGTCACTCGCCAACCCGGACGGAGTGATCTTGAGATCGTTCAACTTCGCAATGACGTGCTGATCGACAAAGCTGTCCGACGGAACCGGCGTCGGTTGGAACTGGGGTTGCCGCTTGAGCACGATCAGGCGCGAGGCCGCAAACTTTCGCTCGAACCGCGCCACGACCGCCGACTCGCCCAGCTCGCGCGCCGTCACGAGTCCGGTCTCCGTGACATCGGCCACCCCCTCGGTGTTGACGTTGAAGATTGCCAGCTTGGTGACATCGCGCGTCGAACCGTCCGTGTAATGCGCGATCAGTTGCAGGCGGTGTTTCATGCCAGGCTCGACGACGAGCCGCTCGGGGAAGACGCGCACGGACTCGACTTCGTTCTTGTCGTCGAGGTCGGAGTTGGCACCCTGCTCGATCCACTGCCGCAGGATCGTTTCCGAGAGGCCGCCGCGCGCGATGCGGATGCCGCCGCGATGTGGCACGTCACCGATCGGCTTCGTCAGCAGCAGGCTTTGTGCGGGGTTCAGCCGGTTGATGCGACGCCCCTGCGAGTCAGTGGCCACGGCGAGAAAATCCTGTTGCGCCTCGCCGCCGCGCAGCGACAGCTTGAAACCGTTCTTGCCGAGCGAATACCCGTGACAGGCTCCCGCGTTGCAGCCCCCCTTCGACAGTACGGGCATCACCTCGTGATGAAAGCTGTACGGCAACTCGGCCGCCGGCAGTTCGATCTTGAGCGGGACTTCCACCGTCTGCCCCGCCGATTGCACGACAATCTTCGTCTCACCCGTCTTCAGCGGCGTGATCCAACCCTGCTTCACGACCGCGACCGTTTCATCTGAGCTGCGAATGACAGCGCCGTCGGTCAGATCAACCGCCAACCCTTCGGCCGTCCGACCGCTCACGATCAGCGACTGCTCGTAACGATGATGCTTTAGCGTCAGCGAAGCCGGAGTGATCTGGATCGCGCCCGCGATCGGAAGATCTTCGGCAAACGAAGCCTCACAGCCACCGACGAGGATTCCGAAAAGAATCAATGACCAAATCGAGCGGCAAGTCGGTGACACCATGTTGAGTCTCTGAATGAGCGCGGGGTCGGCAGTGTGCGGGGCAGGCCAAGGTCTTACTACAGTAATGTTGTTATGGCCGAGTTCGGCGGCAGCGTTAATCATTTGCATCTCACCCTTCGTTCCCTTCGTTTGCTTCTGTTCACATCCTCTTGAACAGAAGCAAACGAAGGGAACGAAGGGCGGAAAGGTCTACCGCAGGGCTATTGTGGCGTCGCGATCAACTTGACCACCACGTCGATCTCGGTCTTCAACGGCTGGTTGCCGGAGAGCGGATCGGGCGGGCCTGTGGCGGTCAGTTTGATTCCTTTGACTTCACCGGCGGCGAAGTTGGCGGGAAACTTCAGTTCGAGTTGAAAATCAGCCTGGTCGGCCTTCACGGCGGCGTTGGTGATGGCCACACCGGGAGGCTGGCCGGTCAGCGCCAGATTGACGTCCCCTTTGAAGTCGGCCAACCGGTTGACTTTGCCGACCAGCTTCACGACCGCGCCGGTCTTCGGATCGATTGGCGACTCAAACGTGGCGGGAGCGATGGTCGCGTTGGTCAGCGCGATCCCAATCGGATTGAGGATTGCAAGTCGCCTCACGGGTGAATAGGCCGTCCGCAGGACGACGTTTCGTTCGGGGTTGAGCAACTCGGCACGCACGACGATGTCGCAGGAGGACTCCGGCAGGACCGACGGGACGATGAGAGTCAGCTCACTCTTCAAGGTTGCCTTCGATTCGGCATCGCGCGCGGCGACTTCGGCAGCGGTCTTCTTGGGAATCAGCTCCTGGACCTTCGCGTCGGCCGCGACCTTGGCATCACCCTGAGCCGCCTCCGCGAGCTTCATCGCATCGACAAACTGCTTGTCGAGCGCGGCCAAGGCGTCGATGGCGGCTTTCACGGGGGGATCGACGGGCACCTCGACGACTCGCTCCACGCGAACCGTCAGCGCGGCGTTCGGCTGGTTGTTGACCCTCGGTTCCAACTGCGACATCACGAGCGACAGTCGGACCGGGCCGAGCGTTCCCGTCGGGCGAACAAACGTCACGGGGATCGCGGTCTTGGACGCGAGCACCCAGTTCGTGGGCGGCTGAGCATCCGCCCAGGCGACTCCAAACGGCAGCGCGTTCTTCGGAGCCGCCGCGACCGCGAATTGCTCGCGCAGCCAGACGGGCGAGCGGTCATCTGGTGTCGTGTTGAGACTCACCGCGCGGCTGATCGCTCCATCGGGCGACTTCGCCAGCAGTGTGGTGACGAGCGGTGCCACGGCGTCACCGGTGTTGGTCAACGTCAGCAATGTGCCACTCGCGCCGGCGGGAATCTCCGTCCCTTGAGCCACAATTCCGGGAGGCAACTGCCCCAGAGCCAATTGCAGCGGGCCGTCGTAACCCCGACGGATCGCATTCACTTCGAGAATCAGCATCTCACCCGCCGCGACATTCAGCACGTCCGACTTCGCCGTGACATCAACGTCGCGGCGCGGAGCATCGGCGGACGTGACGACCAGACGATAGATGGCCTGATCGTTCGCGATGTCCAAGGCGTCTCGCAACACGATGTCCAGTGCATCGACTCCCGCCGGTACGGTGAATTCGAGTCTCGGGTCGATCATGTTGGGACCGTCATCGTTCGTGGCGAGGACGGCCCCCTGCACATTGCGAAGTTCTAGGATCGCGTCGATCCGCGAACCGATTCGCTCGGCGAAGACCTCGAACAGGAATTTCGTGGCGGGAGTCACCGCGAGTCGGAAACGATCTTGTTGCGCGGGTCCATCCAGTCGACCGCTGACGGCGAACGGGATCGCAGGGAGCGACATCGGCGGATCGGTGGGAGGCGCTTCGATCAACTCGGGCAACGCGCTGATCGTGACTGACGGAGGGGGGCCGCTTGCGGCAGCGAGTGCCGGCCAGAGGACCGGGACCAGTTGGCCGTCGGCCGGCGCGCGAAACGGCACGGTCAGTCCGGGTACGCCGCCGAGCAGCGCAAGCGTGACCTCCTGCCCCTTCGTGACAGCGGGTGGAAACGCCAGGTCCGCGCACTGCCACTGACCGATCTTCAACCGGAAGAAACTCGGTCCCGGCGGCGCGTACTGAAGGTCGTGAACTTCCACCGTGTACTGCCCATCGCGCGGCAGCTTGATCGCCAGGCGGGCATCTCCTGCCAGTGTCAGCGACGGCATCGCCCACGCCACTTGCAGCCGCCGTGCGTCGAAGACCTGCACCACCGGACGCAGCTTGCTGCCGAGTCGCTTTGCCTCGACCTCGATCAGCAAGTCTTCGCCCGCCTTGCCGGTGAACGACGTCTTGGAACTGCCGCTTCCCGGCACGGAGCCATGCAGACTGGCCGGCAGTGCCGCGACCGTTTCCGCGAACACGGTCTGAGGCAACCGATCGACGGCAACCGTCACGCTGTTGGAGACTCCGTCCGCCGTGGCCAGACGCAGTTGTGCCAGCCCCGGCGGAGTCTCATTCGGCAGCGTGGCGGTCAGCACGACTCGATTCGCATTGCTCTGCTTGTCGTCAATCGCCGCCTCGACCGCATTCGCATTCAGCCACAATTTCGGAGCCGGCGCGAGATCGACTCCGTCAATCGTCACGACCGTCGGCTGCCCGATCTGAAACCCGCGCACGTTGACGCTACGAATCTCCGGCGGGCGGGCGTCAGCCGACTGCGAGGTGGCGGCCAGTCCGCAGGCCAACATCAGACATGTTCGAGAGACTTTGTTCACGCGTCCACTAATCATCGAGAGGATGGAAGTCATTCTGAGCCACATGTCGAATCGCATAGACCACGACCGCTTTCGGCCGGACGACAAACAACACTCGGTGCGTCTTGCGACGACCGGCACCGAACAACACTTCGCGGAGTCGATACGGAAAAGTTTCCGTTTCGCGAGCCAGAGGAAACCGGTCGGGGTTTTCTCGCAGCCGTCGCAGGGCCGAATTCAAACTTTTGTGCCAACGTGCCGACACGTCAGGGGCATTCTGTTGATACCAGGTGAGCGCCGCCAGAATGTTCTGTTCGGCTCGTGGCACGAACAGCACGGGATACTTCATGGTGTGTTTGCGAGATTGAACCGCTCGGCCATCTCCGCCATGACCTCGTCCGCGTCTCGAAGTCGTCCTGCAGCTTCGTCCTCAGCGGCGGCCTCCAAGTCGGCCAGCAACTCATCCTGGTAGGCAAGCTGCCGCAGGGCGCTCAATAAGACATCCTCGCGCGATTGGTAACGTCCAGTCGCGAGGCGTTCTTCCACGAGTTCGTCGATTGACGGGGAATGTAGTTCAGTACTCATCTCTCAACTCCAGAATGTCATGGCCACGAACAGCGACGAGCTTTTGAAATTCTACCCGAACAACTGATCGATCGGCTCGGCCTCGACCAGCCGGATCGGGCGGTTGCCGGGGCCGGGCATCATCGTGGTTTCGAGGTCGATCCCCATCGCGTGGTAGATCGAGGCGAGTACCTGCGGCGGCTCGATCGGATTGTTCTGTGGGACCGATCCCGTCTTGTCGGTCGAACCGATCGCCTGGCCGCCCTTGATGCTGCCGCCGCACAGGAAGTTGGTCCACGCCGTCGTGTGATGGTCGCGGCCGCCGCGAGGATTGATCGTCGGCGTGCGTCCCATTTCGCTCAGCACGCAGACGACGGTGTCCTTCAGCATCCCTCGGTATTCGAGGTCTTCAATCAACGCGGTGAACGCCCAGTCGAACTGCGGGCAGAGGAGCCGTTCATAGTCGGCATACGTGTTGTTCAAGCTGTTGCCGTCCGCGTGCATGTCCCAGCAGGAGAGATTGAAGACCGTGTCGAAGTGGTTGACGGTCACGTAGCGGCAGCCCCGTTCGACCAACCGCCGGGCCATGAGGCAGCTCTGGCCGAGCGTGTTGCGGCCGTATCGGTCCTGCTGCTTCGGCGTCTCCTGAGTGAGGTCGAACGCCTGCTTGGCCTCGGGCGACGTGAGCAGGTTGAAGGCGCGGGCATACGCCGTGTCGCGTCCCGCTTCCGGTTCGGTCTCGGCCTTGCGCTGCACCTCGTCGATCTGACCCAACAGTTGTCGGCGGGCATTCAGCCGGAACTCGGTCTGTCCGGCGGGCGGCGCGAGATCAACCACCTTGAAGTCCGACTTGGCCGGATCGGCACCGAGGACGAACGGTTCGTGAGCGCTGCCGAGATGAGCGGCCGTCTGGCCATGCAGCGGTCCGGCGCCCGTGTTACCGATCTTGCCGGGCAGCACGATCGACGCCGGCAGCGTCCCACGACTGCCGAAGACCTTCGAGATCACCGAGCCACTGTGAGGCTTCATACTGTCGGCGTTGAACTCGTGGCCGGTCATCATCCACCGCTGGCCGTTCTCGTGGCTGGCCCCGGTCTTGTGATGCAGGCTGCGAATCAGCGCGACCTTGTCCATCATGCGCGCCATCAGCGGAAAGTGCTCGCAGATTTGAATGCCCGGCACGTTGGTGTCGATCGGCGTGAACTTGCCTCGAATCTGCGCGGGAGCTTCCGGCTTCATGTCCCACGTATCGACCTGCCCCGGCGACCCGACGAGGAAGATCGTGATGCAGTTCCGAATCTTCTGCTCGGCCGGATTCACGGCCCCTTGAGATTCGAGCGACATCCACGTCGGCAACGACAGCGCCGCCAACCCGGCCGATCCCGCCTGAAGAAAGCTGCGCCGAGTCGGTCCGTGACCAGAGCACATCGGGACTTTTTCGTGGCCGACATGAAACATGGCGATCTCCTGTGAAAAACGTGGCCGACGCTGCCAGCGTCGGCGGCGGACGCAAGCTGCGTCCGCCACGCTACCCAACCGTGTAACTGACCTTGTTCGAGACCTCGATGAGCTTGCTCTTGGTGAAGTTGCCGGCGGGGTCTTTGGCGTAGCCTTCGTACTTGAACATTTGCAGGACGACTTCGTACTGGCCGGGAGTCGTGTCGGCGTGTTCGTAGCTGTTGTTCGCGCGAGCCGGCACGGTCGCGACGACTTCACCGTTGCGGCGAATCTCCCACAGCAACTGTGAACCCCAGTCGTTCGTCACGTCGCCCCGCACCAGCTTCCGCCCTTCCAGGCGAATTTCCGCCTGCGGCGTCCCTTCAAAAACTTGTTCCATGGGAGAAACCCTCCACAAATTATCGAACCTCAAAACCCAAGGCCGCCAACATATCAGAGGCGACTGGTGCGACCAAGGGAGTTTCTCGGTAAAAGTACCTGCCACAGGAACTTGATTGGAGTCCAGCGCACGGCGGAATCGGTCGCACCGAAAATCGTGAGGCGATGGGTTTTCGCTGGGGAGAGTCCTCATGCAACACAGCGTTTTCAGCAGTTTGTTGGTTCTGGTCACGGCGACTTTGTCGATCAGTCGGGCCTCGCAGGCGGACGAACCGGCGGATTTGGTGTTGCTTGGCGGCAAGATCGTCACGGTTGATCGGCAGGAGCGGGTCGTCTCGGCGGTCGCGGTGCGAGCGGGTCGAATCGTGGCCGTCGGCTCGGATGCGGAGATGGCGAAGCTGATCGGAGCCGGCAAGACCGAGGTCATTCGGCTCGATGGGCGGACGGTGTTGCCGGGCTTCATTGAATCGCATTGTCATGCGGTCGGGGTGGCGCGCGGGTCGCTCGAACAGGACTATGTCGAGATCAGCAGCATCGCCGAGTTGCAGGCTTGGATTCGGAAGGCGGCGGCGGATGTTCCGGTCGGACGCTGGATCGAAGTTCCTCGCAATGAGATCACCCGCTTCAAGGAGCGCCGGTTCCCGACCCCCGCCGAACTCGACGCCGCCTGCACGACGCATCCGGTGCTGTACAACTCGGTCTCGAACAAGTGGGTGCTCAACACGCGCGGGTTTGAAGAACTCAAGCTGCTCGATCCCAACAGCAAGCTGTCCGATGGCGAGGTGCTGCGCGACGCCGACGGCAAGCCGTTGTTGATTCGAGGCGGCACGGGAACGATCCGCAAACTCACGCCGCCTCGCCCGACACATGCCCGCGACGAGGAGCTCGTCGCGCTCGAGAAAGTGCTGCGGCGTTACAACGAGGTCGGCATCACCAGCATCTTCGAGCGGGCGACCGATCCGCAAAGTCTCGGTCTGTTCCGCGAACTGCGCGACAAGGGCCGGCTGACCACGCGCGTCACCGGAACGTTTCGCTTCTCCGCGAAGACGGCCGAGGGTGTCGAGAAGTACGCAGCCAGCCTGGGTCTGAAGCCGGGCGAAGGGGACGAATGGATCAAGGCGGGACCGCTCAAAATCACTGTCGATGGTGGCATTCATTGGGGGACGACGCGGCTGTCCGAGCGATACGGCGAGAAGCGAATCGCCTTCTACCGGCTGGCCGATCCCGAGTATCGGGGCGAGCAATTTTTCACGGTCGCCGAAATGAAGACGGTCTTCGAGACGGCTCACAAGCTCGGCTGGCAGATGAGTTGCCACGTGACCGGCGACGAGGGGACGCTGCGAGTTCTCGAAGCACTCGGCCAGGTGGCGGCCGAGCATCCCGAGATTCGTCAGCGGCGATTTACGCTCATCCACGCCTACTTTCCGTCGGCAGAGATCGTTCGCCAGTGCGCGGACCTCGGTGTCTGTGTCGATACGCAGGGCTACCTCTACTTCAAGGATGCCGACACGCTGGCGGAAGTGTATGGCCCGGCGTGGGCCTCGCGGTTCATCGGCCTCGGCGACTGGGTGCGAGGCGGCGTGCCGGTCGCGGTCAACGCCGACCACATGATCGGCCTCGACCCCGATCACGCGATGAACTCGTTCAACCCGCTCCTGATGTTGTCGATCGCCGTCACGCGGAAGACGCTCGACGGGCAGGTGCATGGACCGCACCAAGCCTTGTCACGTCTGGATGCCTTGAGGACCGTCACTCAATGGCCGGCCCATCTCAGTTTCGACGAGCAGAAATTGGGATCGATCGAAGTCGGCAAACTCGCGGATTTAGTCGTGCTCAATGGCGACTATCTCACATGCCCTGATGCTACGATTGGCACCCTGAAGGCGGAACGGACGATCGTTGGCGGAAAGACGGTCTATCAGCTTGGACAGGGTGATCGGCATCGATAAAACTTCCGCCGACGGGGAAGATCCACGTTGTCGAATAGCCATTCGTGAAGGGATCGAGATGGGACATCGTTGCCTCTGGCTGCTCATCGCTCTGCTAACGCCGTATCTCTCGTTCGCACAGGACGATGACGACGAGTTGCCGTCCGGTTTGCTGGCGACGTATTCGACGAAGGGCCACACGGTGCAGCGAGTTGATCCCGACATCGCCTTCGCGTGGGACAAGGCCGCGCCCGACGAACGACTCGCTGCCGGGCCGTTCACCGCGAAGTGGACCGGGCGCATCCTGCTGCGTGGTGAAGGCCGCACGCGCTGGCACGCTTTCGTGCAGGGCAAGGTTGAGGTGCGCATCGACGACAAGGTCATCGTGCGCGGCGAAACAGAGAAGCCTGAGTGGGTGAGCGGCGCCGAAGTCGATCTCGGCTTCGGCGAGAAGCCGTTCGCCGTGACGTTCACTCGCACGCAAGACGCCGCACAACTGAAACTGTTCTGGTCGTCGAACGAGTTCCCACTCGAGCCGCTGCCGTACCACGTTCTCTTCCACGAACCGCCCGCGCCGGAAATCGCCCTCGCCGCGCGAGGTCGCTTGCAGTTCGAGGCTCATCGCTGCGCGAACTGCCACGGAACGGTTGAGGGTCGAGGGTTGAAGGTTGAGGGCCAGACAAAGGCCGTTTCCTCTGACGCTCAACCTTCAACCCTCAACCTTCAACCCTTCCTTCCCGCTCCGTCACTCAAGCATGTCGGTCAGGGGACGAACCGTGTGTGGCTGGTCGAGAAGCTCGCGAACGCAGCCGCGCAACCCGAAGGCAAGATGCCGCATTTCGGCTTCACGAAAGACGAGGCCGAAGCCGTGGTCGCGGCACTCATCGAGCAGGCCCAGCCGGTGAAGCTCGATGCTCCGCCGAAGTTGAAGGACTCCGAACGCGACAAGGATCTGAAGGAGGGTCGGACGCTGATCCGCTCGGTGGGGTGTTTGGCCTGCCACACCGACGACAAGCTCGGCGAAGTGACACCGTTTGGTGGAGGGTCTCTCACCAACATCGGTCAGCGCCGTTCGGCCGATTGGCTGGCGACGTGGCTGGCCAAGCCGACTCAACTCAACGAACACGCGCGGATGCCGGTCGTCTCACTGAGCGACAAGGAGCGGGCGCTGGTCGTGTTGGCGCTTGTGGGAAACGGGACAGGGCAAACCGCAGTGACGAAAGGGACCAATGGGACGGAGGAGACTGATCGAGCGGACCAAGGGCGGAAGCTGATCGAGTCCTCGCGCTGCTCGGCGTGTCATGAGTTGGCTCGGCCGCAGCCGCCCGCGGCGCGGCCACGTTCGCTCGCGCGAGGCGATCTCGACTGGACGAAGAGCTGCGTGCAGACGACGAACGTGCAGCCCGGCCAGCCAAAGTTTTCGCAGGTGGATGAGAAGGCGATCCATGCCTATGTCGCGTCATGGGGCGGTCGCGATCCCTCGCCGCTGGCCCTCAACCCTCAACCCTCAACCCTCGACCAGGCCGATCACGGCCGCCGCCTGCTCGAACAGAAGAACTGCCTCGCGTGCCATGACCGAGACGAATCGAAGGGCCTCTCGCGCCTGGCCGCGTCCATTGCAAAGGCCGACGAATCGCTGGCCGGTCTGCACATGACGCTGATCCCACCACGACTGCACGCCGTCGGAGACCGCCTGCACGACATGGCGCTCGCCGAAGCGATTGCCGGGGCGCCAAAGTCGCCACGCTTGAACTGGCTGCGCGTGCGAATGCCCAGGTTCCACCATACCGAGGCCGAGAAGGTGGCGTTGATGGCGTACCTGATCGGGCATGATCGAGTGCCGGAACGGGTTGATGGTCTAAGGTTGAAGGTGGACGGAAAGAAAGACCCTCCGTCGCCGTCTGCTGACCCTCAACCCTCGACCCTCAACCCTCGACCCGCTCCCGACCCGCAGCGGCTGCTCGCGGGGCGAGAACTGCTCGGAGGCAAGGGTTTCAGTTGCGTGGCCTGTCACGCGGTGAAGGACTACACGCCGAAGGTGACGGCGCTCGGCACGCGCGGGTCGAACCTGCATCTGCTCGGGCAGCGGATGCGAACGGACTACTACTTCCGCTGGACCCGCGCCCCGCTGCGCATCATGCCGGGGGTCGAGATGCCCAACTACCAGCGTCCGCACGAGTTCATCCTGCCGGGCCAACTCGATCAGCAACTGACGGCGATCTGGGAGGCACTCAACGATCCGAACCTCACGGCACCGACCAACCCGGCGGTGGTCGAGCAGTTGCTGACGGTCAACAAGGGGGAACGGCCGCGCATCGTGAGGGACGTCTTCACTGTCGCGGGGACGGTCGATGACACGGTGGCCCGCGCGTTCGCCATCGGACTCGACAACGGTCACAGCGTGCTGTTTGACCTCGACACCGGCAGCGTCCGCGCGTGGACGCTCGGCGATTTCGCCCGGCAGCGGTGCGAGGGCAAACGCTGGTACTGGGACTTGGCGGGAACCGTCCTTGGCTCGCGCTTCGACAAACGGCCCGACATCCTGTTCCTGGACTCGAAGACCGGCGAGGTCGTGTCACCCGAAACCGGTTGGCAGTATGAACTGGAATTGCTTTCGCACAACGACAACGGGCTGCACTACCAATTGAAGCTGTTCAAAGGCGAAGTGACGCACGATGCCAAAGTTTCGGAGTCGTTCCTGACCATTGAAGGTTCCCCCGGTTGGGAACGTCAAGTAACCGTGTTCAATCCCAAGGCTAGTTCTCTCGTCCCGTGGCATCGCGGTGCGAAGCCGGAGACGCTGCACGAGACCTGCCGCATCGAGGGCTCAGTCCCGAAGGAACGTCCCGCCTCACTTCCGGCCACCGCTCGTCCGTTTTCCGTTCGTGACAGAAACAGCAAGCACCCGCTCTACGAACGGTTCGTGACGACGATCCGCTACAAGACGTCATTGGGTCGCGTGGAGGCGGCCGGCCCGAACCCGCCCGCGCCGCCACTCGTCAGTTCGGCGGATCGCGTCACGTCGGTTCCCGGCTTTCGCGGCGAGCGGCTGCCTCTGCCGAGGTCGATCATGCCGACCGCCATGACGTTTGATGATCGGTCCCGGCTGATCTTCACCTCGCTCAAGGGGCACGTTTATCGGGTTGATTCGGATCAGGCTGAACCGTTATCGAAGAATGAATCCAGTGACAGGGGCGAGGGGACAAAGCCGAAGTCACATGACCCATCAGTCAGACTGACCACACTGACGGAAGGACTGGCTGCGCCATTCGGAGTGCTGTGGAAGGGGGCGGAGGAATCCGGTCCTCACAAGGGGGAACAGAGCCTGATCGTCGCGCACAAGCCTGAATTGTTGACGCTGTATCTAACGCCCCCGCAAACGGCCGCGCAACGCGACATTCTCTTGCATAGCATCCTCTATCCGCACAAGGCTGAATTGTTGGCACCCTATCTGAAGCCCTTGGACATGGTCACACAACGGAGCGTTCTCGCAACCGGCTGGGGAATCACCGACGACTACCACGACTGGACGTGCGGGATTGCCCGCGACTCGCAGGGGGCGCTGTATGTGGTGCTCGGCAGCGACTACGCCTTCAAGGCCCGGCCCAAGGAGAAGTCTCGCTGGCGAGGCGACACGCTGCGCGTCGATCCGTCGGGAGAGATCACATCGATCGCGCGCGGCCTGCGGTTTCCAACTGGTGTGGCGATCGATGACCAAGACCGCCTCTTCGTCACAGACCAGCAGGGCGTGCAAAACACGTTCAACGAGTTGAACTACATTCAGACCGGACACCGCTACGGCGTGCCGAGCCGTCACGAACCGGAACCGGATGCTACCGCTGATCCTCCTGCGGTGCAGATCCCGCATCCGTGGACGCGGAGCGTGAACGGGATCGTGTTCGTGAAGAGACGAGAGCGGAGAGTTGAGAGTCAAGAGCCAGGCAAGAGTCGTGGTTCTTCGCTTTCTGCTCTGGCTCTCGACTCTCGACACTCGACCCTCGACTCCCTCGCCGGCCACTTCCTCGCGGCCGAGTACAACAACAACTCGATCATCCGCCTGAGTGTGCAGGATGTCGATGGCGTCGTGCAGGGGGCCGTCTATCCGTTCAGTCGGCCGACATCGGCCGAGGCTCCCCTGTCGGCCACGCCCAACAGTGGTGGGAAGCCGGTCCCGCAGGACTCGTCGAGCTTCATCGGTCCGATGTGCATCGGCATCAGCCCGGTGGGCGACCTCTACGTCGGTGGCTTTCAGGACGGAGGCTGGGCGGGTGGCCTCAACATGGGCGACATCGTGAAGCTCACCCCGGAGGGCGACCTGCCGAACGGCCTGCGCGAGATCCGAGCGACCTCGCGCGGCTTCGACCTTGAGTTCTTCCACCCCGTCGATGCGGAGCTTGCTCGCCAGTCGAGCCAATACAAAATCTCGGGCTACACGCGCGTCTGGAAGGGAGACTATGCGACTCCCGAGTCGGGCCGCCACACGGGCGAGGTGACTGGTGCGAAGCTCGACGACACAGCACGAACGGTTTCGCTGACAGTCAGTGGTCTGAAACCGGGCCACGTCTACGATGTCTCGATCGGTCAGATCGGAACCGCTGCACAGCGGACGCTGTGGCCAGCCATCGGGCACTACACACTGCATCGCGTTCCTCAGTAAGGGGCTTCACATGGTCACGGTTCTCATCACGGGTGCGACTCGCGGTTGCGGTCGGGCGATGGTCGAGCGGTTCATCGAAGACGGACACACGGTTGTTGGATGTGGCCGCACCGAATCGCATGTCGCTGAATTGCGGAGACAGTTCGGTGTACCGCATCGCTTCGATGTCGTGGACGTGGCCGACGACAAACAGGTCGCCACGTGGGCGCGAGCCGCGATCGAGGCGGGTCTGCTGCCGGACCTGCTTCTCAACAATGCCGCCGTGATGAACCAGACGGCTCCGCTGTGGACGATCCCGGCTGACGAGTTCGATCAACTGGTACGAGTCAACATCTGCGGTGTGGCCAACGTCATCCGGCACTTTGTCCCGGCGATGGTCGAGCGGCAGCGAGGCGTGATCGTCAACTTCAGCTCCGGCTGGGGACGCAGCACGTCGCCCGAGGTCGCTCCGTATTGCGCGACGAAGTACGCGATCGAGGGTTTGTCGCTCGCGCTGGCTCAGGAACTCCCGCGCGGCATGGCGTCGATCCCGCTCAACCCCGGCATCATCAACACCGAGATGCTTCAATCCTGCTGGGCCGACGGCGCGAGTCGCTATCCGTCACCAGATCGCTGGAGCCGCGTGGCCGTTCCATTCCTGTTGAGCCTCGGCCCGAAGGACAACGGGCAATCGCTGAGCGTGCCGGGGTGAGTGGAACAGAACCCCCAAATCTCAAGCACGAAATCCGAAACAAACTCCAAGGAGCCAAGAATCCAAATCTCAAACGGACGGTGCCGCGAGTTTGAGATTTCGACATTGAGATTTGGGATTCGTTTCGGATTTCGTGCTTGGGTTTTGGAGTTTGTCCTACGGCCAATCGCCGCTGAAGACTTCGGTGGCCGGCCCCGTCATGAAGACGTCGCCACTGGCGGCCCATTCCAACTTGAGGTCGCCGCCGCGCAGATGGGCCGTGACGGTGCGGTTGGTCCGTCCCGTGAGGGCACCCGCGACTGCACTCGCACACGCGCCGGTACCGCACGCGAGCGTCTCACCGCTGCCGCGCTCCCAGACGCGCATGATGAACTCATCCGGTGAGACGACCTGAATGAACTCGGCGTTCACGCGGCGAGGGAACGCCGGGTGATGTTCGATCTGCGGGCCGACTCGCAACACCCAGTCGTCGTTCACTTCATCGACGAACGTCACGCAGTGCGGGTTGCCCATCGAGACGCACGTCACTTTGATCGTCTTCCCCGCGACTTCGAGCTTCGCGTTCCGGGGCGGATCCCCGGGCAGCGTCGTCGGAATGCGAGCCGACTCCAGAATCGGTGCTCCCATGTTGACCGTGACCTGCTCAACCCTGCCGTCTCGTCCGGTGAAGAGCTGCATGGTGAGGATGCCTCGGCCGGTCTCGATCTTGAGTTCGGGCTTCTTCGCGATGCCACGATCGGACACGTACTTGGCGACGCAGCGAATTGCGTTGCCACACATTTCCGACTCGCTGCCGTCGGCGTTGAACATCCGCATCCGGACGTCCGCCACTTCCGAGGGACAGATCAGGACGAGGCCGTCACCGCCGACTCCCGTGTGTCGGTCGCTGATGGCGATCGCCGTTGTGGGAATGTCGCGTGGAGCCGGCTCGTCGAAGCAGTTGACGTAGATGTAATCGTTGCCCGCCCCGTGCATCTTGGTGAATCGCATGAGATGTCTCGATCAGTCACTGGGAAATCCAATTGTCCTGCCGCGAACCCGATGGCTCGTGGCGGCCTCAAGCTGTCGGCGCGGGAAGATTCTAACCCGGAATATTCATGGCCGCATACTAACCCGCAGCGTCAGCGAGGGCGTCGTCACGGTTCGCCCTCGCTGACGCTGCGGGTTAGTGTACGACGGGGCTCGACAGAATCTCGGCACGATCTAAAGTGGTGACGTTTCAATCCGACAAAGGAGTACATGACATGATCCACAAGCGACCTGCCAAAGCACGCGGCCACTTCGACCACGGGTGGTTGGACACATTCCACACGTTTTCGTTCGGGGAATATTTCGATGCCGAGCATTCCGGCTTCCGATCGCTGCGGGTGATGAACGAGGACCGCGTCGCGCCGGGACAGGGCTTCGGAATGCACGGGCATCGCGACATGGAGATCGTCACGCTGGTTCTCTCCGGTGCGCTGGAGCATCGCGACAGCCTCGGAAACGGCGAAGTCCTGCGGCCGGGCGAACTGCAACGAATGACGGCCGGAACCGGCATCCGGCACAGTGAGTTCAATCCGTCGGAGACTGAACCCGTCCACCTCTATCAAATCTGGATCACCCCCGAGCAACGCGGCCTGACCCCCAGCTACGAACAGCGAGCCTTTGACACTTCGTCGAGTGAGGGAAGCTGGCAACTGATCGCCTCGCACGATGGCCGCGATGGCTCCCTGACCGTGTATCAGGACGTCTCGCTCTGGCGAGCGCAGCTCGATGCAGGGCAGGAACTCACTTTCGAACTGAGCCCACAGCGGTTCGGATGGCTTCAGGTGATGACGGGACAGGTGGAGCTGAATGAACTAACGCTCGCAGTCGGAGACGGCGCGGCGATCTCTGACGAAACGAAGCTGCTGATCCGTGCCTCGGAATCGTCCGAAGTGCTGCTGTTCGATTTGAATTGACTCTCGTCGGTCGGACCTCCAGTCCGTCTCTGCATCAAATGGAAAGGACCGGCCGGGACAAGTCCTCGGTCGATGAAGAGCCTCATGTACATTCCTGCGGCATTCCGCGAGACCGATACCGGACGACTTCACGAATTCATTCAGCAACACGGCTTCGCGCTGCTGAATTCTCACAGCGAACGTGGTCTGGTGGCGAGTCACCTGCCGTTGCTGATCGATCCCACGCGCGGGCCGCTCGGCACGCTGGTCGGACATTTCGCAAAGGCCAACGAACAAGCGGCCGATGCGGGCGCGGAGGTGCTCGCGGTCTTCTCCGGGCCGCATGCTTACATCTCACCGACTTGGTATGAGACACCGAACACGGTCCCGACGTGGAACTATGTCGCGGTCCATGCCTACGGCACGCTGCGGCTCATCGACGACAAGGTCGAGCTGGCGCGCATCCTTGATGCGACCGTCGCCAGGTACGAAGGCACGCGTCCGCAACCGTGGCCGTTCGATGCCGGAACGGACTTCCATCAGAAGTTGCTCGACGGGATCGTCGGCTTCGAGATCGAGATCACTCGCCTCGAAGGGAAGTGGAAGCTGAATCAGAATCACCCGGTCGAGCGTCGCCAGCGCGTCATCACCGCGCTGAATCAGGCCGGTGGCGAGAACAACCTCGCCGTCGCGAAGCTGATGGCAGCCGTACCGTAGACCGGTCGCTCCGCCGACCTGAACTCCCGCCGACGGAACGGCGGGACTACTTGCCCACCTCGACGCACTTCAGCGTCTTTTCGTTGCGAACGTAGAGCCGTCCGTTGGCGAGAGCGGGCAGGGCGCGAGTCGTTCCGCGCAGCAGGCTCGCCGTGCCGAGTTCTCGATACGCGGACTTGTTCAACTCCGCGAGTCGCAGCGTGCCGTCGGTTTGCATGACCAGCAACTTGCCATCGGCGGCAATCAGCGTGGCATAGACCAGCCCCGACTTCGTCCAGTGGACCTTGCGCGTTTCCAGATCAAAACACTTCAGCGAGATTGGCCCACCGTCCTGACGCCCATCAATGCCGAAGACCGCTCCCTCGTGAATGATCGGCGTGGTGTATTGGCTCGACAGGACTTCATCCTGCCAGACGACATCGAGTTTGTCGCGACCGAGATTGACCAGTTCAGCTCCGATGCCATAGCTGGCCGTCAACAGCACGCGATTGCCGACCACCACGGGCATCGCGCCGTTGACCGTTGGCCCGCGCTGACCGAACGGTGTGCGAGCCAACTCGTTCCCCGTGGCCGGGTCGAGTGCAACCAGGTTCAAACGAGTGATGCAAAGCACCACTCGTTTGCCATCGACGACGGCCACGAGGGGCGACGAATAACTCGCCTGTTCGCTCGTCGCCTTCCACACGGTCTTGCCGGAATCGAGATCGAAAGCCACGATCCCCGCGCCGTCCTTGTCTCCGCCCACGTTGACGATGACAACCTTGCCCTCCACGAGGGGGGCGCTTCCCGCTCCAAAGTAACCGGCCGGTGCGCGGAACTCTTTGTGAGTCTGCCTCTGCCACACGGGCTCGCCGGTCTTGAGGTCCGCGCAGTACAGGCCACCTGCCCCGGCGAAGGCATAGATCCGACCCTTGTGAATCGTGGGGACGGCTCGTGGTCCGTCGTCGTCCCCGATCTGCGGTTGGAAGTCCGTCGGAAAGCCCTTCGACCAGAGCGGCTTGCCGGACGCAGCGTCATACGCCGACAACGTGTCGTCATCGCCGAGACGATGAAACAGGACTGCGATCCCATCGGCCACCGCCACGCCCGCGAAGCCCGATCCGACTTTGGCCTCCCACACCGAACGGGGTCCACCGGTCGGCCACTTGGCGGACAGCTTCTCTTCGACCGCGATGCCGTTGCGCTGCGGACCGAGGATGTTCGGCCAGTCGCTTCCGAACGAGTTGGAATCCACCAGGAGACCACTCAGCCATGTCACCGCCGCGAAGAACAGAGTCACTCGGGCATTGTGGTGGCTCGGCATCATCGGCTCCTGCGGCACAAAGCCGCGTTCGATACGAATCATCTTGTTCAACGGTGCCACTCGGCGTCGCACGAGTGACAGCGGAAGCCGACAATCGTCGAGGTGCCCGGTATCTCCAAACCCTGACGGTTCACTTCCGCATCGTCGAGTTCCAACGGCTCGACCACGGGATAGTTGCAATGGCGGCACTGACGATTTGCAAACAAGAGCCGAGCGCGGGAGATCACGTCCAACTTGGGGGTCTCCTCGCGAGCCGAGCGGCTTGATCGCGGCAGGATGCCGGGAAACGGAATGATCCTCGGTTCGTCGGCCACGGCCGTCGATGTCGGTGTCGATCCATACTCATCCGGCCAGTACACACTCAGTCGGCTCATCCTTGAGCTCCTTGTGCTTGTGAGAGGGCGTGAAACAGTGAGAGGGCTTGAAACTTCCCCGCGCGAGGGCTGCTCGAACCGAGCGGCTTGAGCGTGAGGCGACATCCTGTCGAGTTCGGGTTGTCAGGCGGCATCGCGACGGGATGCCGACCGAAGGGACGGGGCGGAAATTACCGGTTGTCGCGGCATTCGGCAAGGTTGGGTTGTGACGGTCGCAACGACTGGAGGAGATGTGAGTCTTCCCGGCAGTCGTGATGTCGGGTGAGATGCACTTCTCAACACGCCCGATCTGTGGTGAGCAGACCACCTGACGACGGCGATTCCTCACCTCCTGACAGACAGCTCATCCCGCCGTTTCTTGTCCGAGTCGGTTCATTTCCTGTCGAGCCGGACGATCCCCAGCCGATTTCAACCAATGGCACGTCCACCACAGAAATGTTCAAAGTTCATGAACTGGCCCAGTTCCCGGATTCCCTTTACCGCCCCGCTTGCTTATATTCGCGGCCGTCTCGCCCTTCCGGAGTTCTCCGCATGTCGGCATTTCTCGTTCCTCTCGATCCGGGTCTGTGCCTCATTCCTCTTGAGAAGGCGATCGTGTTGATCGGTCGTCAGGCCGATTGCGATGTGTCGCTGACGCACAGTCGCAAGGTCTCGCGCAAGCATTGTTGCGTGGCTCAGGTCAACGACTCGTTCGTGGTGCGAGACCTCGGCAGCACCAATGGCGTGTTCGTCAACGGCTCGCGAGTGCGCAAAGAGGCGGGACTGACACTGGGCGATGAACTGGCCATCGGCGACGTGCGCTTCCGTCTGAGCGCGGAAGCCCCGTCGAGCAAAATCATCAAAAAGAACGACGACGACGCCAAGCAGAATTGCGATGATCCGGCAGTTGCGCAGCAGGCGGCTCGCCCGATACCGGCCGTTCCCGTCGATAAGCACAGCCCGGTCGCACTGCCTGAGATGGGACAGGACTTCGCGGTGGAACCGTCGATCCCTCACATGCGGTCTCTCAAGCGGAAGAAACCCGGTTTGGACGCCGATCTGTCCCTCATGCCGTATGAGCCTGAAGACGACGTCGTCCCGCTGGCCTCGGACAGCTTGTAGCTGATGTCGTCGAGCAAGCTGCCAGCTTCCCGTGTGTCTTCACTGGCCCGACACGCAAGCGAGGGTTGCACCTCGCACGTCGAGCCTGTCTTGAACCACTCTCACGTGTGGCAATCCTCGACAGCCGCGACGTCTCTCATCATCATCTCGCTCGCGTTGTGACCAACCTGGTCCCGTGACCGAATCCCTCCTCGTGATCGAAGCCCCGCATGACCGTCTCGCCCCGCGATGAGATCGACTCGCTGCGCGCCGCGATCCGCCGGCACGATGCGCTCTACTACGTGCAGGCCGCACCGGAGATCTCGGATAACGAGTATGACCGAATGATGAAGCGGCTGATCGTGCTTGAGGCCGCGCATCCCGAGTTCGACTCCGACGACAGCCCCTCACGCAAGGTGGGCGGTCAACCGATTCAGGGTTTCGTCACTGTCGAGCATCGCGTCCCGATGCTCTCCATCGACAATGTCTACAACGAAGGGGAGCTCGCGGAATTCGGCCAGCGCGTCGCAAAGCTGCTCGGCGGACGACCGTGCGAATGGCTCGTCGAATACAAAGTGGACGGCGTGGCACTGTCGCTGATTTACGAAGAGGGCCGGCTGGTACGAGCCGTCACGCGCGGCGACGGCCGCCGCGGCGACGACGTGACCCACAACGCCAGAACCATGCGCGGAGTGCCGCTGCAATTGTCTGATGTCCTTCTTCCCCCCCTCGCCCCGGGCACCGCCGCTTCGGTGGTCGGGAGAGGGGCCGGAGGTGAGGGGCAACCTGGAACCATCCCTCAATTGCAAACCATCCCCTCCCTCCTCGAAGTCCGGGGCGAAGCCTACATCTCCAACAGTGACTTCGCCCAGCTCCACGCGGCATCAATCGAGTGCGGCGAGGAACCGCTGAAGAACTCGCGCAATGCGACAGCCGGTGCGATCAAGCTGCTCGACCCGACGCTCTGCGCCGAACGCAAGCTGCGGTTCTTCGCCCACAGCGTGGGCAGTCTCGAAGGTGCGACCTTCGAGACGCACGGCGAGTTCCTCCAACGGATCCAGCAGCTCGGTCTCCCCTCCGTCCCGAAGACCGCCGTCCGGCCGAGCTTCGACTCCGCCGTCGAATACGCGCAGACACTGATGCAGGAACTGCACTCGCTCGACTTTGAAGTCGATGGCCTCGTGTTCAAGGTCAACGATCTGGCTCTGCGCGAGCAACTCGGTTCAACCAGCAAGTCTCCACGCTGGGTCGTCGCCTTCAAATGGGAGAAGTACGAAGCCGAGACGCGCGTCGCCGACATCCTGATTCAGGTTGGCAAGACCGGCACGCTGACGCCGGTCGCGTGTCTGGAACCGGTTGAGATCGCGGGGACGACCGTCTCGCGATCCAGCCTGCACAACAGGGACGAGATCGCACGGCTCGGTATCCAAATCGGAGATTGGGTCATCGTCGAGAAGGCGGGCAAGATCATCCCGCACGTCGTGCGCGTGGAAACACACCGTCGCGATGGAACGCAGCAGCCATTCGAGTTTCCCACGCTTTGCCCTGAATGTCAGACCTCCGTCGTGCAGGATGAAGGAGGCGTCTATGTGCGCTGCCCCAATCCGAACTGTCCGGCTCAACTGCGCGAGGGCCTGCGCTACTTTGCCTCCCGCGCGGCGATGGACATTGAGGGACTCGGAGCCAAGCTGATCGAGCAACTCACCGAGGCGAAACTGCTCACCAGCTTCGCCGACATCTATCGCTTGAAGGATCGTCGCGCGGAGTTGCTCGAACTGGATCGGCTTGGCGAGAAGTCGGTCGATAACCTGCTGGCAGGCATCGAAGCGTCGAAGGATCGTCCGCTCTGGCGACTCCTGACGGCATTGAACTTGAGGCACGTGGGCGTTCGCACAGCTCAACAATTGGCCGAGCGCTTCGGCTCGATGGAGACCATCGCCAGTGCGAGCGAGGCCGATCTGGCGCAGGTCGATGAGATCGGCGATGTCATCGCAAAGTCGGTGCGGGCATTCTTCACTAGCGATTATGGCCAGCGAATCGTCTCCGACTTGAAGGCCCACGGCCTGAACATGGGGAGTGAGGCCGACGCGGCGGCCGCAACCGCCAAGAACGCGGCCGGAGTTTTGGCGGGCAAGACGCTGGTCGTCACGGGAACGCTGACCCGCTTCACGCGCGATCAGATTCAGGAGCTGATCCAGCAACACGGCGGTCGTGCATCGAACAGTGTCTCGAAGAAGACCGATTACCTCGTGGCTGGCACTGACGCCGGCAGCAAACTCACCAAGGCACGCGATCTCGGTGTCGTGGTCCTCGATGAAGAAGGCTTCATCAAGCTGATCGAGCAGGGCGGCTCGGTGCATTCCACCAGTTCGCCACCCCCGCTGTTTGAATGATGGTGTCCCGATTGGATTGGTAGTGTGATCTCGATTCTTAGGCCTGAAGGGCCGTGATAAGCCAGCCCGGGGCAAGCGACCCGCGGGAGCGCCGCCCTGGGAAGCGATCCGAGTCAACCACTCAGCCCCAACGGGGCGAATTACGTCATCTCCTCGGGCAGTTTCCTAATGCGCCCCGTGGGGGCTTCGCGAACCCTCCGCCCATGAACCCGGGGCGCCGCTCCCGCTGGTCGCTTGCCCCGGGCTGGCGTAATCCGGCCCGTTGGGCCTCAACGTACCCATGACGCCGATCTTGCCCTCGGTTGATCGGCTTCGCGGCCATCGCCATGATGCTCGCGACTTTACCGATGCTCGACTTCTGAAAGGCGAACCGAATGACCGTGCAACGAGTGCTCATCGACGGACAGTGGACGACTTCGGCGGGAACCTCCACGTTTTTCGCGGTCAATCCGTGCACGAAGGAACCGCTGCCCGACAAGTATCCCGTCAGCCCGTGGTCCGAGGTCGTGAAGGCACTCGACGCGGCGTCCCGCGCGGCGGAGACCGTTCGCAGTTGGAGTGGCGAGCGGTTCGCGGCCTTTCTCGACCGGTTCGCCGACCGCATTGATGCCCGCGCGGCCGACCTCGTTGCCATCGCCCAACTCGAAACGGCGCTCCCCGCGCAGCCGAGGCTGAAGGATGTCGAGTTGCCTCGCACGTCGAATCAACTCCGTCAGGCGGCCAAGGCCGCGCGAGACGGTTCGTGGGCGCTGCCGACCATCGACTCGGCCCCGAACATCCGCTCGGTGCTCGGTCCGATTGGTCCGGTGGTCGTGTTCGGGCCCAACAACTTTCCGTTCGCCTTCAACGGCGCGGTCGGCGGAGACTTCGCTGCCGCTGTGGCGGCCGGCAATCCCGTGATCGCGAAGGGCCATTCGTCGCATCCCGGCACGACGCGGTTGCTCGCGGAAGAAGCTCAGTTGGCGGCGAGCGAAACCGAGATGCCGCCCGGTTTCGTGCAGCTCATCTATCGCACCAGTCACGAGGACGGCAAGCGGCTGGTCTCGCACCCGCTCATCGGAGCCTCGGGCTACACCGGATCGCGTTCGGCCGGAATGCAACTCAAGGAGGCGGCCGATCGCGTTGGCAAGCCGATCTACCTCGAACTCTCCAGCATCAACCCGGTCTATTTCCTGCCCGGCGCGCTTCGCGAGAAAGGGGCCGCGCTCGCCGAGCAGTTCGCCACCAGTTGCCTGATGGGCGTGGGACAGTTCTGCACCAACCCCGGCCTCGTTGTCGTGCAAGCCGCTTCCCAAGCGGAGGACTTCATCAAGAATGTGACCGACCGATTCGCGGCGGCTCCCGTCGGCACGCTGCTCGGCGCGGGCGTCCTCTCGCATTTGGAGGCCGGCCTGCGGAAGCTCGTCGCGAGCGGTGCGACCGTGTTGACAGGCGGCTCGGCAGGCGGAGGTGCTGGATTTTGTTGCCAGAACACTCTGCTGCGCGTCTCCGGCAAACAGTTCGTCACGGCGGCGGAGGCTCTGCAAACCGAGATGTTCGGCAACGCGTCGCTGATCGTCGTCGCCGAGACCGACGACGAACTGGTGGCCGTCACGCGCGCACTTGAAGGGAATCTGACGGGTTGCCTCTACACGGCCAACGACGGCGCGGACGACTCGCTGCACGATCGCATTGCCTTCGTCCTGCGACAAAAAGTCGGACGCCTGCTGAACGACAAGATGCCGACCGGCGTGGCTGTTGTCCCCGCGATGAACCACGGCGGCCCATTCCCTGCGACGGGACATCCCGGCTTCACGGCCGTCGGCATCCCCGCGTCACTGCGCCGGTTTGCGATGCTTCATTGCTACGACGGCGTTCGCCCGCATCGCCTCCCCGCCGTGCTGTCCAACAAGAATCCGACCGGCTCGGTCTGGAGAATGATCGACGGCCAGTTGTCGCAGGGAGACGTGCCGGCCTAGCAGCGGCCTGAAAACTAGCCCGCCGCGCGCGCGAGGGCTGAGCGTGGATTTGATGTTCACCCCTCGCTCGCGCGTCGGACTAGTCACCGAAGTACCGAGTCGTTTTTTTGGGCTGCAGTCCAAGATTGAGCCGCCCCCAGTGACGTTTGAGCGGGTAAGACGACTTCTTCAGCGAAGGGCCACATCATGCGATATTCCTCCTGTTTCGTTCTTCTATGCTTGTGGTGTCTGAGTGGCTGGAGCCTGGCGGCTGAGCCGACAGTGCCGCAAGTGACGCTCATTCGCAGTGCCAAGTCGGGGGCGTGGTCCAATGCCGCCACTTGGGACGGCGGTCAGGTGCCCGGTCACGGAGTCAAGGTGCAGGTCCGGCCGAGACACACGGTGACGTATGACGTGCAGGCTCCCGAATCGCTCGTCATTCGTTCGTTGTTCGTCGCCGGGACCGTCTCGTTCGCGACGGACAAGTCCACACAGCTCAATGTCGGCCTCATCAAGATTGAAGCGACAGACAGCACCGATGAAGAGGGCTTTGACTGCGACATGCACCTCGAAGCGTCCGACCCCAAGGCCTCCAAGGCGGCGCTGCTGGTCGGTACTCCCTTGCAGCCCGTGGCTGCCAATGCGAAGGCTCTCATCCGGCTGACGTATGTTCCCGGCATGAACAAGGAGTCGTGTCCGGCCATCGTCTGCTGCGCGGGGCGCATGGACTTTCACGGAGCGCCCCTCAATCGCACATGGGTGAAGCTCGGCGCGACCGCGAGCAAGGGAACGAAAGAAGTCACGCTCGCCGAGCCTGTCACCGGCTGGAAGGTCGGCGACCAAGTCATTGTCACGGCGACTCTGCCTGGCGATCGCAAAGCAGGAACGACCGAACCGCGTACGATCACGGCCATCGACGATACCCGGCTCAGCTTTGATGAGCGGCTCGAATACGAGCATCTCGGCGAGGGCGAGTTTCGAGGCGAGGTCGCCAATCTCAGTCGCAACGTGATCGTCGAGTCGGCCGATCCCGATGGCGAGCGCGGCCACACGATGTATCACCGCCACTCGGCAGGCTCGATCGGACATGCCGAATTCCGGCATCTCGGTAAGAAGGGGGTGCTCGGTCGGTACAGTCTGCACTTCCATCTGGTTGGCTCGACAATGCGCGGCAGTTCGGTCATCGGGGCCTCAATCTGGGACAGCCACAACCGCTGGCTGACGATTCACGGCACGAACCATCTCGTCGTGCGCGACTGCGTCGGCTATCGCAGCCTCGGCCACGGCTACTTCATGGAGGACGGAACCGAGGTCTACAACGTGCTCGACCGCAACCTCGCCGTCGAAGCGCGAGCCACCAAGAAACTGCCGAAGCAAGTCCTGCCGTTCGATCAGAATGACGGAGCCGGCTTCTGGTGGGCGAACAGTCTCAACACGTTCACCCGCAACGTGGCGACCGCCAACGACCAGTACGGCTTTCGGTTCGAGGCGACGCAGACCAGCGCGCTCAAGCTGGTCATGCCCGTCCTGCAGCCCGACGGCTCCGAAAAGGAAGTCGACATCCGCACGCTCCCCTTCGTCCGCTTCGAGGACAACGAAGTCCACAGCAACCACGGCCTGTATGGCATCAACCTGGGTGAGGGAGTCAACCACGTTGGCCCGGATGCCCGGCATCCCTTCGTTGTCCGCAACACCAAGATCTGGAACGTCCATTACGGGCTGAGACCGCAGGTGCCGTCGCTGCTGGTCGAGAACATGACGATCCAGTCGCACTACGGAGTCTATCACCCGAACTTCGACAACCACGTCTACCGCAACCTGACGATTCGCGGGACGAACACCGAGCCGTTCAATCGCGGTCACGACGACCTGAGCCTGCAACATGGAGTCGTGACGGTCGATGGACTGACTCTCGACGGCTGCCGCTCCGGCGGGATGCCGCTGATTCAGATCTCCGACGACAACGCCACGGGCAACGCGGTCTCGCACTTTCGCCACGTGGAGGTCGTCAACTGGAAAGACAACAGCAAACAGAAGGCAATCGTCAATCTGGGCGGCGGTCCGCGTCCTCAGCCCAAGACCGAGAACGGCGTGCCGATCTACCTGCACGACTGGTTCGGTCCCGGCCGCCACGCGCAGGTCGTCAGCACTCGGTCGCCCGAGTACAAGTCTCATCCCGAAGCCTACCGTGCCGAGACCCCGTTGACCGGCGATGAATCGCGAGTGACCGAAGTCTCCAACATCGACTTCCCGCAGCCACTGTCTCCGATCGACGACCTTCCTCCCGCGACGGTCATCACCCAAGTGACGCCCCGCAACGGCAAGCTGCTCGTTCAGGGAACCTGCTCTGACAACGGCTCCATGAAGCGGATCCTCGTCAACGGTCAAACAGCCAAAGCAACGACCGAAAACTTTGCGACGTGGGAGGCCACGCTCGACCTCAACGGCCTCTCGGAGATTGTCGCTCGCGGCGAAGACGAAACTGGTAACGTCGAACTGTTGCCGCACACGTTGTTCGTCGCCGCACCTTGAGGGCGGAACGCCAGCCGCCTCTCAATGAACGAGTGCGAACTCGTTCGAGTTGAGCAGCGCCCAGAAGAGATCCTGGTAGCCTTCGGCACTCGCGACCGAGCGGCCTGTGTTCTTGGGGCCGCGGCCGGGGGAGTCGTCTCGCACCAGCTTGCGCATCGCCACGAGTTCGTTCGGGGTGGGGAGTCGCGACAACGCGGCGAGGCACAGTTGGCGAATCTTTTCCTTCTCATCGGCCTTTCGTCGCACGACCTCGTCCAGCAGCGTGCCGGGCGAGATTTCGAGGGCCTTCTCGACGAGCGAGCCATTCATCAGCGTGAGCGCCTGACTCATCGTGCCGTCGAATTCCATCGCCTCCTCGTTTTCGTCGGTCTCGTAATTCACGACGAACTGCGACAGCCACTGCTGCCGGTGAGATTCGGCCTGCGTCCAATCGACACCTCCTGCACGATGAGCCTTCGTCGCGACGAGGAACGAATCGTACATCTGCTCGGCCGTCATCGACTTCACGTACATGTGGCTGAACTGCGGCGATTGTCCCTCGATCGGCTCGTCCGTTCGGTTCGCATTGCTCACTCTGCTGCTGAGCTGATACGGCTCGGAATTGCAGATCCAGCGGACAAGTTGCTTCGTGTCGTAGCCGCTGCGCACGAACTGTTGAGTCAGTAACGCGAGCAACTCGGGATGGCTGGCCGGGCTGTGCGGCCCGATGTTATCCACGGCGGGGGTGAAGCCCTCTCCGAAGAAGTGGCTCCACAAGCGGTTGACGAACGCCGCGGCCAACTGTGGCTGATCGCCCTCGGTCATCAAGCGGGCCAGCACGGCGCGGCGGTTCGTTTCCGGTCCGGGATCGACATCGTGGCCGTTGAAGCGTGGATAGGCCACTCGCATCAGGCCGTTCTGCGTTTCAAAGTAAATCGGCCCGCCGGCATCGCGGGTGACGAGTTCGGTAAAAGCGTAATGGTCTTTGCCCGTGCGCGGGTCGCGTTCGTGACGGGGCACGCTGGCGGTCTGGCTGAAAAAGCTGTGCAGTTCCCAGAAGGCGGTTTGCTGAGTCTTCGTGAACGGGTTGTCGTGACACTGATTGCATTGCATCTGCTGACCGAGGAAGACTCGCGCGGTCACCGCCGTCGCCGGCAGGGCGTCGTTGTTCAGATGAGCGATCAGAAAGTTCGTGGCCCCGTTTTCGGAACTGCTTCCCTCGGCGGCCACCAAGTCGTAGACGATCTGGTTCCACGGCCGGTTCGCCGCGAACGACATCCGCAGAAACTTCCGCAACGCGCCGCGATCGACCCGCTGTTCGGATCGGCGGCCGACGAGCAGGTTCGTCCAGATCGTGGTGAAGTTGCGAGCGTAAGCGGTGTCGTCGAGCAGTTGATCGATCAACTGCTCCCGCTTGCCGGGACGAGTGTTCGCGAGAAATGACTCGGCTTCATCCACGGTCGGGATGCGCCCGGACAGGTCGAGCGAGACTCGCCGCAACCACTCGGCATCGTCCGCGACCGCTGACGGCTGAACCTCGGCGATCTCCCAGCCCCGGCGAATCTCGGTATTGATGGCCGCGACAACCTGGTGTGAATCGAGTTCCTCACGTTGAGGTTCGGGCGGCGCGGGAACAACCGTGACGAGGGACTTCGTTGGCTCAGGCACCACCGTTGTCGATGGCGTCTGGTCCACAATGGCGATCTCAACAGCCGGTCCGCGATGACGTGGAATGGATGGCGATTCCGAGTCCTTCACCGGGGTACCGTCTGCCGTTTGAACGGCCCGGTGTGAGTCTGCCGGAGTTACGGCCAACTGATTTGATTTGGCCGGACCATTCGCAGCGAACCATGCGATCACACCCACACACAGGCAGGCGGCGACGGAGACGGCGGCAACCAGCCGACCACGATGAGACCGTTTTCGCGGTGCAGCCACTTCTGCGGGGGCGGTCTCGGCTGGAGCCTTAGCAACCTCGGTCCAAACCGGCACTTCGTCGGAGGACAGCGCGGTTGCCGAGCCAACTCCGGCGGCATCCCAGTACAGCGAACCGTGCAGATCGACATAGCTCAGGTAGAACCAGCGGGCTTCGGCGGAACTCAGCACCAACCGTTCGAGCCGCGCGGTTTCCCCGCGCGTCAGGCGATCTTCGCACAACGCTTCGAGGAGCGGCGTCAGTTCGGTGATGAGTGTTTGGTTGGACATTACGTCACGGTCTCTGCTGTCAGCCGACGCTGGATGCATTCCATCAAAAACTTGCGAATCCGTCCCAACGATTGATAGACCGAATTGGCGGGTCGCCCCATCCGCTCGGCCACGTGCTTCCCTTTTTCGCCGGGTGCATAGCGTTGTTCGATCAACTTGCGATCCTTCGCACGCAGCTTGGCCAGACATTCCACCAAGGCCGTGCGTCTCTGTTCAAATTCATCGGATCGTTCGAGAGCCTCCCGCGACACCGTTTCCAGGAACTCATCACTGAAGTACAGCCGGCTTCGCTTTTTTCGAGTTCGAGACTTCATGACCTCAAAGTTGGCGATCTGACTGACCCACGCGAGGAAGTTCGTTCCCTCGCGAAACTGGGAAAACTTGCTCCAGATGACGACGTTGGTTTCCTGCAAGACCTCTTCGGCTTCGATCGGATTCGGCACCTGGGACAGGATGTACAGAAAAAGTCGTCGCTGGTGATGCGTGAACAGTTGCACAAACTCGGCACTCGGCGCGGCTGGTCGAGATTCGTCTGCGGAGTTGGATTCAACGTCACTCACGACAGAGGTCCACTTCACTCGAATCGGGTCTTGAACCAAGCCGCTTGTAAAAACGGGGGGCTGTGTTGAGCAGCCCCCCGCGATTTCGTCATCCATTATCGAACCGCACCGGTTAGCCGATGAGTTCCTTGATCGCCGTGCCACCGTTGGCGAGCTTCATCGGACGGCCGCGCTTCGACGTGTGGACCGTATCCAGGGGAATGCCGAGCGCGTGCGAAGCCGTCGCCCAGATGTCGCCGGGCTGGTAGCTCTGGCTGCTTGCCACAGAGACGCCGTCCTTGTCGGTCTCACCGACTGCGAGGCCGCCCTTGAGGCCGCCGCCGCCGATCATCACCGACCAGCTATTGGCCCAGTGATCGCGGCCGACGTCCTGGTTGATGCGCGGAGTACGAGCAAATTCGCCCATCCACACGAGTACCACATCGTCCAACATGCCACGCTGCTTGAGGTCGGTCGTCAGGGCCGCGATACCGGCATCAAGGGCCGGCAGACGCTGATTCTTCAACGTCTCGAATACGTTCGCGTGCAAGTCCCAGCCGCCGAAATCGACTTCGACGAACGGAACCCCCGCTTCGACCAGGCGACGAGCCATCAGCAGGCTGCGGCCAAACTGACCGCCGTTCCCCATCATGGCACCACCCTGCGCCGGAGCGCCGGTGTACATGTCGAGGGTTTCTTTCTTCTCTTCGGCGACCTTGAAGGCGGCCATCTGCTTGGACGTCATCAGGTTGACGGCCTTCTTGTAGATGTCCTTGTGGGCCTGGCCCGATTCGCCACGCTGCGAACCGATGAAGTTGTCTTCAACAACTCCCAGCATGCTCAACCGCTGTTCGAGCCGGCCGGGGCCGAGGTCACCCATGTCCGCGTTGCGGATGTTGCCGCTGTTATCGACGAGGAACGGAGCGTGAGCCGCACCCATGAAACCGGGGCTGGTACCGCCGCCGCCGATGGAGACGAACGAGGGGATCTCAAGTTCCTTGCGCTTCGTCCCGAGTTCGTAGCTGACCACCGATCCGAAGGCCGGATGGACAACGGTCGGGTTCGGCACATAGGCAGTGTGCATGTAGTACCGGCCACGACCGTGATCGGCTTCGCGAGTACTCATCGCTCGCACCACGGACAGGTTGTCCATGACCGCAGCGGTCTTGGGCATGTGCTCGCTGATTTGCAGGTTGCCCTTGGTGCCGATCGGCTTGAACTCGCCCCCGTTCTTGGAATCGGGCTTCAAGTCCCAGATGTCGATGGTCGGAGGACCGCCGCTCATCCACATCAGGATGCAGGCCTTCTGCTTCTTCTTGAGTTCAGCCGCATTGGCCTGAAGATGCGAGATAAAATTCATCGCGGGGAGTGTGGCCGCACTGGCTGCCAGGTGCCGCATGAAGTGTCGTCGGGACATGCCGTCTGGTGTTGTCATCTGCATGGTCGTCTCCAAGGTTTAAGGACAGTTGAGTTTCGTAGCGTCGGAGTTCGTTCGGAATACGTTTCGTCCGTCTCAGTCTTGGGCCGTGACAACGGCCGCATCCAGCGGATCACTCCGCAGTCATCAGTGATTGAAGATGAACTCATTCGAGTTCAGCAAGGCCCAGAACATATCCTGGTAAATCGCCAATTGGTCGCGGTTCCCCTTCAAGTACTGCTGAGCCTTGCCAAGTTCTGGCTTGGTTGGCTGGCGACCCAGTGCGGTGAGATAGAGTCGTTGTATCTTTTGCACGTCGTTCCCCTTGCCGGAGAGCAGGTCACCGAGATGACTGCCCGACTTGACGCTGACCGCGTCCTTCACCAGTTCGCCATTCATCATCATGAGGGCTTGCGGAATGGTGCCGTCGAACGAGTTTGATTCTTCACCGTCGTCAGTACCGAAGGTGCGGACGAACTGTTGCAGCCATTCTTGCCGCTGCTTCTCGGACTGCTCCCAGCCCGAGCGACCCGATTTATGAGCGTTGGTCGCCACGATCAACGAATCGTAAAGCTGCTCGGCTGTCATGGGCTTGACGTAGACATGAGTGAACAGGGCCGTTTCGCCGGCTGCCGGGTTATCCCGCTCGTTCTTCTTCGTGCTGCGGCTGGTCAGGTTGTACGGTTCTGAGTTGGCAATCCACCGCATCAACTGCTTGCAGTCATAGCCACTCTTGACGAACTCGACTGCCAACCGATCCAGCAGATCGGGGTGTGTCGCGGGATTGTGAGGGCCAATGTCATCGACAGGGCGAGTAAATCCATAGCCGAAGAAGTGAGCCCAGGTTCGATTCACCATCGCCATCGCGATCATCGGCTTCTCGCCGGAGGTCATCAGCTTGGCGAGTTCCTTGCGGCGCTCGGTCGAATCACCCGGATCGACTTCCGAACCGAAGTAGATGGGGTAGGCAACCTGCATCAGGCCGCTGCGCTTTTCAAAGTAGACCGGCCCCGCAAAATTACGTTCGACGATTTCCGAATAGTCATCGTCCATCCGACCCGTCTTCGGGTTGTACTTTCGATGATCGACCTTGCCTGTCTGGCGAAAGAAGCTGTTGAACTGCCAGAACTGATCCTGCTTCCAGTCGTTGAACGGATGGTTGTGGCACTGAGTGCATTGAACCTGCATGCCGAGGAGCAGCCGAGTCGTCTTGGCCGTCATCTGCACGCCGTCATCCTGATCCTGCATCTGAGCCAACAGGAAGTTGACGGCTCCATTTTGCTCGTAGTGCCCTTCGGCAGTGACGAGATCGGAGACGACATCTTTCCACGGCCGATTCTTGCCAAAAGCCTCCCGGAAGAACTTTTGCATCCCGTCACGGCTGACACGACGCGGCGTTTGCTGGCCGATGCAGAGGTTCGTCCAGACTGTCGTCCAATTGCGAGTGTAGGCGGGATCATCCAACAGGCGGTCGATCAACTTCGTCCGCTTGGCCTTGTCTTTGTCGGCGATGAACTTCTCGACATCCTCCACGGACGGAATGTGACCGTTGATGTCGAGGTACACGCGGCGCATCCATTCGGAGTCGTCCGCCACTGGGGACGGCTCGACCTCGTTGTCTTTCCATGCGTCTCGAATCTGTTTGTTGATTTCCTGAATGATCACGTCGGACGAACCGGTCGTAAACGCCGCCTCAGACGTTGTCTTTTCGTCGGCTGCCCATCCAGTGCTGGCAGTCATGGCCACCAAACCTGCCGCACACAACAGCCCAGCACCGAATGAAGCGGCTAGACTGCAATTGCGCCGACTGCCGCCCCTAGCTGGTTGTTCACCATTGCGGGTACTGGCTCCGTGCTCGAATTCCCGACCAACGTCGAGATGAAGAATTTCTTCAACTGTAGCATCCCAACGATCAGGCATACGACCAATAGTCCCACCAGTGTAGATAAGAAAATTCATCGACTCGGCACCCCTTCCAATTGAACTCGCTGCGTTACGACGCATCTACAGTCGCCATTGGAACCTTCGTTCCTCACGGTCGATTAGCAGCATAACCACACCAGCGGCAGAAATGTTCGTCGAGATGTTATCAGAATTTGGCGGCGAATCCACAGTTCTGACACAAGTTCCTGCACGGAAGCCGATTACGATTCTCAAACGGTGTGCGGATGAACTCCGGTTGAGTACGGAGGTCGGTGATTTTTTTGTCAGATCGTGACTTCTGACGTGACAGAGAATCGCATTGACGCGACTCGATGGCACAGGTCGGGGAGTAATTCGTCAGCTTCAAAGGTGATTGCAACGCACTCTTCCAAATTCCGAAACCACGTGTGTTGCCGCTTGGCAAATTGTCTCGTTCGAGTTTGGATGAATTCGATCAACTCACGCGGCGGTTGTTGTTCGAGGTCGGGAGCACCCTCAAGGCTTGGCTGACCGGCCTCAAGCCAGTCGATCACCTCCTTGTAGCCGAGTGCCTGCCGAGCGGTCCGGCTGAGAGGACGAATCGATGCCATCAATTTGCGGACTTCGGCGAGAAGTCCCTGCTCAAACATCTGTTCGACTCGGGCATCGATCCGCGCGGACAACCAGTCTCGCGGTGGCGACAGCCAGTAGACGTGAGGCGTTCGTTCGGCGAGCGGCTTGGGATGCTGGTCCTGCTGCTCTGACAAGGGCCGGCCGGTCAGGCGATGGACTTCGATCGCGCGGATGATTCGGCGCAGGTCGTTCGGGTGCAGACGCGATGCAGCGAGCGGATCAGCTTTTGTCAGTTCGCGGTGCAACGATTCCGAACCTTCCGTGGCAGCTCGCTCTTCCAATTGACGACGCAAAATCCAGTCGGCCTCCGGTCCCTGAAAGACTCCGCGCAGGACTCCACGCAGATAGAGCCCGGAGCCGCCGACGAACAACGGTGTTCGCCCACGCTCGACAATCTCGCGACAACACGTTTCGGCCGCGGCGAGGTACTCGGCCAGACTGAACTCGTCGTGAGGATCGAGGACGTCGATCAAGTGATGCGGCACTTGAGACCGTTCCGCCAATGAGGCCTTCGCCGTTCCGATGTCCATCCCGCGATACAGCGTCATCGAATCGAGCGCCACGATCTCGGCATCGAGCCGCTCGGCAAGCGCGAGCGACAACGCTGTTTTGCCGCAGGCGGTCGGTCCGGCGAGAAACCAGCAGTGTCGGAGCAACTCGGTGGAAAACGTCACGGCCAACCTCTGCGGGCTCACTCGAAGTTCGTCGTTCAACCCGCTGGCGGAGGGGGCGGCGGAGTGACTCGTTGGAAGAACGGCGACCAGTCAGGTAGTTGTTCTGCAGCGGTCCAGCCACTGAGTTGAGGTGCCCAGAGCAGAGTTTTGCCAGTTACCCGACCGGCGGAAATCGCTTGTTGCACCTGCTCGGGAGAATACGGTCCCTGCGACTGTCCGTTGACGGCGATGTGCCATGCGGGCGGAGGTGGCGGTGCTGGAGGACCGCCCATTGGTGCGCCAACACCGATGCCCGGAGTCGACATCATTCTCCCGGCCATTGCCACACCCATGCCGAGCCCCAGTCCTTCGCCCCCCCCACCGTGCGTCGCCGATTCGCGCATCGCTTCACCCATCGAGTACTGCTGAAACTTGCTCATGTCGCCGATGACGCCCATGCTCGTACGAGTGTCCAGCGCCTTCTCGACCGCTTCGGGCAGTGAGATGTTCACGATGAAGAGCTGTGGGATCGCGAGACCGTACTCGTCATCAACACGCTCTTGCACGTACTTTCGCAGCTCTTCGGAAAACTCACGGTACTTGGAAGCCAAGTCGAGTGCGGCGACTTGCTTCTCGGCGAGCATGTCGGCGAAGGCGGATGCAATGATCGACCGCATGAGTTCGGTGATCTCGTCCGCTTCGACGACTCCGTCAGTCCCGACGAGTTCCGCCAGCAGGGCCTTCGGTTCCACCGCCTTCAGCGCGTAGGTGCCGAAGGCTCGCAGACGGATCGGTCCAAACTCGGGGTCGCGCAGCATGATCGGGTTGGGGGTGCCCCACTTCAGGTCCGTGATCTGCCGCGTGCTGATGAAATAAACTTCAGACTTGAACGGGCTGTTGAAGCCGAACTTCCAACCCGCGAGCGTGCTGAGGATTGGAAGGTTCTGCGTGTTGAGCGTGTGAGTTCCTGGCTCGAATACGTCGGCGACTTTGCCGTGCAGTACGAACACCGCCAGTTGGCCGGGTCGCACGATCAGTTGTGCTCCCTGCTTGATCTCGTTCTGGTAGCGAGGGAACCGCCAGACGAGTGTGGTGCGCGTGTCGTCCAGCCACTCGACGATGTCGATCAGTTCACCGCGAAGCTTGTCGAACAGTCCCATGATGCGGGTTCCTCTGGCGTGACGAAGTGGTTCAGTCCGGGTCGCGATTCTAGCGTCGGCGCGCGAATTGCCTCAAGCAGCAGATCGCATTACCGCCAATTTGTGAAAGCTTGCGGGGAGCGAAGGGCTTGATTGTGCGGAGAGCCTTGTGGATTCGAGGGGTTCAGTCGATCGAGCCGGTCGCGCGACGGTATCTCACGCGGAAGGAGGCGAACGCTCCGGTCGTCGCCAGATGCAATTTGACGCACATGGATTGGGCAATTAGAGTGACTCGTGTCGCTGCGAGAAATTGTGGCCACTTCGATGGAGTCGAAGACAAATGACAGTGGCAGACGTTCAGGCGGTTCCTTCTTTTCGGGAACGACCACAAATGATGGGACAGTTGATTCCGCTCGGCGGCGGAGATCCGATCCCGCTGCGGAAACCGAAGCTGCTCGTCGGACGACGCCCCAGTTGCGACATCCGACTCGAGTTCCCGAACGTTTCCTCGCAGCACTGCGAACTGGAGTGGATCAACGGCTACTGGCGACTCCGCGACCTGCGCAGCGCCAATGGCACGAAGGTCAACGGCGAGCGGGTCGATGAGAAATTTGTCCAGCCCGGCGACACGATCACGATTGCCAAGCACCAGTTTGAGATCGAGTACACCCCCGACCCGCACGCGGCCCCCGTCGAAGAAGTCGATCCCTTTTCGATTGGACTCTTGGAGAAGGCCGGTATCGGACGGGCCGACGGCAACGATCGGCCTCGCCGCCCGAGTGTCAGTCCATCCAACGTCAACCCCCCCAAGCCAGTGCCGCCAGCACCCAAACCGCTCGACGAAATGGACGACGATGACAAGGCGCTCGACTGGATGTCGGACGAGTAACCGTCTGTTCCATTGCTCCGTTTAGCCGCAACGCCAGCGGCGTGCGTGCGATCAACGGCTCGCCCGCGTCCGCTCCCACGCCGTTGGCGTTGGGACTAAACGTGGAAGCGTCTCATTCACGGCCGAGTGAGGTCACGATTCGCCGAGCAGTCCCAAATCGATGAGCTTCACGCGGCATTCGTCTCGTTCGCGACAACGGGTCAGCTCGCGCCAAGTCTCGTCTTGGACAGCCAGAAAATCGACATCGTTGTAGGGCGGGGCCTTGCCAGTCTCGGCAGCCCGCGCGGTGAGGCCACGAATCACACCTTGTTCGAGCCGGCTGAGCGTTCCTCCGCCGAGACGATAATCCTCGAACGCCTCCCAGACGACGGGGAACAGCGGACGAACGATCTCGCGACCGATCGTTGTCGCGTAAAGTCGAATCTCCTCCTGTGCATGAGCGTCCATCCGCAACGCCAGAAAATGCAGCAGATTGTGGAGATCGATCTTCCAGTAGGCTTCCGTGTACGTGGCCAGCGGCAGGTCTTTGCGAGCCTGCTCCCGTGCGACACCAACTGCGAGGCGGGCGTCATAGACTCGACGAGCCTCTTCGTGCAGATGCCGTTCGTCCCCGGAAAGTTTCTCCCCGAGACCGGCTGGCAGCGGTAGGCTGCTCCCTTGGCGATTCTGCTCGGCCTGCGTTCGCCAGGCATCGACGGGGGTGGTTTGCGCCGAGTCAATCGCCACCGAGTAGCGCGTGCTGTACTCGTTCACGCTCGCCATGCGATGTCGAATCCATTGCCGCCAGCAATCCATCGGGACGCGGACCAGAATCTTGATCTCGGCCATCTCGAATGGGGTCGTGTGTCTGTGCCGCAGAAGATAACGAATCAGAGTGCGATCGTCCGAGACCTTCTTCGTACCGGCCCCATAACTGACTCGCGCAGCCTGCACAACGGCAGAGTCGTCTCCCATGACATCGACTAGGCAGACAAAGCCATCGTCCAACACGGGCAGCTTCTTCCAACGAAGTTGTTCAACAATCTCGGAGTTCGCAAGCATCAGCAGCAGTCCCTGAAGCAAAGAGTCTTTCGTATCGCTTCAGCCAGCGCCAAGCGAGCGGACGAAGTTACCCTCACCCCTTGACCAAGTCCACTGCGGCCCATCAGTTCTTGCGGAGACGATCAAGGTCGCGAGCGAACGGGCCTTTACTGTTATTCGCCTCACGCAGCGATCATCCAGAAGGCTTCATGAGTTCACCACGAAAGCAGGAGAATTGACCGTGCAGTTGATTACCGTGAAGTCTGCGTAGCCGACAATCAGTCCCACTGGGCCACCGATCCGAAGGCCGCGCAATTCCGGGCTAAAATCAAGAATGATGTGCTCGGCACTGCCATTGACGATCTTTGCGTCAAGATGAGCTTTGGCTAGGGCACGGATGCAAAACACACTGGCCACTTCGATACCTGCATCCAACACGGCGCGATCAATCACCGGTCGCGAGATCACAGCCTCAGAACGGTCAAGACTGACCGATAACCTGACACACCGGGAATCCGAGTGTAATTAGGATCTGCCCCCGCCGGAATCCGCCATTCCTGGGCCATCGCAGACTTCGGTGTTCCCATCACATCCTAGAGGACATACGCATGCGAGCCCGTTCTGCCGGCATCGACGATGTTGCAACTCAAACCACCCATCTCAAACAGTTCGCGGCAACACGCCATAGCCCAGAGAGGCGCACGCACAACACACTCCTTTTCGTCCGCGTCGATGAGAGACATTGTGGTGATTCATGAGATCCTGACCCACGTCAGAGATTCTGACCCATCGCAACTCGATACGAAGACGGGGTGAGCGACTTCAGTTGCTCACCCCGTCTTATTTAGGATTGATTTGCAGATGTGGTGAATCGTTTCCAGAAAACGCACCACCTTCCTGCTACTGGCTACTGATTCAGAAGTTACTCCGGCTTCTTTTCAGCGGCTGGAGCATCATCCTTCTTAGCGGCAGCGGCTTCGGCATCCTTCTTCGCTTCCTCTGCGGCACCGGCAGCGGCTTCCGCGTCCTTCTTCGCAGCTTCTGCGGCTTCGGCGTCCTTCTTCGCGGCATCCGCGGATGCGGCAGCGGCAGGAGCATGGGCCATCGCCCCTGCACCCGTTGGGGCTGTTGGCTTTGGAGTTGCGGCAGGCTTGTTGTCGCAGCCAAGAACGGACAAGCCAAGAACAAACAGGCAAATACTTAGATTCTTCATGTGTCTACCCTTCAAAAATCAAAACCAAACTCTGTACACAAACTCACCGGGCAGAACACCTGCCTTGTTCTAACAGACCCCCAGACAAATCCGTTTATTCCCGGATCTCAACACGTCGCTGCTCCGTTGGCAGTACACGTAAAGCCGCTTGCTGAACACTTCACGGTCCGTCGAAACCGACATGCCTTTGCCAATTCGGGCAATTGCAATGGGTCTGGTTGACAACCGAGTCCCAGACGCTAGGATGTCGATTCGCACGCACTGCGGACTCCGTGGTGCGCTGTTCTTTGACAATTTGGTTGGATGGTTCTGAGAAATCAGCTTTGCAGTATTGAAGCG
>JBBPIS010000059.1:0-42561 GCA_038040225.1 Planctomycetota bacterium
CGGCTCGCAGAACAAACTGAATTCATCAGTGAACCAGGATTCCTCGCGCTGGTTCCGACCGACCCTTGGTTGAGCGATTTCCTCCCAATCTGAGCGGCTGCAAACCAAACCCAGCTTCAGCAATGGCTGAAGATTTGCGAGCCAGAGGATCGACCGCCGAGAGACCGAGACGGATCGCTCCCTCTACAAGATTGCGGCGTTGAATGAGGCAAGAGCCCACGATTCACGCTGCCGAGTTTTGAAGCTCCGTCACCAGGCGACGAAATTCAAAATCGAGTGGCGAGATCAAGCCCTCAACGACCGATAAGTCTCCCGCGCGGGCCAGGGACTCAACCTCAGCCGCAAGCTCTACGAATGGAAGAGCTTCAAACGTCGCGGCGAGTCCTTTCAGGCTGTGAGCGCTCTGAAAGACCACCTCGACTGCGCCCGTGCGATGGGCGTCGTGAAGTTGCTGCATGAGTCCGGGGGCATCTTGCAGGAAAAAACGGGCAAGTGTGGCGAACAGTTTTGTGTCGCCGCCCAAACGCCGCAAAGCCACTTCGGTGTTGGTGATCGGTGCAGTCTGAGCAAGTTGCGAGTTCACACTCTCTCACTTTTTGACGGAGCGCTCTCGGAGTGCGAAATCGACGTTGTGAACCCCTGTGCGATCCATCCCCAACATCGTCGCGGGCGGCACGGAGAGTTACTGACCCGCGACGGTGCCATCGATTTGCACTTTGCGTTCCATCGAGATGTTGAAGGCGGCAATTCGGTCTCGAATTTTGCCCCTGGTGACGCCCAAGATTTCTGCGGCCTGACTTTGATTGCCATTGGTTTCTTGAAGGACGCGCGTAAACAGGTAGCGTTCCACGCGATCGACGACTGCTGCGTAGAGATTCGACGATTTCAAACGGAGTTCCCCTTCGATAAAAGCATTGAGATCAGCTAGGGATGGGCACTCGAGATCGGCAATCGAATGAGACTCATCCGTCACCAATGGTTCTTCCTCCGAAGTCGGACGTGGACGGCTGCCTGCTGACCAGCCCTGCGTCACCTCGCGCGGCAGGAATTCGGGGATAATGATCGGCCCGATTGCGTTCAAGACGGCTTGTTGAACGACACTGTACATCTCTCTGACATTCCCCGGCCAACCGTAGTTGGTCAGGAGTTCGAGGCATTGAGGAGACATCCCTTCAATGTGGCGTTTGCTCAACGATTGCAGTGCGTGCGCCAGGAAATGCTTGAGTAACAGCGGAATGTCCTCGCGACGTTCTCGCAGAGGAGGGAGAAAAATCGTCATCCCATTGAGCCGGTAGAGCAGGTCGGCACGAAATGTTTTTGCTTCCACCATTTCTTCCAGGGGCCGATTTGTGGCCGTAATCACGCGAACATCAGTGCTGATCGTTTCATTGCCGCCGACGCGTTCAAACCGCTGATCCTGAAGCAATCGCAGCACTTTGCCCTGAACCAGCGGGGCCATGTCACCCACTTCGTCCAGGAAAATTGTTCCCCCGTGGCATTGTTCAAACTTTCCGATCCGGCGACGGTCCGCACCCGTGAACGAACCTTTTTCGTGACCGAACAACTCGCTCTCCAACAGGGTGTCGGGGAGTGCCGCACAGTTGATGGCCATGAACGGTTGTTCCCGGCGGTGACTGTGCTGATACAGCGCTTGGGCCACGAGTTCCTTACCCGTTCCGCTTTCGCCACGGATCAGAATCGGAACATCCTGCGCCGCCACGCGGCCGATCGCCTTGAAGACTTCCAACATCGCGGGACTGCGCCCGATGAACACTCTGCCGGACTGTTCAGTGATCTGGTCGGCAGCCAGTGCCACGGGGACACTCATCAATCGGCGAGAATCCACGGCGGCTTGCACGAGCCGGTTCAACTGCGGAAGGTCGAGAGGCTTGGAAACGTAGTCGTAGGCCCCCAACTGCATGGCTTCGATGGCCGTGCCACTTCCGCTGTCGGCGGTGATGAAAATCACCGGCAGGCGACGATCGATCGCCTGAATGTCGCGCAAGACATCCAGACCCGATCGGCCCGGCAACATGATGTCGAGCAACACCACATCCGGACGGCTCTTCGAGACCAATGCCAACCCGTCTTCCGCCGTCGCAGCCGTCTCGACGCGAAGGTTGATCCCCTCCAGCGATCGGCTCACCATGTGACATACGCTGCGGTCATCGTCTACGACCAAAACCAATGCCATCTTGCCTCCTCGAAAGTTTCTTTGGTGGAAATCAGTAGGCCCGCAATCTGGCTCCTGGCGGACTGTCCAGACTTGCTGTTAACCACGCCGGAGCATCATACCCAACCTTTCCGAGGAAGACATGATGTCGCGTCGTCAAATGTCACTCGGCCAAAGATGAGATGCTGGCGAGCCGCAGGCCGTCAGGCTGGGTTCGTGACCGTCACCAGAAACCCCGGCCTGACGGCACAAGAGTTCGCTAAGAAGATCTCACTCATGCCTTCGCGATGCACAAGTATTTCGTAGCATGGACGCTCCGGCGGGTTTCAGTTCACAGTTCATCTGACGGCACACGACTCGCTCAGCTTCGAAGTGTGCTGGAGGGGTAAGGTCGACTCCTCCGAGCGATGCATGATGCCACCACAGCGACACAGTCATCAACACATTTGAGAAAGCCAGTTCATGCCGACAGCCGATCAAACAGAATTTCATCCACCGGGAATGGGGGCCCTGATCCAAGAACAAGGAGTCGCCTTTCGAGTCTGGGCACCGCATGCGGATCGCGTCTCGGTCGTGGGGAGCTTCAATGATTGGAACGCCGACGCGCAGGTGATGGAAGCGGAGGAAAACGGCCGCTGGTTTGCGTTCATTGAGGGGGCCAAAATCGGTGACGAGTACCGCTTTCAGATCTGCAACGGCGAACAGACGCTTCTGAAGATCGATCCCTACGCGCGCGAGGTGTCCAACTCCGTGGGGAACGCCATCGTTGCCGACCCGCACTTCGATTGGGGCGATGACAATTTTCAGATGCCGCCGCGCAACGAACTGGTCATCTACGAGATGCACGTCGGGACATATCATCCCAACGAGCCAGATCGTCCCGGCAACTTCGATGACGCCATTCAGGGGTTCAACCACCTGAAGCGACTCGGGATCAATGCGATTGAAGTCATGCCAGCCGCCGAGTTCGCCGGCGATTACTCGTGGGGCTACAACCCGGCGCACATGTTCGCGGTGGAAAGCATTTACGGAGGACCGCAGGGTTTCAGGCGATTCGTCAAGGAGGCGCATCGGCAGGGGATCGCGGTCATTCTCGATGTGGTTTACAACCACTTTGGCCCGAGCGACCTGGACCTCTGGCAATTCGACGGTTGGAGCGAAAATGAGGGCGGTGGAATTTACTTCTACAACGACTGGCGAGCCGAAACTCCGTGGGGTCACAACCGACCGGACTACGGTCGCTCCGAAGTCCGGCAGTTCATTCGCGACAACGCGCTGAGTTGGATCGAAGACTATCACGTCGATGGCTTGCGGTACGACATGACGCTCTTCATTCGGAGCGTCCGGGGAGACGGCGATCCCGGTGCCGACCTGGCCGACGGTTGGAGCCTCACTCAGTGGATCAACGGCGAAATTCGCGAGCGTCATCCCGGAAGAATTCTGATTGCCGAAGACTTGCAGGACAACGATTGGATCACCAAGGATCCCGGTGCGGGAGGGGCGGGTTTTCATGCGCAGTGGGACGCTCAATTTGTGCATCCCGTCCGAGCGGCGGTCACCGTCCTGCACGACCAGGACCGTTCGCTCGATGCCATCTGTGCCGCGATCGGTGCGAGCTACAACGGCGATCCGTTTCAGCGGGTGATCTACAGTGAGTCGCACGACGAGGTGGCCAATGGCAAGTCCCGTGTTCCCTCGGAGATCAACCCGGATGATCCGCAAAACTTCTACGCTCAAAAGCGATCCACACTCGCGGCGGGCCTGGTCTTCACCGCGCCGGGTGTGCCGATGCTCTTCCAAGGGCAGGAGTTTCTGCAAGGGGGCTGGTTTCAGGACACGGTCCCATTGGACTGGGATTTGACCGACAAATTCCAAGGCATCCTGCGACTCTACCGTGACCTCGTCAAACTGCGCCTCAACCGAGCCGGTCTGACCCGAGGCTTGTGTGGCTCGGGGCTGAACATTTTTCATGGGAACGCGGCGGACAACGTGATTGCGTTTCAACGCTGGTATGACCACGGCCCGGGCGATGACGTGGTGGTCGCCATGAACTTCTCGCATGAGGCGAATGCGGAGTACGAACTCGGTTTTCCACAGGTCGGTCTCTGGAAGCTGAGGTTGAACAGCGACTGGCGCGGATACAGCCCTGATTTTTCCGACACACCCAGCCGGGATGCACAGGCCGAGTCCGGTGATCGCGACGGCTTCCCGGGTGTGGCCAAGATTTCCATCGGCCCCTACAGCTTCCTGGTCTATTCCCAAGATCGATGAGGATGTGACAGACGCGGGCTGCGGGGAAACTCCCCGTCTCACAAACCGTGAGGCGAGGAGTTCGGCATTCCCCAGCCGGTTGAAATCCAAGCCCGGCGAACGTACCAAGTGCATTTCCCATTGTCGTGAGCGAGTTTGGCACGGATGAACTGCGTGCTGCGAAAGGTCCTGGCGATGCAGAAACGGAACTGGATGTCGAGTCCACAAGCGACGGCCAATTTTGGATTGATAATGGTGGTGCTGGTTCTGGATGGCATTGTTGTCCATCGCAATGCCACTGCACTCCAGGCAACCCAAGATTCGGTCGTTCACACACAAGAGGTTCTCGTTCAAGTAGAGACCCTGTTTTCGACGCTCAAAGACGCCGAATCGAATGCACGGGGTTACGTCATCACTGGCAATGCGTCGCACTTGACCGCTTACAAGAGTGCGGCTGCCGCTGTTCCCACACTGGCGCAGGATCTGGCCAATCTGGTGTCGGACAACATCCCCCAAATCGAACAACTCCAAGAGTTGAGGCGACGACTGGAGGCCAGGCTCACACATCTTGAGGCCGTTGTGGCAGCCCGTACCGAGGAGGGTTTTGATGCGGGCCGTGAACAGGTGGTTTCCGGTGGAGGCCTCACGAAGATGGGCGCGGTCCGAGAGGTAATCGATCAGCTCAAGGCGGAGGAATACCGGTTGCTTGCCATTCGTTCCCGGGAAGCCGAGAGCAGACGGTCCACCGTCCTCACCGCGAATTTTGTCGGCGTCTGCCTGGCAGTCATTGTGACTGCTGTGGCTTGGTATCTCATCGAGAAAGAACTGGGAAAACGCCGCCGGGCCGAGGAGGCCGTACGTGCGGGGCGTCAGAACCTTTTGGTGACGTTGAACAGCATCGCCGATGCGGTCATTGTGACCGATGTCGCCGGGCGGGTGAAAATCGTGAACCCCGTCGCTCAGCAACTAATCGGGAACCGGGGAGAACTGATTGGCAGGTTGCTGCCAGACATTTTTCCTGTCGTCACTGCCGCGACCCGTGAACCCGTGGAGAACCCGGTCACGAGGGTGCTCGAAGCCGGAAAGGTCGTGGGGTTGTCGAGCCACACTCTTTCGTTGTGGCCGGATGGCACCCTGTTAGTGCGGCCGGATGGCACGGAAATCCCCATCGAACACAGCGCCGCCCCCATTCGGGATCAGTCGGGGCACATGACCGGTGTGGTTCTCGTGTTTCGCGACTGCACGGAGCGCAAGCGATTTGAGGAGGCTTCGATCGAACGCGAACGCCGCTTCCGTCGAGTGTTTGAAACCCCGCTCATCGGCATCGCCGTGGGCAACTCCGCGGGCTACCTGATTGAAGCCAATGATGCCTATCTCGACTTGATCGGTTACCAGCGGGGGGAGCTTGACGAAGCCAGGTTGTCCTGGGGGGGCGTTCCCGCCGGCCAAAGTCCCCTGAGCGAGAGTGCCCATTTTGAACTTCTGGAGAAAGGTGTTTGCAAGCCGTTTGAACGGACGTATTTCAACGCGGCGGGAAAAGAGATCCCCGTGTTGGTCTCCGCAGCAAGATTGTTGGACCAGCAAGACCAGATCGTCGTCTATGTCACAGACCTCACACAAGCCAAGCGTGTCGAGGTCGCCTTGCGGGACAGTGAGTCCCGTTTTCGTGTCCTTTCCGAATGCATGCCTCAGAAGGTGTGGATCGCTCGACCGGATGGTCAGGTCGATTACGTCAACAACATGCTGGTCGAGTATGCGGGAGTGCCTGCGGAACAATTGACGGGATGGGGTTGGCAGGAACTGATTCACCCCGATGACACGCAGCGCCACATGGAGATTTGGAAACAAGCCGTGGCTGCGGGCGAGATGTTTGTGTTCGAACATCGGCTGCACAATCGCAGCGGAGAGTACCGCTGGCATCTGGCCCGCGCCCTGCCGATTTATGCACCCAACACTCAGGTGGCGATGTGGGTGGGGACCAACACCGATATCCACGATCACAAACTGGCGGAAGAAACGCTCCGGGAGGAACACCGTCGCAAGGACCAGTTTCTGGCGCTGTTGGCGCATGAACTCCGAAATCCGCTGGCACCCCTCAGCAATGCGGTTCAGATCTTTTCCGCCGCTCAGAACGATCCCGCGCTGTCGGCCAAGTTGCTTGCCATCATGCAACGACAACTTCGCCAGATGACCCGCCTGATCGACGACTTGTTGGACTTGGCGCGAATCACACAGGGTCGAATTCTGTTGCGTCGCGACCGCACTGCCGTACAGGCCGTCGTTGCCGCCGCCGTTGAGGCCATTCAGCCTCTGATCACTGATCGACAACATCAACTGACAGTGACGCTTCCCCACGAAGAACTGTGGTTGGATGCGGACGCCGCGCGGCTCGCTCAAATCTTGACCAACCTTTTGAACAATGCGGCGAAGTACACGAATCCACACGGACAGATTGATCTGATCGTGGAGCGCAACGAGGGCGACATCCTCTTTCGAGTTCGGGACAACGGACCGGGTATCTCTCCCGAGATGCTCCCCAAGATTTTCGACCTCTTCATGCAGGCGGAACAGACACTCGACCGCGCACACGGAGGCTTGGGAATCGGTCTCACGCTCGTCCGAAACCTGGTGGAATTGCACGGCGGCAAAGTGACTGCAACCAGTGAAGGTACCGGGAAAGGGAGTGAGTTCGTCGTGCGACTGCCGTTGCCGAACGAGGCTCTGTCTTCCGCGACCGGTTCCACAACGGCGTCACCAGAAGCGCCGCAGCCGCTGCCGACTTTGCGAGTCTTGGTGGTGGATGACGTGCAGGCGTCGGCCCAGACGCTGGTCCTCATGCTCGGAGCACTGGATCAGGATGCCGAGGCGGTATTCGATGGGCGAACGGCCATCACCCGAATGACTCAGGAACATTTCGACGTGGTCTTCCTCGACATCGCGATGCCGGGGATGGACGGTTTGGAGGTGGCTCGCGAACTGCGAACGCACTCCGAACTGGACTCCGTGACACTGGTGGCCTTGACTGGATTCGGCCAGGAAGAAGATCGCCGCCGCAGTATGGAAGCAGGCTTCGACGAACATCTCGTCAAACCGACCAGTCTGGATCTGCTGAGGGAAATTCTTCAACACGCCGCGTCCGACGGGTAAATTGTCGTCTCCGGTGCTGAGGTGAGAGAAAGAGTTCGGAGAGCCGCGGTTGGCAGACCCGTGGCCGCTGGCGACTCTCAACCGGCGATCGTCTCCCCGCCCAATAGCGTGAGGACTTCGCCGCTGATGTAGCTGGAATCGGCTTCGGACGCGAAGAAGACAAACGCGGGAGCCACTTCTTCGGGTTGACCGGGTCGCTGCATGGGAGTCTTCTGGCCGTGTTCGGCGACCGCTTTGGCTGGCTTGGAGACTGGCTGCAAGACTGTCCAGATCGGTCCCGGTGACACGCAGTTCACTCGGATTTTGCGTTCCACCAGATTCTGAGCCAGCGATTTGGTAAAGGCGTGAATCGCCCCCTTGGTCGCCGCGTAGTCGATCAAGGTCTTGTTGCCTTCCAAGCCCGTGATGGACCCGCAATTGATGATGCTTCCGCCAGCCTGGATGTAGGGCAACGCCGCCTGCGCCATGTAGAAATAGCCGTAAATATTCGTGCGAAAGGTGAGATCCCATTGCTCGTGGGAGATGTCTTCCAACCGCTCGCAGGTCTGCTGATAAGCCGCGTTGTTGACGAGAATGTCCAGGTGTCCGAGATCGCGCACCGTCCTTTGGACCGCGTCGCGACAGAAGGCGGGGTCCGTCACATCGCCCGGGATCAAGAGGGCTTTGCGACCTTCGCGCTGCACGGCGTCACGAGTCTCCTCCGCATCCGTTTGTTCCGCAGGCAAATAGACGAGAGCCACATCGGCCCCTTCGCGGGCATAGAGCACGGCGACAGCTCGCCCAATGCCCGAGTCGCCACCGGTGATCAAGGCCACTCGGTCCAGCAATTTGGCGGACCCCCTGTAGCGCGGCGCGAGATAGTTCGGACGCGGAGTCATCTCCGATTCCAAACCCGGATGCTCCTGAGTCTGAGGGGGCATCGGCGACATTGGTTGTTCCATCACTTCCGTCATGATTCACGTCTCTCAAATCGTCGTTGCCAGACCCTGTTGCCTTCGCGCGTCGCGGGTGACCGCTTCGGCCAGAGCGGACGGAATGATTCCCGAGCCGCAGCGAATCGCGTAAGCCTTGGTGAGTTCGGCCCCGAACAGGAAGATTTGGGCCGTGTAGTAGTTCCACAGCATCAGGATCGCGAACGAGGCCGCCGCTCCATAGACCGAGGTTACGGCAGTCTGGCCCAGGTACAGGCCAATGAGTGATTTGCCCAACGCGAACAGGACCGAGGTGACCAACGCACCAAACCACACGTCTCGCCACGCGATCTCGGCATCAGGCAGTAGACGGTAGATCATCGCGAACAGACCGGTGATCACGCCAAACGACACGAGCCACTGAATGAGATTCAAAATCACGCCACTGAACGAACCGCCCAACAGGCCGTTCAGTGCCGACATGACGGTGCTGATCACGAGTGACACCAGCAACAAAAAGGCCACTCCCAACACCGCCGAGAATGACAAGAGTCGGGTTCTCACGAAACCCCACCACCCGCCTCCCGGTTTGGGCTGCACTTCCCAAATCGTGTTCAAGGCATCCTGCAATTCGCCGAACAAACCAATGGCACCAAACAGCAAGATGACACCACCGATAACACTGGCGAGAATCCCTGAGCCTTGTTTCCCCGCCGCGGCAACCATCGACTGAAGCGCATCCCCTCCTTCATTTCCGACGAGTGAACGCATTTCACTGAGGAGTTTGCCTTCGGCAGCCTCACGTCCAAACACCAGTCCCGCGATCGCCACGACCACGAGGAGTAGTGGAGCCAGAGAGAAGGTGGTGTAGAACGCCAGCGCCGCCCCCAAGCGAGGCACTCGGTCCGCCAGAGACTCGGTACCAGCTTCCCTAACTATGGCCCAAACGTCTTTAGCAGTCATGGATCGACCTCAATCATGGAACACGATCAAGGAATCCGGCCCCCCTTGAGGCCGGACACCCCGCGCGACCGTTCAGGCCAACTCCGGTTCCTTCGCATCGACGTTGATGCCGCTTTCGGCAAGGTCCGTCAATCGCTTGTCGGTTGTGCCCTCTTCGTCGAGCGTCAGTTGCAACAGGTCCGCTTCCGCTGCATAGCCGAGAGTCCTGGCAAATGTTCTGACGCAGCCGTAGCCGGCCATTTCGTAGTGTTCCACTCGCTGAGCGGCCGCGATCAGTGCCGCATCTTTGACAGCGGGATCACCCTTTTCGGCGATCACTTCCGCCCCTTCTTTGAGCAACCCCTCCATGGCAACACACTTCTTGCCTTTGGGACTGGCGTCGATGCCTTTGCAGACCGTTTCCAGACGCTCCACATGCGTCTGAGTTTCGGCCAGATGATCCTCGAAGGCCGTCCGCAGTTCCTCGGAAGACGCCGCCTTGGCCATCTTGGGAAGTGCCTTCAGCAGTTGATGCTCGGCGCTGTAGAGGTCTTTCAATTCACTCACCAACAAATCGTGCAACGTGTTCAGTTCCATGATGGTCTCGTCCTTCTGAGAGGGTTCAAAAAACAACCAGTCCGATTGGTGAGAGCACACTCGCTGGCACACCAACAACCAAAGTCAAACCGCCCCTCGAACCAGGGATGAGTCGTCGCAACTCTACTGACGCCCCCCACTTGGTTTCACTGTCGGGAGAGTTCAGCCGTGACCCCACCCCCATTGTTTGTCCGGTTGGGTTCAGTAACGGACTCGGGGTTCGATGACTCCCGCCATCAAAGCAAACTCCAAGCCAATCCCGCCTGCTGAGATGGGCCATCGAAATCGAACATCCAAGTCACACTTGACCCCAGTCAGTGTGACCTCACCGCGGCACCTCTCGGGTGCGGCGAGCGGAATGGAATCGGTAGTGTGCGGAGCCATCCTGATAGTCGAGTCGGTAAATCGCCGAATGATTCGAGGTGACTCCTTCGCCCGTCATGCCGAACAAGCGGGCGGAACGATTGTTCATCGGGATGGCCACGCACTCCGGCAGCTCATCAACCTCCGCCTCAAACGGCTGACTGAATCCATCAAACGGACCGCCGATGAACTCCAGCAGACCAGGGATAGATTGTCTCATGACGCCCCCCTTCAGTATCGAGTGGAAAGACTGATCACCGGATCATCCAATGGCACTCGGTATGCCAGGCATCGTCCCGTTCAAGATTGTTGACAGTCGCTCCGGTTGAGACCGTTTCTGAAGGAAGATGATTAACATTCTTGACGACGAACACGTCGGTTCAACCCGAGGATGATGGAAAACAGTTCAGTTGGGTGGATACGCGAGCAGCGACCACCGCACGTCGAAGTGCGAGGCCGAGGCCAACACGCCATTGGGAGCTGGAAGTGATGGCAGTTGATCGGTTGGTGTAGATCATGCTTCCGCCGCAGCCAAAAATCGTGCTGAAGGCCGGCTTGAGAGATCTCGGACAGCGCAGTCGCGCTGCCATTTGGCAGGAGCGATTGACTGACGGATCAATTGCTCATCAACCCGATTGCGACTCTTCAACGGGAGCGACGTTCCAGCTTCCGTCGCCACCAAGCTCCAAGACATGTCGGTGGTACTTGACGATGTTCAGGCGATGACTGACGCTGATGAGCGTCGCGTCGGAATCATGCAACTGCTGGTACAGCGACTCTTCATTCTGGGAGTCCAACGCACTGGTGGCTTCATCCAAAATCACGTAGCGGGGCTTGGCCAGCAGCACGCGTGCGAAGGCGACCCGCTGTTGTTCTCCCAGTGACAGGATCTTTCCCCAATCCGCCTCGATCTCGAACCCGCCGCATCGCTCCACCAAATCGGGGAGATTGACGGCCTTCAGAACGTCATGCAACTCGTCGTCAGTCACGTCCCTCTTGTCGCTCGGATACAACAATTGACCGCGCAGCGTCCCGATGATCATGTAAGGACGTTGAGGCAGGAAAAACATGTCCTGCAGCGGCGGGCGAACGATTTTTCCGCTTCCGGCATCCCACAACCCGGCAATCGCGCGCAGCAGGGAACTCTTGCCGCCTCCGCTCGCGCCGACAATCAACAAACCCTCGCCCGGTTTGATCTCCAGAGACAGATCCACAACCAACGTTCGTTTGTAGTCCGGCGTTTGCAGGGTGAGATGCTCAATCGCCAGGCGGTCGTCTTCCACTGTCTTGATGACATCCCGCTCCTTCGACGGTTCCCTCGCCGATCCCTCCAACGACTTTGCGAATTTGTCCAACCGGCTGATCCCCGCCGCGAAGCGACTGAGGGTGTCGAAATTGTTCACGATGACGGTCAGCGCCGTGAAGATCGCCGCGAAGGCACCTGCGGCTTGAACGACTCGTCCGACTTCCAGATCGCCGGACAGCACCTGCGGTGCGAGAATCAGCCCCGGCATGATCAACGTGATGGAACTGTAGGAATACTGGAACAGATTCAGGAACCACTGCCAGTTGATGATCTTGTTGTAGTTCTCGATCGCATCGTTGAAACGACGCTTGATGTTCAGGGATTCAGGCTCTTCGCCTCTGTAGAACGCGATGGACTCGGCGTTCTCCCGTACCCGAACCAGACTGAATCGGAAGTCAGCCTCGCGCCTCAACTGAAACAGGTTGAGGGCAACCAAAGTCCTGCCGAATACAACACTCGCAATCAGCGTCCCGACGGTCGCATAAACCAACAGAAACACGACCAGCGTTTTCGAGATGGACCACAGCACGCCGCTAAAGGCGATCAGTTGCAAGCCAGTTTCCACGAACAGCAGCAAATAGAAGATGGATCTCACCGTGAAGGTATTGATGTCTTCCGCGATGCGTTGGTCGGGGTTGTCGATGTCCGCATTGAAGGCGAGCTTGTAAAATGCGGCGTTTCGGAAATAGGTGTCCAGATAGTTGTTGGTCAGCCACTTTCGCCAGTAATTGACGAGTTTGTCCCGAACGAAGTAATAGAACACGTAAAATGGCGCGGCGGCGAGAATGATGCCGATGGTTTTGTAGATGGATTTCCAGTAGCGGGCAGTGTCCTGGGAGGCCAGCGCCGACGTGAACTCGCCAGACTGCTCGTTCAACAAAACGCTGAAGGCTGTGTTTCCCAGCAACAGCACGATCAGCAGTGCCAGCAGGCCCCGGGCGATCCATTTGTCTTCGGAAAACCAGTAGGGCTTGATCATCGCCACAAATCGCGGCAACACCCGACGCTTCATTCTGAACACGATGCGACTTTCATGGCATGCAACTGATCATCCGGCTTGGGCCGAGAAACTAGTCCTCTTCTGTTCCACCGGACTGACGACGAGGTGGCTCGTTTGAAGCGATGCTCGACTTCAGGGCGATCCCGTCAATCGTAGGTGTTTTTTTCTCTGTTGGATGGAGGCTTCAGTTTGGTGCGGGAGCTGCAAACTTCTTCATGATGCTTCCGATCGAGCGCAAGAGAGTGTGGAATCGAGTTTCTGCAAATCCGGTTGCAGTTACTTGCCTCGTGCTACCTTGCGTTTACTTTTGTTGCCCGAGGGTTCGATATCCAACGTGGTTTTCGAGGTTTTAGGAGTGGCCTTGAGTACCTGAAAGCCGTTCAACGCAGGAGAGTCGATGACCTCGATTTCGTCTCCCGTGTTCCACGGAGCTTTGGCGTCGATCTCGCCATGATCGCCCTCTCCCGTGGACGTGTTGTAATACTGATCCACGATGTTTGGCGTCGGAGGTATTGCGCCGATCGACAGCGGATCTTTACCAAGACTTTCCAACGCCTGCATGAAGGCACGCAGGTGGGTGATTTCGCGAGTCATCAGGAACTGCAAAGCTTCTTTAGAACCGGGGTCGTCCGTCAGGTTCAGCAAGCGTTCGTAGACGATTTTTGCTCGGGCTTCCGCAGCGATGTTGCTGCGCAGGTCTACGTCGAGTTCACCGGTGATCTTCAAATAATCCGCCGTCCATGAGTTGCCCATCGAATTGCAAAGTGCCACTCCGCCTCCGCCGGCAATTGCGATCAAAGGGTCACACTCGGCCGTATCCGCGTCCATTTTCTTCATGGGCTTGAGATGCATGCGCGCCAGGGTACCGACGACTTCGAGGTGGCTTAGCTCCTCGGTTCCGATATCCATGAGCAGATCCTTGCACGCGGCATTCTCACAATTCAGCCCCTGAATTGAGTATTGCATGGCGGCAGCCAACTCGCCGTTAGCCCCGCCGAACTGCTCCAAGAGCATGTTGCCAAAGCGTGGATCAGGCGTACCGATGCGGACCGTAAACATGAGCTTCTTGACGTGGTGATACATTGCAGTCTCCTTTGGTGAGAGTAATCGCTTAGTTCGGGCTGGGTAAAACTGATGATGGATCGTGTGGAAATCTCTCGGGGAGTTGCGTCGGTCACCGGTGCTGACCGGGCTTCGTGTCATCTCACCTCAACCGGAGATGGATTCCTGTAACTCCGCATCGTCAGTCGTTGAGATCTGACGAGTCAGAAGGGGCAGGCGCGACACCAACAACTTGCGGGTTTCCAACAGAGTGGTCGTCACGAAAGTCGCTCCGGCCTGTTCGAGTCGCTCTCGGTCGAGTTTGCTGTTGCGCGTCTGACACCACCGTCCCACGACAATCGGAATTTCGGGCGCTGAACTCTTCAGCCGCTTGCACAAATAGCGAGCCTGTGCCAGCCCCCCCGGAGGCAGTGATGCGATGCAGATCATGTCAGGAGGGTCTTCTGCAACGCGTGCCACGATTTCGGATGTCAGCGTCTCCGGTGCGGTCACCTCGATTTCCCATCGAGCTGGGTCAAGGAGCTGTTGAAGCATCTCCAATCCCACGCGATCCGTGTCGTCCCCAGCGGGGCAGGCCAGAAGTCTGGCTCGCTTGGACAACGGTTCGTTCTCATCATCGAGCGGACGTACGTCGGGATGCTCTTCATCCGCAGACTCGGTTCGCCGAAGACTGTCGATCTGCTGCAACGAGGCTCGCATTCCTTCCAGAATGGAGCTTTGATCCTCGGAGGTTAGGTAGTCTCGCTGAACATCACGTCTCGTGTAGTTCAATGCCGGGATCAACAATGAATCAAAGACCTCTTCGGCAGGAGCACCCTTCAGATGGTGCGCCACGAAAGAGTCTGTCTCGTGCTGAGTGCCCACCATCAGACGCTGGTAGACGTTCATTTGCGAGTTGAATGCCGGCCCGTCACCCAGCAGCAAATTTAAGAAATTCAATTGCGGAATGTTCTTGCCGAGAACCACCAGGCAGACCGCAAAGGGGGCCGACAAGACCAAGCCAATCGGCCCCCACAGGTACAACCAAAAAGCGGCCGAGATCAACAGCGCCGTGGGCGAGACACCCGTGCTGTGACCGAATAGCAACGGCTCAACGATGTTGTTGGTGATCAACTCCAGGGCGACGACGTATCCAAACACCGCCAGGGGTTGCCACCAACCCTCGGACGTGGCGAGGCTCATCATGATTGGAAACACGGCACCAATCCAGGGGCCAATGTAGGGCACGAATCGCAGTGCGGCCGCAAGGAAACCCCACAGCACCGCGTAAGGGGTCCCCAACACCATCAATCCCACCGTCAGCAACACTCCAAACCCGCCGTTGACCACGGCGACGATTACGATGTAACGGCTCACGCGTACTGTGACATCCTCCACCGCTTTGCTCGTGACCGCCAATCGTGTCTTGCCGGCGAGCAGCACCAGTCGGTCACGCAAGTCTTCGCGCCCCAAGAGAAAGAAAACGAGCAACACCAACGCGAAGGCCAGTGTCGCGAGAACTTCCAACGCCGAGCCGAGATATCCGGTGAGACTCAGCCACGGCACGGTCGAGATTTCAGCTGCCTCGGGTTTCGAGGGGGCCTCTGCTGAAGTATCCGTCCTGGCCGGCTGGACATTCGGCGCTCCGCTGTCTCGATGAGCGGGAAGCATCAATTCTCGCTGGATTTCCTCGATCATCTGCCCGAACCGCTCAGCCTCGGGGCCGGAACCAAGCTGTCGTAGCGAAACGAGCTTAGCCTTAATGGTGGCCGTGTTTTGAGGAAGCTCGGCCAGAATGCCGGTCACCTGACGCGTCACCATCCAACCCAGGCACGTCAAAAATATGCCCACCACCGACACGGTCACCATCACGGAGACGACACGCCCGAGGCCCTTGCTTTGCAGAAGTTGAACAATGGGACTCAACAAGATCGTCAACAGCACAGCCAGCCCGATGGGGATGAGAACCGGACGGCCCCACTGCAAGCCAACCACAATCAGAAAGCCAACGACTGTCCCCATGAGAATGTTCAGGGATCGTTGCCACATCGGAATGAGATGAACTCTTGCCACGGATAACCACGTCCCTTTGTTTGACTGCCCTGTGGTTTCTCATGTAACGACATAAGGCCAGAGCGGGCGGTACTCGCCCTCCGTTCCTGCTGAGCGTGGGCCATCACGAAGTCGTGCGGTGGCCTGCTTGCCTTGGTGCGACTTCCAGCGCATTGACAATCCGTCTGTCATCTACGATTGGGCGCAGGCATTCCTGAGCCATCTGCTTTTGGAAATAGGTACGGACTGACCCCACCAGCAGGACATCGTGATCACGCAGTTCAAAACCAATGTTCTTACCGACGACACACGCATTTGTCTTCAAGTGGCTGCTGATGTGGTTTCGCAATTCTTCAACACCAATCATCGCGCAGTGCCCTTTCCAAAATCAGTGGTTAGATTGCTTCGGCGAGCGGCAGGAATGATCGACCCCTCCCACCAACCCGAAGCCGGGTTGGTGCGGGTTCGACAATTTCTCGCCGCTCGCCTTATGGGTGCTTTACGATATCCGCGACTGATGTGAACACCTGATACGAAGCGCCAAGTACTCAACCGTCGGCAGGGCAGAATTGTTGCTCAAAAGACCCTCTGGACAGCCAGACTCTCAGAGACATCGGCGTGTGTGGCGCTGCCATTGCCGTCTTTGGACAGCACGGGGCCGCTGATACGGTGACCACCAAGTTTTTCCGTAAACCCATCGATCACTTCCGCAATCTCGTGCTTGAGTGAGGGGGGACCAGCTTCCGTGAGCATGTCTCGAACCATGCCGAATGCCGCTCCCACCGCCAAGCCCTTCAATTTGGCGATTTCCGCTTGGAACGAATCGCCAATTTGACTCATCAGACCTGAGTTGGCGGTCGTGGCTGACCCCTTGGTCGAACCGTTAGTTGTTGATCCATTGGTCGCATGATTCGGAGACGGGACAGATGTCATCCCCTCCCCCGCGGCTCGCTCAAGGGACAAACGGTCAATTGAGCCATTGGTTCGATGGCGTCCGGAAGATCCTGCCCGACTCCGCTCGCCCGTAGACAGCAATTGTGCTCCGACATACCCCACGGCAATCGCTCCAGCCAACATGCCCCACGGATGCCTTTTGACCTGCAGAGCCAGATCGAGGGCTTCCGACACGGACGCGACCGTGTCTTCCACAGAGTGCCTGACAGAATCAACAGTGCCTTGGACGGCACCCTTGACCGAGTCCACCGTCTCAGTGACAGAGGCGGTGGCGCTTTGCACAGTCTCCGCGACAGAGGCTGTGGCACTCTGAACTGTTTCAGTAACCTTCTCTTCCAGCAGCCCCAGTTTTTCCGTCAGGGCGGCTCGCGAATCGTCCATTTGTTGACGGATCACTTCGGTGTCATCGGGTTCATCAGCCATTGGGCATTCTCCTTAAGTGATTGAGCCGCTTCGTCGGGCAATGGGTTCAGGTTCTTCAGTTGGGACAAGCCCATTGAAATGGGGATCGCCGCCAAGCCCAAGACCACAACCGCGACAATGCCATAGCACATCCAAAGCGATAAAGTCGGCACGACAACCGTCAGCAGGTGAACCAGCATGAGACAGAGCAGCACACCACCGATTTGCATCAGTGCGAATCCCAAGGCCAGAGCCAGCACCCCCTCTTTCGTTTTGCGCAAGTCACGTAAGATCTCGCTGCGAAAGAGGGAGATTTGCTGGGTGGCCAAATCTTGAGCGTCTGTCACGATGCCGCTCACCAACTGCGTCACAGTTGAGTTCGGTGCAGTCGGAGTTGCGATCGACATGGTTTAGCTCCGGGATGTTGTGGCGCGGGCGATCAGGAAACCGAGACCCACTCCGATCAACAGTGATGGAATCGGGTTGTTCTTGATCATCTTGGTCATGTCGCACGCGATGCCTTGCAGGCCCTCGCGTTCCAGGTAACTGCCGGTGTCTTCCAGCGTCTTGGCGACAGCCGAGGAAGCCTGCCCCAGTGTGCCTTCGTGAGGCATGTTCTGTCGGATGGCATCTCCAGCCGCCTTGAATCGACCGCCAACCGCAGCCGTCGCATCTTCGGCTTTTTGTCCCAGGTACGAGGCAGCATCCTCTGTCCCCTTGGCCACATTGCTCGCGGCATCCTTGGCCTTTTCGCCAACATAGCCAGCCGCATTCTTGACACCTTCGGCGGCATTGGAGGCAGCCTGTCCAAACGTGTTCCCGAAATCTTGTGCCTTGTTTTTCGCGGTCGCCATTGTGTCAGCCATGATCTTGCTCTCCTCGTTGATGTGTCTGTTTTGCCGCCAAGGACATGCCAAGAGATGCAGAGCACCTCAAGGAAAATGACATGACTTGCAGCTTCCATTGACCAGCGAATCTCTGATAGGCAATTGATGCGCCAAACAGGTGCTGGCTAAAGATTTCTAGTTAGTTGCTTGAAAACCGTGACACTTGAAGTGTTGCGATCTCGTGGCAAGCTCCCGCATCGGTGCAAAGTCAGTCTGACTGGTCGAATGCCAGTCAGTTTTCTGGCAACGCAACTTGCCTTTGCCAAAGCGGTGAATCAGCCGTGCCGAGCACCGACACGGATGATCTCATTCAACAGCGACCTTCAGAACAGCCCGCCATGATGTGAACGGGGAAGGGTTCCTGGACGCAAAAAAACCGGACCCTGTTGGAGGCCCGGCTTCTTTGTCATCAAGATCAGACGGCTGGCGATTACTCAGAACCAGCGACATCGTCCACGTTTCTCTGGCCCACGCGGTCATAGGCATCACGTGCGGCGTGCTTCGCTTGCATCCATGTGAGGTTCGAACCGCTCCGAGCGTTCTTCCACGTCCGCCCCAATTCTGGCTCGATTTCATCAAAGGAACGGCCTTTGAAACGTTCGCGGCTTTCCCAGCCCTGTCGGTAGGCGGGGGCATACTCATCATAAGTGGTTTGCGAATCGTAGTAGGGCCGCGAGGGGTATGTTTCTCGCCAGAAAGCTTCTTCTGCAGTCGGGTCAATTGACTCGGCCACTGCTTTGCCGCCGTATCCCCCGGCAACTGCGCCCACCACAGCCCCGACGGCTGCACCAATCGGGCCACCGAGTGCGCCCGCCGCTGCACCTGTCGCCGCTCCGCCGACAGCAGCGCCGATACCTACGCCTACCGGATGAGCACCCGGTTCGTCGGTGATTGGATCTGGATTGCGATCCGCGCGTTGAGTGACATTTGTTTTCTTGACAGTTCGTGTCGTCATCGCATTGCTCCTAGGTAAGAAAATGTTTGATCTTGCATCCCCGCAAGATGCCTCTTGTTTCGTCTACCCTTGTGACGAAGTCGCCACCTGATCGTTTAGGTAACCGGTGGACCTCTGCGACCCGTCACGGCCGAGACCAGAAACAGGACCAGAAACACGACAAATAGGACGTAGGCAATCCAACTCGCTTGTCCTGCGATTCCACCGAAGCCCAATAGAGCCGCGATCAGTGCCACGACTAAAAAAGTAAGTGACCAGTTCAACATGGTTGTTCCCTTTCGGGTTCGCGTGAATTCAAACGCCCCCCTCCGCTAATCGATCAGTTGAGTTCAGTTCATCTCTCAACAGTGCGATTCGACTCAACACAGAGTTACGCGGCAACCGTCTGGCTAGTCATGCTTCACCAGTGAAGTTCTCGTGACACTTCGGGACGCCTGCGGAGTTGTGATCCTGTGCCGCAAACGGAATGCCGCACAGCTTTGCGAGCTGCAATGAATGCCGTCTGAAGTAAAAAGCTGGGCGTTTCCAGTGTTTCGTGCTGCTGGAGATGCGTCGAGACTCATTCGCTCTCATCCCCTTCATCCCAAAACAAAAAAGCCGGTCACTCCCCAAAGTGGCAAAGCGACCAGCTTGATCGATGTTCGACCATTTCAAATACCAGGATGCGCGCGGCTTATTCGGCCTTGATCCTCGAAACATCGTTACTTCGAGACGCGACTCTCTCCCCTTGATCATGCCGTTCAACAGATTTGATTCGTCTGCGGGAAGCCGCTGCGGTGGCAATGACCGAGGCTGTGCCGACTACTGCAACCGCAACCCAAGCTGTAACCGCCACTCGTTCGTAGGTGGTGACATAGGTTGCCACCGTGGCCGCGCATGCCAGCCCCAGGGGAACGACTGCCCCGGCTGCCACAATCATCCATGACCGCAGTTTGGGTTCTGTTTCAATGGTCTTATCCGTCGATTTGTCCCTGGCGTTGTCTGTCCATTTTTCCCGTCCCCTGTCGACGGACTTCGATGGCAGACTGTCTTGTTCAAAACTTGAGTTTGCTGCGACCATTTGTTTCTCTCCTTAGTTGTGTTTGCAGTACGGTGTCGGTTGCCATGCGCAAGACAATTTTTGCGCATGGCTTGTGCGGAGAACACCTGAAGACATTTGGTTCCTGTCACGTCGAGACGAACATCTACGGAGCTTCCTCCATTCTCTCAATGCAAGTCGTATTCCCAGCAGAACAACAAAAACAAGCGAGACGGCGGCGAACACCGCGATGCGCTTGTTGGTGGGTTTGCATTTTTCCGCCTCCCTCGGTGGCATCGTTTGTGGGCTAGCAGTTTCACTTCGATGGCCTTGATCGATCCATGGCTGGCCGAGACCGGAGTTGCGTTCTGAAGGGAGGGCTTGCTGCCTAATCCGTTGTCGGATCCCCAATGAAGACCCGTGGAGATATGTAGAGGTGACCGAGACTGCACTCGGCCAAGCCGGAGGATGCCGCGACCTACACGACTGACAAGGATCCCGACAATTACTTCACTCACCGCTGCATGATGACGGTCAGGAAATCGAAGCATGATGTTGCGATTGGCCCAGTTTTGTCACAGTGACCTGTGTCAATCAAAACCCTGCTCGCAACGGCCTGCAAAACAATGCGTTGCGGAATGTTGTCGATCATGAGCAGAGAGTGCGGGCTACTTTGGCTCGGCACGGAATCGCCAGATGTTGCCATCAATCTGTGCGATGCCCGTCAACTTGCGACCCGTCAGCCGCACCTCGACAAGTTCGTGGCCGTTCAGGAGCCACTCGAATGTTCCGGCGTCCCACTGAGTCACCGTGCCGCGATCGCCGCTCACCGGGCCTTCGTAGTCGAGGTACATCAGCCGGTGATCGGCAATGGCCACGGCGGGAATGTCGCCGGTCGTGTCGGGAGCCTTCTGCAGCCGCCACGTTTGGCACGACTCGCCCCGCTCCAACAGGAAGTCCCAGTGGAGAAACGGATGATCGTGAAGCAGGACCGCGAATCGAGGCATGATGGTCTTGGAAGCCTTCTTCGTGTCAGCAGTTACCGAACACTATAGGTGATCCGGCAATTCTGCATCTGACTGCGTAATGCTTCGATGTCGATGCACGAGGGTGACGTGAACGGCGTTCAGTCCACTCGTTTCGGTGGTGGCGGCGGAGCCGGTTCTGGCAGTTCGACGCCGTTCGACACTTCGAATTCAGCCTGCTCTTCGAGCGAGTGCTTCATCATCATGGCGAACCAGTGGAAGTAGGCGTCGTCGAACGTCGTTCGCACGCGGAGGCCGTTTGCAGTCGGACGCAGTTCGACTCGAATGGCATTCGAGCCGTCACGCAGGAGGTCGCCTCGTTCGCGTTCCTGTTCTTGTTGGCGTCGCTGCTGTTCTTTGGCAGCGGCTAGTGCGGCGAGCTGTTCGGCGGTGAGCGGCTTCTGTTTCTTGACAGCTTCCACTTTATTGGCGACGGCAGCTTCCACTTTATTGGCGACCTGAACGTCATTGGCTGCCGCTTGAGTGATCAAAGCCGCCATCTCCTCCGCAGAATCCTGCTCGGCTGATGACGCCCCCAAACCTCGGAGCAGCAAACGGACGGGGGCATTGCTGCGATTGGTCGCTGTCGGCGCAGTCTGCTTTGCGAGGCTGGCCTCGATGGTCGATTTGAACCACGCGGGACAATCGGGATTCTTTGGTGAACTCACTGCTAACCAGATTCCGTTCGGTGTGGCTGCCAGCCAGCATGCGCCTGGCTCGTGAGACTCGGAAACACTCTTCTCCACGACGACCTCACGCGTGTTTCCATCATCATCTACTTCAACACGAGCGGACATCTTGACGACGCCAGTTGGAAACACGTCCAGGGGGACAACGCTAAATATCAACCCCAATGCCGATGTGGGAAGTTGGTGAATTGGCCAACCTTCGACGGTGTCTGCCGCGATTTTTATAGTGCCAATGTGATTGGCATCACTGGGCAGATTGGCCAACGATTCCAGCGCCGTCTGGACTTGTTGGGGGAACGCGGGAGTGCCAGCGATGCGCAGCGCGAGCAGGGCCTCTCCACCATGAGTGTACGAGACATGAAGCTCGAATTGCCCCACTTCGATCGTCTTGGCGAGAGTGCGTGCGATCTCTGGCAGCCACGTGAGTTCGTGATTGGAATCACCGATGACGCGCAGTGCGTTGGCGACCGGCTGCCAGAGCTTTGCGCTGAGCGGCAGCGAAACATTGGCCGTGAAGACCGCATCCTCCGTCGAGATGTTTCCGAACAGGCTGCTCTTCATGGTCAGACCATTCGCCAACTTGGCGAGTTTTCCGTCCTTTGGCCCGATCAACTCCGCGTCGACCATGACTTGATGAGTGTGCGAATCGACGTGGCCCGTGATGCGGAACTCCTCGATCTGCGACAGGAGCAGATCGAGCGACTCGGTCAGGAGCGGACCAAACATCGTGCGAACCTTGAAGGCCACCTCCGGCTCATTGTCCTGACGTTGCAGCGTGGCGGCGTGAGCCATCTTGAAGGCCTCGGCCATGTCTTCGCGCACCACTTTTGGCAGGCCGCTTCGGTAAAGCGAGTAGGCGAAGCCGTTCTGTCCGAGCGACGATTTGGCGAGCTTCTCGAAGTCGGGATAGTTGCGGTCCCACTGCTTGGCCTTCCCCTCATCAATGATGAGCAGCAGATAGCGACCGACGAACGCGACTCTGGGGATCATGTCTCCGTTCTCATCACCGTCGGCTTCATACCAACCCGTCCGCCCCGCGATGGGAGTAAACCTTACTTTCGTCATTTCGGCGATGGTCGCCAAGAGTTGCTCATGGTCTTTGGCGGGGAGGCAGATCACGACCGTCGCATTCTCCAGGATGCCTTCAGCGAGCAACGAAAGCGGATCTTCGAACAGATCGGTCCACGACGGCTCAGAGACCGAATCGGGATCGCTGCCGACTTTGCTGCCACCGTCCTCAGCTCCCGCGGCCTTACCGCTGAACCACTTCGGATAGCTCATGATTCCGAGGGGTCGCGTCGTGTCGAAGGCCGGGGCGCTGAACAGCTTTTTCAACTCGTCATCGCCACCCAGGAACGAGACCAGGAGCGCGTCGCCCGCCTCCGGTTGTCCGGCCGCTTCACCCAGCGAGGTGGCTCGCGCGACGACGCGGTCAAAACTGGCCAGCGCGACAACCGCGAATGGTTGATCTTCAGCCCATGCGGGGGCGAACAGCCCTCCCGCCAGCACGCAAATCCAACTGAGTCCACCGACGATTGTGCGGCGCAGTGACGAGCATTTCATGACAGCATCCTTGCATGGCTCAAACTTCGACATCAGACAACACGTCTGCGGAGCATACCGGCAACCAGGGGCGTCGTGAAGCGGAGCCATTCAGATCTTGCAGATCTCAATGATCGCTTCGCAACGCGATCCCCTGTTCCCAAGTGAGAGTTTGGGAAGAAGGCTCGAATGGATCGAAGTCACTGCGCGGGCTCAATCGTCGGCGACGTCTTCCAATAGTCCGGCAGTCCGGGTTTCGTAGCGAGGAGGATCTCACGGACGGCGGCTCGGTCAGAGGCGGATAGGTGCGCGAAGTCCTTGCTCTGATCGGCTCCGCTCAGCACTTCCCAGAGGCGTCGATACACGAAGTCCTTCGCCTCGCGGGGCAATGCGTCGAACGAACGCGAATAGATCAGGTAGCTGCACGGATACTTGAACAGCCTTCGTTCGAGGTCGAAGTCTCGCAGAGACCTTCCCTGCGGATCGCGCGGTCCGCGCGCGGTGAACTCGTCGGCGAAGGACGATGTTCCCTGCAGCTTCGCCGTCAGTGAGGCTTCACCGCTGAAGAGCAGGAACTTCACCAGCTCGTTCCCGGCGCTCTGAATGCGCGTCGTGGTGCTCTGCCAGCGATGACCCTCGGGTTCGTTGAGGTCTTTGTTCAGGCGGGTCTCGGCGTGCAGAGCCTCACGCGTGGTGAAGTTCGCACGCGTGACCAGGTTGTGAGTCTCGGCCTGATGTTCGAGGACCATCAGCGCCACGAGGTCACTGTGCGGCGTGAGGTAAGCTGACGTCTTGAACAGCGAACTCAGATCGGACACGTTGTGGCCGGCCGTGTTGTCCACCGGTTCGCGGACCTGCTTGCCCGACACGATCAGGTTGCCGAGATGCGTCTGCTCGCCGTGCGTGCCGGTGACGTACCAGCCACCCCAACGCTTGGCGAGGGGACTGGTGTGATCGATGCGGTGAGTCCCCATGGCGAACACCGGGAAGCCCACCGGATCGACGTAGACCGACCTCACCAGATGTCCTGGCACGCTGCGAGTCTGCGTCGAGGCGTGACAGAGCAGGCAGTTGTCGTTCTGTCGTGTGAACCGGGGCTTGTCGGTCTCCTCCTGGTCCAGCGTGTAAAAGACCACGCCGAGCTGCGGATCGACGGCCGAGAACTCCGCCACATCGCCGTGCTGGCAGAAGCCGACGTACATGTCGTCGTTGAAGTAGATCGCGCGCGGCGTGCGCGGCGCGATCCGGTGCCGCTGGAGACTCGTCTTCGAGAAGACCAGCATCTGCGAGGACTCGCGCACATCCAATTCGCGCAGCACCGACTTCAGATAGCCCACGCGGTCGTCGAAGTCGAGCTTCGACTCGCCGCTGTCGAGCCGCGCCTGCAACCTCGACACGGGGTTGTCCACGGGAGCCGTCTCATAACTGATCGGCGCGCGCTCAAAGTCCTGTCCGTTTACCAGACCGCCTGCCAGGCACAGGGCGAGTGCCGCGAGTGTGCGTTTCCACAGATGGCGAATGCTTCCGAACATCATGACCTCCCGCTGGCCGTTGGCGATTGTTGCCCGCAGTCCGATGGGGTGGCTCACCTATTTGGCGGCCACCGAATGAGCGTCCTGGTAGTGGCGCGTGATCAAGTCGTTCTGAATCCACAGCAGTTTGTTGAAGGCTCGCAGCGTCGCGACCTCCTGGAGACGAGGCAGGTTCAGACTCAGGACCGCGTGAACCAGGGCATCCGACACGAAGCCCAACAGCGCGTTCATTTGGACGAGCGGCACATTGAGCTCCTTCGAGCCGGCCTTCGGCGTGTGAATCTTGCCGACCATGTCGAGGTAACCGACCATCGTGCCGTCGTAGGGCTTCGTCACCAGGGTCACCAGATACCGACCCAGGTGCTGTTTGCGAAACTGGATCATCTCGTGATCCTGCGTGAGCGAAGCCAGGTCGGTGGGAATGGCCCCTTCATAGCCCGACTGTCGCGGCAGGAAGTGACGCTTGGTGGCGTCGTATCCAAACAGCTTGTCGTAGACCGCATCGACCAGACTCGGAACGAGCGGCGCGAGCGCACCGGCGGCTCCATGCACGGCTTGAACGTCCTGTTCGCCAAAGCCGATGAACTCGATGAGGTACGCAAACCGATAGCTCAGATCCGATTCGAGGCGGCGTTCGTCGATGTGTTTCATGGCAGAGTTCCTTGCGGGTGGGAGTTGACGGCGGGCGGGACGCGGCTCAAAATCGGATGCATGTGTCCACTTTGTTGGATTCAATCTACTATCGGCTAAATCGGACGTCAACATCCAGTTTACAGAAAGTTGGGTCGCCGGCATGTTTTCTCAAACCGTGGAATACGCCCTGCGCGCCGTTGTCTACCTGGCCGATCAGGCTCCGGAGGCCCGCACCACCGATCAGATTTCCGAGGCGACACAGGTGCCCAAGCCCTACCTCTCGAAGGTCTTGCAGAATCTCGGCCGCAGCGACATCGTTCGCAGCCAGCGCGGCATCGGGGGGGGAGTCATGCTGGTGAAGACGCCCGGGGAACTGACGATTCTCGATGTCGTCGACGCCGTCGAACCGATCGTCCGGATCGAGACCTGCCCGTTGGGGCTGAAGTCTCACGGCAAGCATCTCTGCCCGCTGCATCGCCGCATGGATGACGCCCTGGCGATGGTGCAAGACGCGTTCAAGAAGACCACGCTGGCCGAAGTGCTGGCCGAGCCGACACGAAGCACTCCGCTGTGTGAGGCGACGAAGCCACGGTCTCGCAAGAGGGCGTGAGACCCCCCCGGGACGTGAAACATGCCTCCGGTTGATCTCTTTCCAACCGAAAGACCGCGGAACCACCGCTTCGCTCAGACGCTGCCACTCGGTCCAGCGCACCGGCTGTCAGGGGGAATCCAACCGCTATTCAAATTCCTCGCGCAGTCGCGTTTCCATGACATTGTCGATGGAGATCGAAAGTCTCTCACGGTCACGGTATTTTAGCCCCGACCTATTTTTGTGCGTGTCAGATGCACAGCAGTTTCTTCGGAAGGATGCAGCATGCTTCGAGTGTTACTGTCGGCGATGCGTTGGGCCGTCGTTGCCTCCGTTGTCTGCCTTGGATACGCATTGTTTGCCGACCATCCCCGGTCGGCCCATGGCGGACAACCTCGGGATCTCGGACGGGGACCGCAAGCTGGGGCACAGGATCGTCCGCCCACCTTGCCCAGCAAGCCCCTCGGGGTGCCGGACTACACGAAAGTCTCGGGATTCATAGAGAATTGCAAACTGCCGACCGAACAACCCGCGGTCCTTTGGAAAGCGCTTTCCGAAACAGTCGATCGCAATGGCAAGGTTGTCGCACACTCACTCACAGACGCGGTCGTTGCGGATGGGATTCTGTATTTTGGTGATGATCGGGGAGGGCTGGTTGCAATTAGCGCCAAGGACCAGTCCGAATTGTGGACGCATGCTCATGGAGAGCGGATCGCCGTCCCGCCTTCCGTGGACCGGGACTTCGTCTATTTCGGGTCCAAGACCGGAATCACTGCGCTGCGGCGCGACAATGGGCACGTCGTCTGGCAACACGAGATTGAGCACGGTGCCGGCGAATCAACGCCAATTCCCGTGGGTGATCATGTGTTTGCCTCGGGATACAACGGGCGTGCGTACTGCCTGAAGCGAGCCACAGGTGCAGCCGTCTGGCAACACGACTTTGCCGAGGACGCCCCTGCGGACCAACCGGGATTCGATGGGGCACAGGCTCGCTTTCAGAATATCGTGGCGCGGCCGAATGGATCGGCTTGTGATGGCGAGCTGTTCGTTCAATGCGTGTTTGACCAGTCGCGTGTCATCGCTCTTGATTGTACGACAGGGAAGAGACGCTGGACGTTTCAAGCCGGTGGCTGGATCAGCCCCGCCCCCACGATCGCTGGCGGACGTGTCTATGTGGCCAGCCAGGACAAGCATCTGTACTGCCTGGACCGGACGACTGGAGTTGTCGTTTGGAAGTTCCAGACGCCAAGCTGGCTCTCGTCGCGCGTCGCAGTTCATGCCGGGCAGGTCTTTCTGCCGCATAATGGCGGACGGCTCTATCAACTCGCCGCCGACACTGGCCAGTTGATCCGCACGCTTGAACCTCCCGACGAGGCCGATCGCGCAGGTCTGGTTTACTCGTTTCCCATCATCGCGAACAAAACGGCGTACTTCGCGTCGGGAAAGGGTCAAGTTTTCGCGTTTGACATCGAATCCGGGAAGTTGAGATGGAAGCTTCGACCGTCGGAAAACTCCGAGTTATTCACCAGTCCCGTTACCGACGGTCACCTGATTTTTGTGACAACGCGTCCGACACAGGACAAGGGTGGCGAGTCTGTCATTGTTGCGATCGGTCTTGAGCCTTGATCCTGCTGCGGGCTTTGTCGCAGTGAATTGTGAACACCCTGACAGACGTCGGGAGAAGACCGTTCGACAAATCTCACCTTGCCAGGCCGCACGACCGAGTTGGTTGGTCATCTGGCGAAGGTCCGCGGAATATGCTCTTCTCGTGGTCAACGCGGTGACTCACCGTGCCTCGCCCGATTGTGACGAGCGGTTTACTCCCAGAGGCTTAGGACGCGACGATGGCCGGAATTCTCTTCACGGGCGTCAGGATTCTCGATTGCACGGGGGCCGAACCCTTTCCGGGTGAGGTGTTGGTGGAGGGGCCACGCATCGCGGCAGTCGCTCGCGAGCCTCACCGCTTGTCGCGAGAGAATGTTGACGTGATCGACGGCGGCGGGGCGACCTTGATGCCGGGGTTGATCGAGTCGCATGCACACCTCAGCATCGACAACGCGGCCGATCTCGTGCAGATCGGCATGATCCCGCCGGAGGAGACGACGCTGATTGCCGTGCGCAACGCGCGGCTGTATCTCGACTGCGGGATCACCAGTTGCCTCAGCGCGGCGTCGGCGAAGCCTCGGACAGATGTGGTCATTCGCAACGCGATCAACAAGGGCGAGATCCCCGGCCCGCGGCTGCTCGCGGCCAGCCCGTGGCTGACGGTCACCGGAGGGCTGGGCGACATGCGGACGCTGCACATGCCGCAGATGTCGTCGATGGCGATCACGCTCGATGGACCGGAAGACTTCCGGCGAGTGACGCGCGAACTGATTCGCGAAGGGGTCGACATCATCAAGCTCGTCATCTCGGGCGACACGTTCGTACCGCACGCTCCGTCCCACACGACGGTGATGAGCGAAGCGGAAGTCGCCGCCGCGGCGGAGGTCGTGTTCGCTCACGGCAAGCGGATGAGTGCTCATTGTCGGAGCGCCGATTCGGTCAAGCTCGCGGTGAAGCACGGCGTCAAAGTGATCTATCACGCCAACTTCGCCGATGAAGAGGCGATCGACCTGCTCGAAGCGAACAAGGATTGGGTCTTCGTCAGCCCGAACATCGGCTTCACGGCAACGGCGTCGTATGAAGGGGAGAAGTGGTTCACCGAGCAGCAGGTTCTGGAGTTCGGCTTCCGCGAGGAACTGGCCGGTGCCGCGAAGGGACTCAAGGAACTGAAGAAGCGCGGCATTCGCATCCTGGGTGGCGGCGACTACGGTTTCTTCGTGACGCCTCACGGTGAGAACGCCCGCGACCTCGATCATCTCATCCGCTACTGCGACTTCACGCCGATGGAAGCGCTCCTCACGATGACCAAGCACGGTGGAGCCGCCATGGATTTGCCCAACGAACTGGGACAGATTCAAGCAGGTTTCCTCGCCGACCTGCTGCTGGTGAAAGGCGACCCGCTCGCCGACACCAAAGTGCTGCTCGACCGCAACAACCTGCTCGCCGTCATGAAGAACGGCGAGTTCCATCGACGGCAAAAAGTTTGATGGTGGAAAGCAAGCGGCCAAAGACTTTCACATGGCGGGTGACGGGCTTTCGTGGAAGTGGTTCGGCTTCCACACTTCCAGCGTTGAAGTCGTGCCCCCCCGGTGTCGGTGTCGGTGCCGGTGCCTTGATCAAGATGAGCAAATCATCGAGTGCCTTCGAAACTCACCTTTCCTCCTTCGTCTTCGAGCATCTCGCAGACTCGACGACACCCTTCGATTGAAACAGGCGATGACCCTGGTAGCGCCGTGCCGATTTGATTCATCGACGGATGAGTTTCTTGATCATTGCATGAATTTTTGACAATCGCAGTATTTAGAATTGAGTTTTGCAATTCGCGATTGTATTTGTACTCCTCCATTTCTTTAGTGAGCGTATCGCAAGGCGCAACTGAGTGCGGAGGCTTGTATGAGACCCGTTTCGCAACGTTCGCCTCTTCGGGCTATCGGGCGTTTGTCTGCGTTCGCAATCATCGGATTTGCAGCCGCGTATCTGGTCGTGGTACTCGCCTCGACGCAATCCTCCAACGCGTTGAATTCGACTCCAGGCAAACCGCGAATCGCTGCGCCAAACACTTCCAAAGCGTCAGATCCGGTGGTTGATCCGGATGGGATGCGATGGATTCCTGCTGGCGAATTTCAAATGGGGTCCGACGAAGCCAATGTCGCGTTGGCCGAGCAACCCCGACATCGCGTTCGTGTCGATGGCTTCTGGATCGATGAGACCGAGGTCACGAACTCACAGTTCAGTGAGTTCGCGACGGCCACTGGTTACGTCACCCTGGCGGAGCGGACGATCGATTGGGAGACGCTCAGGCAGCAGTTGCCCCCCGGAACGCCGAAGCCTCCCGATGAGAATCTCCAGCCCGGTTCCCTGGTGTTCACGCCCCCCGGCGAGGCGGTGCGGCTGGACAATGCCGCGGGATGGTGGTCGTGGGTGCCGGGAGCCAACTGGCGTCGCCCGGAAGGCCCGGACAGCAATCTCGACGGCAAGCAGCAGCATCCTGTCGTGCAGGTCTCGTGGGACGACGCCCTGGCTTACGCCACGTGGGCGGGCAAGCGATTGCCGACGGAGGCGGAATGGGAATTCGCGGCGCGCGGCGGGCTGGAGGGGAGCCGTTATGCCTGGGGTGACGAACTGCGCCCGCAGGGGAGATGCGTCGCCAACTTCTGGCAGGGGACGTTTCCGCATCAGAACACGGCGGAAGACGCAATCAGGGATCGGCTGCTCGCTCAGGTTGATGCGAAGAAGGACGACAAGAAGCCCAAGAAGCGACCCAATATCGTCTTCATCATGTCGGACGACGTGGGCTGGGGCGATCTCGGCTGCTATGGCGGCGGGATCATGCGTGGCGCACCGACACCGCACCTGGATCGTCTCGCGGCCGAGGGGATGCGATTCGTCAACTACTACGGCCAGGCGAGTTGCACGGCCGGCCGCGCTTCGTTCATCACGGGCCGGATTCCGGTGCGCACCGCGCTGTCGGTCGTGATCACTCCTGGCAACAAGGCCGGTCTCACGGCCGAAACGCCGACGGTGGCTCAATTCCTGAAAAGGCCGGCTACTACACAGTGCAAATGGGCAAGTGGCATCTGGGTGAAAAGCCGGAAAACTACCCGACCTCCCTCGGTTTCGACCACATGGCTCACATGCTGCCGTGGTATGCCGGGGTCTATGCGTACCCCGATCCGCAACTCAACCCGGCCTGGCCCAAAGACGACATCCCGTTCCAGGAGTGGTGGAAGTCGATCAACATGGGTGAGTGGGAAGGCGACGCCGGTCAAGAGGCGAAGAAAACCCGCGACTTCTCCTATCTGGATCTGCACACGATCGACACCAGAATCAAGGACAGCGCCGTCAGAACCATCAGGGAACACGCGGAAAAGAAGTCCGATCAGCCGCTGTTCCTCTAATGCTGCTTCATGAAAGTGCATCAGCCGAATTTCCCCGCGCCCGAGTTCAAGGGGAAGTCGCCAGGACAATACCCGTATCTCGACTCGCTGATGGAGTTGGATTTCAACTCGGGTTCCGTCATCGAAGCGGTGCGCAAATACATTCCGGATGACACGATGATCGTTTGGACCACCGACAACGGTGCCTGGATCGATGCCTGGCCGGATGCCGGTTACACGCCGTTCCGGGGTGAGAAGGGATCGTGCTACGAAGGGGGCTTCCGCTGCCCCGCGATCGCCTGGTGGCCCGGCAAGATCAAGGCCGGTACGGTCGCGACCGAAATGATGAGCCACATGGATTGGTGGCCGACGTTCTCGGCCTTGGCGGATGTTCCCGAAGACCAGCGACCCAAACGCTTCTGGAAGGACAACGCCGGCAAGCCGATCATCTTCGACGGCATCGACCAGAGCGCGTACCTGCTGAACCCGCACGAGTATTCCGGGTACGACCAGTACACCGGATTCGATCCCAAGCAGCCGAAAATTCTGGGCAATAAAGGTCCGGAAGGGATGCAGCCGCTGAAGCCGGCCCTGCGCCAAAGCTGGGTGTACTTTGCCGACAACATGTTCGGCGCCGTGCGACACAAGCAGTACAAGTTTGTGTTCACGACCAAAGACAACTGGCTCGGCCCCTCATCGCAATTGCAGTCGCCGGCGGTCTTCAAGCTCGATTGGGATCCGGGCGAGCAGTACGACATCCTGTTCAACGGAGCCGCGCCGACGGTCGGAACCATGAAATCGTCGCCGGGTCGTTTCGCCGGTCCGGATCATGGTTGGGCGGTCCATTATGCGGGCGTCGTCATGGACACGTTTTGGGATGAAGTGAACAGGGAGGTTCCGGAAGGGTCGGGTCAGTACCCGTACAAGCTGCCGCCGCCGGCCAAGGGTGGTGCCAGTGTCTTCGGCATCATTCCGCCGGCAAACGCGCCGCAATAATTCGCGGTCTGAACACTGGCCGGAAGACCTCCCTGTCTTCCGGCCAGTTTTGCATCTGAGCCGATTTGTGATCCCGGCAGACGTCCTCATCTCCAGGGAAAGTACCGCATCATGACCACGCCCACTTCGCGCGCCTTCGACCACGTTCTGATCATCATGCTGGAGAACGAATACCGCAGTTATGTGCTGCGAAATCCGTTCATGAGGAAGCTGGCCGCGCAGGGCATTGAGTTGACGAATTACTACGGCGTGATGCACCCGTCGCAAACGAACTACATCGCTTCCGTCGCGGGTGAACTCTGCAACGTCACCTACGACAGTTCGGTCCTCAAGCACGGGGGGGCTGCGACAACAGAGCACCATCGTCGATCTGATCGAAGCGGCCGGTCTCACCTGGAAGGCGTACATGCAGAACTACCCGGGGCAGCCGTGGACGCCGGATCTGACCCCGCTGGACGATTATCCCTACCTGGCGAAGCACGATCCGTTCTCCTCGTTTGCGGGGATCGTGCGGAACCCGGAGCGTTGGAAGTGCATCGTCGACGAGTACCAGTTCTGGTCCGATGTGATCAACGGCCAGTTGCCGAACTACGCCTGGTTCACCCCCAACATGTGGAACGACGGGCACTACGTCGCCGGAACGAGACTTCCCGCCAGTGAGCGGGCACCCCAGTTGGTGAACCAGACCGCCGCCTGGTTGCAGACGCTGTTCGCGGCGCTTCAGTTTCCCGGACCACACTCGCGCCTGCCTCCTCACACGCTGGTCGTCGTCACGTTTGACGAGGCGGATTACGAAAAGGAGTACGTTCAAGACCAACACGACGCCAGCTCCTATGACGGCCCCAATCAGATCTACACGGTTCTGCTGGGTGACGGAATTCCGTAGGGGACCGTGGAGACCGGGTTCAACCATTACAGCCTGCTCAAGACGATCCAGCGGAACTTCGGGCTGGGAACGCTGGGCAAGAACGACGCAGCCAGCAACTCGTTCGATTTCCTGTGGGACCAGTCGTTCCAATGGGGAAAGCCGACTCCCACACCGCTCAACACGAGCGGACCGCTGGCGGCGGCAGGATTCGCGAATCGGCTCCATGTTGTCTCGGTGGGGAATCAGGCAGAGTTGCAGTGCCAATCCTGGGATGGATCTCAGTGGACAGCGTCGGCCAACGTCGGCGCGACTTGCAGCGGCGGGGTCGCACTCGCCGCCACGAGTGACGGATTGATGCTGGTCTTCCAGCCGGACGATCAGTCGTTGTGCGCGCTGTCGTTTACGCCCCGGGCGGGGTGGTCGAAAACTCCGCAGACGATCGCTGGCCAGGCGGTGGGGACGTTCGCGCTCACAGCGCTCGATGACGATGGCCTGATGCTCGCCTATCGAGATTCCGGCAATCACATCCAGTCGCTGCTGTATGCCAATGGAGCCTGGGCCACAACGCCGACTCCGGTGAATCAGCAGACCGACGGCACGATCGCGCTGACGATGCTGGGTCCCTCGCTGTACCTGATCGCCAAGGTCGTCGGTCAGGACGGGATGAATGTGGTGTCGTACAACACCGCGGATTTCAATGTCGTGACCATCGCACCATCCAAGACGACCGGCCCCTACAACAACTCGACCCAGGGCGCCTGGTCACCCAGCGTGTTTCCCGTGGCCCAGTTCGGAGTCGTTCGCAGTACCACGCCGTCCGGTTCTCCGGCAAGCTCATCATCCAGTTCATCGGGATCACCCGGTTCGCCCTCCGGATCCTCAACCAGTTCGGGTTCCGGTGTCGGGGCCAAATTGAAGAACATCGTCAAGACCATCGTCGATTGGCCGGAGCCGGAACCCGCCTGGCAACCGCACACCGCCGGCGGACCGCTCGTGGCGGCCGAATTGGGAGGTGTGATTCACCTGGTTCACCCCGGTGCGACGGCGTCACAGGTGTCCGAAGAAACCTTCTCGACCAGCGGAATCCTGACCCCGCAATGCCCGGTCTCGTACGCCAAAGGCGAACCGGGCGATGCGAACACTCCGACGACCAGCGACGGCTTCGGGACACTGGCTCAAGCCGGCTGGGGAGCCGCGACCGAGATCGCGGCTGTCCAACAGAATTCCGCCCGAGGCATGACGCTCGCCCGCCTGAATTCGCAATTGATCCTCCTCTTCCAATCGGACGCCAGTGGCCAGGTGCAAATGGTGACCGGGACAATCGAATAGGATCGGTGAAACCGAGGGGAATCGAACGAACGGCGAACAACGAATCCGGAATGGCGAAGGCCGAGGTGACGAGCATTTCAATCAGGCCACCCTGCCTTGCCGTCATGAAGAACGGCGAGTTCCATCCTCGACCCAAATGAATTGTCGCTGGGAAGGACGAGCGAACTTCGCATCCCAGCTCGAAGCGATTAGATTGTTGGCCCGGCTGCCTTGATCTGAGAAACACCCGTTCGCGCCGTTTCATGAGGGCCTGCAAATGACTCTGCAGCAACATCCCTTCGCTCATCCGCGAGTCTCGCGTCGTGCCGCCGTGCAGATCGGATCGGTCGGACTGCTGGGTCTCGGCATGAATCATGTCGAGGGACTGCGAGCGTTGGCGGCGGAGAGTCCTTCGTTGCAGGCGACGCCGCGAACGAAGTCTGTCATTTACATCTTTCTGTCGGGCGGGTTGGCTCAGCACGACAGCTTCGATCCGAAGCCGGAGGCTCCGGCCAACATTCGGGGCGAGTTCGCTCCGATCGAGACCCGCACGCCGGGCCTCTTCGTCTGCGAGCACCTGCCGATGCTGGCCGCTCGCAGCGACCAGTGGGCGATCGTGCGGTCGCTCACCCACCCGTACAACGAGCACTCCATCGGGCATCACGTGATGCTCACGGGACGCACGCCGACACCGGTCGGGTTCAGTAACAACAAACCGACGCCAATGGACTTCCCCGCGATGGCATCGGTCGTGGCGGGCGTGATGCCACCGCGGAACAACCTGCCTCCGGCCGCCGTGCTGCCGGAGAAGCTGGTGCATGTCACCGGCCGCACGATTCCCGGCCAGTTCGCGGGGGAAATGGGACCGAAGTTCGATCCGTGGTTCATCGAAGCCAGCCAATACCGCGACACGAAGTACATTCACGGCGCGTTTCCCGAGTATGGATTTCAGCGTTCGGAAGGCAAGATGGTGCCGGCCGGCTATCGCTTCGAGGCTCCAAAATTGCAGCTCGCCCACGGAATGTTGAGCGACCAGTTTCAATCGCGCGTCCGGTTGCTGGAATCGATCGAGGGGCAGCGGCAGGAACTCGACCGGGCCGCGCACGTCCGCGAGTTCGACCGGCATCGGCAGAAGGCCGTTTCGATGCTGCTGGACGGAGGCGTCCATCGGGCACTCGACGTCCATGCCGCCGACGAAAAACTTCAGGAGCGTTACGGCCGCAACTCGTTCGGCTGGTCACTCCTCATGGCGCGGCAGTTGGTCGAGGCGGGTGTGAGTCTCGTGCAAGTCAATCTGGGCAACAACGAGTCGTGGGACACGCACGAATCGGCGTTCCGCAACCTCTCGAATTTCCTGCTGCCACCGACCGACCGGGCGGTCTCAGCACTGATCGATGATCTCGCCGAACGGGGACTGCTCGACGACGTGTTGATCGTGATGGCGGGCGAATTCGGCCGCACGCCGCGAGTCTTCGGAGCCAAGGACAAACTTCCCGGCCGCGACCATTGGGGAGCCGTGCAAACGGTCTTCTTCGCTGGCGGCGGAGTCCGCGGCGGCAACGTGATCGGCGCGTCCGACCGCATCGGAGCCTATCCGAAGTCCGACCCGCAAACCCCCGAAAACATGGCCGCCACAATTTACGAATCGCTCGGCCTGCCGAGGACACTCGTCTGGAAAGACTCCCTCGACCGCCCTCACCACGTCTACCACGGCGATCCGATCGCGGGTCTGAAGAGTTGACCTAGCGCTGCGTTCGGTTCTGATTTGGGATGCCATTACTGTTGTCCGGTCGCTCCGCCGACCGGAACTCCCGCCGCCGGAACGGCGGGACTACAGTCGTCGCCAGTCACCTAGAAGAACACTGGCGAGCGAAGTCCCTCACCAGTGGCACCTGGCGTCCTGGCCAGCCAGAGGCTGAGCGAGATTGGCGCTCACGGAGAGTGGCTTGACGCCATACGAATCAAAGCGGCTCTGCTGACAAGATGGCGGCCATGCTCCATACGATTAACGAGCCGTCCTGCGCGCCGATGGCAACGAATTGACCATCAGGTGAGACGGCATAGGTATTCATGTCGTCACGATTGCCGTTTTTGATCGTCCAGACTCGCCCATCGGACGTGCGAATCGCATGGATCGAATTCAGGGCGGACATTATATCCGGCTTCCGAGTGCTCTCATTCAGAAAACGCCGACTGCCGCGCCCCACCCCAAATAGCCAGCGGCCATCGGGAGTGAAGTGCGGCTGAACGAACCCATCCACTTCTGTTTGAAACCGGATGGCTCCGTCTTCGGTGTTTAACAGCCGGACTTTGACGCCCGGCAGCCTCTTTATGTTGTTTTCGACAGCCAGAGCTTCGGTCCCATTGGGGGATAACAGCCAATCTGTGTAATGGTGATTCTTGGGCAACCCCATCCGGACCTCCTCACCGGTCAGAATATCGACCGTTCGGAAGACAATCTCGTAGAGGGATCCAGCGGGTTGACCCACCATGCTGAACGTCATGCGTGGGGTGGTGGGATGAGCCAGGATGGAAGGCTGAAGCCTCCACGGAGGTTGTCGCCACGGCGACTCGTCGGGCCCCAACGGATCAACCGTCTGCTGAATCGTCTGTGTCGCGATGTCGAAGGTGAGCATCTCGAGGGGCGGGTTGTTGTTAGTAAATGAAGCCTGCGCCACCATCAGACGGTTGTTGTCCACCAGACGGATGGGCGGGAAAGCCTTCTCGAATAGACCGACCAGTTGATTCGTCTCGACATCCCACAGTGCCGGGGGCGTGCTGCCAATCAGCAGTTTCCGACCGTTGTCGAGTATGTCGAGAGAAAGGCTCAAGTCACCTAATTTGAATCCACCCTTTTTCGGATCGATGACCAGCGGTTCGTCTGCCTCAAGAAATTTCCAAAGTCGGATCGTCCACTTCGCGAAATCCATCCCCGTCCCCACAGCCAACACCTTTCCGTCTCCGACGAACCGAAGCACACTCGGCGACGGGGACTTCGGCACCTCGGTCGGACCTAATTCGGCAACGGACTTCTGTTGTTCCATATCCCACACGCGCACCATGCCACCGGTGATTTCTGACGCGAGATACTTTCCATCTGGCGACCAGGCTACGGTCCTGACGGACCCCTCATGATAGAAGGCCGCGATGTCGGCTGAAGGGGGATCGCCTGGCTTGAACGCCCGGCTCTCGACGAGTTCGTTCGCCAAATACAGGCCCTCCCATGTGCGCCGACCGCTTTCGTCGGCGCACAGAAAATCGCCATTGCGTTGGCCGTCGAGGTAACGCCCACGCATACGCAATTTCCCGTTCTCGTGATATCGAAACCACATTCCTCGTCGGTCATCTTGATTCCCACCGAACGTGCCAGAATAGCGGGGTTGCTGTTGCGAGAACGATTGGCCTCGTTGCGTCTGCCCCATTTCAGCGACAACGGTCTTCGGTTGACCCGTTTGCGGATCTGTGATCGCTTTGGGTTGAACTGCCTGGAGCGTTTTGTTTTCCCAAGTTCGGATTACCAGCCCTGAGGGGTCCTTCGGATCTTCGTAAATCCATTGCTCAGAGAACGTGGCCGCTCGACTAGTTTCACTCACGGTCCCTTCGCGACGTTTGGGAAGCTTCTGCCTGTGCTCATTCAGCGCAGCAGAAGTCATCTCTTCCAATGCTTCCAACTCACCAGCAGGAGGCGGAATCAGCGCAGCGACAGCAGGTTGAACACTGGCAACTCCTGCGACTGGAGCGACCGGCTGCTGCACGAGCTTCTCACCAGTTTTGGCAGGCGCACCGGTGACTTTGGCTGCGTCTGGATTGCCTCCGGACCGCAACCAGAGGAAGAACCCTCCCACCCCGAGCAAAAACACCAAACCCAGAGCGCCGGAGAATACCCAGGGTGTCGTGGATAAACTGGTCGTGCCATTCCCCGACTTAACAGGTGACGACTCGGTGCGTTTTCCCTTAGTCGTTGGAACTGCTGACAAGACAATCGGAATGGATCCCCCACATTTCGGGCATTTGACCCGCTTCGCCGTGGAGTCGTCCCTCAACTTAAATGAAGCATCACACTCAGGGCAGGTCACGGCGCGCGACATGGGGATTCTCTCAGTGCTTTCGATCTACCTTCAGCGTGAAAAAACGTAACTCATTGCCAGTTCAATGTAAATAATCAGGCTGTTAGGGCACTCCAACCGGTAGTGGTACAGTTTGAAATTCCGGTACTGTGTGCCACTTCGGTTGGTGAGTGTCGCGCAGACTTAGCCAAAAGAAAAGCCTTGCGAGCTTGAGTCGCAGGGCCGAGTATGGCCATCACGTGAGTTGCAGGCTACCACTAGCATTCATCGTAGTACGCTGGCGGCGGAGTGGCCGGGGCTGGAGTCGCTTTGGACGAAGCCCCGGGGTTTCGCGAAACGCTCCAACCCCGGCCACCCGACCGGAACGAGTGGTATTCGGCGAATTGGCGCAGTGAGGTTCGTTCGCGACACTGACTCGTCGTTCATCGAACCTATTACCGTTGCGACCGACTTCACCAGTGCCCGAACTTCCCGACATCACCGTTTATCTCGAAGCACTTGAACAACGCGTGGTCGGTCAGACTCTCGACAAGGTGCGCATCGTCAGTCCGTTCCTGTTGCGAACCTTCGAGCCGCCCGTTGAAGCGGTGCAGGGTCAGCGAGTCGTTGCATTGAAGCGGCTCGGGAAGCGCATCGCCATCGGGTTCGAGAACGATCACTGGCTGGTGCTGCATCTGATGATCGCCGGTCGGCTGCACTGGAAGCCTGCGGGGGCAAAGCTCGCCGGAAAGATTGGCCTTGCGGCGTTCGACTTCACGAACGGAACGCTGATGCTCACGGAGGCGGGATCGAAGCGCAGGGCGTCGCTGCATGTGCTTGGCAGCAGCATCGGCTTGCCGTGGCATGACCCCGGCGGGCTGGATGTCTTCTCGGCGACGGTCGATCAGTTTGCGGAGGCTCTCACGCGCGAGAATCATACGGTGAAGAGATCGCTCACCGACCCGCACCTCTTCAGCGGGATCGGCAACGCGTACTCGGACGAGATCCTGCATGCGGCCCGTCTGTCGCCGATCAAACTCACGCAGAAGCTGACTCGCGACGAGATCGAGCGGCTGCACGAGGCGACTCGCCGCACGATGCAGCTTTGGATCGAGCGGCTTCGCACGGAGGCTGGCTCCGACTTTCCCGAGGGCGTCACGGCCTTTCGCCCCGAGATGGCCGTGCATGGCCGGTTCGGCCAGCCATGCCCCGACTGCGGCTCGCCCGTACAGCGGATCCGCTACGCCGACAACGAGACCAACTACTGTGCCCGTTGCCAGACGGAAGGGAAGGTGCTTGCCGATCGCTCGCTGTCGCGGCTGCTCAAAGACGACTGGCCGAAATCGATCGACGAGTGGACGCACGGATAAGGCGACCGGCAGAAACGAGATTACCCATTGAAGCCTGACGCGCAAGCGAAGGACGCTGGGTGACTAATCCTTCGCTTGCGCGTCAGGCTTCTATTGACGGTAGGACTATTTGTTGCCACTCGCCTGACTGAGCAATTGGCGATGAATGCACAGCGTCTGACTTGCGAAAGTGACAGGCTTTGTTGCCATCGGTGCCGGGCGATGCGGCGGCGATGGTATTCCACGCTTCGCGCGCGTTCCGCTAGAATCGCCCGCCGCTCGGGACACGACTGGGGATTGCGGTGATTCTCGCTGTGTTCTTTCCGCGTCGTCGAGCGGTTTCGACGGACAGGCTTGTTCGTCTCACGAAATCCACGGCGGGTGAGATGGCTTCGACTTTGGCTTCGACGAACACCGAATCGGCCTCGCGCACGGCGGAGTCGCGTCCGGACAGCGGCACGCGATTCGATCGGGATCGGCGCGGTGCGGTGCGGTCGTTGGTCGAGTCCTTCATTTCGCTGTTCGTCGCCGTGCTCCTCTTTCGCACGTTTGCGGCCGAGGGTTACATGATCTCGACCGGATCGATGGCTCCCTGTCTGCTGGGATTCCACAAGCGGGTCGAATGCCCGACGTGCGGCGCGACGTTTCCGTTTGGAGTCGCCTACGACACCGATGACGTCGCGCACGCGGAAGAACTTGCCCGCGGCAGGACTCGCGCCGTCTGTCCCAACTGCGGACAGAAGGCGATCGACATCGCCGAGGTGCCGCGGAATCACGGCGATCAACTGCTGGTCAACAAGCAGGCGTACCTGTACCGCTCGCCGCAGCGGTGGGAGATCGTCGTCTTTCGCAACCCGGCCAAGGCGACGGAAGCCTACGTCAAGCGGGTCGTCGGGCTGCCGGGTGAGAAGATCCAATTGAGCGACGGCGATGTCGTGATCGATGGCCAACTGGCGCGCAAGCCGTTCGACCGCCAGCGGGCGATGCGGATCCTCGTCCACGATCACGACCATCGGCCGAAGAGCGATCCCGGCTTTCAGGCCCACTGGCAACCGGTGGCCGCCGAGGCCATCGACGTCAGCGAAGCGTCCAAGCCCACCGGCTGGCGGGCGGCGGGCGGCGGCTTCGTGCTGCGTCAGGGCAACGAACGTCGCCCCGATCGCGAGCCGTTTCACTGGGTCGAGTACCTCCATTGGATTCGCACGGGTGGTCTGCACGAGACATCGGTTCCGTTGGCACATTGGCCGGAGGAAGTTCAGCCTTCCTCGGTCCCGCCCGCCGGACTGCGATTCGACCCCAAGACCGCGACGCTCAGTTGTACCGGAGCACTTCCCAAAGACATCGCGCAGCGCATCACGGCACTCACGGAAGACGGTCCCTTTCGCACCGCGATCGGCGAGCTGTACGAAGCCTCCCACGTCGCACCGTTGATCGACAACTACGGCTACAACCCGAACGAGGGGGGAGCGGTCCCCAATCCCGTGCGCGACGTGATGCTGTCGGCGCGCGTGCAGTGGGAGAGCGGCGCGGGTGAGTTCGCGATCCAATTGACGGACGGTTCGCAGAACTTCACGGTGGTGTTCGATGCCAGCCGCCGCGAAGTCCGTCTGTTCGCGGGAGAGGGCGAGGAACCCGCGGCCACGGGTGGCTGGCCGACATCGCTCGACAAAGGCGCAGCGACCATCGAAGCTTCACTGTTCGACAAGCAGGTTCTCGTCGCCATCAACGGTCAGCCGCTCCTGGAGCCGTGGCCGTTCGAGACTCCCTCGGGAACGCCCGCCGCGCGCAGTGCCGTTCGTTTTGGAGCGCGCGGCCTCGACGTGCGGGTCGATCAACTGAAGCTCTATCGCGACGTCTACTACACCTCATCGCGTTCCCGTCACGGCGTGAACCGGCCCCACCAGCTGGGCGACGACGATTTCTTCATGCTCGGTGACAACAGCCCGCTCTCGCACGACAGCCGCCGCTGGGATGAGGCTCCCGTCCATCGCTCGCTGCTGCTCGGCAAGCCGTTTCTCGTCCATCTCCCCTCCAAGCCGGGCCGCCTGCGCGTCGGCGACCACGAGATGCACCTGCGCCTGCCGGACATGGAGCGCGTGCGGTTCCTGAAGTGAAGCGGCGACTCAGCCGGTTGCATCTCGCGCCGAGTTTCTGTTACAGACGGGCGGTTTGTGGACGTCCTTTGTCGAACGGAAGCTGCTCGTGACGGAACGTGTCCGGTCCCTGAATTGCCGGTTGGCCACAGACGCCTCGCGCAGACCGCGACTTCTCGTCAGCGTTCGTTCACCGGAGGAAGCGCTCGCAGCAATCGAGGGAGGGGCCGACATCCTCGACGTGAAGGAACCGACTCGCGGGTCGCTCGGCATGGCGAATATCGAGATCATCGCGGCGATTGCCCGACGGGTTGCGGAGGACCGCGGTTCGGCCGGCTGCTCCGAGGAGCTCGTCTGTTCCGAGGAAAGAGGAGACCTGCTGTCGGGGCCTGTGCGGGGTCGGGAGACCCGCGCACAACGCATCTTCGGCGCACAACACTCGATTCCCGAGCAACACATTCCGCTCAGCGTGGCATTGGGTGAGGTGATCGAGTGGCGCGATCGAGCGGACGTTCCCGCGCTGCCCGAGTCGGTCGCGTTCGCCAAGCTTGGCCTGAGTCACCTCGCGCGATGTGGCGGTTGGCGCGATGAGTGGCGGCGAGTCCGCGAACGGTTCGATCAACGCCATCCGACTCATCTCGAATGGGTGGCCGTCGCGTATGCCGACGCGGGCGAGGCCGCGTCGCCGCCGATCCACGACATTCTGGAAGCGGCCATCGCGACCAGGTGTGCCGGACTGCTGATCGACACGTTCGCCAAGACAGGTCTCACACTGACGGACTGCTGCGACGCCGCGGCGTTGTGCGAACTCGCCGAGCGATGCCATTCGGCCGGCCTGTTCCTCGCGCTGGCCGGGCGACTCGCGCGCGAGTCACTTACGGAACTGAGCCGCGTCCCCGCCGACATCCTCG